>CAIULL010000233.1 GCA_903899985.1 uncultured Schlesneria sp.
CGCACGTTGTTGAACCGGAAAAAGTCGAGTCGGTCCATGCCGAGCCACTGGTGTGTAAAGGGGACGACAAATCCAGCCGATCGCGGGTCATCGATTAATCGATCCGTCTGTTCCAGTAACACGTCCGGTTTCAACAATTCTCCGCTCGTGGCAAGGTCACGTAATGGTTTGTCCGGTGGTGCGCCCCAAAGGAAGAACGAAAGGCGCGTGGCGAGTTCAAGGCCGCTGAGTTCGCGGTTCTCCTGATCACCCGCTTGTTCGACGAGGTAAAGAAATCGAGGCGAAGCGAGCACGACAGCCAGTGTTTCCTTCAGTGCGGAACCGTGTCCGGAACCACTCATTCGTCGTTGGTTGTAGATGTTAACCAGTTTGTCGAGGAAGGTGGGTGAGACCGGATTCCCTCGACAAGCTTCCGTGGTGAATCGTTCGAGTGCAACTCTCAAATCACCGTCGGAGATCGCCGTGGCATCGTCACCGAGTGGGATACCGAGTGCGCGAATGCTGGGAGGAATCTGCTGTTCTGAAATCGTTTTGCGTTCGACTTCGGTCCAGTCGACCCATAACGCGAACTCCGGCCCAATCCCATTTTGCTTTTCTCCTTCTGCGAATACACGATGCCCCTGCTCGTTGCTGTCGAACGTCCCTTTCTCTCGGATAAAGAATGAACCCCCACGGCTTTTTGTCAGATTGAATGGGATCTCGATGACCTGAGGTGCTTCCATCGTCCCAGAGACTTCGTGAGTACTCAGGTGAGTCGATTGCACACCGAATTCGACAAATCGACGTGCAGGAGTTGCCTGCTTCGTGGCTGCAATACGAATTCGGACAATACATTCGCCTGATGGCCAGCCACCGATTCCAAAGTATTGAAGCGGATTGACTCCATTGTCTCGGATGGTCAGAAACGCACCGTTTTTCACTTCGGGTTGCGAAAGGAAATAGGCTTGATACGGAAGCAGATTCCAGGCACTAATCCCTTCGTGCGTAGCATGTTCGCCATCGGCAAAACCAAACTCGGTCGGCGAAGGGACGTCCTTCAGTTTCTGCCAGGAGTGGTAGAAATTCCAAGGAGGCTGATTGGTCAATCCCTTTCGAATCTCTGTAGCGATCGCCTGATTCTGAGGCCGATCTGCTGCGGCATCGATGGCCTTGGTCCAGAGATTGTACTTGCGTCGCAGTTCGATCCGATTCGCCAGATTGCTTTTGACTCGATCAACGACATCTTCGGCTTCGAATCGTTGTTTGTTGTTGGAAGAGGCATGAGCCACTCGTTCGAAAGCTTCGGCCAGCGCTTCAAGACCCAATGCATGATATTGCTCGAACTGATCGCTCGACATGAACAGATTTGACCCGCTGGTATCGAAACCTCCGTTGCCGGTGTCGGCCGGAAGTTCGCTGACGTCGATCTGAACTCCGAGAAGTTCTCGCAGCGAATTTCCATACTCGCGGCGATTCAGTCGCCGCATGGTAATGACGCCATGCTGATCACGCAGGTTTCGCCTGACGACCGTCATGACATTGATCAGATCATCGAGTAAATCCGTTTTTTCCCCTTTCGCTGGCTGCGTTTCGTCTGCTGGTGGCATGGAACCGGAGTTCAGCGCATTAAGTACTTTCTGCCATCGCTCGGCTGATTCGTTATCAGCAATCTGAAAAGGAAGAGTATCGACGCGGAACTTCCCTTCTGGCTTCTCGGCATTGTGGCACTTCAGGCAGTATTCTTGCAGCAACGCCTTGTGCTGAACGTTTATGGATGCAGGCGCATCAGTATCGGCAGAACATGCCGAGTGACATACCAGAAGCAACATGAGGCCAATCAGAGGACGGCGAATGTCACGACCCATTTTTGTGGGCTTCGAACACTCGACCCATCCTACGGTTTTCCGATCCATTCTAAGTCCCACAGAATGTTCTGTAACTGCCATTGTCGGACGGAAGCTCTTGATACTTTCTGGAACTTACATCGACTTCGTTTGGCGTTGCTAATACTTCCAGCAGTCGGTGAAGTACAGAAAGGTCACCGTGATCCTCAGCCGCGGCGAGTGCTTCCTCGACACGGTGGTTGCGTGGGATGACGGCTGGGTTGACGAGTCTCATCCCTGCTTTGATCAGCGCGATTGATCGGCTCTCGCGACTGAGGCGTTGCTGCCATTTCGTATACCATTCCAGGAAGTCCTGACCGGCATATTGGTCTTTCGCCGGAAGTTCATCTGCAGAAAGGTCACGAAACGTGTTTGTAAAATCTGCCTTGGATTTCTCCATCCAAGCCTGCAAAGACTGGACTAATTCCAGGTCATCCGCCTCGGCGCTTTGCATTCCCAGCTTGGCCCGCATTCCATCCAGCCAATACTCTTGAAACAGAGCGGGATATTCGCCGAGGACCTCTGTCGCAATAGCGATGGCTTTCTCCTGCTCAGGATCGATCAGCGGGATCAGGGTTTCACCGAACCGGGCCAGGTTCCACTGCGCAATGGCGGGTTGGTTGCGATAAGCGTAACGCCCGGCGTGGTCGATCGAACTGAAGACAGTGTCCGCGCGGTAGGTGTTCATGAACGCACAGGGACCATAATCAATGGTCTCACCTGAAATGGCCATATTGTCGGTATTCATCACGCCGTGAATGAAACCAACAAGTTGCCAGCGTGCGATGAGTGCCGCTTGTCGATCCAGAACTGCGCGAAAGAATTCCAAATACCGATTCGGTGTGTCGGCCAGTTCCGGGTAGTGCCGATTGATTGTATAGTCCGCCAGCACGCGAAGGTTGGTTTCGTCACCTCGGGCGGCGATATACTCAAACGTCCCGACCCGAATATGGCTGGCTGCCACACGTGTGAGAATCGCCCCTTGCAGCCGGGTCTGCCGATAGACAGTTTCACCCGTAGTGACGACCGCGAGACTTCGCGTGGTCGGAATACCAAGTGCAAACATCGCCTCGCTGATGATGTACTCACGCAGCATCGGCCCGAGAGCCGCATAGCCATCACCGCCACGTGAAAACGGGGTCCGCCCTGCCCCTTTCAACTGAATATCAAACAGGTTGCCATCAGGGGAACGGTGCTCGCCCAGCAGGATCGCTCGACCGTCGCCGAGCATGGTAAAGCCGCCAAACTGATGCCCCGCATAGGCCTGTGCAATTGGTTGGGAGCCTTTCGGAAGATTCTGGCCCGCGAAAAGCGACGCGGCAGCTTCTGGCGAAATGCTTTTCAGGTTGAGACCGAGATCGTCTGCCAGTTGACGATTGAGGATCGCCAATTGAGGTGATTTCGCCGTGGCTGGCTGTGCCGGAGAATAAAAGCTGTCAGGCAACCGCGAATAGGTATTCTCGAACCTCCAACCGATTTGGTCTTGATCGGAAATTTCTTTATTTTCATTCACCATCGCATTCCTTCTGTGGTGTTTCCTGACCGAGAGAGTATAGGTTCAAAAATGAAACAGTGAGAGTCTGGACGTAAAATATTGCATCAGTTTCGAGAGCCGATGAAGGAGAGCCTTCAAATGATCAGTTCGGTTTTTGAGACATGACTTTGCTCCGGCGTTGGTTTTGGGGGGGGGCACGATCAACGCTCCAGCCGTCGCGGTTTGCATCGGAACATCGCGCGGCCGTACCATCTGGCTGTCATTTCGAATTCCCAGACTGGTTTAATGAAGGACTCGGCCCATGCCAACGTGTCTTCGATGGCTTTATCTTGCTTTGTGTGTCCTGGTCGTGGCTGGCGAAGCGACCGCTGCAGGCCATTATCTGGAAGTGAAATACCCCGCGTCTGAATTGCCGGGCGAACTTCAGATGGGCGTGACCTTTACGCTGTGGCTGCCGGATAATGTGAAGACGATTCGCGGGATCATTGTTCATCAGCACGGGTGTGGGACCGGCGCCTGCAAGGGTGGAGAGACCGCCGCTTACGATCTGCACTGGCAGGCGTTGGCAAAGAAATGGGATTGCGCTTTACTCGGACCTTCATATCAACAGGCCGAGCAGCAGAATTGCCGACTCTGGTGTGATCCTCGTAATGGGTCTGCCAAAACATTTTTGAAATCGCTGGATGACTTTGCCGTTCAGTCGCAACATCCAGAATTGAGCGCTGTGCCGTGGTGTCTGTGGGGACACTCGGGAGGTGCGTTCTGGGCCAGCCTGATGCAGACGATGTATCCCGAACGGATTGTGGCGTTGTGGTTCCGTTCTGGAGGTGCGATCAACGCGTGGGCCAAGGAGGAAATTCCTCGACCGCAATTCCCGGCGGCGGCGTTCGGAATTCCGGCGATGTGTAACCCCGGCATCAAGGAACGGGACGATCCGAAGATGGTCGGAGCGTGGACCGCTGGTACGGGACTGTTTCTTCTCTATCGTACCCAGGGCGCGCCGATCGGGTTCGCGGCCGATCCTCGCAGCAGTCATGAATGTGCCGATAGCCGTTATCTCGCCATTCCATTTTTCGATGCCTGCCTGGAACAACGATTGCCAGAAGCGGGTACGACTTCAAATGTGTTGAAGCCGATTGATAAGAAGCAGACTTGGTTAGCGCCGTTATCGACATTATCGCCAGACAAACCGGTTCCGGCCGCCGAGTACAAAGGTCTCGAAAATGAATCAGTCTGGCTGCCGAATGCAAAATTCGCCGCGATGTGGGAAGAATACATCCGTGTTGGCTCGGTCAGCGATACGACGCCTCCACGTGCGCCGACCGAAGTCAGGAAGAAAGCGAACTCGGACGGTTCAATTGAAATTGCGTGGGATGCTGCCGCAGATTTTGAAAGTGGTCTGAAATGTTTCATCATCCGCCGCGATGGCAAAGAGATCGGTCAGGTGCCCGAAAAGCCTGTCGGCAAATTCGGTCGCCCGCTGTTTCAATCCATGAGCTACCACGACACCCCCGAAAAGCCGTTGTTGGAAATGAAGTTTGTGGACAAGACAGCCAAATCCGGCGAAGCCCATCATTATGAGGTGATCTCTGTCAATTCCGTCGGCCTGGAGTCGGAACCGGCGAAACCGTGATTGAATGATAACGTTTGTACGACGACATTCTCTTCCGGCCCAAGGGGCCATCAGTTCGAATAGCCTAGCCCATCGGGCGAATGGCACTAGGTTAAGGAATTCACCCATGAATTATAGGCAAAAACAGGGATTGTTTCCAAAATTGAATCCGGTGATAATCTGTGGTTTTTGATTACGGATTTATCAAAGGATTGATGTCATGAGTGAGATTAAGATCGCAACCGCCCCAGCAGGAACACTCATCAAAATCGACGGAGCCGGGTTTCTACTCGTCGATGATACGCTAATTTCCGGCGCAACGCCGTGGCCGCTGAAGGATTATTTCTCTAAGCGAGACAGTCGTGAGAACCATGAATCAAATGTTCCGTCACCACCGCCGCAGGCGAAGTCGGCACCGTCGTCAATTTCCGAAACCGTGACGACTGATTCTTTCTTGCAGTGAGGAGTGATCGCTTCGACAATCTTCGCCGCAGTTTTGCTTGTGGTCACAATCCACACCGCATCAAAAACGCGGCGGCTATCTTCGAAATTTCGGAACGCATCAAAAATAGCATCGCGATTGTCATTATCTACGATGTCATAGAGCACAAACTACTTCTTTATTGGTGTTTCTTCGTTGCAAACGATATGAGTGAGTGGCAAGTTGCTTTACGTTTGCGATTTCTGTGACGGAGGTCTTGATCGCTCAGCTTCTAACATGCCGACAACAAGACTCTGCACTATTGGCGGGATTCTGTTGATCGCGGCTTCAAGAATCTCTGCTTTAGGGTCGACGCTCGTTGCCAATGTCGTTACGCGGTTTTCGTCATTGAAATGCGCGATAGCCGCCGCTGGTACTGCCGTCGCGATTGCCTTTGGTGAGAGCAGAAGTAACGCGCGAACAATCTCCACTGGGTCTATATGGACGCAGAATTCGCGATCTCCGATAGCGGTGAGCATCACACGCTCTTCTTCGCCATAATTACGCATGGCGATTGAAGCGACGCCGTTTACTTCCTGTCTGTCATTTTTGTCACTTGCACGTTCGGTCGTCCTGCTGGCGATGAACATTACGTAGATACCTTCCCATCAAAGAAACAAAACAGATCGATATTGACTACAGCGTGATCGAATATACAATCCTCCCACCAGGTTGGACATTCGACAGTATTGATGAGTCAATTTTCCCGCAAGGGATTTGAGAATAAGCCGTCTCTCCAGCCTGGTAACTGTGGGACGGCTTTTTTCGTCTCATAAATTAGGTAACGTGAAAACGAGCCGACCGCCATTCGTGGTGAGTCGGCTTTTTTCGTCTTTGGAGTTCAGCAAAAGAAAAAACCAGTCATTAACACGGGGCTGATGACTGGTTCTCAAGATTGCCCCGAAACTACTTGCTCAAACGTGCCGTAACTTTGACCGGTTTCACACACGCAAGAGCACATTACGGAAGGCAGATAATGCTTAAAGGATCGCGGTACGTCTATTGGTTTCTTCAGTGCCTTTCGCGTCGGCAGTTTCGATCAATGACCGGGCTGTTGATCGGCTGCATATCCTATGGCGGAGCAAGATGCAAATCAATCTCACTTCTCATGCTTTGCGGGCCGTCGAATGACAGGCGATTTGTCGTAATCGACTTGAGTAAATATCCATAAATTTACGCATAAACCATGATCCGACAAGGATTAAATCCGTTTACAACTGTGTCGGGACGCCAATCCTGACGAAACGAAAAAACCTCGATCAGACGCCAATCCAATCGAGGCCCAGTTCAGTCCGGCGAACCGCCAGAATGCCTGTGAAGCAACAACATTCTAACGCGATTCGCCCAAACCAAAAGGGCGAAACCATGCCACGCAAAAACTTTGACGTCGTGCGAGATACTTTTGCGAACGATAGCGGACTTCCATTCGGTCGAATCTTAACCCGCGACCATGTCTTGGGAGTTCTCGAAGACGAGGGACACAAATACCGTCAACGAGTCTTCTGCCCACTCGTCACATTGTGGGCATGGCTAAGCCAGTCGCTTAGTCAAGATAAGTCGCTTAATGAGGCGGTATCTCGAATCTTGGCGTTCCGTGTGGCAAGCGGTCTTCCAGCTTGCTCGGCCTCGTCCGCAAGCTATTCCGACGCCCGTATAAGGTTTCCATTGCCGGTGTTGTCTCGACTTGCAAAGGAAATCGGAAGAAACGTTCACAATAAGGCTTCTGATTCGTGGCACTGGCGAGGACATGAAGTGTTCCTTGCAGACGGAACCACACTTTCAATGCCCGATACTCCTGAAAATCAACTGGATTTTCCACAAATTAAAACTGTCGCTCCCGGACTTGGATTTCCAATTATGCGGGCAGTTGCCTTGATCTCTCTTTCGACTGGTTCGGTCGTCGATTTCAAATGTGGCCCATACGAAGGAAAGGGAACTGGGGAAGGTGCTTTGCTTCGTGGCATGCTCGACACAATGAATCATGGAGACATCCTTGTTGCCGATCGTTACTACCCCAGCTATCGAACGCTGTCAGCATTGATTCCTCACGGGATTCAATTGGTTTCCATCAGCAACGCTTCACGCAAGATCGATTTCAGCGAAGGCATCTCGCTTGGCGAGAACGATCATATTGTCGAATGGCAGAAACCAACTCGCCCACCAGGAATCAGCGACGAAGAATTCCGAGCATTCCCCGACACGATTCAGGTTCGGGAGTTTCTAATAGATATCGAAAGTCGTGAGGGGGGAACTGAGCAAGCCATCGTCGTTACCACAATTATTGATCCGTCCATTCCACAAAACGAAATCTCCGAACTCTATTGGAGACGATGGAATTGTGAGCTTGATATCAGATCAATCAAGCAAAGTATGCATCTGGACGTTCTTCGCGCCAAGACGCCTGACATGGCGAGAAAAGAAATCTTCGCCCATTTGCTTGCCTACAACCTGTTGCGTGGCACGATGACAGAATCGGCGAAGAGAACTGGACTGATGCCACGGCAACTGAGCGTCAAAGGTGCCATGCAAGCCATTGAATCTTTCACGCCCGCGATGATGGTTACGGATGTTGGCGACGTACTGTACGACGCGATGCTGATTACCGTATCAACCCATCGCGTTGCTAACCGGCCTGGACGGGTTGAACCGAGACTCAAGAAGCGTCGTTCAGGCTGGAGAGAAATGATGACCAAGCCACGGAATTCGTACCGCCGGAAACTGAACGCAAAAACGGCAAAAACGAAAGTGTGATCACACTCGCATTGCAGTTAAACCTGAATCGTGGAAAATAGAAACGCCAGCAACGGAAATTGCTGGCGTTCTTTTGTTTCTTTGTTCTCGGGAGAGAACCATACAGTCGTGGCGACAGTATGGTAACGACTCCCGGTTCGTAGTCAATTGGGAGTTGCTGCATCATGCCGAAGCGAGAAGATCAAATATTGTTAACGTTCCCGATTTGGACAATTGTTATTGGCGCGACAACAGTGCAGTTGAATTATAAAGGGGGCGTAGCCGCAATTGGTCTTTTCACGGACAAGGATCTTGCTGACAGGTTCGTGTCGCATATGGGTGATGCGAGCGCCAGATCGATCGCATTACAGTCAGACACCTACATGATTCAGGTTCTAAAAACCCTTAAATCAGAACATGGATACACACATGTCGTCATCGACCCAATCAACGTATCAATCACAAATCAACCCAGCATCTCAATTGATGACTTCATCGCAAGTCTTAGTCCCGCATAAAGCCGTGACATCGAATGCTTCTCGGTGGACGCCGAAGCGAACAATGGAACTGATTGGATGGAATGCCGTTGGGGTCGACATCACAGAAGAGCCACTTCTACCAACACAGTTTCAAGACAGCACAAAGACGCTAATTCATGGATCGTCGGTTTTTCACGACTGAATTCCTTAACCTAGTGCCATTCGCCCATCGGGCTAGGAGGTCGGAAGTTTAACGAATCAGAAGGCCTGAAGGGCCGACCATTCACGGAACTTGACTTGACGACGAAGTGCAACAGAATCGACATCAGACCCGTCCGTCGTTTTAGGATGAATTTTGGGAATCCTACAAAAAACAAGAGGTTGGGTTTAAGAACAACACGCCTGGTATCGACGTCGAATGGTCGGCCCTACATGCCTTTTGGATATTTCGATGATTGTATTCCTGGCCCGATGGGCTAGGCTATTCGAACTGCTGGCCCTTCGGGCCGGATTGCTGTTGATCACTGTCAACCAGCCACAACTTCGACCTGCTTACATCTTCGCCAACGATTCCTGGATCAGGGTTACCAATGTCCCCTCGCTTCAGTCTTAACCGACGCCATTTTTTGTCTGCCGGCATCGCAGCTATTGGAGGCCTGATGACAACCTCAACAAACGCCGCCGAAGCTGATCTCCCCTGGATTGACGCTCATTCACACATCTGGCCGCCGGAGACTGACAAATTTCCGCTCGTCGCGGGACAGACGAAGAAGGACTTAAATCCACCCAGTTTTACCGACGACGAACTGATGGCAATCGCCAGGCCGGAAGGGGTTGGTCGAGTCGTGCTGATTCAGCATTCGGTATATCACCTTTTTGACAACTCGTATCTGATCGACGCGGTGCGACGCCATCCAAAGCTGTTTCGAATTCAGGGGATGGTTGATGACCACCTGCCGAATCCCGGCGAGTCGATGAAAAAGCTGTTGCCGCAAGGAGTGACAGGGTTCCGCATTACGCCGTTCATTCGAAAGCCGGAAGATCAGCCAAAATGGCTGGATACCCCGGGAATGGTTGAGATGTGGAAGACCGGAGCGTCAACTCGGCAGGCGATGTGCCTGCTGATCAACGCATCGGATTTGCCAGCCACCGACCAGATGTGCGAGCGGCATCCTGACACGCCTGTTGTCATTGACCACTTTGCGAGAATTGGTGTCGATGGCCAGATGCGCGACAGCGACATTAAAAACCTGTGTCGATTAGCTCGGCATCCACACACCAATGTCAAGATCTCGGCATATTATGCGCTTGGCCAGAAGAAGCCGCCGCATGATGAATTGATTCCCATGATCAAGCGATTGAACGAGGTATTCGGACCACAGCGCCTGATGTGGGCCAGTGATTCGCCGTATCAGATTCAGGGTGTGAATAACTACAAGGCATCCATCAGCCTCGTCCGAGATCGCCTCGATTTCATATCAAAAGAGGACCGCGAGTGGTTGCTCCGAAAGACTGCAGAACGAGTGTTTTTCTACGCGTGAAGAGGACGCGGCAAACTTGTTTGACCAACTGGTTACCGAGCCCCCGCTTTAACTCGTTACCAAGCTACAGCTTGGTGACGCTCATCATCGAAGCTCCGCTTCGCAACCGTCGCACGGCAATGTCGTTGTTTGAACCATCAGGTTAAAAAACGGCCAATCAGTCGGTACGCAGTGAATTCCCGGCTTCCGATTGTCCGAGCGACGAATGCACGCGGCGGATACAAGCGTTACCAGTCTTGGATTGTGCAGAAAAAACGAAACTCGTTAGAGTCTCAACAAAACATTATCCCAAGCGTTATTACCGACCGCGAAGCAGAGCTTCGAAGAGTTGCGTTACCAAGCTGGAGCTTGGTAGCGAGTTACTGACGAACGAGTTACTAACGAGTTTTTTTCTACTCGTGATTGAGGTCTGTATACGAATTGGATGCAAAAGATAAGCCGTGTTTTTCCGGCATCTCGATGGCCGACACGACACGAGCTGCGTTTAATGACTCCGCGACTGCGGAGGATTTTCGTGAGCTTGCGAAACAGCCGCTACTCACCGTGTTGCAGTGCTCAGAACCGGTCCGCGATTCTGTGTGGAGTCTGGTCAACGAGCATTTCTGCAGGGTGCGACCTGATGTTTGTTTGCGAGTCTTTGCCCACTATCTATCCGAGTGCGATTTGTCGTTCACTCGTCTGCTGACAAACGTTCGCCACTTTTCCGCAGACTGCCTGATGACTGCAAAAAATGTCGATGCGATTGCCGCCATGACCGAACTCGAGTCATTACACATCGGCATCTTCGAATTGAATGACTTCAGTTTTCTCAATCTCATGACACCACAGCTGACGTCTTTGAGTTTATTCGCTACGCGATCAAAAAAGCCCAGTCTTGCTCCGCTAAGCCGATTTCGTTCGCTTCAAGAACTCTATCTCGAAGGGCATCACAAACAGATCGAAGTGTTGAGCGAGTTGTCTGAACTGGCAGATGTGACACTCAGATCAATCTCGACACCTGACGTGGATTATCTGTCTCGCCTCACGAAACTCTGGTCACTCGACATCAAACTGGGGGGAATTCAAAACTTCAGAGGAATCGAAGGGAAAGAGAGCATTAAGTACCTCGAATTATGGCAGGTACGGGAACTTGGCAACATTGACTTCATATCGAATTTGCCCGGCCTGCAAAACCTCTTTCTCCAGTCGCTACCGCAAATTCATTCGATTCCGTCGCTGAGGAATTCAATGAATCTGCGTCGGGTTGTGATCGAGAACATGAAAGGGCTGACAGACTTCACCGCTTTAGAGTCTGCTCCGGCACTTGAGGAGTTTGTTTTGATGGACGGACGCAAGCAGAGTCCTCAACAGCTTCTGCCGGTGTTGAATAACCCGAACGTCCGCCGAGTCAGTGCGTACTTTGTTTCTCTGCGCAATTACAGCGCGTTCCTGCAAATGCGAGAGAAATATGGAAAAGAGGAAATGAACCGTTGGGATACATTTGAGTACCGCTAAGGGCGCCGTGATGAATTGATTGACTCGCTAAGAACTGGTGCCGAGCGACAATTTGCGGAAATCACAAAATGAGTACTGGCGTGCAGGTCTGACGAATGAATACGATCGTAATAACGGCAATGCCCAATTGCTCAGTTGCCATGACCGGAATTTCATTAGACTTTAATTTGTCACTCCAATACTGACCGAGCGATTAATGGCCCGAGCCTATCTTGAATTAAGCGAATTCGCCCCTCTTGTTCAAGAGGTTGCGAATCGGCGCCGGCCCCTGCTATCAAAGACGATGAGCCAAGGACCGCAGCCGCTGCAAATTCACCTCGATGTCACCCTGCACGCTCTGGAGTCGATCGAGTCCGAAGGTCCGATCACGGTCGAGTCCACTTTCCAGCCGGGTGAGGCTTGGATCAAGTTCAAAGCGGACGTACCCAGAATCAACTTGAAGATTCAAACCACGTTGACGCGAGGTACATTCTTAATCAAAGACGGCGATTGGCCGCTCGAAGTCAATTTCGAATGCTGCGTCACCGGACAAATCCACCTGACTGGCGGGCCGCATGATGAGCCAAGCGCAACCTCTTCGAAGCGCCCTGTTCAGGTCGCTTTCAAAAACCTCCAAGTCCGTTGCCTGGCGTTCCCTCAGTGGATGGAACGACCCATGCAGCCGATCCTGGAGCGAATGTTAGAGTCGATCATCGGAGAATTGATTCCCGTCGAGTTACGTCGGCCGTTCACAAGTGCCGATCAAGTGCCCGCCGAAACGCAGGTCGCAGGCCTCGTCCAACAGTCACGATCGCTTGCTGGCGGACAACAGCCTTTCCAGAAGGGGATCGTCTATTGGTCGGCCTATTATTTGGGCTATGGATTGACGGTTCCAACTGCATGGATTTCCACCGTTTTTCAGCGGAACACCAAAGTTGAGGCAGCGTTGATACGGCCTCGAACGCAGCCCGCCGGTTAACTGGTTCCCAAGCGACGGCATCATTCACCAGATCTCAAAATGAGCACGAATTTATCTTCTGCTCATAGGATATTCAGCGGAAGCGAGTATCCTTGTCGCTACGAATAGACGACTGGTTCGCGTCGTGGATGATGCCTGTTTACGAGAAGACGCGATGAGCGTACGTATTCTATTGATCGAGGATGAAGACGAGATCGCCGACTTCGTGGTACGAGGCTTGCGGGAAGAAGGATTCGTTGTCGAACGTGCTGCCGACGGTCAGGAGGGCTGGCATCAACTGAAGACCGGTTCCTGGGACGTCGTGCTGCTGGACTGGTGGCTCCCTGTGACCGACGGATTGGCCCTGCTCCGAAGATTTCGCCTACAGAATCAGGCGACGCCGGTCCTGTTCCTGACTGCCCGTGATGCGGTTTCTGACCGCGTGAAAGGGCTGGACAATGGAGCCGACGATTACCTGTGTAAGCCGTTCGCCTTCGATGAGCTACTTGCTCGAGTGCGAGTCCTGGCACGTCGACAAAGCCAGTCGGGTTCCACGGCGTTGTCATATCAGGAGTTGAGTGTGAACCTGGCATCTCAGCGGGTTGAGCGGTCTGGTCAAAGGATTGAATTGACTTCCAGGGAGTACGCCTTGCTGGTTTTCCTGCTGCGACATCCGGGAGAAGTTCTCAGCCGGACTCGAATCTACGAGCATGTGTGGGAAGAACGATACGACGGACTCTCGAACACGCTCGAAGTGCATGTCATGGAATTACGTCGAAAGCTGGAAGCTTACGGACCTCGCCTGATCCACACACTGCGTAACCGAGGCTATCGTTTTGGTGGGGAAGATGCCTGACACCATGACTCTGACAACTCGACTTTCCCTGTTCTTCCTGTCGATGCTCGCCGTTGTTCTGCTCGGCTTTTCAACGGTGCTCTATTGGCTGGCGGATCAATATCTGCATCGACAGTCTCAAGAACGACTGGACGCTGTCCTTGGAACGCTGAGTGCTGCTTTCGATATCGGAACCGAAGGGGTTGAATGGGAGCCAGCCGCGCGTCATATCAACCTGGAGACCCCCGCTTACACTGATCCTGTGGTGTGGCTTATCGGTGACCATCGGGGGGAAGTGGTGGATCAATCAAAGACCGCTGGGACTGAACAATTCGTCGAACAGGTTTCGCCCTATCTGTATCCGTCCAATCGTGATGGGATATCTCGCCAGGGGAATTGGAACATTGGGCAACGATGGGTCAAAGGAATTGGCGAAAATGCCAATGTCATGGAAACGACGGAAGAAGGGGACAAGTATCCGAAAATGTCGATCACGGCGGGCGTTTCGCTTGTCCCTGTTTATACAACGTTACGCCGATTAGCGGTTTACTTAGCTGGCTTGTCACTGGCGGTCTGGGTCACGGCACTTTTTCTGGGTCGCTTCATATGTGGTCGTGCATTGTTGCCCGTAAGGAACATGGCCGCGATCGCTTCCGAAATGCAGGCCAGTGATCTCGCGGGGCGGTTACCGGTCCTCACGAGTCAGGATGAACTGGAAGACTTGAGCCGCGCGTTCAACAGTCTGCTGGACCGAGTCCAGGAAACGTTCGAACGTCAACGCCGTTTTACTGGTGATGCCTCACACCAGTTGAGGACGCCATTGACGGCAATTCTCGGCCAGATTGATGTTGCCCTGCGTAAAGACCGCACCAACGACGAGTATCAGCGAGTCCTTTCGACAGTGCACTCAAAGGCCCATCGCCTCAGTCGGATTGTGGAATCATTACTTTTCTTGGCGCGAGCAGATTCCGATGCCCCCGAGCCTCGATTAGAGTTGCTTGATCTTGGATCGTGGTTACCGACGTATTTCGAATCCTGGGAAGACCACGACCGTGCGAAGGATATTTCGCTCGAAAACCATTGTTCAGGGAAATGCGTGATTTCGGTGGACCCCGAACTCTTTCGAGAATTGCTTGATATCCTTTTAGATAACGCCTGCAAATACAGTCCACCCGGAACTGGGATTCATGTGAGGTTGGAATGCAGTGAAAGGCAGGTCGCAATCCATGTTGTTGACCACGGCTTTGGGATCGCAGAAAGCGAACTTCCGAATCTTTTTGTTCCGTTTGTTCGTTCTGAAGAATCCCGACTGAGGGGGATCGAAGGAATTGGCTTGGGATTATCGATTGCCAGACGATTAACCGCCGTGTTCAAGGGTGAGTTAACGGTGACCAGTCGAAAAAATGTTGAGACATGCTTCACAGTCAGGTTGCCTTGCACCCGTTGATTTGAAGTCTTTTCACCTGCGTCAAACAGATTCCTTCATTTCTGTTGTCCTGATGGCAATAAATCGTGTGTGGCTATTCCTGGGCACACAGCAGGATTTCCAAGTTTTGCTTTCGAATCGACGTCAGATAAGGTATAGTTGATGGGTGCCACGATGCGCCCCCAGCGAATACCCCACCCCCCCCCTTCGGCATTTATCCCACCGTTTCGAAGAAGTCATCATGAACAATCTCACTATTTCCCGTCGCGCACGCGCAGGATTTTTCCAGTTGTTTGGAATCATCTTCTTTGCGTCGCTTAACGGAAAAATCCTTATTGCTCAGGTCGATTTCAATCATGAGATTCGACCGATTTTGGCTGAGAATTGTTTTCAGTGTCATGGTCCCGACGCAAAAAAAAGAAGCGGCGACTTACGGCTGGACCTGGAAGCCGATGCAAAAAGGTCGGCCATCAATGCGGGTGCGGCTGTCGACAGCGAACTTGTGAAGCGTATTCAGTCGAATGATCCTGAAACGGTGATGCCTCCTCCTGCTACTGGAAAAGTGCTGACAGCAGCGCAAAAGGCGATTCTCAGTCAATGGATTCAGGAGGGGGCAAAGTATTCCAACCACTGGGCGTTTCAGCCGATTGCCAATTCGCAAGTTCTTTTAGATGCTCTCCCCGCGTCAGAGGTTGGCACATCACCCGTCGATCGTTTCTTGCTGGATAAACTTAAGAAAGCTGGCCTGAGTTACTCACGGCCAGTCAGTCGAGCGCAATACATTCGTCGTGCGACCTTCGATTTGACCGGGCTTCCTCCCACTTGGGCTGAAGTGGAAGCCTTCGAGAACGATATAGCACTTGGAAGCGAACAGCGATTGATTGACCGTTTGCTGGAATCGCCTCGCTACGGCGAACGCTGGGGACGCCACTGGCTGGACATTGCCCGGTATGCAGATACTCATGGAGGGGCGGCGATTGGTTTCACGACTTTTCCGTTCTCGTATACCTATCGAGATTACGTAATCAATGCATTCAACAAGGACTTGCCGGTTGATCGTTTTCTGCTTGAGCAGATCGCGGCGGATCAGCTTGGACTGTCGGACGAAGATCCGTCATTGGCGGCTCTCGGATTTCTGACGGTGGGGATGCAGTTTCGAAACTTTCACGACACGATCGACGACCAGATCGACGTGATCACTCGCGGGCTGATGGGACTAACTGTCACCTGTGCTCGCTGTCATGACCACAAGTTCGATCCGATCCCGACGTCAGACTATTACTCACTGTACGCTTCGATTGCTCCCAGCAAGTCCCCTTCGCAACTTCCAGTGATCGGAACCGTCGCCGATCAGAATGCTCGCCAGCAGTACGAACGGCAACTCAGCGAACTGAAATTTAAATTTCAGCAGTTTGCTCGTGAGCAGAACGAAATCATGCGGAATCGGCTGCGAATGCAGGTCGGTCTTTACCTCGCGGAAATTGCCAAAGGGGTCGGCGAACAGGATCTGTCAACGCAGTTTCTTTCGTACCGGACCGACGATATTCGGCCTTACGTTTTTAATCGCTGGCTTGCCTACCTGAAGGGACTTGGCAAAGACGATCCTGTGTTTGGTCCGTGGCTCGAGATGCAGTCGTGGGGCGCGATCCCTGAAGCAGAATTTCAGAAACGTCGTGATGAATTCCTTGGCCGTCTTTCCGGCGAACTGGATGCCGCTGGTCGAACCCCCGACAAACTGTACGCGCTGCGAGCTGAGCCCCCAAAATGGAGTCCGTTTATCGTCGATGCGCTGGTGACCCAGAAACCCAATTCCCTGAGTGACGCCGCTGCGGTCTACGGAAAAGTGTTTGCCGAGCAGCAGCGATTGTGGTTGCAATCGCTACTGGAAACTGCGAATGAAGCCGCGCCGGGTGGCACGGTCCTGCCAGACGATCATCCAGGACATCAGGTGATCAACAGTGCTTCACACCGACAGATTCGGCATCACCTTTATGCACCAGAATCACCGTTTAATGTTCCTGACGAAGAAGCGGTAAAACTGACGAATCGAACAATCAACGATTTGATCAGCGGAAAGAAGGGCGCGATTCATCAGTTGAACCTGGCATCGCCGGGATCACCTCCACGAGCGATGATTGTTAAGGAAGATCCGACTCCTAAAGAGACTCATATTTTTCTGCGAGGAAATCCGCTCGCACGTGGGGAAACCGTACAGCCAAGGTTTCTGTCAGTCTTGTCGGGCGACCAAAGTCCCGTTTACGAAAATGGAAAACGCCGCCTGAGTCTTGCTCGCTCTGTCATTTCCGACAGCAACCCACTGACGGCTCGCGTGCTGGTCAACTGGGCATGGCAGAATCATTTTGGTTCCGGACTTGTCCGGACGCCTGATGATTTCGGTACTCGTGGTCAGTCTCCGACACACCCTGAATTGCTCGACTACCTCGCCGATCAGTTTCGGAAAAATGGATGGTCAATGAAGTGGCTACATCGACAAATCATGCTCAGCCAGGCGTATCACCAGGCAGCGATGGAAAGCGATCAAAGCCGGCAGGTTGATCCCGAGAATCTGCTTCTTTGGCGCATGCCGCGTCGACGATTGGATTTTGAATCGATGCGTGATTCCATGTTGGCTGTCTGCGATGAATTGGATACTACCATGGGTGGCCGTCCGATTGATTTGAATGCTTCTCCGGCGATCCCGAGACGCAGCGTATATGGATTCACCAATCGTGACATTATCGCAAACCTGATGAGCACCTTTGATACGGCCAATCCGAATGCGTGTACGGCCAAGCGGCCTGAAACTACGGTCCCGCAGCAAACGCTGTTCGCACTGAACTCAGACTTTATTCAGGACCGAGCATCGCGCCTGGCGCAACTGACAAAGCAGATGAATCCGGGTTCGGATGAAGATCGAATCGTCACGATGGTACGAAGAGCACTTTGCCGAACCCCGACTGAATCGGAAATTAGCCAGGCCAAGAAATTCCTGGGCGAAGCGATTCCCATAACGACGACAGCGGACGGTTCTGCAGCCGATCCTGAACGAAGCTGGAGGCTTCTCGCTCACGCGCTGATGGCTTCGAACGAGTTTACATTTTTGGACTAACGCCAGTTTTAATGAATAGAAATCTTTGTGCCACTGCTTGACCGTCCTCGGTCAAGCAGTGCTCTTCGATCCGTTTGAAAACACGAAAGACACTGCGTCTCCGATCAACCCGATGCAGTGGCACAGATGCCAACGCGATAAGGATAACAACCATGATCAATCAGACACGCCGACACTGGATGCAGCAATGCGGGATGGGATTCGGTGGCCTCGCACTGGCGAATCTTCTGGGGAATACAGCCTCGGCCGAATCGTCAGGTTCGTCCCATTTTCATGGGCGAGCGAAACATATCATTCACGTCTTCCTGAACGGTGGCGTCTCTCAGGTCGACACGTTTGATCCGAAGCCGGAGCTAACTCGTCGAGCGGGACAGATGCTTCCGTTCGAAAACCTGCAGACCGAGCGAAAAACGGGTGTGGCATTGCCCAGCCCGTTTAAGTTCGAACAGCATGGCGAAAGTGGAATCCCCGTCAGCGAAATCTTTCCAAACCTCGCTAAGTGCGTTGATGAGATGACGGTCATCCGGTCGATGTATGCGGAACTTCCCAGCCATGAGATGTCGCTCATGCTGATGAATACGGGAGATATGCGACTGGTTCGTCCCAGTCTCGGTTCGTGGCTGACGTGGGGGATGGGATCGGTCAACGAGGATCTTCCCGCTTTTATTGCGCTCGTTCCTGGCGGCATGCCAGTCGGCGGTGCCGGCAACTGGCGATCAGCTTTTCTGCCCGGTTCGTACCAGGGGACTCGTGTCGATACGTCGAACCCCGATCCAACGCGACTGATCGACTTCCTGCAGAACAAACGGGTCACTTCCGCAGAACAGTCGAAACAGTTCGAATTTTTGCAGCAACTGAATGCGAAACATCTTGGCGACCGACCGGGTGAAGCCGCGATTGAATCACGTATCAAATCGTTCGAATTGGCGTTTCGCATGCAGACCGAAGCGAGCGATGCCTTTGATGTTTCACAAGAACCAGAACACATTCAGAAGATGTATGGGCCTGGGCCACAGAATCGTCAGTTGCTGATGGCGCGAAGACTGATTGAACGGGGTGTTCGCTTCGTACAGACATGGCATGGTGACGGACAACCCTGGGACAGCCATTCGAATATCAAAGACGAACATCGCAAGGTTGCCAGTGAATGTGATTCGGGTCTGGCCGCGCTAATCATTGATCTCAAACAGCGAGGACTTCTCGATGAGACTCTGATCCTGTGCACCGGCGAGTTCGGTCGGACCCCGTCCGTCGAAATGGGCCAGGACGGTACCGGAGCCAGCCAGGGTCGCGACCACAACCACTGGGGCTTTTCGCTCTGGATGGCGGGCGGCGGAATCAAGAAAGGGACGATCTACGGAGCGACCGACGACTTCGGGTTCAAAGCGGTGGAAAACCGGGTCTCAGTCCATGATCTTCACGCGACGATTCTGCACCTGATGGGCTACGATCATCAGCGGATGACTTATCGTTACGCTGGCCGTGACTTCCGCCTGACCGACGTTCACGGTGAAGTCATTCGACCAATCATTGAGAGTTAGCACGAAGTTGAACCACAATTCAAGGTTTTGATTCCGATGGCTTCTCGCCAATTGGCGACAGGTCGAATCCGATCCGTGCGATATCTCATCGCTGGCTTGGATTTGTCAGTCGATAAAACCTTCCATCCTCCGCTCCGCCGAGGAAATCAGGGATTCCATTTCCGTTGAAATCGACGGTTGTCGGACTGACGTCGTGGCCTTCGATATTCTGCTGTGCAAGCGTCCCTTCACGTTGAAAACGCCATACGCCATCCTGTTTTCCCAGTCCGCGATAGAAGTCGGCATTCGCGGAATTGAGCAAGATGTCCAATTGGCCGTCACCATCCCAATCGACCACCGCAATCTTGCGTCGTCCGCTCGCTCCCGCTGTCCGGTCATTGAAACGTAACGGCTTTTGATTGGCGTCGGTAAAAACTCGTTGGGGTGGTTTGAGTAATAATTGCCCGTTCTGCCGGAATCGTTCGAACAGTGCGAAGTACCCTTCCCTGTCCAGGGCCGCGAGATCGAGCAACCCGTCGCCTGTAAAATCGTGGACGACCGGTGTTGTTCGCCATTGAGTGACAAGCTCTTTGCCTGCCGGTTGCCACCATGTCCACGAGGGCTTTTGTGGGCCAGCCGGCCATTCGACTTGTATTGGTTGGGGAGCAGCCAGTTCAGGTTTCGTGCGAGTGCCGATGTTCTTCATCCATTGAACTCGGCCTAGAATCGAATTCAGAACGATATCAGGCAGGCCATCCCCATCCCAATCGGCAACGTTGAGCGTTGTGTATCCCCACTTGGCTTCAGCGGGGCCCTGAACGCTGCCATTCGGTCCCGCCATGATCCTGAAGATGTTTCCGTCGACCTGGAGCCTGACGGGGGCTGCCCATTTTGGTTGAGCAATCCCAACGCCACTCAGGTTCTCGAAAAACTCAAGGTAACCTGCGGTGTTTCCCGAAACGATATCCATGTCGCCGTCGCCATCCCAGTCGACACCGCACGGCGTTGCCAGTGCTCCGCATTTCAGCGTGTCGGCTTCTTGTTGAAAGTATCGGGGACGCGCAAAAATGAGCGTCACCCGAGGTTGTTGATTTCCTTCGTTGCGACTTTGGCGAGTCAGGTTTTCAATAAAAGCAACGCGTCCATCTTCATCGCCGACGATTAAATCCAGATCGCCGTCTTTGTCCCAGTCGAATGCGATCGGAACAATCATTTCGAGATCCATCTGCAGCGGTGCGTCGTCTGACGTCGTGAGACGCTGTCCAGTCCGGTAGTCAGGCCTGGTTCTGGAGCCAATATTTTCGAAATAAGTGAAGCCGTCCAGGAACTCTCCACAAAGAAGATCAAGATCACCATCATTGTCGAAATCGGCGAAGTTGGGAGAAGGACAACCAAACGTATCGATCGGTTTGCCGCCCGCTTCGAGTTTACGCGGAGGTTCGTATTTCGGAACTTGGGTCGTTCCGATATTGCGATGCACCAGGACAAATCCATGCAATGGTCCGTTGGTCCATTCACCACGTGAATTGAAGGCGTCATCCCAGCCGTATTCGCTCCAGTCCTCGATTCCGGTTACGAGATCGAGTGCGCCATCACCGTCTTCGTCAACGTATCGCCACTGGTTGTGCCGGACTTTCGGGCCTTTTGTCTGTGACCAGCCTGGCTGATAAAAGTCCTTTCGCAGGGGGAGTTCAATCCGCTGTTGTAAACCAGTTTTCTCAAAGTTCAGGTATTCAAAACCCGGTGTCAGTATCCGGAGCGCGCCGTCGACATAACTTGGCATCACGTAATGGACCGTGGGGCTCAAGCGACGAGCGGCCTTAAAGACAGGCATCTTATTGGCTGAAGTGTCGCCGGCTGTGTTCTCAAACAGCCAGACTCCATTTGACGGCTTATCTGGGCAAGAGACGATCAAGTCGAAGTCACCGTCACCATCGGCATCACAGGGCACCGGCCACGCCCACAGTCCGACGCCAAGATCCACCGTCAGCCCCGGATTGTTGTAGGTTATCCTTTCGAGGCCGTCTCCGAATAGCGATTCCGTAACCAACATCACGCATAATGCGGATAACCTAACCGATTTTGAGGACATCAAGACATCTCGATTGGGAAATGTATTTTCTCTGGTGCGCAACCCGGCTCATGATACACTTCGGGCATGAAACCGACGAATACAACTCCTTTTCCCGATTATAAGATGTCCGAGGATCTTGATCTTTACCGGCTTGATGATCTGATTTCGGCGGAAGACAAGGAACTACGAAGGCGGGTCCGGCATTGGGTTCAAACCCGGTTTGTGCCGCAGATCAACCGCTGCTGGAACGCGGGGACGTTCCCGCTGGAGCTTCTTCCCGAAATTGCTGAATTGGGCGTTTTTGGAGCCAATATTCAGGGCTATGGTTGCGCGGGTTGGAGCCCCTTACGATATGGGTTGGCGCTGGCGGAATTGGAACGTGGCGATACGGGCTTACGGACATTCGTTTCGGTCCAGGGTGCTCTGGCCATGACCGCGATTCATCTATTCGGCAGTGAAGAGCAAAAGCAACGCTGGCTACCCGAGATGGCCCGTGCGCGGAAGCTGGGTTGTTTTGGATTGACCGAACCACTGCATGGGTCTAATCCGGGCGGCATGGAAACTCGAGCCGTGAAAACGTCGGATGGGTATGAACTGACCGGGGCCAAGATGTGGATCGGCGGCGGGACACTGGCTGATGTCGCCGTGGTCTGGGCCAAGGTCGACGGAGAACCGGGGCTCGACCCGAACAGTCCCGCTGCTGTTCGGGGCTTTCTTGTGGAGCGAGGGACACCGGGGTTCAGTGCCTCGGTGATCGAAGGGAAATACTCTTTGCGGATCGGAATCACCTGCCGGCTGGAATTCAATCATTGCAAAGTTCCTCACAACGCTTTGCTGCCCGGTACGAAAGGACTGAAATCCCCACTGCAATGTCTGAACCATGCGCGCTATGGAATTGCCTGGGGGGCAATCGGTGCGGCTAAGGCCTGTTTAGAAGAGGCTCGTGACTATGCACTTCGCCGAATCCAATTCGGTAAACCTTTGGCGTCATTTCAAATGGTGCAGAGCAAACTGGCGCGGATGGCAACCGAGATTACGAATGCTCAACTGATGGCGTTCAGGCTGGCTCAATTGAAAGAGGCGGGACAAGCAACGTTCGTGCAGATTTCGATGGCTAAGCGAAACAACGTAGCGATGGCATTACAGGTCGCTCGTATCGCTCGTGAAATTCTGGGTGGCGTGGGCATTCTCGACGAACATGTTTCGTTTCGTCACATGTGCAACCTCGAAAGTGTCTATACCTACGAAGGGACTGACGACATGCATCTACTGATTCTGGGAGAGTATCTCACGGGGCTGTCAGCATTTGTATGAGGCTAGTGCGAGAACGTTATTGTCGGGGTCTTTAAAGAAGGCCATCCATTCCTCTCCACCTGCGCCAAAAGTTCCTTTCTCGTCGCGATAAATCAGATGCGGTGCGGAGTCAAACTGGATCCCTTTTGACTTCAGGTTGGCGTATGCCACTTCAATATCCGGGACTTCAAAATACAATACGGCATCGCTCGCCCTTCCAGCAGCAGAACGTTCCAACAGCAAGCGGGTCGAGCCCAGACGAAAGAAGGCGAGACCGGGCGGATCGTATTGGACGATGAACTCGAGCCCGAGCTGATCCCGGTAGAACTGAATCGTTCTTGAAAGATTTCCCGATGGAAGGGCGACTTGACGAAGCGGGCCTAGCTTAACTTCCATCTACGTTTCTCCTTGATTTCCTGCAGGCCGCTCAATTGCGGATTATCGCAATGCGCGTTTCATCTTCGATGCAGAATGAATTTTCATGCGCACCGATCATCGGGGGTTTCATTAGAACATTTTGAAGCGAACCAATCGGGCTGTCAAATTTTCCTGGGCGATCGCCGCCGCGTCATCGTGCGATTGCAGTTGCTACGCCTTTTGTGACGACCGTATGTCGTCTAAATCTTTTCAAAAAGTCTCAACCTGGCGATGTGAAATAAGACGAGTTTGTCCACAAAGAGTTGACAACTCAACGTCAGACGGGTACACAACCGGATACAGGGACGTTTCTGTTTTGTCCGCCTGAAAAAACTCAAATTAAGGTGTGCCCAATGAAGAAATTGATTTGCATGACGGTTTTAGCAGCATCAATGGTGCTGTCCGTTGTTGGTAATAACGCGTCGGCGAATCTGATCGTTGGCCCCACTTCCGGTTACAATATTGGTATTGTTGGTGGAAGTGTGAGTAACACACAGCCAAGTACTTGGGGAATCCAATTTACGGCGAATCAAAGCTCAAACTTCGTCAGTTTTGACTTTAATCAGAAAGCAGGCCTGACTGGAAGTGACACAGCAGGAACGATCAACCTGAAGGATGTCACTTCAAGCACAACCATTGACACTTGGGACGTACCTCAAATTTCCGGGCCTGTCGCTGGAACAGTCACTTTTTCTGGATTCGATGATAGCCTTAAATCGGGTGACATCTATCAACTTGTTTATACACAAACGGCGGGTGCCTACAGTAATGAAGCGCTCATCGCAATTTACAGTACTCATTACACACCATATACCAACGCCGATATCACGGTAACGAATGGTATAGAAAACAGTACCACTTCGACTGGCATTTGGTACGCTTTCGGCAATCTCCAAACCGTTCCAGAACCATCAACGTTCGCCATGCTTGGACTTGGCGGATTGGTTTTGGCGATCAGACGACGACGGACCATTGCCTGAAATGCGTCCGAATAACGGAATCTCATCCTATAAAAAGCCGCCCGGGAACTCGGACGGCTTTTTTTGTTTTGTCGTTCTTGAAAGTCAAATATCGAAATGATTGGTCGCGCCAAACTCACCATGACTTCTTCGCGCGCCGGTGACAATTTGCCGAAACGTCGTTTGCTTCACTTTTGTGAGGGAAACGTTGTTACAATGATGGAGAGAGGGCGGCGTTTCGCTTTTTTCGAAATCGTCGGAAGGTCGGCGCAGCAAATGGTGATGGGTTCACTATGGATTCCCTGGAAAAATCTTTTAACCCGTTGAGATCATTCCGATGGCCTCGGGCGATCGACATCGCCGCTGCGATCTGGATCTTCGGCGTCGTTGCGGGGATCGTACTGCTTGCCAGGTATAGTTCAGCGCCGGGGCCTGCGGCAGAACCTCCGCGTTCATGGCCGGCGATCCCTGGATTGCCGCGCCAAACGTCGCGACCCTTACTTTTAATGTTTGTTCATCCGAAGTGCCCCTGCTCAAGTGCAAGTATTAATGAACTGGCGCGACTTACGGCACGGTGTCGTGATCGAATGGATTTGATTGCGTTATTCGTTGTTCCACCGGGCTGTCCGCCAGAATGGCATAAGTCAGCGCTTTGGGAGAATGCAAATGCGATACCGGGATTGCGAGTCATCGATGATCAGGGAGGAATGCTCGCCTCGGCGTTCGGTGTCACGACATCAGGGCACTGTCTCGTTTATGACGCTAAATCAAATTTGATTTTCAGCGGTGGAATCACCTCTGGAAGGGGCCATGAAGGGGACAGCCCCGGTCAAGCGATCGTCACAGGAATTGCTTTACATTCAAATGCTGAAGTCTCTCATGAGTGCGCAACTTACGGATGTCCCCTGACAGTCAACGAGCATCGAACAAATTAACGCGCCGCTGCTTGACCGCCGTCGATCAACCATTGCCATTTTACGAATCAAACAAGAACAATCGACGGTTTCTTCGAAGACGCTAAAGAGGCTTCGCCTCAGGTCGAAGTCGTACACTCGCTCCGCGAACGGATCGCTGAATTGCAGCTGATGACGACTGGAACTTGAAAGACCTGATGGATCCAACGGTCAATGACGATCTGGCCTTTCTCTCGGCGGAGCAAGGAGGAGTTTGGTAGAAACCCTGAAACCTGTCTGAATGAACGCACGTTTCAAATTTGCGGAAGGCTTAGGACAGAGCACAGCCCGAATTAGACGTTTGAGATAACGCGCGCCTTGGTTCCCGCGTCGCCTAACGGAATTTCTGACTTCTTCAGGTGGTTCTTCAATGCAATCATCAGGCGATCGACTTCTCGTATCAGACCTTGAGTGCCGTCCTCCAGTTGCGTCAGCTGTTGCTCATGGCAAATCTGTTCTAACCGCATTGCGGCGTGGTAAGTCGGTTCGGCGCAAAGATTCGAGACACTCCCTTTAATAGTATGGACTGCTTTGCCTGCCGATTCGCAGTCTTGTTTTGCGACGGCCGACTTCAGGGATGTGATCAGGTCCGGGATCGAATTGAGAATCAATTCACAAATTTCATTCACGAATCCGTCGTCGCCTTCAAATCGCTTGAGCGCCGCGGGAAAGTCGAAAACCTGTTGTTCTGGTACAGCTTCCGTGGATTGTTGAGATTGATGGCTGACTGCCGGGTCGACGGATGCTCGATTGAATTTATGAATCAGAGAACATGCCTTGGCCACCGAGGCTTCGTTGATCGGCTTGCTCACGTAATCGTCCATTCCAGCCGCAAGGCAGCGTTCTCGGTCTCCGGACATTGCGTAGGCGGTCATCGCAATGATCGGAATATGGCGTCCCGTCAATTCTTCCTGTTTGCGAATGGCCATCGTCGCTTTGAATCCGTCCATCACGGGCATTTGGATATCCATCATGACAACATCGAACTCGCCCTCCTGCAAGGCGTGGAGCGCCTTTTCACCGTTTTCGACAACGCGGACCGAGTGACCAAGCTTGTTCAGAAAACGAGTTGCCACTCGCTGATTGATCAGATTGTCTTCCGCCATCAGGACACGCAACTGCTGGACGGTTGATGGCTCAGGAGTGATTTGACCTGCCGTGAGACCGGCTTGTTGCCGATCAGTCAGGCCGAGGGTCTTAATGATCGCTTCACGCAATTCTGACTGCTTCAGTGGCTTCAAGAGCGTTGCTGCAATGCCGAGGTCGGTGCAATGTGCACTCGCACCCGGTCGATCTGACGATGTCAGCATCATGATGACAGAACGTGCCAGCTCGGGGAACTTTTTCAGTTCTTCAACGAACATGAACCCGTCCATCTTGGGCATATGGCAATCGGTCAGGATCAGGTCAAAAGCTTTGTTCTCATTCGCCGCTTTGTGCAATTCGTCAAGTGCTGTCGCGCCGCCATCGGCCAGTGTAGGAATCATGTTCCAGCCGAGAAGGACTTCTTCCAGAATGCGCCGATTGGTTGGATTGTCGTCGACGACCAAAACCCGCAAACCCTCGAGTGCCACAGACTGAGTGGGGTCGCCGGTTTGTTCTGGAGCGACCGTCACTGGCAATTCAATCGTGAAATAGAATGTACTTCCTGCGTTCTCTGCACTGGTTAAGGCAAGGTCACCACCCATCAATTGGACAAGCTGTTTAGAAATTGATAAACCCAATCCCGTGCCGCCGTAAGAGCGGGTTGTGGAAACATCTGCCTGAGTAAACGCATCGAAGATGAGCGACTGCTTATCTAACGGAACGCCGATGCCGGTGTCCCGTACCGAGAAGTGCAAAACTGCAATTGAATCTGTGCGACTGACCATTTCGACCATCACTCCAACTTCACCCTGATCGGTGAACTTGATGGCATTGCCGACCAGATTGACCAGAATCTGTCGCAGGCGTCCAGCGTCCCCGATCAACCAGTCCGGAATGTCTGTTGAGATGTGCCAGTACAACTCGAGATGCTTCTCATGAGCCCGGGCGGCGAGTGTTTTCATCGTTTCGCCCAGGGATTCTCGCAGCTGAAACGTCTGGGGATCGAGTTCAAATTTCCCTGACTCGATCTTCGAGAAGTCCAGGATATCATTGATAATTCGCAGCAGTGAATCGGCTGACAGCTTGACACTCTCGAGAAATTCACGTTGCTCGGTGTTCAATGGCGTGTCAAGGGCCAGATCGGTCATCCCGATAATTCCATTCATGGGAGTACGGATCTCATGACTCATGTTGGCGAGGAATTCACTTTTCGCTCGATTGGCATGTTCAGCGGCGACAAGAGCTCGCTTGACTGCCGTATCAGAAAACTTGCGTTCGATGCCAAGACTGATTCCATCCGCAATGGCCGTTAGCGATTCAAATTCCGTGTCGGACAACGGACGCCACGCATACATTCCCATTACGCCGACGAGTCGGTTGTCAACGATTAGCGGGTGCCCGGCGAAGGAGATCAGCCCTTCTCGTCGAGCCCATTCCCGTTCTTCCTTTTCTTGGGATTGATGGATCACATCGTTCGTTAAAAAAGGCTTTCGCTCCTGCGCGATCTTACCAATCTTGAACTGACCGACGCGGATGCGAGCGTGTGTACCATTCAGATGTGTATAAAGGCCTGCACTTGCCTGCAATTCTAACTCATCACCTGAATCTGAAATCGTCCAGATCCGAACGAACGCCGCATCGAGGTGCTGTATGATTGATTCTGCACACGACTGCAAAGTCTTCTGCAGAGGACCACTCGCCGTGAGTGCGATTCCAATCCGGCCCGTCAATTCAGCCAGCATCGTCCGTTCGCTGATGGCTGCGGCAAATCGCTTGCGGTCTGTGATATCGCGGACGAAGCTTGTGAAGATGCGCCCGGTATCCAGTTCCACTTCGCTGACGGTGAGCTCCGCATGAAAAATGGTTCCGTCCTTGCGTACGCCATCAACCTCGCGGCCAATCCCAATGACGTGTTTTTCTCCGGTTAACTGGTATCGAGCCAGGTAACCGTCGTGCTCGGTGCGAAACGGTGCGGGCATCAACTTGTTGATGTTTTTTCCCACGAGTTCTGTCGGGTTGTAACCGAACAGCTTTTCGGTTGCGGGGTTGGCTGATTCGATGATGCCGCGGGCATCGATCGTGATGACGGCATCAACGGCCGCATCGAGAATCGCCCGTATCCGCTGTTCGCTGTCTCTCAGCGATAGCTGATTTCGAGTGATTTCGGCAGTGCGCTGATAAACTTCGTGCTCAACAATTTCGTTCGTTTTTTCCAGCTGACTTTGACGCTCGGCGAGGATATTTGTCTGGCGATTACTTTGTAAGCAGGCGAAGACGAGGAAGATATCCTCGAAAATCACCCAGCCTGCATGTTCGATCCAGCGCACATGGCTGACCACTTCGTCACCATAGATTGACATCGGCCAGAGATAACCTCGCAAAAAGTGGTCCGTCGCAGTGACCAGCGAAGCGGTGATCAGTACTCGCCAGTCCCGATAGAACATGAGAAATGCGAGTGATCCAAACACAAGAAAGTGAGTCTCGATCCGTCCACCAGTAAGATGAATCAGTAAGCCGGCCATGAGCATTTGCGCGATGGCAATCACGTGCCTGGTTTGGCTTAGTCCCGAATGAAACCTCGCTAGAAAAATTGGAAGGCTGATAATCAGCGATCCGAGTAGCACGGCCGCAAGGACGTGTGGATGCAGCTGCCGTTCCGTCCCCGCCCAGGCATAGGGCGAAATCCAGAGAGCTGTTGCGATTCCCGCCACAAACTCAAATGCAAGCAATCCTGCAAGTAATCGGTCGGTGACCCGATATTGACGATTCAACTGTTCCAGGGCGAGCTGTCGACCTCGTTCCGTCGAAAAGAATTCGACGGAACTTGCACTGGATAAAAGGTCAAGCAATTTGCTCATGTCAATCCGGCCTTCAGGATGTCGAGTTGGCCACGGCGGACGACGGATCGGAGTTCCCTTACAAGCCCCGTTTCACCATCGTAATTTCATTCCCCTGCAAGTTATGGGTCACTTCGTCCATAAAACTATGAATCAATAGCGTTCCTCGGCCTTCGATCCCCTCCAGATTGATCGTGCCGATTGAGTTTGGCCGCTCTAACGGTTTGGTACCTGAGCCGTCATCAGAGACGATAAAGCGTGCTTCGGCACCAGAGAATCGCGAAGACAACCTGACTCGACGTGAAGCATACGGCTCATCCCGACGACGTTCCACCACCAAGCGGCAAAAAATGGCTTCATCACCTTGCCTCAGTTCCGTGTCCAATTCCAAATTACCATGAAAGATAGCGTACGTCAGCGATTCGTAAATCGCCATTCCAATTCGCGTAATTTGCAATTGATTGGAATGTCGCATGGTTTCGAGTTGATCCTGGAGGTAAGCAATCAGTGGACTGATTAACGAGGGATCATTTTCCAGAGTAAAATGCGATTCGAGCACGTCCAGTGTCGTAGGAACCTGGCTTTGATTCCGTTGCCAGTGGGACACGGAAAGGACATGTTTGACGGTCTCAACCAGATGTTTGTCGAGGGCACTTTTGGGTACGTAGCTGGTCGCCCCTGCTTTCAGTGCCTGGATGGCAATCTGCTGCGTACCAAAGCCTGTCATCAGAATCACAGGTGCACTGCATCCTTGCGATTTGATTTGTTCCACCAATTCCAGCCCGTTCATCCCGGGCATTTGCAGGTCCGTAATGATCAAGTCTGGAGTTTCAGAAGCAATCGCCGCAATCGCCTTTTCACCATTTTCCACGCTCAAAAGTGTGACGTCGGCGATCCCCTTTTTCAGGAAAAACTCGACCAGCCTCCGATCAATAGCTGAGTCATCAACAATCACAATGCGATTCGTCAATCGGAAATTCCTCCCAAAACTACCGTTCGTCAGTTCACACGTACACAAAAACTCAGCGACGCCGAGTCTCTCCAGAATAGCAATAAAAACCAGAAAAACATCAAAATTAATGTGAATTTCCACTCATCAATCGGCAACTCTCGTTTGCAATTCGCTTCGATTGCATTTTTGCAGGATTGTCAGCCCTCTCTGGAGATGAGCATTACAAAATGGTTGACCATTGGTCATTTCCACGCGTCAAATTTCGGTCTCGCCTCTGCGGCTTTGGCCGACGCTGCTAGCGTCGGTCTGGTGACGGAGACCAAAAATTCTTGCCACGTTCGTGCGACGAATTACTTCAGTTTCGGCCCTGGTGCTTTTTGAAATTGCGCCAGCGTCGTTTGTTGAAGAAAGTCTGACATCTGCTGGCGAAATTGGACAAAATGATGATGCAGCGGGCAATGCGGACCAGTACCGCACCAGTCTTCGCCAAAGGGGCACATCAGCGTTGTGTCGAGTCGTTCGAACGGAGAAATTACATCGTTGAGGGTGATTTCTTGCGGAGGGCGAGCAAGCCAATAGCCACCGCCAGGCCCGGGGGCACCATTGACCATTCCCGCCTGCGAAAGCGTCGTCAGCACCTTAGCGACGATCGCTTGGGATAGTTTGCGGTTCTCAGCAATCTCCCGTGAATTGAGCCGCCTTCCCCCCTCTCCCGTGTAGTGCTCTGCCAGAAGGCTGGCAGCCGAGACCGCAGCTTGAGCGACCTTCCCATAGTGTGTCATACGACAGTTGTTCCGAAAATTGATGGGTTCGCGAGCGCGATGAAGATGTTCGTTTCGCAGTGGAGACTTTCCGTCTCCATCGATCATTTCTGTCTGTGGCAGGAAGTCGCAGCGACGACGCGTAGACCACTGTTTCCAATTTGCAAAAACTGACAACCACGATTGGCTGAAGATAGCTGATTTCCCGTTTATGAGCAAATAAAGAAAAAACATTCTTTATTTCTTGAATGCTGGGCGCATGGCGGTTATCGTGTCGACATGAGCACTGACTTCATTCTCCTTTCACCAAGGAATCCAAGATGTTCTGCAATCAATGTGAACAGACTCAGAACGGAACCGGCTGCACCGATATTGGAGTTTGCGGCAAAGATGCGGATGTGCAGTCACTGCAAGAAATCCTGCTTTATGGACTGAAAGGGATGGCGGCGTACGCCAATCACGCGCGCCGTCTCGGCAAGACCGATGAGAACGTCAGCGCGTTTATCGAAGAGGGGCTTTTCGCCACAATGACCAACGTCAACTTCGACATCCCCACTTTGCTCGAAATGGTCCTGGAGTGCGGTCGACAGAATTTGCGCGTGATGGAACTGCTGGATCAGGGTCACTGTGAACGATTCGGCAAGCCGGTACCGACAACCGTCAGGGAGGGGACCATTGCCGGGCCAGGCATCCTTGTCACGGGACACGATCTGGTCGACCTAGCCACGCTGCTGGAACAGACCGTCGGCACCGGAATCAACGTTTATACACATGGCGAGATGCTTCCCGCTCACAGTTACCCAGGCCTTAAAAAGTACCCTCACCTTGTTGGGCACTTTGGTGGTCCGTGGCAGAACCAGCAGTGGGAATTCCCCATGTTTGCGGGGCCGATCGTGGCCACAACAAATTGCGTTCTGATTCCGTCCGATCTTTATGCGGACAGGCTTTTTACGACCCGCGTCACGGCGGTTCCTGGCGGTACACGGCTCAAGACAGACGACTTCTCTCAAGTGATCGCCACGGCCCGGACTTGCGCATCCCTGACGGAGAACTTTGTCCGCGAATCAACAATCGGGTTCCATCACAGCGTGATCCTCAGTCTGGCAGACAAGGTCGTTGCGGCGGTCAAATCGGGTGACATCAAGCGTTTCTATCTGATCGGTGGCTGCGATGGAGCCGAAGCAGGACGCAACTACTATACGCAGGTGGCAGAACAATCACCCGAACAGTCGGTGATCCTCACGCTTGGATGTGGAAAATACCGCATCCGCAACCATGATTATGGAACCGTCGCGGGCATTCCGCGTCTACTTGATATGGGACAATGCAATGATGCCTATGGTGCGGTTCAAGTGGCCCTGGCACTCGCTAACGCATTCGAATGCGGAGTCAACGACTTGCCGTTGGAGATTGTTCTTTCCTGGTTCGAGCAGAAGGCGGTTGCTGTGTTGCTCACGCTGCTAGCGTTAAATGTCAAAGGGATTCGGGTCGGGCCAGTTGCACCGGCCTTCATTACACCCAACATCTTCAAAGTCTTGCAGGACAAGTTTGACCTGAAACTGATTGAATCCGAACCGCCAACGGACCTGGTTCAGCTTGCTGTGTGAGCCTCGTGAGGGGAGTCCCTTTGAAACGGAACGCAGCGGAACTGGGTGCCACGGCTTTACCGTCTACGGTTTCAAGCCCTGCTCTTCAGACACGTTGTCGAACCACAGGGACACAGCCATGTCGAAGGCTCAAAGTCCATAAAACACCATGTTTCGGCCGCGATGCGATTCAAAAGGCGTAATCTCAACACCCTTCATCGCATTATCCGGATTTTCCACTGCTGTTTGCTTCAGATTCTTGACCCCTCCCTGGACTATTTCCAAGGCCGCGTATCATGCAAACCATTGACGAATCTCGTCTCGAAACCGATTCGCAATATCGTTTCGAATTTCTCGCCAGCTTCATCGGTTTCGGTCCGGAAGATGTCAAGCTGATTCAGGGATCGGCTCCGCATCTGGGGCCGAGAGTGTCACAGCTTGTTGATCAGACTTACCAGAAGCTGCTTTCATTCGATGCGACCGCGCGTCATTTTGTCCCTCGTCAACATGGCTTCGAGGGTCCAGTCCCTGCGGATCTCCAGTCACTTTCTGAAGATCATCCGCAGATCAAGTTCCGCAAAGACCACTTGAACCGGTACTTCGTTCAACTGATCGGTCGAGCCTACGACGCAAAGATGGTGCAGTACCTCGACATGGTTGGTCGTATCCATACACCGAAAGCAGGAAGTCAGGAAATCAATGTTCCGCTCGTGCAGATGAATGCTCTGCTGGGAGTTGTTTCTCACACGTTGTTCAATTCGATTTCTGAATGGCCCCTCGCCACAGAATTAAAGTTTCGCACCATCATGGCGTTTAACAAGTTGTTATGGATACAGAACGACTTCATCAGTCGTCACTATCAGTCAGCGATGTCTGAATCTTGATCCGTTGATCCCTATCCCGTAAAACGATTTCGATCCCAGTTCCGGCCAGCGTCAGTGTTCGACGCGAGGGCAAGTTGCGATAAAATTTCGCCTTGAATTGGGGGTGACATTTCACTCATTAGGGGGTGGCAATGAGACGGATGTTTGCGAAGTTCATGTTGGCGGTCGCGATCACATTGGTGATTCAATCGGGAAACGCTGGGGCTGGTGTCATTGTCGACAATACCAGTCAGTCGCAGGTAGGTAATGGACAAATTGGAGGAGGCCAGTTCGAGGGGCAGGAGTTCAACACGGGAAGTTTGAGCTACACTCTGGATTCGATCGTCGCTCAGGTGGGCGGGTTATCAGGTACAATTAACGGGATTGGGGCTCAACTGGTCCAGGACAATGGTGGCACCCCCGCTGGTGGGACTGTACTGACCACGTTTACGGTCCCCTCAATTGGAAGTTCCTTTGTCAACGAAGAATTCGATCCGACAACGAGTGGTGTTGTTTTGGCCGCCAACACGAACTACTGGTTTATTTTGAACTATTCCTCGGGAAGTGGTACGTTCGGTTGGAATTACGCGGGGACCCAATCGGCCAGCGGACCAGGCTCTTTAGGTGCTTACGCGACGAGTTTCGATAATGGGTCGACCTGGATCATCAACAACTTCGGACCCGGCACGCCCGACCTGATCCAGGTCAATGGAACCGTGGTCGCGGCCGTGCCAGAAACTGGTACGCTGACTATGGCAGGGACTGCCGGCCTGTTTGGCCTCGCTATCTGGTGCCGACGCCGGTCGGGAAATAAGTCGAAAAAGAGTTCCAACTAGAGCTAGCGTTTTGAGCGTTGAAAATCCGATGACCCGGAACGAGCAATCGTGCCGGGTCGTCTTTTTTAACTTCTCTGTCACATGCTTCAAGGAGATTGAGAACGATGATGAGACCAGCCGTTTTTCAAAATCTTGATCACGATCGGTTTATGCAGGAAGCAATCGTTTGCGCGAAACAAGTTGCTACCCGCCCGTTTGGCGCAGTCATTGTCGTCGCCGAACGAGCTGAAGTGATTGCGAGAGGTTTCAATCGTACCGACGTCAGCCCGACGTTTCATGGAGAAATCGATGTGATTAACCGTTGTGCTGAAAACAACCCGAACGTCCAATGGAGCGGGCTGGTCCTTTATACAACGGCCGAACCCTGTCCAATGTGCCAGTCGGCCATCGAATGGGCTGGCATCTCAATGGTTGTGTTTGGTTCATCGATTCCATTTCTCAAAAGTCTGGGCTGGAATCAGATTGACATCCGCGCGGAAGAAGTTGCCAAACGGACGCTGTTTAACAAATGCGAGATCCTCGGTGGCGTCTTGCAAAAGGAATGTGATGCGCTTTTTCAAGCTGCCTCAGCATCTGTTGTCAGTAAAAAGTGACAGCTGGTGGTGTGCCTGAGAAATCTGCACATGAATTTTTGCATTTGGACGGTTTTCCTGTCGTTTTCGACGCTACGACCTTCGGGTGTGTGACGGACGCCAGATGTTGACGTCATTTCGATCGAAGCGAAAAAGCGTTGTCCTGAGTCCTATTTGCGTTTTGCCGCCGGGGGCGTATCGATATCCTTTGAATTGTTCATGTACTTGGCAATCGGAATCACATGGTGGAGCCGGGTTAATCCGTCCATTTTCCCGTCGATGGTATGTGTATTGAGCTGAATCTGTCCTCTTTCGGCAAGCTCCTTCAACAGATGCACGCGACCAACGCGTTTTTCGCCGTCCGACTTGACCATATCGATCGACACGACGAGGTCCATCCAATTGCTGCCGTCCTCATTTTTTTCCTGGGCTGGGATGACCAGCTGCACTTCATCAAGCGGTTTCAGTCTTCCCTCGTCGACAAGTGCAAAAACCACCGTGACACGACCAGTTTTGTGGTCTTGGACTGTCACCTCGTATTTCAACTTGAGCTCTTCCTTTGTCTCTCTAAGGTAAAAGCCAATCCCCCACGCCCGGTCAGCCGCCCAGTAAAAGACCAGGGCCGCAAGCATCGCCAAAGGCAAACGAAGTCTTTGCTTCCACATTTGATATCCCTTTTCTTCGCATATCGTTTGGCGTTCAGCATCGCGACTCAGACGGGTGAACGAGCCATTCTGTTCCGGAAAAATGAAATTCAGGCCTGAAATTCCGGAAAACTTCGTTATAAAATTGTGAAACAGTCATTCCATTCGTGACTTGTGGTTAGACAATTTCAATGTCGTCGTCCAGACAGGACCGGCTTCGAGTGACTTGATCGAGTCATAGTGGCGTGTTCCAGTCCATGGATCGTATCAGAAGTCAGCCAAAGCCGGTTCAAGTGAAAATGAATGGATGTTCAACGGAAAACACTGGCAAAGGGAAGGTAACGAACGTGGAATTCAGGGCCCGATCGGCAACACCCTTTCGCCGGACGCCACTTTTCTCCCTTCGCATTTTTGTTTTTCTACTCATGAGCTCCGCCCTGCTCTTGCGATTCATTTCTTTCCAGCAACGCGTCGAAAGCGAACGGCGTCTACGTGAGCAACAGCTGCGCTATGCTCAGCAGGAACTGGAACGTGCCAGGGACGAGTTAAAGAATCAGCTTCGAGGTCCGCAACCGGATCGGCTACGATCGTTCTGGGAGGCAGATCTCGCAGGCTCAAAACTTGAGGGGATGACGATTGCGAGTAACAGTAACGCCTTTCAGCGCGCTTCGTTCCGTAAGTGTAACTTGGAGGGAGCAACGCTTGAAGGTGGCGGAGCTTCTTTTCAATCCGCTCGTTTTGACGCTGCGAAGCTTGTTCGTGCCAATTTAAAAGGGGGCGTGGCGTCGTTCCAGGGGGCTTCATTCGTCGGAGCGGATCTAACGGGTGCAACCCTCGCCGGGGAGGGAAGTTCTTTTCAGGGAACGACGTTCGAGGAGGCGACCTTGATCAACGCGAATTTGTCGGGGAATTTTCAGGTCGTCAACTTCAGCGGGGCGAAGCTCGAAGGGGCGGATCTTTCGGCAATCGAGCGAGATAATCTCGCCAGTTGTTACTTTAATGACCCGCCCACGTACGACGCCAGGACGAAGTTCCCGCTGGGATTCGATCCGATTGAGCATTTATGGAGGCGGGTTGAGTAAATATCAACAGGTGTCGAAAGAGCCATCGTCGTGAAATTGGTTTCCAGTTCACATGTTTCCGATTGAGCACGGGTTAAGTACGGAACGGGATCAATCCCTTGCAGCGTCGTCCCAATCGATGTTGTTGCCAGCCCTGGAACCGCAAGAGCCTTCTGAGATTTTGTGAAATCTCAGTTCACTTCACGTTACTTGGAAAAAAGTCTTGTTAACCCTCACTTTTTGGTTGAAACGCTACAGTTTTCCGATTAGCCTAATATTGTTGGATCGTAATAAACGTCATCTGATGCAAAGACGTTTTAAAAATACTTCGTAAGCGAGGTCATTCGCTAAAGGTCGCGAATGGCCGTCGGAAGGAAAGTCATGAAGACGCTTCGGTCGTTAATTTCAGCGGTAGTTTTATGCCTCTGTTCCGTTGCTTCTGCGGGTGAACTCGTTCAGAACGGTGGATTCGAGGTAAGCGGTTTCAATCATTGGACGGGGTCGGCAGTTCTCGACAGCGTGAATAACTTCGTAGGCGGCAGCAGCGCTGTTGGAATAACGCCGTATGCGGGAGCCAAACAGGCGTCCTTTGCAAATTCCACGCCCGAAGTCATTTCTCAGAGTCTTTCAACAACGGTTAATGGGTCGGAAACGATCTCATTCGCACTCGCGGATCTCTCTGGCATCAACACGGATTACGTGAAGGTCTATTTTGGAGGTACTCCATCGTCGAGTACCGTGACTGGAGGGACTTTGCTGGCAACCATCAGCAACACCGGCTCGGGGTACAACACATACTCCTACCATGCCACTGCGACATCGGGATCGACCATTTTAAGTTTCGTGATCACGAATCCATCAGGCAGCTGGGCTCTTGATGCCGTTTCAGTCTTCGAATCTGCAGGGGCAGTCGTTCCCGCAGTTCCCGAGCCCTCCACTCTCACATTAGCATGTGTCGCCTGCTTCTCGGGTCTGGGGCATGCTGCGCTTCGCCGTCGCAAGGTAAAGCTCGTCGCTTAACGGGGGGTGAACACAATTTCGCGAAAAAGATAGCTCACGGGCATTCAGGTCAGATTTGTGACCCGAGTACCCGTGTTTTTTTTGTCGTCATCTCTGAATCCTTTTTCGCTCGGCGCGCAAGCGAGCGATCGTAAAATGGTCATGTGAAATTGATGATGACGATCTTTGCCAATGTTTCGGCAACCGTGCCAAACCACTGATACGACGCAATGCACATTATTTGGCATAAACGCTGTTAACCACCTGCGCAGACGAGCTCGTGGATGAGCCACATGTTTCATAGCATTCCCCAGCCTGAAATGTGTTAAATTCGGAGTGAGAAATATCGGATTGGCATATTCATTCGGCAGTTCGCAAGGGAGCTTCGTCTTCCCGGATAAATGCCGATAGCCCTACTACACATGGTGGCTGCGGTCTACAATATACGAGCTCGCTTTCTCGGTCCTTTCGGAAGGTTGATTATGCTTCGTCTTTCGGTTGTTGTCGGTGGACTTGTCCTCGCTGTGGCTTTTGTAAATTTGCCGCTCAGAGGTGACGCTGTCGCGGAATCCAAGACGCGGTTGCTTGAGGACATCAAATTTCTGGCCTCGGACGAACTGGAAGGTCGGGGAGTCGGGACTAACGGTTTGAATGTCGCCGCACGTTTCATCAAAGGCGAATTTGCGAAAGCGGGTCTGGCGGTCGATCGGGTGAACGGCGATGCGTTTCAGAAATTTGATCTCGTGACAGGCTCGAAGCTTGGTGATTCAAATTCCCTGCAATTGGTCGGTCCCGAGGGAACGATCGTCGAGTTGAAAATCGGCGAAAACGTTGAAGTCTGTTCTTTCGGAGGTAGCGGTCCGTTTAGCGGCGAGGTTGTCTTCTGTGGGTATGGGATCGAATCGAAGGACGACAATTACAGTGACTTCGACGGTATCGAAGTCGAGGGAAAAGTTCTGATTGTGATGCGACGTAATCCTCGTCAGGCAGATGCGAAAAGTCCGTTCGGATCGTCGCACGGCGTTTCGAGACATGCCGATCTCCGTTCCAAAATGACGAACCTGGCGGCACACAAGGCGGCTGCAGTTTTGTTTGTGAACGATCCTTATGCGGCAAAGAAGGCGGCGGAAACTCGTAAAGAAGGATTGATCAAAGCAAATGAGAAGGTGACCGCGGCCGCAGAAGAATTCCTGGCGATTGAGGCGACGGAGATTGAAAAATCGGCCGCAGCCCGCAGCAAATTGACTGAAGCGACAAACCAGTCGAAGTCGCTGCGACAAGCGGCGGAAAAGGGTGATGATGATCCGTTGATGAAATTTGGATACGCAGGCAACGGCGACAATAAAACGATGCCACCTGCCTTTCACATTTCGATCAAAACCTGTAACCAGATGCTGTCTGCCATTAAGACCGACCTTGCGACACTTGAAGCTCAGATTGATGCTGATCTTAAGCCGAAATCTGTGGTCGTGACCGGATGGTCTGCCAAGGGAGTGACGACGATTGAAAAGGTTCGGTCGGACGTGGAGAACGTGATTGGTGTCATTGATGGTGAAGGCCCATTAGCCAACGAGACGGTGGTTGTGGGTGCTCATTACGATCATGTCGGGCGCGGTGGACAAAACTCGCTGGCCCCAGGATCATCAGAAATCCACAACGGAGCGGACGACAATGCTTCAGGGACAGTGACATTGCTTGAGTTGGCTCGCCGATTTGGTCAAAAGGCAAAAACCGCCAAGCCCGCTCGGCGACTGGTGTTTATTGCTTTTACTGGTGAAGAATTGGGGTTGCTCGGTTCCGCAAGGTACTGCAAAGAACCGGTCTTTCCTCTGGACTCGACCGTAGCCATGTTGAACATGGACATGGTAGGCCGACTGAAGGACGAAAAACTGCTTGTATACGGGACAGGGACCAGTCCTCGCTGGGAGCCTGAATTGAAGCAGTTCAACGGCGAGAACGGCTTCAAATTGATTTTCAAACCAGAAGGTGACGGTCCTAGTGACCACACGTCGTTCTACGCAAAAAAGATTCCAGTTCTACATTTCTTCACGGGTGAGCATGCCGACTATCACAAGCCGACAGACGATTGGGAAAAGATCAACATCGAAGGTGTTTCTCGTGTCGCGGATCTCATTGAAGCGATGATCACAGCGACTGTCAGTCAGACTGCGCGGCCCGAATATGTGGAAACCAAGCGGGCCGCAGGTCCAAGTCGAGGAGGCAACAGGCCTTATGTTGGAACGATCCCGGAATTCGGCAATGAAGATCCAGGCTATGCCATCAGTGGAGTGACCCCTGGCGGTCCTGGTGAAAAGGGTGGCCTGAAAGGGGGGGATCGAATTATCAAGATCGGGCCGCATCCTGTGACGAATCTCGATGACTTTGATGCTGCGCTTCGAAAATTTTCACCTGGTGACGCTGTCGACTTCACCGTTGTACGGGAAAAGAAAGAGCAGACTTTCAAAGTGACTCTTGATCCACCTCGGTAGTGGAGGTCAATCTGCCCAGCTGGCGGACGGGTAGCAGACCAGTTTGCTTTTTTAAATACGACTGTGTTTGAAGCCTTCCATTTGTTAAGTTGATAATCAGACAAAATCGATTGAAGTCCATCTCCGATATATTGGTTTCTGACAGAGGTCCAGCCATGCCAACATCAGATCTGCGAATGGTTTCTCGATTTCTGTTGATCGTTTCATTCTGTACGGCGGGATGCGGTCCGTCGTCCTCTCCACCTGCTGCGGTCCAAACGGTGCCGAGTACAGTTTCGGTCCCCGCTGCCACTCCTGCCGCCCCTTCTCAGAATCCATCGACCGCTGCGAAGCCGAAGGCGAAACCCACAGAACGCAAATCGAGCGTGCCGACCAATGCCGACCCGAAAACTTTGTTCGTGGTCAGCAGCAATGGGCAACCGATGGAAGTTGAAGCGGTACGAGGCGCGTTGCCAACGGAACGGTTTGAGGTCGTCGCAGCAGACCTTCGTTACAACTCGACGAATTATGTCGTGGATTCCAGTAAAGTTTCTGTTGAATCACAGCAGTTGTACGGAACCGGTCAGAAAAGAGCGGGGTTTACGCTGCCAAAAGGTTTTGAAGAAGTCAAAGAAAACGGCTACAGCAGCGAGGGGCTTCCGATGTGCATCCTCTGTACCAGAACCGGCTCAAAGTTGGCGCTCGTTCCAGCGGGAACCTGCGTTGTGGGTTCGGATACAGGTCCAGACAACAGCAAACCTGCGATCACGGTCTATCTGGATACTTACTACATCGAAGTTCTTGAAGTCACCATACAGGATTACGAAAAGTTTCGCGTTGATATGCGTGAGAAAAAGAAGCCGGTCCCCCCTGCCCCATCCAATCCCTCGTCGTCCCCACAAACTCCGGCTCTCGGAGTTTCCTGGGGTATCGCTGGTAATTACGCCCGCTGGGCAGGGATGGAACTGCCGACAGAAGCCGAATTCGAGAAGGCGGCTCGGGGACCCAATGGTTTGCGTACCCCGTGGGGTGACGGAAAGTCTCTGATTTCCAGCCGATCACTGTCAACAACGGGATCGTTTCCAGCCGATCGAAGTCCTTATGGAGTTTATGATCTGGCTGGTAATGCGATGGAATGGTGTTCGGACCTTTATTCACCGACGGCACATGCCGAGGCGAGCGGTTCGGGTACTAAAGAAGTTCCTCGCAACTGGTCCGGGCCGAAGAAGGTCCGCGAAATGAACTTTCGGGTCGTGAAAGGGAACGGTAAGGACTGGAGCATTTGGGATCGTCAAGGAAAGGATATGGGTAAGGGGCATCCCGAGGTCGGTTTCCGGTGTGTCTTGCGAATCTCACCTGATGCCAAAACGGCTGAATCCACGCGATCTTTCCAGTGACATACTAGATCTTGCGTCATTCGAATTGGTGGTTACGAATTGTGATGTTCAAGCTCCGGCCAAGCCGCCGAGGAAGAAGTCATCCATATCAACCAAATAGCGCAGTGCGAGCCTTCCCCTCTCGACTGCGGGTCCTCCTGGCAAGAAACCTCCATCTTGACGAATTACCATACTGGTTTGTGTTCGATCACTTGTCGCGGATTTGCGTGGCAGATTTTCGTTTTTTTTGCGACGAGCCTGGGATTGTGTCTTTTTGCAGGTCGGCTTCGAGCCGAGTTGCCAACAATCGAGTTTAATCGAGATGTCGCGCCGATCCTCATCAATCATTGCCTTGATTGTCATCATCATGGTAAGGCAAGCGGTGGGTTGAATATCGCGCTCATGGAGGAAATCAAAAGGGGCGGCGTGAGCGGTCCTGCGATCGCTGTTGACGCATCAACACCAAGCCTGCTGATGGAGAAAATCGACGCCGGTGAGATGCCCCCTCAAGACAAAGGGAAGCGTCGGCGACTCACGAAAGATCAGATTGCAACGCTGCGGGCGTGGGTCAACAGCGGAGCTGATTGGCCAAAAAACAGGGAACTTGGCCTTCATGAGCAGACTGTTCGAGTCGATGAAGCTCGGAATTTCTGGTCGTTTCAACCGGTTCGGCGGCCGCCGGTTCCATCTTCCAGGCAAACCGTGATTACGACCCATCCGATTGATGCTTTTATTGAAGAAAAGCTTGCGAAATCGGGGATCGAGCCTGGGGAAATGGCGACCGCTCAACAACTTTTACGTCGTGCCTCGATGGATCTGGTTGGATTGCCACCGTCGCTCGACGAACAAGAGAAGTATTTGAGCGATCCCTCGGCCACAGCGTATGAAGATCTACTTGATCTTTTGCTGGAGAATCGCGGCTATGGCGAAAGATGGGGACGTTACTGGCTTGATCTGGTTCGATACGCGGACTCAAACGGGTACGAACGTGACGGGGCGAAGCCGGGGGTCTGGCGGTACCGCGACTACGTCATCGACTCGTTGAACCGGGATAAACCCTATGATCGATTTGTACTGGAACAGATCGCGGGGGACGAGTTCCCCGATCGATCGCAGGAAACGGTGATCGCGACGGGACTTCATGCATTGGGGGCATGGCAGGATGAGGTCGATCCACTCGAAGCAGCGCAATACCGCGCTGACGAACTCGACGACATGCTCCGCACTACGGCTCAGACGTTTCTTGGGGTGACGATTGGATGTGCGCGATGTCACAACCACAAGTTCGACCCGATTTCAATGATCGACTATTACAGCCTTTCCGCGATTTTGGCGCCACTCAAACGGCCAAATGTCGGGCGCGAGGATCGTGATCGTCCGCTGGGCTCACTCGCCGAACTGGCTGCGATAAAAATTCGGGATCAGCAGATCGCGGAGTTGAATCAGCATATTTCGCAACGACGATCACTGACGGAAGTGGAATGGCTGGAGTCAGGAAGAAGCCAACTTCCCGTCGAAGCGATTGCCGCCTTTCGGGCACCTTCCAAAGAGCGAAGTCCGACTCAGAATCAGATGGTTCAGAGGCATGCCGCACAGTGGCAGTCGGAGATTACCGCTGCGATGCCTGAGGATCGTCGTCAGCAGATCGCCGAGATCGAACAATCGATTCAGAGGTTGCGTCAGGCGACACCTGATTTGCCGCGCGGCTATTTTCTATTTGAAGATTCACCCGATCCCGAGCCGACTTTCCTCCTGATATCAGGTCGTGCATCAAACCGAGGTCCACAGATGCAGCCGGCCGTGCCGGTTGTTCTGACTTCGTCACAACCGGCGATCGTTCCCACATCGGGACAAACAAGTGGACGTCGGCTCGCTTTGGCACGCTGGTTAACAGATCCCGCAAATCCACTCACGGCTCGTGTGATCGTGAACCGGGTCTGGCAGCATCATTTCGGCGAGGGAATCGTTGCAACCCCGAGTGATTTTGGTCAGATCGGAGCCAGGCCGACTCATCCAGAACTGCTTGACTGGCTTTCAGACTGGTTTGTGCACGATGGCCATTGGTCGTTGAAGAAACTGCACCGTTTAATCATGACGAGTCGGACCTACCGCCGGTCCAGTACCGCGACCAGGCAACAGCGGGAACTTGACCCTGAAAATAAATGGCTCGGCCGATTTCCACAGCGCCGATTAGAGGTGGAAGCGATTCGCGATGCGGTGCTTGCCACCAGTGGCAAGTTAAATCCCGAAATGTTTGGCCCCGCGGTGTACCTGCCGATCCCGGCAAGTGTGATTGAGGCTCATACCGATAAGGAAGCGGCCTGGCGGACTTCACCGGAGCCTGCGATCTATCGGCGGACAATCTACGCCTACGTGAAGCGAACTCTTCTCGTGCCGATGCTGGAAGTGCTGGACCTGTGTGATACGACGAACAGTACGGATAAACGGAGTGTGACAAGTATCGCTCCTCAGGCGCTGACGCTGTACAACGGGGAATTCATGAATTCCCAAGCTTCTTTCTTCGCCGATCGCCTGATCCGCGAAGTGGGTGATGATCCAGATCGCCAGATCGATCGGGCGTATCGGCTGGCGCTATGTCGTTCACCAAATGCAACGGAACTTCAGGCGATGAAGCAATTCCTGATAGAGGAAATTCAGGCCAACGCAAACGAATCTGTTGGCGACGTCAGACGTGCCGCACTCATTCAGATTTGCCGAGTGATTTTGAATTTGAACGAATTTGTTTATGTCGAGTGAAGAGGTTTTCCATGAATCGCTTTTCGCCGAATCCCACCCGGTGCGGTCAATCTCGACGGTCATTTCTGTGGGAGGTTGGGGGGGGCTTCGCTTCGCTGGGGTTGGTTGACCTCTTGTCTCGCGATGGATTCTTCAATCGCGACAATCAGTTTCTGTCCGCCGCCGAAACAGTTGCTTCGACTGGAACGCCTGCAAGTGCTGGTAAGCCTTTGAATTTTCCGGCAAAGGCCAAGCATTGTATCTTCCTGTTTATGAACGGTGGTCCCAGTCAGATTGATACGTTCGATCCAAAGCCGATGCTCGAAAAGTATGATGGCAAACCATATTCGGGTGATTTGAAATTTGGCTCGAACAGTCGTCCGGTTGGTTACCTGATGCGAAGTCCGTTCAAGTTTCAGCAATATGGTGACAGTGGATTAGAGATCAGTGAGCTTTTTTCACAGACCGCAAAGCACGCAGATGATCTTTGCGTGTTGCGAGCCATGTATACCGATACGGCAGCACATTCCTCCGGCTGCCTGCAAATGAACACTGGAAGCCCATTGACAGGACGTCCTAGTCTTGGCTCGTGGCTGAATTACGGGCTGGGATCGCTGAACGAAAATCTTCCGAACTTTGTGGTGATGACCGATTCACGCGGTGGACCGATCGGCGGTGCTCCGAACTGGGGGGCAGGTTACATGCCTGCTGCCAACCAGGGAACGCTCTTTCGCAGCAAAGGATCGCCTTTGCTTGACCTCGCGACTCCTGAAGGGGTCGGTGCACGCACTCAACGGCATTCATTAGACCTGTTTGCCAAGCTTAACGGGGAGCACTCTGCACGGCATCCGGAACAATCTGATCTGGCGGCTCGGATTCTTTCGTATGAACTGGCCTATCGAATGCAGACGAGCGCCGCAGACGTCGTTGACGTTGAGCAAGAGACGTCCGAGACACAGGCGATGTATGGGCTTGGTGATCCAGTCACCGCCGAATTTGGTCGCAAATGCCTTGTCGCTCGGCGACTCGTGGAACAGGGCGTTCGATTCGTGCAGATCTACTCAGGTGGTGGCCATATTGAAGCGACCTGGGATGGCCACAATGACTGTATCACGAATCATAAGCTGCATGCTGGGGAAACAGACAAGCCGATCGCCGCGTTGATGACGGATCTGAAGCAACGCGGTTTATGGGACGAGACTTTAATTGTCTGGGGTGGAGAGTTTGGCAGGACGGCAACAAGTGAAGGGGTCGGCAAACCAGGGCGTGATCACAACTGGCTTGGATTTTCTATGTGGCTTGCGGGGGGGGGCGTGAAGGGCGGTCAGGCGATCGGTGCAACGGATGAACTTGGGTTCGCGGGGGTCGAAGATCGTGCGCATGTTTCCGACCTGCATGCCACGATCTTACGCTTGATGGGTTTCGATCATCGCCATCTCAGCTATTTTTACAACGGACTGGACCAGCGTCTCACCGGGGTGGACGAGCGTCACGTGATCGAGAAAGTTCTGGCGTGAGGATTGTGAAATTGTGATTTGTTTTGTGCCAGCGTGTTGACTGTCTGCGGGATACGTCTAAGCTACGGTCGCTCGAACAAGATTTTCGAGCCGGCGAGGCGGGCTGAAATCACTGTGTCTCGAACGAGTGAAGTCAGCCCGTTGGCATGCCATCTTCGAGACACAGGTGATTCGTCTCGAAACGATGGGCAAGCGGGATGCTTACCTACCCCACTGAAGTGTTTAATGGCTTCAGTCTAATGCTGAAAACGAAGTCAGGGGCTGATGCGTCCTTGCTTAACTTCAGTCACCATGTGCGTGGGACTTCCACGCGGCTTGCACCAAGGAGAAAGCCACATGTCGGCAATTCGTCACGGATATCGATGGGGTCAGTGTCTTGTTGGCTTCATGGCCGGAGTCATTCTGCTGGCCGGGAGGCCGATCGTTGCTCAGGAGCCGATCGGACGCTTCTACGATCATGCATTCAGCGATGACTCGGGTGCTCACAAATATGTTGTATTTGTTCCGGCAAATTATCGTTCAGATAAGCCGTCACCTGCGATCTTGTTCCTGCATGGGGCTGGCGAACGGGGTCGGGATAATCGATTGCAGTTGTTGGCAGGATTCGCACCCTACATCAAGGCTCGAGCAAAGACGTTTCCATTTCTTGTCGTGCTACCGCAATGCCAGGTGGCCGATGGGCGAATTCTGGAATCTTGGTCGGCTGATCATCCCGATGGCAAACGTGCACTTGAGTCACTTGATGATGCACGCAAGCACTACAACTTCGATGAAAAACGGGTCGTGCTGACGGGATGGTCGATGGGAGGGTATGGAACATGGAGTCTGGCAATGGCTGAGCCCTCTCGCTGGTCGGCGCTGGTACCGGTTTCGGGAGGGGGTGATGCCGACAACGTCGCAAACCTGAAGGAGATTCCGGTCTGGGCATTTCATGGCGCGAAAGACGCACTCGTGAAACCTGATGAGAATCGTAAGATGGTCAATGCGTTGAAAGCGGCTGGCGGAACGGCAACGTTTACCGAGTTGTCTGACGGATTTCACGACATTTGTGCCGAGGTTTATGGTAACGACGCTGTCGTTGCCTGGATGCTGAATCCCGGTAAGACATCGGCGCAATTGGGTGCGACAACAGTAAAACCCGTTGTTCCAGTGAACGTCCCGTTCGTACCGATTCTGGACATATCGCAAGCAGTCGGTGTGCGGATTGGTAATGATGTCCTGGACGCATTGTCTTACACGATCCCACAGGCCGTGTCTCCCGAATTACTGACAGGGCGACTGAACGACATGTTCGACAGCACGGTCGCTTCAGGTCGTCAGTTCAGCATTCGGTTTTCGGGGATTTCTTACAAAGGTCAATTGGAACGCGTCGTTGCAAGAGGGCGGAGTCAGGGCCGGATTCTGGTCCAGCTTGGCATTCGAAATGTGACATTGACGATTGGTGGAACGTCTGTCGAAGGTGCTCGACATTCAGCACAGGCCGGCCCGATCACAATCGCAATCGGACAACGGTATCCGGTCTGGTTCAATCTGGAACTGGAACCTTACATCGCTGATCGAAGGTTACGGTTACGAGTGGCTTCGTCGAGTTTTCAGATACCAAACGATAACTGGTCGATTTCGAATCCTGCGGGAGTATCCGTACGAGGGTTCGGCATGACCGAGGAGGCGGTTGTCAGTGGGTTGAGAAATGGCTTGTATGGAGCTAAGTCTCGCATTGAGAATGAGGTGACGAGTATCGCCCCACGTGTTGCGCAAGAGATTGAGAAGTCACTGACACTTCCTGAGTCTGGTTCATCGGCAACGGAGTCAGGTTCAACACTTGCACGATTCTGGCCGCTGCCAATTAACCCGCCAAGGTTCAAAGCATGGCCAGAAACGATCACGGCCGATGAGAACGGGATTTCGTTGATCGCCGGGCTGACCATTGCGAGTATTAACCCTTTTGATGCCCAGAAGCCGTTTCAGCAGAGGCCGGATACGTCTTCATTAGTGTTTAAGCGGTCCGATGAATCGCGGATTTCGTTGGCCCAACTGCCGTTAGACAAGGCAATGCACTTAGTTGTCGCGCCCAGGATTCTCGGGTCGCTTACCGAGCTTTACGCGAACTCTGACCTGACAAAATTGGACTTGCAGGATATTCCAGAGCCACTATTTTCGCGACTCGCCGATCGCGCGACGCTGCAAGAGATCATTCCCGATTTGAAGCAGTTTGGCGAGTCATTGCTGGTTCGCTCGACGTTACGAATTCTTCGTCCGCTCGACGTGAAGGGTGCTGATAACACCGGCACCACCGGGGCAAAAAGCTTTGAGTTTCAGCTGCCTGTCGCTCAGGTGACTGTGTCGATCAAGTCTGGTCCCGATCAAGAACAGTGGCAGCCATGTGCAACGTTTGATCTAAAGGTTTCGGAACAAGTGAAAGCCGAACTCTTGAAGCCAAACCACGAACAGCGAGTGATCAGCCTGAATTGGTTATCGGCTGCAGATGTGACTGGAACAGGCCGGTTTGCAGAGACATACAAAGCAACAGACTCGTCGCTTAACGCGGATCGCTATGTGGAATTGTTCAAAGAAAGTTGGGCAGCCTATTGCGCTAATTTGAAGACAGCGACCACTGACGCTCCCGACATCAGCGTCGGCCAGGCAAAGTTGCGGATGTTCGATTTCGAATGGAAATCACCGGTCCTCGATGTCTCGTACCATATTGCACGGATCAAGCTTACGAATCTCAGCGATCAGCCATTTACCTACGAAACGAAAGCTCCGACAAGCTCGTGGGGCGCACCTCTGACTTTGAAACCAGGAGCATCCCACGAGTTTGAGATCCCCTATCCCCTGACCTATCGACGTAATCTTTCAGGTGGATCGGAGATCTACACGTTGCCAGTTGGTTCTCATTCGGAGTTTCGAGTGCCTGTCGCAGGAGGTGCTCCAAGACTTTTCGCAGCCCGAAAATCCTCAGGGACGTAACCTCTGATGGATCAATACCATGAATGAAAAAAGTTCATCGTTAGAATTAAGCGGGATCTTTCCAGTTTAAGACGACTTTTCCAGATTGTCCGGACATCATCGCGGCAAAGCCTTTTTCGTATTCGGTGTAATGGAATCGATGTGTGATCACTGGTCGGATATCAAGACCGCTTTCCAGCATGACCGACATCTTGTACCAGGTCTCGTACATTTCGCGGCCGTAAATCCCTTTAATTGTCAGCATATTGAAGACAACGATATTCCAGTCGATCGCAATTTGTTCCGAGGGGATTCCAAGCATCGCTATTTTTCCACCATGGGCCATGTTGTTCAACATGTCTCGGAAGGCAGCGGGATTGCCCGACATTTCAAGCCCGACATCGAAGCCTTCTTTCATGCCCAATTTATTCTGGACATCTGCGAGATTGCCGGTCGTTACATTGAGTGCGACTGTGGCACCCATTTTTTTCGCGAGATCCAGTCGATATTCATTCACGTCCGTGATCACGACATAACGAGCGCCGGCATGTTTGACGATGGCTGCTGCCATGATCCCGATTGGTCCGGCACCCGTGATCAGGACATCCTCACCGAGAACTGGAAACGATAATGCCGTATGAACCGCATTACCAAATGGGTCGTAGATTGAAGCAACATCCCGATCGATATCTTCGCGGTGATGCCAGACATTTGTCATCGGTAGCGACAGGTATTCAGCGAACGCACCTGGTCGGTTAACGCCGACACCCTTCGTGTCTTTGCACAGATGTCGTCGTCCGGCAAGGCAATTACGACAGCGGCCACAAACGACGTGGCCTTCTCCACTGACGACTTCACCGGGGTGGAAGTCCGTCACGTTTGAACCGACCTCGACAATTTCCCCGACAAACTCGTGACCTACCACCATGGGCACGGGAATCGTCTTTTGTGCCCACGCATCCCATTTGTAGATATGCAGGTCAGTTCCGCAGATTCCAGTACGATCGACTCGAATCAAGACGTCGTTGATTCCGATTCCCGGTACCGGAACGTCTTGCAGCGAAAGGCCGGGCGCAGACCGATCTTTAACCAAAGCTTTCATCAGTTTCATATCCGCAGGTTTCCGTTTTTCGAGAGGTTTATGGTTTGATAGTCGAATACGGGATCGGGGCTGATTCGTTTGAGGAACACTGAGTTTTGATCGTTATGTACGAGAATGCAAGCCCGACAAGTCAACAGACATGGCTTGAGCAGGGTTGGTTCGTTATCGAGTAACTACCGAATGTTCGCTGTCCGATTTCAATTGACCACAAGCGGCCATGATGTCGTCTCCGCGCGAGGCACGAATTGCCGCCGAATAGCCAGCGTCATTAATGATTCTTGCGAAAGATTGAATACGGTCCCGGGTTGAACACTGGTAAGCCGCTCCGGGCCATGGATTCCAGGGGATGAGATTGACCTTCGCGTGGATTCCCTGCAGTCGCCGAACTAATTCCCGGGCATCCGCGTCAGAATCGTTGACGCCTTTCAGCATCACGTATTCAAAAGTAATTCGTCGAGCATTACTGGCCGCCGGGTAATCACGGCAGGCCCCAAGCAACTCGTGAAGCGGGTATTTTTTGTTGATGGGTACCAGTTCGTCTCGTAATTCGTCATGTACCGCATGAAGACTTATCGCAAGGTTGACGCCCAGTTCAATCCCAACGCGTTTGATCATCGGGACCACACCGGCTGTCGACAGCATGATCCGTCGTCGTGAAATTCCGAGTCCGTCTCCATCCATGATGATCTTAAGTGCTGTCGAAACGTTGTCAAAATTAAAAAGAGGTTCACCCATACCCATCAGAACGATATTTGTGCAGACGCAATCCGTACGTTTTTTACCCCATTCACAAAGTTTATCTCGTGCATTCAAAGCCTGAGCGACAATCTCTGTCACGGTCAGGTTTCGGACAAGTTTCATGGTGCCAGTATGGCAAAAGGTACAAGATAGAGTGCATCCAACCTGCGATGATATACACAGCGCCCCACGATCTTGTTCGGGGATCATCACCGACTCGACTCGATGACCATCGGGAAATTGCAATAGCCACTTGCGGGTCCCATCTCTGGAAATCAGGTCACGAACGATCGTCGAACGACCCAGGGTGAAGTGATCTGCCAGAAGCAACTGGTGCTTTCGCGAGAGAGTCGCGATTTGAGAAAAGTCGGTGGCACCTTTAACGTAGACTCCATTCCACACAGGTTTAACGAGAACTGAGTTGAGGCCGAGCTCGATCAGCTTTTTTGCCAGTTCCTGGCGTGTAAAACCGGTGATATCAGGTTTTAATGAGGGCATTGGAAGTTGTAAAACAGGGTTGTGTACGGAACGTTTTTCCGATGGTATCGTTTACAGCTGGCGCACGACAGGCAACTCACGTGCCCTATATCTAGTGGTCAATGTGAATTTTGGGCACAAAATCGTCGATTTGCTTTACAACGCCGGGAGGTGCAGATAAGTTCCGCCCGTCGTAAGGATGACGTTGCTTGCACCTCAAAGAATGAGCAGAGCAACGCCAGCCACAACGATTCGATGATGTGTGCGGGGCTCTTGTTGTTCCTCGACGATCTTTCGAATTACACCTGAAGGATTCGGGTGGGAGCTGACAGAATGGATTCGAGTAATCAGTCGTTTGATGGTTTTGGTTTTCCATCATTTTTTGAGTCGAAAGAACGATTCAAAAATCATTGTGGTGGGAATGCGAGTTTTCGTCTGCGAGTCAGGCATGGTTCGCCTGACGTTCACGGAGTCTTACGTCGGTCCGCCAGTTAAAGGGGGGTGCGTCGCGCCCAGCGGAGCTTTCCGGCGATGTGTTGGTGGGTGGTCTTGCACAGGATGTGCTACGAAAAAAGGGATTTTTATGAAGACGAAACCAGTTATTGGCATCAATGGTGATTATCGACCCGCTCGCAAGGACGCATTAGCGTTGAGCTGGTTCAATACCGGGTACTACGATTCCATCAACACTGCAGGAGGGCTGCCCATGCTGATTCCTCCGCACGCCAGTGATGATGATTTGAGGCAAACCCTTGAGATGTGCGATGGTGTTGTGCTTGCTGGGTGTAGCATGGATTTAGATCCGATGCGATTGGGCATGGAGCCACATCCTCACACGCGGCCAATGCCTGTTCGACGTGAGGACTTTGATCGCCGCATGGCTAAACTCGCAGTGGAAATGCGGCTTCCAATTCTGGCCATTGGTTCCGGTATGCAGACTTTGAATGTTATTTGCGGCGGTACCTTGATTCAACACATTCCTGAAGCGATTCCGCGTGCTTTGCACCACCGTGATCCCGTTGAACGACATAATCGGCATATTATCGAGATCGTCGAAGGGACCCGTTGCTGGGACATTTATGGGCCGGGAGAAATTCGTGTTAACAGTGAGCATCACATGGCAGTAAATCGCCTCGCAAACTGTTTTAAGGCGACCGCTCACGCTCCGGACGGCGTTATCGAGTGCTACGAGTCCATCGATTCCGACTGGTTCTGCCTGGGGGTTCAGTGGCATCCAGAAGACGACACGGCATCTGCGCTGGATATGCAAGTTTTCCAGGAGTTCATGTCTGCTGCACACGGTAGCGAGCCAACGATCCTCAAGATGCCTCAGCGGGTCGCGGCTTGAGTTTCGGACAGGAACTTGCAATTTGGTTTGATGAGTGCACCCCGGTACAATTGTGTACCGGGGTGTTTTTGCATTTAGAGACACGGCCTGACGGTGACGCGTGCAGCAACTCGTTCTATGGCGAAATTGGCGCTGTGAATGATAGGATGTTCCAATCCACCGTAAAGACTGATTGCAATTCGGTATGTATCCTTTTCAAATATTGGAGCTTACGCAATAGTGTAAGGCTTTTGAGGATCTTTTCGTACTTCCCGGCTCGATTATTAATCAAGATACGCAAGAGAATGGCTGCTGGATGAATTCGTCTGTTGAATCTCAGAATCAATCTCTGAATTATCCGGAGCCCGGTGATGACGGTGCATCGGGAAATGCGCCGGAGCTGAATGTGATTCATCACGACGATCGTGCCTTGCCACACGAAAGGCTGGCCACGCGCAGTTTCTTAAGTCTCTTGTTCGTTCAGTTTCTTACAGTTCTCAATGACCACACGTTTCGTTGGCTGGTGGTACCAATTGCCAAACCGCATCTGGGGCAAGCGGGTGCTTTGTCATTGGGGTTGGCTGCATTCACGATGCCGTTCATTTTGTTGGCCACACCTGCCGGGTATCTCGCGGATCGTTTTTCCAAGGCCTGGGTGATTCGAGCCTGTAAGACGGCAGAAATCGTCATCATGGGTTTGGGATTCGTTGCGCTCCTCACGGGAAACATGACATTTTTGATTGCCATTGTGGCAATGACTGGTGCTCTGGCTGCTCTGTTCTCGCCTGCGAAGTCGGGTTGCGTTCCAGAACTGGTGGACGAGCCTCTGCTTTCGAAGGCGAACGGATTGATGGGACTGGTGACTGTTGCACCAGCGGCACTGGGATTTCTCGTCGGTAACATTCTTGCAGCGTCAGCACAGCCAACGCCGAAGGCGCCGATCACTTTGACCGCTTTGGTTCCTTCGATGACGGTAGTCATGGGAATTGCCGTGTTGGGTTGGGTCATCAGTTTCGGGCTTCGATCTGTTGTGGCAGCTGACCCGACGCGAACAATTCCGTGGAATCCGTTCGTTGAGACGTGGAGTTCTCTGAAGCGATTGCACGCCGATACGCCGCTGCTCAGGGCCGCATTGGGAATTGCCTTTTTCTGGATCCTCGCGTCTTTGGCCCAGTTGAACGTGGATCAACTGGGGGCTAAAGATTTGAGGCTTTCGCAAGAGAAGATTGGTGTACTCGGGATGATGCTCGTGTTGGGAGTTGGTCTCGGCAGCGTCTTAGCAGGGCTTTGGTCTGGTGGGCACGTCGAATTAGGGATTGTTCCCCTGGGAGCCATCGGTATGGCATTCTGGTCAGTCATGCTTTGTCTGGCAGGCTGGCGAGGTCAAACGTCACCCGGATCTGCGTTTGTGGCCATTTGCATTTCGCTGTTTTTTCTCGGTTTAAATGCAGGATTGTTTGATGTACCGCTTGAGTCCTATTTACAGCGACGAAGTGAAGCTCAGCATTTAGGGCAGGTTGTCGCTGCAACGAATTTTCTTGCGTTTTCCGGCATTCTTATCATGTCTGGATTGTACTTCGTCATGATTGACATCTGGAAAATATCGCCGAGCGTTGTTTTCCTGCTCGCAGGGATCGGAACGATTCCGGTCGCCGTATACATCATCCTGTTGCTTCCGAATGCCACCGTACGATTCGTCTTCTGGTTGATGGTCAAGCTGTTCTACAAAGTTCGTCCTTATGGTCTCGAGAACATTCCTCGAACTGGTGGAGCGCTCTTGACCCCCAATCATATCAGTTTTGTTGACGGTGTCTTATTGCTGATCACGGTCCCACGCCCTGTTCGATTTATCATTTACGCTGACTTTGTCCAAAACCCAAAGCTGAACTGGCTGGCAAAGATCTTTGACGTCATTCCAATTAAAGCCGATTCAGGCCCGAAAACTCTGATACAATCGTTACGTACCGCGACCGAAGCTCTTCGAAACGGTGAGTTGGTCTGCATTTTCCCGGAAGGCGCTTTGACCCGTTCAGGCCAGACTCAACCATTTCAAGGGGGAATGCTCCGGATCTTGAAAGGAACTGACGCACCAGTCATTCCGATTTATCTTCACGGGCTTTGGGGGAGCATTTTCAGTCATCGAGGTGGCAAGGTTTTTTGGAAGTGGCCAAGGAAATGGCGTTATCCAGTTTCGATTATCTTTGGTGAACCGTTAATTTCACCGCAATCGGCTGTTGAAGTTCGAGATCGTGTGCAACAACTGGGAGCGGACGCTGTGGAAATCGGCAAATCTCTGGAACTCACTCCAGCCCGCATGTTTCTTCGCTCATGCAAGAAAACTTTGCGTTCAATCAGATTGGTAGATTCGAGTGGCGTGGAACTGGCTGGGGGGAAACTTTTAGCCTCGGTGCTTGCCATGCGCCGAGTTTTACTGCGAGAAGTTATCGGTGTCGACGAGCCATTTGTGGGGATTCTCTTGCCTGCGTCAGCAGCATCAGCGATTGCAAACCTCGCAGTCACGTTGGCGGGACGGAAGGCCGTTAACTTGAACTTCACCACGACTGAGGGCGATATGCGTCACTGTGTGAAGGAGGCGAAAGTCCGGCACGTTCTCACAAGTAAAAAAATGCTTGAGAAGCAACCACTCGATCTTGGTGTTGACTTTGTTTTTCTCGAAGACCTGAAAGAAAAGATTACGAATTTCGACACGGTTGTCGCCGGAATTGCTGCATACATAGTTCCTGCCTTCCTTCTGGAACGGATGATCGGTCTGACTCGAGTTCGTCCCGACGATATTATCGCGGTGATGTTTACATCGGGATCAACCGGTGAACCCAAAGGCGTGATGTTGTCTCATCACAATGTCAGTTCTACTGTGGACGCTGCGGACCAGATGTTCAACATCGAGTCTACGGATTGCATGCTCGGTGTCTTGCCGCTATTTCACTGTTTCGGATATGTCGCGACGTTCTGGCTGCCTTTATGTGTGACTGCCAAGGTCGTCTTCCACACGAATCCACTCGACTCTCGCAGGATCGGCGAACTCGTCCACAAATATGGCGCGACGATTATGATCGGCACGCCGACATTTCTACGTGGTTATCTCAAACGATGCGAGAAAGAGCAGTTTCGAACGTTGGATATTCTCGTCGTCGGCGCCGAAAAGTTGCCTCTCGACCTTGCAGAACAATTCCAAGAGAAGTTTGGAATCCTCCCCTCTGAGGGATATGGTACGACGGAAACTTCCGGCCCGGCCTGCGTTAACGTTGCCGACCATCGCAATGAACAAATCGACCAGAAAGGAACTAAACTGGGGTCCGTTGGCCGCCCGATGCCTGGAGTTGTGGTTCGTGCAATCGATCCCGATACCAGGCAACCGCTATCAGTCGGAAAGGAAGGCTTGGTCTGCATCAAGGGATCGAACATCATGTTGGGGTACTTGAATCACCCCGAAAAGACCAGGTCTGTGATTCAGGATGGTTGGTATGAAACCGGTGACATGGGATTCGTGGATGACGAGGGCTTTGTTCACATTACTGGTCGACTCAGCCGATTTTCCAAAGTCGGCGGAGAAATGGTTCCGCATTTGAGAATCGAGGAAAGTCTATTGCGGATTGTTGAGGATCCCGCAAACACCGATACGGGCATTCCACTTGCCGTCACTTCCGTTCCCGACGCAAAAAAGGGAGAGCGGCTGGTTGTTTTGCACAAGCCATTTGCGAAGTCCGTCAAACAAGTGATCGATGAACTGGCAGCCACGGGACTTCCAACGCTCTGGCTTCCGTCAGCCGACGGTTTTGTTGAAGTGAGCGAAATTCCGATCCTTGGTACGGGCAAACTGGATCTAAAGGGAGTCAAGCAGCTTGCGCTTTACGCAACCGAGAAACAGCATCACCCTCAGGCATGAAATTCGATTTTTGGAAGATCGATTCTCCCATTTCAATATAACCACTCGACAATACGGGGTTGGCAAAAAGCACGCCGACTCCGTTGAATCTGTCAATCAATTCAATATTCAGGATACATCGTCGTGAATGTTAACAAGTCTGCCGAGTTGACACCGGCTCGTCTCTTTCTGCGATCATGCAAGAAAACATTGAATGTGGTTCGAGTCGCAGACTCAAGCGGTGTCAAGCTGACAGGAGGAAAACTCTTGTCAGCTGTGATGGCGATTCGTCGAGTGCTGCTGCGTGATGTTCTTGGGGTCGAAGAGAAGTGTGTCGGAATCCTCTTACCCGCCACGGCAGCGTCCGCGATTGCAAACCTCGCCGTCACAATGTCTGGGCGTACGGCAGTCAACCTGAACTTCACGACGACGGAAGCGGATATGCGCCATTGCGTCAAAGACGCAGGTTTACGACACGTACTCACAAGCAAGAAAATGCTGGAGAGAAAGCACTTCGATCTCGGAGTCGAGTATGTCTTTCTCGAAGATCTCAAAGAGAAGATCACGAACTTTGACAAAATTGTGGCCGGTGTTGCCGCGTATGTGGTTCCCTCAGCGTTACTGGAGCGAATGATAGGTCTGACTCGGGTTCTTCCCTCTGACATGATCGCCATCATCTTTACGTCTGGTTCCACGGGAGAGCCCAAGGGTGTCATGCTTTCGCAACACAACGTGAGTGCCACGGTCGAAGCTGCAGATCAGGTCTTCAACATCAAACATAGCGATTGCGTCCTGGGGATCTTGCCGTTATTTCACTGTTTTGGATACGTTGCGGCGTTCTGGCTGCCCCTTTGCGTCACAGCGAAGGTTGTTTTTCATTTCAACCCTCTCGATGCTCGGCAGATTGGTGAATTAGCCGAACAGCATCAAGCCACGATCTTGTTCGGTACTCCGACATTTCTTCGAGGTTATCTCAAGCGATGCGAGAAGGAGCAGTTCCGCACTCTGGACCTTGTGGTGGTCGGTGCTGAGAAAATGCCGCTTGATCTTGCGGAACAGTTTCTTGAAAAATTTGGAATTCAACCTTCCGAGGGCTATGGAACGACCGAGACCTCTGGTCCGGCTTGCGTGAACGTCGCTGACCACCGCAGCGGTAACATCCAGCACAGGGGGACGAAACTCGGTTCTGTTGGTCGCCCGATGCCGGGAGTCATGGCGCGTGCGATTGATCCGGATACAAAGAAGCCCCTTCCATCGGGCGGTAACGGAATCATCTGCATCAAGGGGATCAACATCATGCTGGGCTATTTAAATCAGCCTGAGAAGACTGCGTCTGTGATCCAGGATGGTTGGTATGAAACCGGTGACATGGGATTCGTAGATGACGAGGGCTTTGTTCACATTACTGGTCGACTCAGCCGATTTTCCAAGATCGGCGGAGAAATGGTTCCGCATTTAAGGATCGAAGAGTGTCTGTTAAGGATTGTCGAAGATCCGACAAACACCGATGCTGGTATTCCACTTGCCGTGACATCCGTACCGGATGCCAAGAAGGGCGAGCGACTGATCGTATTACACAAGCCGATCGGAAAGCCCGTCAAACAAGTGCTGAATGAACTGGCAGATACAGGGCTTCCGACGCTCTGGATGCCGTCGCATGACGGCTTTATCGAAGTCGAAGAAATTCCTATCCTGGGAACTGGCAAGCTTGACCTGAAAGGGATCAAACAGGTTGCATTAGCCTTTGCGGAGAAAGATCAGCTGGGATAAACAGCAGCTTAAACCGTCTTTCGAAAACTCTCTCTGATACCTCGGCGGTGCGTCGATGCTTAAATGGCTCAAACACGCGTTTTCAGTGGAGGCGTCAAGCTCGCCACGCCCCTCACCGTCACAGGAAAAAGCGATCGACGCTGTTTGTCGAGAGATCGTTCGGCGCCGTATGACACTGCCGGCTCAGATGTTTTTCGAGTCATCTGTCCCGCTTCATTTTTTAGCCGGGCAGATGCTGCGATTCTTAGAACCGGTACTTGCTGTGGCTCTTGATCCTGCAGGAATCCGTGATTTTGCCTCGTTTCTGGAACAACGAGGGGCCCTTGAGTACATTGGCAAACGAATGGAGGATCTGCAAGCGGATGGTGAGACTAAGGCTTGAATCAGCCTGACGAACCCCATTCTTTATTGCCAGATTATCCGTTACGATTTGTCATTGACCTAACTGCCTTCAACGATCGGCGACACAATGCAACCAGCTCAATCCGGTGCTTCTTCATCGCTGTCGCGTTTCCCCGATCCGGATTCTTTGCAGATCATTCTTGCGACCGATTGCGGCAGCACCACAACAAAAGCGATTTTGATCGAAAAAATCGACGGCATTTATCGGCAAACATTTCGTGGTGAAGCCCCCACAACCGTCGAAGAGCCAACCGCCGATGTCACCATGGGTGTTGTTAATGCTGCCACCGAGGTCGGGGAGTTAGCCGGTCGTCGGTTAATCGATGAAAATGGTCAAATCATTCGACCTGCACGGGAAAACGAAGGGTGCGATGTTTATATTTCGACGTCCAGTGCTGGTGGTGGATTGCAGATGCTGGTTGCTGGCGTCGTTCGTGAAATGACCGCAGCCAGTGCCGAAAGAGCGGCGCTGGGGGCGGGTGCAATCGTGATGGAGACTTTGGCGTCGAACGATAAACGGAAGCCGTTTGAACAGATTCAACGAATTCGCGAATTGCGACCTGACATGATTCTTCTTGCAGGTGGAACTGACGGAGGGACAACTTCACATGTCGTTCAATTAGCAGAATTAATTGCCCCTGCGAAGCCGCAGCCTCGTTTTGGCGGACAATATAAAATGCCGCTCATTTTTGCGGGAAATCAAGAAGCTGCTTCGGCTGTCACTGAGGTCCTTGGAGAGACTGTCGAATTGTCAATTGTCCCCAACGTTCGTCCAGTACTTGAACGTGAGGAACTCGGGCCAGCTCGCGATTGTGTTCATGATCTGTTTCTCGAGCACGTGATGGCTCATGCGCCGGGATACGATAAACTCATTGATTGGGCCGACGCTCCGATTATGCCGACTCCTGGAGCGGTGGGAGATATCCTGAAAACGATTGCGGAGATCAATGGTATCAACGCAGTGGGTGTCGATATTGGAGGGGCAACAACGGACGTCTTTTCAGTTTTTGGTGGCGTTTTCAATCGAACGGTGAGCGCGAATCTGGGGATGAGTTATTCCATCTCGAATGTCCTGGCAGAAGCGACTTTGCCAAAGATTCTGCGGTGGGTGCCGTATGAATGTGATGAGCGGGAATTGCGCAACCGCGTCAAGAACAAAATGATTCGACCGACGACAATTCCACAAACGCTGGATGCACTGATGTTCGAACAGGCCGTCGCGCGCGAAGCATTGCGGCTTTCTTATTTGCAGCATCAACAGTTTGCCACGACTTTGGTCGGAGTCCAGCAGCAACGATCGATCGGTGATGCCTTTGGTCAACAAGGTGGCGCCAGATCGATCGTCGATAACATGGCTGTTGACCTTTTAGTTGGTTCAGGAGGCGTTCTCTCGCACGCGCCCCGGATGGAGCAAACGGCGATGATGTTGATCGATGCATTTGAGCCCGAAGGGATTACTCGACTGGCAAAGGATAGCATCTTCATGATGCCTCATCTTGGAGTGCTCGCATCGGTGCATCCCCGCGCGGCAATGGAAGTTTTTGAACGTGACTGTCTCGTCTATCTTGGGACGTGTATCGCTCCCAAGGGACGACCAAAGCCAGGCCAGCTTGTGTGTCATTATGCGTTTGAAGGGGAACTGCAAGAGTCTGGTGAATTGCGAGGTGGTGAAGTTGTCAGACTGCGGCTGGGCGTTGGTCAAACAGCGCAAGTCATCTTGCAGCCGGCGCGTGGTTTTGATGTCGGATCGGGGCCGGGAAAGGCGCGTTCGGCAACGGTTCATGGGGGAACCGTCGGTATTATCGTTGATGGTCGAGGCAGGTCACTCGAATTGCCTGAGGACCGCGCCAAGTGCCGCGAATTAGTGGTCAAATGGAACCGGGCAATCGATATGTACCCAGAGAGGCGATGAATGAATTCCTGGCAGGTTTCGAGGGGCGAGAAAATCTTCAGGATTGGGGTTGGAATGAGTCACAGTCCCAAGTCGCAATTCAGCCTTCTTGTTCCGTCGCGAACTTGCTGCAGGGCGCCTATAATCCGCGCGGTAAATCGAACCGTGAACATTCGAAGAGGAGTATTGTGAGTGGCCGACGACCAGCAGTTGATTGCGGGCTTGGAACAAAACATCGCGACGGCCATTCTTGGCAAACCGGAACCAATTCATCTGTCACTGGTGGCGCTCCTTGCGGGAGGACACCTGTTGGTTGAGGATGCGCCGGGAGTCGGAAAGACTTCACTCGCGAAAGCGTTGGCGCGCAGCCTTTCATGTGAGTTCAAGCGGTTACAATTCACGCCTGACATGCTGCCGAGCGACATTCTCGGGTCAAACGTCTTCTTGCCGAATCGAGGTGAATTCGAATTTCGTCCAGGTCCGATTTTTACAAATGTGTTGCTGGCAGATGAAATAAACCGGACCACGCCGCGAACTCAAAGTGCTCTCCTTGAAGCGATGAGCGAAGGGCAGGTTTCTGCGGAAGGCAAAACCTACCCGCTTCCGTCACCATTTTTTGTTTTGGCGACCCAAAATCCTTTTGAGTTTGAAGGGACCTATCCACTTCCTGAAAATCAACTCGACCGATTTATGGTCTGTATCGAAATTGGATATCCATCTCGCGATGTGGAAAAGAATGTGCTGATTAATCATCGAGATGGGGAACCTGGGGACAAGCTTAAGTCCGTGGTCAATACTGAGCAATTGCGTCGGCTTCAATCAGCGGTGCGAGCAGTCAAAGTCGAAGATTCGCTTAACGACTATATTCTCGAAATCGTGGAATCCACCAGAACGCACGAACAACTTCACTTGGGCGTCAGTACTCGGGGGGCCATTACGCTTTATCGAGCCGTTCAGGGATTAGCGTTGATCGAAGGTCGAAACTACGCCGTGACCGACGATGTCAAACGACTGGTTCTTCCCGTGTTGGCTCACCGTATTGTTGTGAAGGGTGTTTTGCACGAAGGACGCCGAGACCGAGCGAAAGCCGTTCTCAGGCAGATTATGAATAAGACGCCAGTACCGTCCTGATAATTCATCGTTTCGTTTGAAGTGCTCCGACACTTTGCATGCAAAGCATCAACATTAAAGCGCCCGCGAACGGTTGCTGCATTTTCGTAAATAGATAATACGCAGCTGCACCGGACACGACTGCGCCAACTTTCAGGGCCATTCCCGAGGGGTCACGAAAACGCATCGCCTCACAGAATGACTCCAGAATATAGCCGCCATCTAAAGGAAGTACCGGCAGCAGATTGAAGAGCCCCCAATAGAGGTTCATAAAGCTCAGGAAACTCACGGCGCTCAACAGATAAAAGTAGTAATCGTTCCCCGATTCATAATGGTCGATGGCATGCATATTGTGATTCAGGCCCGTCAGGCGTTTTAGCAGAAAGACCAGTCCAAAAAGCATGAATCCCGCACAGGGACCCATCAATGAAACAAGGATTGATCTCCAGGGGGTGTCGCCGCGATTCCGTCGCGAAATCGCCTGTCCTCCACCGAAATACATCACAATTTCTGTGGGCCAGCCAAATGATTCGGCGGTCAGAGCGTGGCCGAGTTCATGGATCAGGATCGAAACGAACGCACACACGACCCAGATGAAAACTAATTGGCTCGTCGCAAGGTTCGATCCAAATAAAATACTACCCAGCCAGAATGATGGGTGTACTCGAATTGGAATTCCGAATGCAACAAGCCGTACATCCAAAGGCGTTGGTTCAATTCCAATCATGCGATCAGTTCACTTCTGTAAGAAAATCCGGTAACAAGGTTTGATTCTAACTGTGTCGTCACTTGAGGCAACTGCCTGATTCGACACACCTCGAAAAATTGCCTGGCTCAATTCTTTAACACGTCCTGTGAACCAAAGGAAGTACCGATGACGAAATGCGCCCGTCTGATTCCGGTCTCAGTATTAAAGTTGATCACAATTGTTTGTCTTTGCCTTTTGTCCACGTCGTCGTTTGCAGACGAACCTATCGTTCCGGCCGACGCAAAGCTGGAAAAGCTGTTTGAATCGAAGGTTCTGACGGAAGGTGTTTGCGTCGCATTTGATGGGACAGTCTATTTCAGTGAAATTACATTCTCTCATGTGGCTCGTGATGCTCAGGGAGTCATCGAAGCCGGGCACATCTGGAAGTTCGATCCTGCCACGAATAAGACTTCGATCTTTCGTTCTCCGAGCGGAATGTCAAATGGCATTAAATTTGATGCATCGGGAAACATGATCGTTGCGGAAGGTGCCGATTATGGCGGCCGACGTGTGACGCGAACCGATATGAAGACGGGCAAAAGTTATATTCTTGCAGGGCTTTTTGAGGGACGACCGCTCAACTCTCCGAACGACATTACCATCGACGAAAAAGGGCGTATTTATTTCAGTGACCCACGATATCTGGGGCACGAACCGATTGACCAATCGATTCAGGCTGTTTACCGCATCGATACCGACGGGACCCTCCACCGGATCATTACCGATGCTGGAAAGCCGAACGGGGTTGCGATTTCTCCTGACCAGAAGACTTTATATGTTGTCAGCAATGACAATGGATCGACGGCCATCGAGCGGCTCGAAAAAGGAACGGGAACGCAAGCCGACAAGGTGATCACACCGCTGCGCAAAGGGTTTATGGCACTGATGGCATACGACCTTTCCCCCGATGGAAAGGCCTCCTTTCGAAAAACGCTTGTTGATTACTCGCCGTTCGACGGTCCGGACGGACTTGTTGTTGATAAGGACGGGAACCTTTACGTTGCTGTTCGGGCCGAGAATCGCCCCGGTATTTATGCCTACAGCCCGGAAGGGAAAGAGCTGGCGTACATCAAGACAGAAGTTCCTACCAATGTCGGTTTTGGCCGTGGTATCGAAGCCAAGACTCTTTATATTACTGCCGGATCGAGTCTCTACAGGATTCGCCTGAATCGTGAGGGATACCATCTTCCGCTTCGTTAAATTCAATCTGAACTCGATTGGACGTTAGCTTCGTCGGTTGACGCCAGTATCACACTGCGAGTTGAATCCTGACATCTGGATAACAGCAGATCGTGGATGCTTTTGAGTTTCCCGATCAGTCAATGATCGTCTTCGAAGAATCACAGTCGCGAAATCGAATGACCTGCAATTCGAATTTCAGGCGCAACTTAAGAGGCTTGTCGTATGACAACAGATCGGCGATAACTTTCAATCGTGGGCAAAAGCTTACTCACTGACAACGGACTGAGGTTTTATCAGAGTTTGAGAAGGATCGCAGATGGGTGTCGCGAGCGACGCGTTTCGGATCGAGATGTCGGGGGGGACCATCGTCATTGCACCAGTTGGTGACGTTAACATGTTTTCTGCGGAGCTTCTTGCGGAAGCAGCAGATATGATGACGGAGTTGATCGAGGGGCACGAGTCACCCATGCTGGTTATCGATCTGAGCGGGGTGCCAAGTTGTGGTTCCGTATTCATGTCGTTCCTCTTACGTTGTCACAAGGCTGTCAAAAGCCGAAGTGGTGAAATGGTGTTGAGCGGTGCCAGTCAAATGTTGCGTGAGCTATTGTCGCTCACGCGATTAGACACTGTCTGGGCTCTTTACCAGACCCGTGAGGAAGCTCTTGACGCTGTTGATGGTTAATATTCTATGAGTTCAGATTCCACGTCACCGATTGGCCAAGATTCCGCGATTCCCTCGTCTTCAGCCAAGTATGAGCAAGACGCACGAGCGGTCTTAATTGCGGAAATCAAAGAAACCGCTGACAAACTTAACCGCGATCAGGCATCAAGGGGTGATCTCAAGATCCTCAGTCGAGCCTTGAAAGAGCTTCGATATGCCTTCAAGGTCTTCACTCCCTTTCGCCAGATCAAGAAGGTGACGGTCTTTGGATCGGCTCGTACGCCGCCCGATCATCCCGATTTCAAAGCATCTCTCGAATTCGGGCGGAAAATGGCCGAACGAGGCTGGATGGTCGTCACCGGGGCCGGTGGTGGCATTATGGAAGGCGCCCATCTTGGAGCGGGAGCAGCCATGTCGATGGGGGTCAATATCATGCTCCCGTTCGAACAGGAAGCGAACCCGGTGATCAATAACGACTCCAAGCTCGTAACCTTTCGATATTTCTTCACGCGAAAACTCATGTTCGTGAAAGAAGTGCATGCCGTGGTGCTGTTCCCTGGCGGATTTGGAACACAGGACGAGCTGTTTGAAGTTTTGACGCTTGTTCAAACCGGTAAGCGGGACCTGTTGCCAATCGTCTGCGTTGATCATCCGGGCGGAACGTACTGGTCAAACTGGGTCGAATTCATCCGTAAGGAATTGCTGGGAAGAAAACTGATCAGCCCACAGGATTTATCACTGGTTCGGATGACGGACAATGTCGACGTTGCCGTCAACGAAGTCATGGATTTCTACAGTAATTATGACAGCATGCGCTATATCAAGGACATGCTGGTTCTCAGGCTTCGTCGGCCCGTCAGCGACGACTTGCTTGCCAAACTCAACACCGAATTCTCCGATATTCTCACCAGTGGTACGATCGAACGGACGGAAACACACTCCTTCGAATTAGAAGACGAAGAGACTCGTGACCTGCCGCGGATCGCGTTGCATTTCAACCGTCGGGACGCTGCTCGTTTACGCGAAATGGTCGATGTTATCAATCGCGATGGATGAATTATCGAACGGTTGTATCCGGCTTCTCAGATAATCACGTTGCCGCGACGGTCACTGTGATATCACGTGTGACTGGAATGCTTGCGGCGTTCGTCGGCGGATTATAATCGGTCGCGATGACAGTTAGCGTACGAGTTGCGGTGCTGATCGACGAACCGGACGAACTGAACGTTACGGCTCTTAATGCTTCGCGGTAGTTTGAAACGTAGTTCTCATTGGAAAGCGTCAATGTTCCCGAGGCCGCGTCAAACACACCGTAGATA
>CAIULL010000234.1 GCA_903899985.1 uncultured Schlesneria sp.
AGTAAGCCAGCTCGTACCCGAGCTGGCTTACTCTCTTCAGCAGAAGTCGGGATGACAGGATTCGAACCTGCGACTTCCTGGTCCCAAACCAGGCGCTCTAGCCAAGCTGAGCTACATCCCGCGCGAACAGAGAGTTTAGGGAGCGATGACCAAACCGTCAATGTCGCTGTTTCACGTGAAACGAAAAGTTGTCAGAATTATGCGGCTCGCTGTAATTTGCCCACGATTCTCTCGAAGTCATCATTTGACCCAAAATCGATAATAATCTTTCCTTTGTCCTTGGCTTTCCCAGAAAGCTTGATTTCAACGTTCGCCCCCAGCCAATCACGAAGCTGATTCTGAAGTCCCGCAATATGCGACGTGTGGCTGGCAGCAGGCGTCGCGGTCTTTTCTTCCGAAGTGGGGAATGGAACAACGTCAGCATCTTTCGGAGCGATCAGTTCCCGAACCGCTTCTTCTGTCTTTCGAACTGACAAAGTCTCTTTTTGAATTCGTTGAGAAAGCTCAACTCGCGCTTCTTCACTCTTCAGAGCCAACAGGGCGCGAGCGTGTCCCGCGCTGATCTTGTCCGCACGAAGATCAGTTTTCACCGCTTCCGGCAGTTCCAAAAGTCGAAGCATGTTGCTGACGGTCGATCGTTCGAACGAGAGTCGCCGAGCCAGGTCTTCGATCGTGCAACCGAATCGTTTCAAATAGTCCTGAAACGCGATTGCCTTTTCAAGGACATTCAGGTCCTGACGCTTCAGATTTTCTTCGAGCGCGACTTCGCTGACCTGCTGATCGGTGAGACTGAGAACTCGACACGGAACCTGATGGAGGCCTGCTTTTTTGGCGGAGATCAATCGACGCTCACCAGCGATCAGCTGGTAGCCGTCTCCAGCGACTCGAACGAGTAGCGGCTGCAAAACCCCGTGGATTCGAATGCTGTCGACCAATTCATTAATTGCTGCCTGATCAAAATCTTGCCTCGGCTGAAACGGATTCCGCTCGATCAGTTCTACGGAAATCTCTGTCTGACTGGAAGCATTCGCCTCATCGGTACCACCGATCGAAGCGGTTCCCATCAGAGCGTTCAAGCCACGTCCAAGTCGTCGTCGTGACGGTTCGGGAATGGAATGTTCTTGACCAAGTTGCTCGTCCATGATTCTTTCCTTGGCGAAACGCATCTCCGCCGCGCAATCCTTGGCGGCGTAAATTGACTGACAAAGGTGAGGCGCTGGGTAGAAGTCGATTGTAATCGCGACCCTGAAAAACGGACAAGAGGAACTTACGAAGCGAATCGTCGACGTAAAATGAAAGGCGAATTGGACAGAAGTCAAAGCAACGACCTGAGGATCTCAAATGATCAAAATCGCGAGATCGACTCACTTCACGAAACGAAAAAGCTTCGATTCGGGTCGAGAATACAAATACATTGGCCTCGGCATTTCATCAAACAGAACGAGATGGCTTGGCAGCTCTTGCATTCGGCTCGCAAATTCAAAGCGGTACGAACTTAGCAATTCTCGGTCATCTACGGACATTGCTGAATCTCGTGAGGGGAACGCGACGAACGTCGGTCGCACAGCCGGGCTCTGCATAAACCCCAGCCCCTGAACCGGTCCCACCGCCGGCAGTCCCTCAGCCTTAAGACCAAAAAACAACGCTGGATCACCCATCACGTATACGACTGCCTCACTCTCCGAAAAACCCGAACTCTCAGCTTCTTTTCGGATGTCTGCGGCGAATTGTCGTGCGGTCGACAGTACGCACGTTCGATCACTCCAGGCAAAAGCGCTACCACTCATGAGTCGTGCTGCAGAGCTCAAGGCCATGGATAATACGGCGACTTTGAATATCGAAAACCGCAAACCGGACCCTGGTTTTTCGCTTCCGGAATACGATCGACGCAGCCAGATTTCTACTCCGAGGCCGATACAAATCCACGTTGAGCAAAGCCATGGTAGAACAAGTCGAGGGTAGGGGTAATAAAATGGCGTTGCCAAGGTCAGGCCTGCGAACCAAGTCGCGATCACGCAAATCGACAGCCGTAACGACGATTGGCGGCACTGAAAGACGAGCATCAAACAAATCATTGCGCTCAAAACGAGGCTTGCCAATGGTACCAGCAGCGGAGTGACCGACGTGAAAGCCCAATCGCGAAGACCTGCAACGAGGTGACGCCATCCCCCGCTTTGAGCGTAATTGAAATACAAGTCTGGTCGAAACGGGATCATTTCCCCCGGATATTGGCGATTTTGAAATGGCCCGTAAAAGATATCCAGTGGGTTTTCGTAAAGGCCAACGTTTTTGAGTTGCCTCCATGCAGAACTTGCCCAGACTGATTTGAACCCGTCGGAGCCGAATCCGACAACGTATTTTCGGTGGTTTGAAGCGACCGCCGAATATCCGCCATGTATCTGAAGCCCCCACAAAACGGGTGACCATGCGAAAATGGCGAGCGTCGCAATCAATAGCCAACAGCTGCAAATGCGGGAAATTTGCCGATCGTTTCGTGGAGTCAACAGCTGCCAAAGCGTCCCACCTGCGAGGCCAATTGCCAAGGGAAGCCACCCGTTGTACTTCGTCCACCAGGCTAACGCCGTGAAAAAGCCGGCCAGAAAAATGTTTCGCCAGGGCAACGTGACCAGGCCTCTGTTCGACTTTTGCTTGTCCCGCCCATTCGGAAGAACGTCTTTTGCTGCGCACGCTGCAAATGTTCGTTCAATAAAATAGACAGCCCACAGGATGAAAAGAGTAACGGGAACGTCGGTCAAAGCGGCACGACTGTAGCTCGCGTGGAAGTCGCTTGTTGCTACGAGCCAGGCGGACGTCAATCCAGCGACTGGCCCAAACCATCGACGACAGACCCACCAGATCGATGGGATCATGGCGATCCCGGCAATCAGGCAAGGGATGATTGGGATAAATCCCGTTGGCTTGATCCCGCATAACGACGCGATAATCATGGTCCATTCAATGACCGCAGGCAGCAGCGGCGGGGCGTACAGGTACCGAGCGGGATACGAAAAATTATCTTCGGGTCCGAACCAGAAATTCGAGGCATAAACACCCTCGTCAAAATGTTCGACGGCCATTCGACTGGGGTAGCTCAATCGAATAATCGAGCCAAATAGGATCGCCCCCCAAAGCCAGAACAGCTCGGCACGCGAAATCGCTTTTGGATGCGTTGATAGAATGGTCATGTCCATGCAAAAATGATATCGCGCCGACAGTTGGATCGCCTTCCTCAAGCCTCTATGATTCCACTGGAAGTTAACGGACCACAGTTCAGAAGGAAAACTCAAGCATGTCCAATCCTGACCAGATGTATGACGAAGCCATCGCCCTGAAAGACAAAGGTAATCTGCCTGGTGCCGTCGAAAAGCTCTTGGAAATCGAAGCGTTGGCACCAACTCATACGTTGACCCATTCGGCTCTTGCCATCATGCTTCAGAAACTGGGCAAGTACGACGAAGCCATTGCTCACGCTAAAAAGGTTGTCGAACTGAATCCGAACGATTCGTTTTCCCAATCACAGCTATCCGTGATTTACCAGAGATGTGGGCGGATTCCCGAAGCCGAAGACGCTCTCGCACGAAGCCGCACAATGCACGCCGGCGGTGGGTGCGGTAGCGGTGGATGCGGGCATCATTGACAGATGGAAATCTCGCAATCTTCCTGATCGGCAGACCACGGTATTGGAGTCATTTCCAATGCCGTGGTTTCACTTTCTGATCTTGTCGCAGACCATGTCTCAGTCGAGTTGGCAATTTTTAACCGTCTTCATGCATGGCGCGTCCCTCAACGACTCTGCAGATTTCAATGCAGGTTACCGAAAAAATGACCATTTTACGGATCAGAATGCCGGAGATGAGATTCTCGCACGGCGGGTTTTCGGTTATGTAACGACGCGGCAACGCTTCCCGCAGTCTTGCCAGGTCGAATCCGCAGGTGAAAACATGTGCACGTAGAACGTGTCGCGCATTTGAAAAGACAGGTGAAACGTATGAACGGACATGTACGGTTAATTCTGACGCTGCACAATCACCAGCCCGTCGGCAATTTTGATGGCGTGTTTGAAGCCGCTTTTCAGGACAGCTACGTCCCGTTTCTGAATGTCCTGCAGGACTTTCCCGAGCTGCCGATCGTATTACACGTTTCAGGAAGTCTGCTGGACTGGCTCGCCAGGAATCATCCGGAATACGTCGCACGCATCCGCGAATTTGTCCAGCGCGGCCAAATTGAATTGCTCGGAGGCCCCTATTACGAACCCATCCTGGCATCGATCCCTCGACGTGATCGAATCGGCCAGATTCAACTTTACAAAAGACATCTCGAAAACTTGTTTGAGACTCGAGTGCGCGGAATGTGGGTTCCCGAGCGAGTCTGGGAACAATCATTCGCAGGTGACATTGTTGAAGCGGGTATGGAATACACCCTGCTCGATGACACTCACTTTCGCAATGCCGGTCTGAATGAAGACGAGTTGCAAGGATACTATCTGACAGAAGAAAGCGGCCGTCTACTAAAGGTGTTCGCTGGCGGCGAGCGATTAAGATATCTGATCCCGTACGCGGATCCACAAGACCTGATCAATCACTGCCGACATATTGCAGAGCGTTACCCGAACGCCGTTTTGATTTTCGGGGACGACGGCGAGAAATTTGGAGTCTGGCCGGGCTCGAAAGATCACGTTTACCGTGACGGATGGCTGCGTCGCTTCTTCTCGACACTGCGAGACAATAAACAATGGCTCCATGTCACGACGATGTCGGAGACGGTCGATCAAGTCTCTCCGATCGGTCGGATCTACATTCCCGACGCGAGTTATCGGGAAATGACCGAATGGGCATTGCCAACCGAAAAGCAGACGCACTACCGCAATCTGATCGCAGCGAATGAGCAGAGACATGACTGGCATTCGATGCGCCAGTTCGTCCGTGCGGGCTTCTGGCGGAATTTTCTCGTGAAGTACCCCGAAGCGAACGAAATGTATGCGAGAATGGTACAAGTGAGTCGGCGACTTGAAGAAGTATCAATCAGCCCATCCCAAGGAACGGCCGCTCAACTTCCTGCCGAAGCTCGTCGCGAACTTTACCGAGGTCAATGTAACTGCCCCTATTGGCATGGAGCCTTCGGTGGCCTGTATCTGCCACACCTCAGAAACGCGATTTACAGCAGTCTAATTTCCGCTGAGACAATGCTGGAACGTGCCTCGGGACGCAGGGGTCATTGGGTGGACATCCAGGCAGAGGATTTCAACCTCGATGCGAGAAAAGAAATTCGTCTCTCCGGAGATCGACTGATCGCCTATCTGTCGCCGGGAAAAGGCGGACACCTTTACGAGCTGGATGTTCGACAAATTCGCACGAATCTGCTGGCAACATTAAATCGACGGTCGGAGCCTTATCACGACCGGGTTCGTCAACATGCGGGACAGCCCGCCAGCGACAGTGGTGGCGGTGTCGATCCCAACGGCGGCGTCCGATTCAAACAACCGGATCTGGACCAGAAGCTGCAATACGATGCCTGGCCTCGTAAAAGCCTGGTCGATCATTTTCTGCAGCCAGGTTTATCCCACGAAAACTTTACTCACGGGCACGGAGAAATCGGCGACTTCGTCGAAGGGGTCTATCTCTCAAAAATCCGACGCTCAGATGAACGGGTCGAAGCAACAATGTGGCGCGATGGCAAACTTGGACCATTTCAGGTGAAAGTGAACAAGACCATAGCGCTTTCGTCCCTTCAGGCCAGTTCGCTTGAAATCACGTACTCTCTGGAACATCTGCCTGCGGGGTTGCCGATCCATTTTGGCATCGAATTCAACTTTGCCGCGATGGCGGCGAATGCACACGACCGCTACTACTATGATGACCGAGGGCTGAACTTGGGTCAGTTGGAAACACTGAATTCGACGACACCCTCGACTCGAATCGGACTTGTTGATGAATGGCTTGGACTGGATGTTTCGATGGACGTCTCGCAGCCAGCCTGCTTCTGGACTCAGCCAATTCAGACCGTCAGTCAATCGGAAAGTGGTTTTGAATTAGTCCATCAAAGTTGCTCAGTGATGCCCCACTGGGAATTCATGGCACCTGGCGACGGGACATGGAAAGTGACACTGATCCTTTCGCTGGATACCTCAGCTGCCCAGGCACGAGAACTGGCGGAACGTTCTGCCACAAGGTTCGCGCCAACAATCTAGTCGAAGTCGTCGAGTTCACTTCGTCGCTCCAAACTCTGGATCTTGGTCTATCTATGTCGTCGGTATCCGTTCAAGCGAAGACGCTTTTCATGTCTTCGCTGATCATATCCTTGAACTGCATGTTCGTTTGGTCTGCGGAACGTTTACCCGAGGGTAATGCAACAATCCGTGCAAAAGCGGGCAATTCCGAAATCGTGATTCTGACGACGGAACGACTCGCAGGGGCGATTCATTCACTCACGTGGGACGGTCGCGAATTTATCGATAGTGCCGATCACGGTCGCCAGCTTCAATCGGCAGCGAATTTTGACGCCGAACTCCCTTTGACCGCCGAAACATTCAATCCGACAGAGGCGGGTTCGCGAAAAGACGGAGCGGGCCCAACATCGACAAGCCGGCTGTTACATTTGATCGCGAATGGAAACCAGCTTCAGACCACAAATCAAATGGCATTCTGGCTCAGTCCGACTGAAAAATCAGATGGGAATCTGGCCAAGAATAAAGTCGATCTTTCAAATCATCTCGTGACCAAGCGTGTGCAGATTGGACAACGGAATCTGCCCCATGTCATTCGGTATGACGTCACATTCTCGGTACCAATCGGTGAACGACACCGGCATGCCGTGTTTGAAGCCGTGACTGGATACATGCCGGCCGAATTTGAAGTCTTCCTGAAATACAACGTGGCCAAAGACTCGATAGAGCCACTTGACGACGGCCCAGGCGAACAATCGTTCCCGGTGATACTCTCTAACAAACCGGGCACACACGCGATGGGAATTTATTCGCCCGATCAACCTTCTCGCGGATACGAATCCGCAGGATACGGTCGCTTCCGGTTCCCTCACGAAAAGGTCGTCAAGTGGAATTGCGTCTTTCGAATTGACGGCAATGGGGACGGAATCGCTCCCGGTGAATACTCGTTCCGCAATTTTGTAATCGTCGGCGACCTGTCAACAGTGAAAGAATCACTGCGGGAACTGCATCGTGAATTCGCGAAACCGACCGATTCGGTTCGAAAGTAGTATCATTCTTTTGAGAACAGTGCGGCCTTCATGTACTCTCGATTAAGCTGAGCAATATTCGTCAGTTTAATCTTGGCAGGACATGCTGCTTCACACTCACCGGTATTCGTACAATTCCCAAAGTGCTCTGCGTCCATCGTTGCGACCATATTCAGCACGCGCTTGCTACGTTCCGCTTGCCCCTGGGGCAAACTCGCGAGGTGTGAAACTTTCGCGGAAACAAACAGCATTGCAGACGCATTTTTGCAAGACGCGACACACGCACCACATCCAATACATGCAGCAGCGTTCATGGCTTCCTGCTGAACATGATGAGGGACGAGAGTGGTGTTGGCCTCGGGGGCGTTTCCAGTGTTAACCGAAACAAAGCCACCCGCTTGAATGATACGATCGAATGCCGAACGATCGACAATCAGATCGCGAACGATTGGAAACGCTTTGGCAAGCCAAGGCTCAATCACGATCGTATCGCCGTCTTTAAAGCGTCGCATATGCAACTGACAGGTCGTCGTTCCGGAATCAGGACCGTGTGCCTGACCGTTGATGACAACCCCACACGTCCCGCAAATACCTTCACGACAATCGTGATCGAAAGCGACTGGTTCTTCACCTGAGGTGATTAACTGCTGATTCAGGACATCGAGCATTTCAAGAAACGACATGTCGGTGGAGATGCCACTCACTTGATACGTCTTTAATCCACCCGGTTGTTTTGGACCGGCCTGTCGCCAGATCTTCAGAGTGAGATTCAAATTTTTTGAAGCAGCGTGGTTCATGGTCTGGATATTCTCCGCGGCTCGAATTGAGGTCGCAAGACAAAAGGCTACTTGTAGCTGCGGACACCGAACGGGGCGTCGACAAAGGTCAGCGGTTCTTTATGCAGGATCGAGTCTGTGCCGACCCCCTGGTATTCCCATGCCGAAACATAGCTGAATTCGGCGTCGTTGCGTTCGCATTCGCCTTCTTCGGTTTGATGCTCTTCACGGAAATGACCTCCACACGATTCATCGCGATAAAGTGCGTCCCGAGCCAGCAGTTCTGCAAACTCAAGAAAATCCGCAACCCGACCGGCATGTTCGAGGTTCTGATTCAGAGTTTCGCCGCTGCCAACGACTTTGACATCCTGCCAGAACTGCTCGCGAAGAGACTTGATTTGCTCGATCGCGTGCAAAAGCCCCTTCTCGTTACGCGCCATCCCGACATGATCCCACATGATCTTTCCCAAGGCGCGGTGGAAGTGTTCGGTGCTATGGGTTCCTTTGACATTCAGAATCGCTGCCGTCCGTGATTTCGCCGCTTCGAGCGCTTCATGGAACTCTGGTCGATCCGCTGAAATTGGTTTGACCTTTCGCGTCGCAATGTGATCACCAACAGTGTAAGGAATCACAAAATAGCCATCGGCCAAACCTTGCATGAGCGCACTGGCCCCAAGTCGATTTGCTCCGTGATCCGAGAAATTTGCTTCGCCAAGGACATAAAGCCCAGGAAGGTTGCTCTGCAGATTGTAGTCAACCCATAATCCCCCCATCGTGTAATGCACCGCTGGATAGATTCGCATCGGCACTTTATAGGGGTTCTCGTCGGTGATCCGCTCGTACATGTGGAACAGGTTGCCGTACTTTTCGCGAATCACCGCTTCGCCGTCTTCCTTGATGGCTTTGGAGAAATCAAGGTAAACCGACATCCCGGATGGGCCAACTCCGAACCCGGCGTCACAACGCTCTTTCGCGGCTCGCGACGAGACGTCGCGCGGTGCAAGATTGCCGTACGAAGGATAACGCCGTTCCAGATAGTAATCGCGTTCGTCCTCCGGAATCTGATCGGGCGAGCGAGAATCACCCTTCGTCTTTGGTACCCAGACTCGCCCGTCGTTTCTCAGGCTTTCACTCATCAATGTCAGCTTGGATTGATGGTCACCGCTGACGGGAATACAGGTCGGATGAATCTGCGTAAAACAAGGATTTGCAAAGTAGGCTCCTCGTTTATGACATCGCCAGGCGGCGGTCACATTGCAGGTTTTCGCCATCGTCGAAAGGTAGTAAGCGTTTCCATACCCGCCAGTACAGAGAACCACGGCATCGCTGACGAAAGTCTCGTATTTCCCGGTCACCAGATCCCGAGTCACAATGCCGCGGGCAATTCCGTCGACAACAACAAGATCCAGCATTTCTCGACGCGTGAACAGCTTGATCCCGCCAGCACTGACTTGACGCATCATCGCCTGATATGCACCAAGCAAAAGCTGCTGTCCGGTCTGACCACCGCAGTAGAACGTCCGCGAGACTTGAGCACCGCCGAACGAACGATTGGTCAATGTTCCGCCATACTCACGCGCGAATGGAACTCCCTGAGCAACACACTGATCAATGATCGAGGTGCTCAGCGTTGCCAACCGATAAACGTTCGATTCACGAGCTCGCCACTCGCCCCCCTTGACGGTGTCGTAAAACAATCGCCAGACCGAATCCCCATCGTTCTGATAATTCTTCGCCGCATTGATACCCCCTTGAGCAGCAATGCTATGAGCTCGTCGAGGCGAATCTTGAATACAGAACGACAGTACGTTGTAACCCAATTCAGCAAGCGATGCAGCAGCGGAGCCGCCAGCAAGTCCGGTCCCCACGACAATGACCGTGTACTTTCGCTTGTTATTAGGAGCGACGAGTTTCAAGTCGCGTTTCCGCTGGTCCCAGCGATTGGCAATATTGCCGTCTGGACAGCGTCCGTCCAACGGGGTGTCAGCGACGGTTACCATTTTTTCCCCTTGCAGATCCAAATGTATTGACTCGAAGAAATCAAAGCGGGCACCGTATGCTCCGGAAAATTTCAAATTGCTTTCTCAAAATCACCCGTCGATGAATCCAAGGAATACGTTGATCGATTCCTCATCGCACGAATTGTTTTGATTTTCGATTTCATCTGATGCCAGAGTGACTTTACCCGAAGCTTATTTATCGCCACATCCCTGGCACGAAAACGACGATGCTGGCGAAACCGACCGCAATGATGACACCAAAGATCTTTCCGATGATCTTGATCAGCGGCGTGTACTTCGGGTGATTCAACCCAAGCGACTGAAACGCACTCGAAAATCCATGCGACAGATGAACTCCAAGGATGATCACACCCACAAAATAGACGACTCGGCTGATTGGATCGCTGAGAGCGGCGAGTGTGTTCTTGAATGGTGCTTCCAAATCCGTTTCTGGTAAATAATGAAGTGAACTGCGAAGCCCTAATCGCAAATCAATCAGATGAAGAATCACGAAACCGAGCACCACGGAACCAGAAGCAAACATCCATGAATTCGCACCAATAATTCGCCCGGGAACCTTAGACTGTTTGAGAACGTAAAAATCCCGGCGAGCCCGATAATTTCCGATCGTCGTTGAAACGGCCAGATAAACATGTGCCAGAAAAAGAATCACGAGGCCGAATTCTGCGACCGCTAATAATTCCCATTGGGAATGCAGCGCATGCGCGTATTCGTTAAATGCCTTGGCACCCACAAACAGCAGCAGGTTGCCTGCCAGATGTGCCACGAGAAAGCCGCATAACAGCAGTCCCGTCAGTCCCATCACGAACTTCTGTCCTATCGAAGATGACAGCAGTCGAAAAAACCAATTCAGTCCTAAGCAACCAAGCAGCCCCGTTTTGCACTGGGCAGTCGAGTCCGTCACGTTGTCACTCCCTGCGGCCGTCACCGAGTTTGTTGAACAGGTCAAACGTTGATGCATTCAGGACCCAAGCACCGCTTGAAAGATCCGATGAACTTTCTTCCACCGATCGTCGACCCTAGTTTTCTACACTTCGTGATTCGTCGTTCGGATTATAGAATGATGGCCAACAACTGCAATTCCGCCTCAATTCGAATAGTAAACATCTGCGGAATTCTCAAAATCGGTTGTGCTGAAATCATCAGACAAATCGAATGACCAGCGTTTTTTGCCCGCGAACCATCACGACTATGATCAAAACTGCCAAACTGTTAAAGAAAGTCGGACGATGCGGATCATGATTTTTGGTTGCGGGTACCTCGGGCGTCGAGTTGCGAAAGCGTGGATCGAAACAGGTTACGAAGTTCTTGCTGTCACTCGAACTCAAAAAAATGCCGAATCTTTTCGTGAATCGGGAATTCAACCGATCGTTGCCGATATCTGCAACTTCGATTCCCTGGCAACCCTGCCCACAGTTGACCTGGTTCTCTACGCCGTAGGATTTGACCGCAATTCTGGTCAGAGCCACGAAGAAGTGATGTGCGGTGGACTGAAAAATGTTCTATCGAAGATCAACGGCCGCACTTCTCGATTTATCTACGTTTCCAGTACCAGCGTTTTTGGACAATCTGAAGGAGAATGGGTCGACGAAAGTTCGGCATGTCATCCGACGCAACCTGGTGGACGAGATTGCTTAGAGGCGGAACGACTGATTTGGGAATATTTTCCAAATCGTGACAAGCCAAACGCCATTGTGCTGAGATTAGCGGGTATCTACGGCCCCGAACGAATTTTATCCCGCATGGAATCGATCAAAGCGGGTCTGTCGGTCGCTGGTCGAGGGGATTCATGGTTGAATTTGATTCACGTCGACGACGCCGTGTCAGCCGTCCGCGCATGTGAAAAAAAGGGGACATCATTCGAGACGTACGTCGCCGTCGACGATCGTCCGATTTTAAGAAGTGAATACTACGGCTTGCTTGCCGAACTTGTTGGCGGTCCGACGCCAGTTTTCAAACCGGAAGAAGCAACGACCCGGGGCTCCGGCGGACTGAATAAACGCTGTTCAAACAAGAAGCTTCGCGAACATCTCAATTGGGCCCCGAGGTTTCCAACCATCGAAACGGGCCTGCCGGCCTCGATCAACTCAACGACTTCGCCGTAATTCAGGAACTGCCGCCTGATCCGAAGAAGATGACTCAATTCGAATGTAGTGCCAGCGACCGTCACGTGACTCTACGGAGTAATGATTGACCCTTTTTTCTGAGGGAACTGCAACCATCGCTCCAACATCCCCCTTCGTCACAACGCGAATGCGAGTGCTCCCCAATCGATCAGCCACCAGATAAGTTCCCGCTGAAATTCCTTCGGGAAGAGGCGCAGCAAACTGACTGCCTGACGATGAAATTGATTGGTTCGTACCTGACTCGCGGTCGTAGTCGAAGCGGATCTCTTGCTTGCTCTGCCGGCGAGCTTGCGCCAACTGGTCAGGATGGTCTCCAGACCAGATCGCCGCAAAAAGGCCGGTGACAAGTATTAGTAAAGCAACGCGGGCAGCCATGATTGCAGTATCCATCTCAACAGAAAATCACTGCGGACGATTGTTGTTGTTCATTCGAAGTTAATTATCGTCCGCGGCAGAGATTGCCACTGAACGAAATTCGAAGAGATACACGGAAACCGGCTACTGTGATCAACCCTTCCGGCTGCAACGATTACACAAGCATTTCACAAAAGCTGGAACCAGATTTAACTCCGTTCAATCGTCACTGACAAACCTGCGATGAGAAAGCGATTCTTGCGTTTCCTATCCCTTCCCCTTTGGCGCGCCACTTGCATTTTTCTCAGCAGCCCACCAGAGATTCCAGGTCCGTTTGTCGTACCCGAAATTCTGTTGAGTCAACTTTCCCAAAGCGGCCAATGTTTCGGCGTTATAATGTTCAACCCGCACTGTCACATTCTTCTTGAGCGTTGGGGAGGAATCACTTGGCGCTGCAAAAACCGGCGGTAGTAATTGACCCGCGCGAACGGCGTCCATCACCCCAGGAGGAACGGCCGGCGTATTTGACGAGAAATTGCCATCGGAGCTGAAGCTGTACGTCTGATTGCCGGGGAGATCCATCGCCACTTGATAGAGATGGACAGTCACAAGCGCTTCGATCAGTGGCTTAATCACTTCTTTGTCACCGATTTGCCCCAATGCCGTCGCGGCGCGGCAAACAACCGTATTTGAATCATTTTTCAAAGCAGTGGCAAATGCCTTTTGGGCTCGCTCGTAGTTTGCACTTCCGATCCCGTTCAAAGCTGCGGATCGAATTTGAGGTGATTCATCAAATAACGCCAATTTCACAAGCCCGTTGATCGACTTCGCTCCTGAAATCTTCACCAGAATTGATACAGCCAATTCGCGGATTGCCGTACGAGAATCCGACGCAAGGAACTTCATAATCGCGGGCGCGGCGTAGGGGTCATCGACGGAATTGAGACCCGCCATCGCCTGGCCTCGACGATTCTCATGCTGTCCGTCCAACCAGCCATGCCAGAGTCGGATTTTCTGATACCAACTTCGCTCCCGCTCAAGTTCATCCGTGGTGTTTTCGATGACTTCCAGTTCTTGAGGTGTGATATACTTATTTTTGTATTTCACGTAACCCTGTGAAGCCATCAATTCGTCTCGATCAATCCAACTTCCCTGATGCCACACTCGCCCCAGAATGGACTGGGCTTTTTCATGATCAGGCGCCAGATCGGTGACGCGGCGCAAGTGCGTTTCGCGTTGTTTCGTCAAGCCTTTCTGCCGACACCATTCAGCAAGTTCCCAATGCGCGTCAGCAGAATCTTCCAGACTACGAGATCGAGTCTCATACTCTTCCATCGAAAGTGAACGGGGTGTCACAAATTGTACTTGAGAACGTTCGACAACAACCGTAGCACCCGTCAAAGTCTCGACCCGAATTTTGTTCTTTGCGTCGCTCGAAGCAACGATTTTGCCGCGTAATTCGCCCCCGTTCATCAGCTTCACAAGATCTGCAATTGCCGATTGAGGAAATGTGAAAACACAGGCAAAAAACAAAACAAAAGATTGTTGTCGCGGCGAGATTTGATTCCTGCGAGGTAAAACCATCAGCAAATTTCGTATGAGACTGCTCACGACCCACCTCCTGGCGGCGAAGAATCGTAAAACGGGAATTTCTCGAGAAGCCTGAAATCCAAGAAACGACCGGAACGATGCATTTCAGAAATAGCGGCAAAAAAACGAGAACCCAACTCGCGGATTCTATCCCGTCGCAATTCTTGACCGCAACAGCATAATGAATATCGCAAGAAATCCGCAAAAACTGACACTGGCGATCGGTTCCAACGACTCGGTAAGATAGGGAAGAAAACGCGATGGTGAGCGACACTCCGAAGCTGAAATCGGAACTCACGTATTGCCTGCCAGTCTGCCGACGCAAAGATGCTTATCGTGTCATATGCAATCTATAAGGTGGCCGCAGAATCGTAGCCGACTTTTTTATCCAATGCGAAAAGAGCGATGATATGAAGAATTGCCTGCGAGTGCTGACGGTTGTCGCGTTGATTTGTGTCTATGTCGACGCGCCAGCCTTCGCGCAGCTCAAAGGAGATCCTCCGCTCCCTACGCATCAGCAATTGAGCAGAATCGGCCTGGAACGCGGCTGGTGGGCACAGGCGGTGATCAACCCGCATCGCGACAAGATCAAACACGTTTCAATCGATGAAGATATGGTCTATGTGCAGGCTTCTTCAGGAGTGACGACAGCTTTTGATGCCGAGTCTGGACAGCAGTTATGGGCCGTTCAACTTGGAAAATTCGATCAACCAAGCTTTCCTGCGGTCTCGAATGAAGACGAGGCGATGATCGTTGTGGGATCAACGATGTACGGTCTGGACAAGCGAACGGGCCGAACGCTCTGGACATTGATTCTCAACGGGCAACCGTCAACCGGGCCTGCCGTTGATGACAAACAAGTCTACTTCGGTACGCTCGATGGAAGTATTTACGCGTACAGCCTGGAAAAAATCCGCAAGCTTTACGAGCAACGAAGGCTTCCGCAGTGGTCGCTGGATGCCCAGGTCTGGATGTACAGGGTTGGAAAGGAAATCACCTCTCCACCAATCATCATCGGGCCCTATGTCAATTTCGCCAGTCGAGATGGATCCGTCTATTCGGTCAAAGCGGCGGATCGGGCACTTTGGTATCAGGTCGAAACGGATCAGCCTATCGTTGCGCCGCTGGCACGATTGGACAATCTCTTGTTTGTCGCTTCAGAAGACTTTACTTTTTGCGCTGTCGATCCGTTAAAACGGACCTATAAATGGGAATTTACATCCGGATTGCCCATCCGAAAGGGGCCGGTGGCCATTGATAATGACCTTTACGTTCTTCCTGACCGAGGCGGAATGTACTGCCTTGACCCGAACTCGGGTGCTCGCCGATGGTGGAAGCCGGAATTGACCAATTTTGTCGCCGTGACGGGCGGTTCCGTGGCAGCTTCAGACGCCGACGGAAATCTGATAATGGTCTCTCGAAGCACGGGTGAAACTGTCGGATCGCTGCCACTTCGTCGCTTTACCGTCCGATCGGGAAACGAACGTACCGATCGTATTTTCCTGGCAACGGAAAGTGGTCTCGTCATCTGCCTCCGCCAGATCGGTCACCCCTACCCTGTTTATCATCGATTCCCAGACCGACTCCCGCTGCTGCCTGAAATTGAACCGGAAAACAGTGGTGAAGCCCCGGCAGAAACGTCGGAAGCACCAGCCGAACAGTAATGCGACGTCACAACCATTGGCTGCGATTTCAGCCGGGATGATTTCGTCCAATGTGACCCGCTGTCAGTCATGCGTCAAACGTTCATCGATCTGTCAGTTTGGCAGTGATGAATCGCTTGGTGAAAACGAAACGGCCTCCGCCAAAATGGCGAAATATTCGCCAAGAAACAGCCGTAAAAGGATCTGCGTCAATTCTGCAGTCCATGAAAAGTGAGGTCCCACGGTCGTTTTTAATGATGGTACACTGTTTGCGTATCATTCCACTGTTTCGTCTCGGTCTTTGACGAGCAAGGGGAATGACATGCCAGTCTTTCGTTGGGGACACTCGTGGGACCCGTTTCGTGACCTCGAGCGTGAAGTTGATCAATTACTTGCCAAAGTCTCCCTGTTTCATGGGATCCGATTTGGCCGCCAATATCCGCCGATTAACGTCTACGAGTTAGACGATGAGTTTCTTTTGACAGCGGAAATTCCGGGGACCCGTCCTGAAGATTTGGAAGTTTTGATTTCGGGCGGCGTGTTAACGATCAAGGGAAAGCGAACCGGGCCTGAAGGGATTTCCGACGATCGTTTTCGTCGACAGGAACGTCCGCGCGGCGTTTGGCAACGATCGCTGACCCTTCCCGACCATATTCAAGATGAGAAACTCGCTGCCGAGTTTACGAATGGCGTGCTCTGTATTCGACTTCCGAAAGCGCACTCCGTTTCCCCCAGACAAATTCCTGTGACAAATGGCAACCCTGCGTAATCCCAAAGCAACTTTTAAACGATGCATAATCCTCGTCGTTGAGCCGAAAAAAAATGTCAAATGAAATCGTCCGAGCCACGGAATCCGCACCTCCACCGCCCAACGAGTATCCCATCGATCAGGTTGTTTTTAACCCACCGATCGACATCTTCGAAACAGCCGAAGGCCTGGTGCTTCAGGCCGACCTGCCCGGCGTTGCCACGGATTCGTTAGAGCTTCAAATTCAGGACAACAAGTTATCGCTCTTCGGAAAAGTCTCATTATCGGTGCCCAGTGATGCTCGCCTGATTCATCAGGAGTATCAGGTGGGGCACTTTCTGAGATCATTCATCCTCAGCGACGAAGTCGACCATGAGCGGATTTCTGCCAAGCTGAATCAAGGTGTGCTCGAGGTTGTTCTGCCCCGTCATTCAAAGCCGGAACCGCGCCGAATTCAAATCCAGATCGACTGAATCTTATGGTCACATTTCCGATTCAGATGGCACTTGCCTCCAAACATGATCCTTCCCCACTGCGGGAATTCGTCACGGGTCTTTATCCAATCGGTGAATATCAGCCTTACGGATCGCGATTGATCAAACAGACTTCTCGTTCCAAATGAACGACAGCTTTATTTGTTGACTTGAGCGTCAGGATTAATCAGCGGAAAATCGATTCTGTCACGCTGATAAAGCGGCAGGTGCCGGTAGTAAACTTCCAGCGTCAGCAGGGCTAATGTTGTCATGTAAACACGTCCGCCGACGTAACCATGACGGTCGGCGATGTCCCAACTCCCCGTCGCATGGCCTTCACGAATCTGAGTTCGAATCAGATGCTCGCGCATGACGTTGTTCCAACGATCCCATTCGGGTCCGCCCCAATGATGTAAGACCTGGGTCGCGTAGTAGTTATAGTACATGCCATCGGGTTCGGGACCGTGTTGATCCAGGAACCGAATTCCCGCCCGCATTCCTCCATGGTTTTCCTTCGCACCGAGATACATTTTGCATAACAGCCCGGCTGCCGTCATTGATGGTGTTGGAGAATTGTTGCGATCTGGAAGATAGGCATACTGTGATCCGCGCATTGACGAAACACTGATCAGGAAACGGTCAACGCCGCTAAAAACCTTTTGTGGAACGGTGATTCGCGAGAACTGCGCACTTTTCAGGCCCATCAATTGCCAGGCCACGACCGAGGTATCACCAGGTTGGCCGGGAAAATAGCGCCATCCTCCTCCGTAATCTTGCGTGTCGGCAAGGAATTCCACCGCGCCCGTAACGGCCGGTCGTAAACGAGCGTCACCAGTCATCGCGTACGCTTCACTCAGTGCGATTGTCACCAGTCCATGGGTGTAATAAGTGGCCGGCCCGGACAATTCGCCGTAGTAGCGGATCCCCTTTCCAACTCGTATTCCCTGAGCAAGCAGGAAATCCAGTCCATAGCGAACTTCCAACTGGTACTCGCCAGTCTCGTGAGTTTTACCGGCACCCAGGAACGCCATGACCGCCATCGCCGTGGCTGCGTAGGGATTGTTTTCCATTCGGCCGGGCATGGAGCAATCACAACGAGGGCTGCTCACATGATTGAAGTTCCACGATCCATCAGGAAGCTGATGATTCTTGAGCCACACCAGGCCTCTGGCAACGGCCGCTTCGCTCGCGTCGGTCCCCCCCATTCGCTTCAATAGAGCGGCTTTCCCTTTGGCGGTCCGTCCGACAAAGTGCTCGGCATGAAGTTGCCCTTGCGCTTCGGCGGCAGCGGCGACTGCAGTCCCCGACGGCGATTGGGATTTCGTCGCTGCGACTCGTTTATTACCGGATTTTTTCAGAGGCAGATCGACGTTTTTTCCGGTCGAAACTCGTTCTCCGCCGGAAATGGACTCGGAATTCACTTTCATTGGCGACGCAGGCTCAATATCGTCAGTCAAGGCCATGAATTCCGGTTCGATTTCGCCTATCTCCGCGAACCCGGCTGGCTGACCGTCATCAATTGTCGGTTCCGCCAATTCGCCGAAGTTGATTTCAACCCCGTCGCCGGATGAATTGTTGTCACCGCCAACCAGCGTGAGGATCGTCTCGAACACTCGCTGATTCGGAAGATCAAAATAGATCCAGCTGAGCACAAACAAGATCACCGTGTGTATTGCCAGGCTGGTCGAAACCGAGGAAATCAGTTTCTTCCACGATGTCGATTGTTTCGGCAAAATCTCAAGTGCTGGCGAGGGCAGAATTCCTGGCACTGGCGTCGATCGTTGGTCATCGGTCGCCAATGCTGTCCCTGTTGCACGCTTGCCTTTGATTGGAAGCGACATGATCTACCCTGCTATTCATGAACTCCGCACTGGCGCATGGTTGTTATACCATCTTTCCGAAGTGACTTTCATGAATAAACACTGAACAGGGAAAAAAGTCTCAACAATTTAAGCGAGAAAACTCAGCCATTCGCCGTGGCTCGAAATCTCCACCATCCGGCCGTGAAGAAGATAACTGTAAAAACCAGCAGCATCCCACAGCACGACGAGATCAATTGAGGGTCAACAATTGGCTGGGTCAGCACCGCATCAAACGCGCGTAGCGACCACGCATGAGGCGTGAAAAGGCTGATCTGACGCATCATTTTCGGAAAGAATTCACGAGGAAAGAAACACCCGCTGATGCTGCTGAACATCAGGATCAAGGTCGTACCGTATGATGAGACCTGCTGGTCGGTATGTACCACAGTTGCCAGAAGCAGTCCAAGAGACGTGGCAGCGGCTGATGTGCATAGAATCACTGGGATCAGGTACGCCGGTTGAGCCCCCCAGGGCATTCCGAACATCAATCGTCCACACAAGAACAAAAGCGAACATTGCAGGACCGATGTCAGGTAGAACGGGATCGTCTTTCCCAATAACACGGGAACCGTTCCGATGGGGGCCACTAACAAACGTCGAAGCGTCCCCTGATCGCGTTCGATAATAAAGGATCTTGCCATGATACTGATGACGAAAAACGCAAACATTACCGTGAAGCCGGGAACGACCCACAAATAGACCGCGTTCTGCTTCGATACTGGCTTGTCTTGAGTCTGCGCTGTCGACGCAATAATGGACGTCGCCTCTTCACCGGCCTCCCGTGATCGAACCCAGGCCCGCGTGACCGGATTCTTTCTGGCAGCGATCGGAGCGATGAATCCAATCACCTGCGAACGCACGACCCCTTCAAGCAATCTTCCGATTCCGGCCGAGTTTGGTTTCGTCACCACCTCGAGATCCAGCGAAGCCAGACCCGCCGCTGCGGGTCCATCTTTTGAATTGAAAATGTCACTGACACTGATTTCGTCAACGAGTTCTTCAAACTTCGGGCCGACGACAAGAATCAGCGAAGCGTCTCCACTTCGTACCAGATCATCTGCCGATTCCTTTGATGAGACCGACCTGATGAGAAGTTCTGGTTTCTTCGCAAGCTCCGTGACCAGATCCCGCGAAGTGTCACTGTTGTTCTGATCGACAACGACAATTTTGAAGCGCTCGCTGTTTTCATCGCGAGTTAACAATTGTCCCGTCGACATACCGACGATGGAAATGAACATCAACGGCAAAACGAGAAGCAGCACGAGCGCCCGTTTATCACGAGACAGCAGCAACAGATCTTTTATGGTGATGTGCCAGGCTGACATAACTAAGTCTTACTCCGTTTCGCAGTCGATTGGCGTCAGTGCGGTCATTTGCAGCCGGACGCAGACCCGAAGAACCTGCTTTTCGTTAGTCTCGCAATCGTTTTCCCGTGAGCTGAAGGAATAGCCGCTCAAGATTCGATTGCTGAGTTTCAATTCGCAGGACATCAATTCCCAAATTTCCCAGTTTGAACAGGACGGTCTGTAACCGCCACGAAAGTTCGGGAGAAATTCGGGGCGTTTCCGGATTGAGTGAACCTAACCCATATCGCAATGAGCTGACATCGGCATGCTTACTCGAAGGTGGAACATCACCGGGAACGATTACTGCCGGCTCACCGTCACTACCAAGTCCAACAATCACCAGATTTCCAAGTGCTTCGGCGATTCCTGTCGTTTTATTGACGTACAGGTACAGGTCGGAAGCAGATCCCCCGATCAGATTGGGGATCGTGTCATCAACGAGCACCTCTCCGTGATCAACGATCGCAACCCGGTGACAAATCGACTGAATCTCTTCCATGTAATGACTGGCGTAAACAATTCCGACACCTTCGGATGCCTGACGCCGTACGCAATCCAGCAAATGCGATCGAGACTGGGGATCGACACCGACGGTCGGTTCATCGAGGATCAAAATCGAGGGCTTATGCATCAGTGCAACACCGAAGTTAAGCCGGCGCTTCATCCCGCCAGAATAGTCTCCCGAGGGTCGCTTTGCGCTTTCCACAAGTCCGATCTGCTCGAGGACCTCGTCACATCGATCCTTCAACGCGTTGCCTCGCAAACCATAAAGTTTGCCGAAGAACAGCAAGTTGTCGATCGCATCTAGTTCCTGATAGATCGCGTACTCCTGAGGAACAACCCCCAGCATTCGCCGCAGGTCGTGATTGCGGCCGTCGAATTTGCGGCCGTCCAGCAAAACGTCGCCGCTGGTCGGGGTCAGTAACCCTGCCAGCATCATCATCGTCGTGCTTTTTCCGGCGCCGTTGGGCCCCAGCAGTCCCAGAACCTCACCACGCTGCAGTTTGAAGCTGACGTCTTTCACCGCCAGGTGATTGCCATAACTTTTCCGCAGATGAACGACTTCTGCCAGACTCGTCCCATTCCCCTGCGCCGGCTGTGCTGGCAATTCTTTCTGCACCGCCGCTCCAACAACGGCGGCTGCGGGCGGGCTTGAAAGCCGACCAATCCTGCTTAACAAAGACGTCGATGTGAACCCTGCGGACATGCTACAAAAACTTCCTTGACCACGTTTTGATCTGTCGTCCATTCCAAACAGTTGTTGTTGCCTAAATCACCAGCAAACTCATCATGATTCCAACAATCAGCGCCGTTGTTCCAACCCGCAGATTGTCGTTGGACCGGATCGGTAGCGACTCGACAAAAGCCGCACTTACCGCCGCGACACCGCAAATCAACAAGGCCTTTGCAAACGGCACACCCGGCCGGGATTCGCCCCAAAAGCTATAAGACGCCGCGAGTGAGCCGACGATCGCGAAACAGAACAATCCCGAGTATGTCTTTTTTCGATTCCAGGGAAGTCGGCGCCCACCGATCATTAACCCGCCCAAGGTCGCTGACCCGTCACCCAGTGCCAGAATCTGTAAAGTCATCAGACCCCACTCGGCCCGCCCAGGAAACAGCAGAAGAGAGCCGACAACGGGCCCCATATAACCTAACACCGCTCCCATCCAGTTGATTTCACCGTTACGGACCAGAAACGGCCCGAGTACGACGGAAAGGACCAGAATCGTGACCGTCGAGAGAAACAGAATGCAAAGTAGTGGAGCTCCCCAGACGTCATGATGCGGTACAAAAGGGAGAGCCATCGGCATGAGCGATGGCGACATATGGAAGATTCGCCGACGAAATTCAGTCACTCCGATCCGATCGACGACCCGGGAAACGCCCGGAATCGATAAAACCCAATCGGATAAATGACGCTCACTGACGCCTGAGGACGTAATTTCAAACTGTGATCGCAGGAGATGTTGCGAGGTGGACAACCGGCTCATCAGGGATTTCTCCAGCCCACGAAACGACATTGCAAAATCACTTCACCGCAATCCCTTAAGCAGCGAAGCAATGTCCTGGAATAATCGTGCGACACAATTTGTCGATTGCCCTGCCAAAACCTCTTTGTTGAGTATGAACAGGGCTAATTCACGATTAACTTGGTGTTAAATCGTCGTGAATCATTAAGAAGATGCGTGCAATTGATGCTGCCCGGTCAATCGCACTGTCGACAACTCTCGGCATAACCGGCAGATTCTGCGCTTTCCCCGAAATGCCCGTGAAAGTCACAATTTTCATTCCAAAAAGCGGCGAATAACGTTCTCGGTGATCTGTGAGACATGTTCATCAACGGGCAAACTACTGACCCATGAAATCGAGCCAACGGAAAATACGCCGCCACCCTGCGGAGTTTCAAAATGGATCATGTGTGCCCCCCCTTCATCGGGATTCAGCCCCTGAGCGAGCAAGCGAGTATTTGCCGGTGAGCTGGGCGACATCTTGTCCGTTTCATGCCCCGATGCTCCCCCAGGGCAGCGCATGTGAAGCGACTTCAGACCGAACAGATTGCCATTTTGAAGTCCAGTGTGAGTGAAGGCCCAATGGCTGGAATCCAGTACCTTATAGGGAGCACCGGTCATCGCACCAGGAGGTGTGAACACCACACCCACAAGGCTCGCCTCTGATTCATGACGAAGTGCCATTCGGCTTTCACCGCCAACACCCGCGACATCCAGTCCTTTGATCTGTCCATTGTGAACGGACATCGACGAACCATGAATCTCGACCTCACAGTTCAGGCCGTTTCCGCCAAGATAAATCAGCCTGCCCCCTTCTTCGAAAACCCACTTTTTAACGCGGTCGTACATCCGACGCGTCCAGTACTCAGGATGAACCGAGATGATCAACGCACGATACGAAGAAAGGTCAAGCGTCCCATTGTCCAGTTGAGTTTCCGCATAAAAGTCATACGACAGACTTTGACGCTCAAGCCAGCCTAGCAAACGCCACTCCGCAGGCGCCAGATGACACGCCTGCCGACCTTGAATCGGGTCTGTGATCTGAGTTTCAAAGTCAATATGATTGAATGGCTCAGGTCGATCGAATGACAGTGGAACATATTTTTCGCAATTCCACGACATGAATTCCGCATCGCGATAACGCTTGAGATCATACCTTGAATTCACTGTCGGCGTCGGCGGTAACTCGTCGGCATGGATGTAATTGCTTCGCCCGCCAAAGCTGTTGTAGGCATTCCAGGTGATGTTGCTGCCAAGCACTGCCAAGGGTGCTCTCGGACGTATTGGTGCCACGATCCACGGAAATGAAAACTGCAATCCGGAGGGGGTTTGAGCACGAAAGTAATACAGGCCTGACTGGTCCGGTGCCGCAAGGAATTGTTTGTGAGTTGGACTCGAGTATCCCACCCGATTCCACTCGACACCCGTTTGAGTGTAGTCGCCGTCCGGGGTCACTTGCATCGTCGCGCGAGGACCATGCTCGTCATGCCAGCCGAGGCTTCGTACCAGTTCTGGCTTCCATCCGTATCGCCATAGTTCCAGGTGATATTGTTCGACGGAATGAACTCGAAATTCCCCCGCCTCGCCGCTACGAACCCACTTCGGCCAGATGTATCCGCTGAGACCATCACTGAGCAGTCGGAATTGATGAGGAGACGTGGTGGGCAACGTCACGTGACTTCGTTTCGCACCGTAACCGGGCCTCTGCAGCGTAACGATGTAGTTTCCGGGTGGTGCATCGAGATAGACAGCCCCTGTCGCACGAGATCTCGCCTCCCACGACTCGCCCCTGGCATTGATAAACTCCAGGGTAACGTCGACCAGGGCCACATACCGTTCGTCACTGACATATCCAATTAACATGGCGCGACTCGCTTTTTTCCTGGACCATGTAACCACCCGAACGGAGCATAGCCCACAACCGACAGCGAGGGCGAGGCTCCTGCCGAGCCGCGAAGCAGGTACGCCCATCGACTGAGCAGCTCGGCGGGAGCCTCGCACACCCATTACAAATTCTTCGCGACGCTCGAAGACCCAATTGTGGAATAACGGACGTCGTTACTTGATGCGTTCGCGTAGCAGCGTAACAATCATCGCCGCCGCTTAGCCAGCGACGACCTGCCGCTCAGAAGATAGGCCCCGACGACTTCCGGCCCCTCCATGAAGGAACAGGTCATGTCCGTGGAATCCTCCGAACAGTCCGACTCGGCACCGTCAGATCGCTCGACCCGTTCGGGAACCCGATTCGTTGTGCTTGGCGTACTTTGCCTGCTGTCAGGAATCCTGTACCTCGACCGGATTTGTATCTCGCAGGCACTCCCGCATATCAAACAAGACTTGAAACTTTCCAACACCGATACCAGCTTCGTCCTGATGGCCTTTACGCTGGCCTATGGTCTATTCGAAGTCCCGACAGGTCGATGGGGTGACCTGATCGGCGGACGCAAAGTGCTGACACGAATTTCGCTGTGGTGGTCGGCCTTCACCGCATTGACAGGCGTGTGTACGGGACTGTGGCCGATGATCACCGTCCGCTTTCTTTTCGGAGCGGGTGAAGCGGGAGCATTTCCGAACGCAGCACGAGTTCTTTCAAGATGGTTTCCCGACGCAGAACGGGGACGAGCCCAGGGAGTCTTTCTGGCAGCCTCGCAAATCGGCGGTGCGGTGGCCCCATTTCTCGCCGCATTGCTGATTCGAAATATCGGCTGGCGATTAACATTTGCCGCGTTTGGTGGCCTGGGTGCCGTCTGGGCCACCGGCTTCTGGTGGTGGTTCCGGGATGATCCGTCCACCCATCCCGACGTGAACCCGGCAGAGGCCGAACACATTGGACGTCGAGCCACTTCCGAAAACGTTCACGGCCAGATCCCTTGGGCAGCAGTCGGTCGCAACCCAAGTATCTGGTTCCTCTGTCTGGTTCAGATCTTCGCGTCATTCAACAGTTACATCTATTTCTCCTGGTTTCCGACGTACCTCATCAAAGGGCGCAGCGTTGAACAGACCGAAGCCGGAATGATGGCGTCGCTGGTTCTGGCCTGTGCGGCCGTCGGTACATTTTTTGGTGGCCAGATTCTGGACCGCGTCGTCACGGGAAAAGGATTGATCAGACGAAGACTGATGGGGGGGAGCGCGTTTTTCGCCGCTGCCGCATTTCTAAGTTGCGCATTGATGTCACAAAACCCTTGGCAAGCCGCATTGCTCGCTGGCCTTTCCTGTTTCATGACCCAGGCGACGCAATCACTGTGGTGGTCATGTGCGATCGGAATCAGTGGCAAACATGTTGGTGCGCTGTTCGGCCTGATGAACTCCGCCGGTGTCTTCGGTGCGATAAGTTCCCAATACCTGGTTGGAGCCATCGCCGACTGGCTGGGAACGCACGGCCATACAGGCCGAGCACAATGGGACCCTATTTTCTATATCGACGTTGGCGTCCTGATTGCTGCGGGGCTGACATGGTCGTTCTTCCGATTCATCCCAGTTGATGCAGATTAAAGTTTAACCCGAAGCCAGCGGCGCAGGCCGATCGGCGTTCAGCCGATCTCTTTGAACGCTGCCACAGAAACGTTTTTTCGCAACACCCCAACGAGAAATGACACGTCGGCTGACGTCAATCACGCCGCTCGGTACACGCTTCTCTTCGAGGCACGGTTCAACGCAAGTTTGAATTTCCTCAATCATAATGTCGACTCCAGCAAGGACATTTCATGCTGCAGTCAGGGCATCGCTCGTTCCAATTCGATTTTGATGGAAGTCAGCTCGGCCTCGTCGTTGAACTCCTGTGGAATTCGTCCATCCGTTCCCATCAAAAGCAACATCTTGTCGCCGTTAAGCCTGTAGATCCCTTCGAGGAAAGGGATAACGCCGTTCTGCTGCGGACCCGTCAATGTAATCCGCTTCGGGTTTTGGACATCATTAATCTTGATCGTGTATGGTTGATTTGTCGACTTATTCAGTTCCCCATTGATCTGCCGTAAATATCCGTATTCAAACTGGTCTTTTGTCACAATCACGTTCCATTCCAATCCGTCTGCTTCAGTGGTTGGCTCCCCTTTGACCCATGCTTTGACTTTCCATTTCCCCTGCATCAACGTCAGATCGTCAGCTCGTTGAAACATGAGGGAAATCGATTTGTCGTCCGGAGTGGGATTCCAATTCGTTGGGCGCGGCATATTTGCTGGAACCAGGCGAATCGAAAAAAGTTTGTCGTCTGCCATGAATACGCCTCGGGCGACCAGGCGATTGGCATTGGAGGGCCCATTTTTGACGTAAAGATCAATCCATTTGGGACCTCGGTTTTGGGGAGGCTCCGTAGGACATTGAAATGAAAATGTGACAACTTCAGGATCGATGTCCGTTCGTTTGTCTCCTGGGCGAAGCCCGTCAAAAATAAAGAAACTCCAGGCTTCCCGGACAAATTGCGAATGAACTTGAATCGAGTCGTTCGTCACATCGATGTAATCCACCTGAGAAGGAGGTTGATGAGGCATGGCGGCCGGTTTTCCGAACGGCTGCCAACCCTGAAATTTCCAACGGCCCGGTAACGACACAATCGCTGCCTGCCCCAATGGATAGGGTGATCGAGCGCTGATGGTGTGACGCGATCGAGGGGTCAAATCGAACTGCCCCTGTTTGATTGACGTGGCCCCGTGTTTGACTGACCAATAGTACATTCCTGGACTCAGTCGCAACGCATAAAAGTCAGCCGAGTATGAGGCACTCCATTTCTTCTCCGGACTTCCCACGCTGACCGTAAAATCGGGGTCATCAATGTCAAACTGAACAATGCCGCATGCCAATTGCCGGTAAACCCAGAATGCGGAGGCAAACAAAAAAGGAATAGCGGCGGGAATCATCAGCAGTCGAATCGGCGGCCTTTTCAGAATCGTCGTTTCCCAGCTTCCCGACTTCATTTGTTGACACCAGGCTAAAACGGCCAGGCCGATCGGCAGCAACAACCCAAAGGCAACGATCGTCGATGCGACCCAGAACAATCCGTTGAGGGGGATCGTTTCTAATGAGTCAGCGACGGGGATCATGAACAGACTCCAGACCGCCAGCAAACTCCAGTAAGCGCGCGTTGGATACGCCTCGCGCATTCGTTGCCAGAAGGGTTTCTCCGATGGTGGAATCTGCCCCACTAAAGGAGAGCCCCCATGCGGAGCCGCAATTTCGCTTACTGTTGCTGAATCGACGCTGCCGGAAGTACGGTCCGTTCCCCCTGCCATCACCAGGTTCGTCAAAAAATTGTCGAACGCTTTTTGATAGACACGACGGGTTGCGACGATAGACCCAAAAACCAACAGGCCGACTGCTGCAAATGTCACGATCCCGACTTCGATTTGTTCCCGTTGCGATTCGAACGAGCCATTAGTCGGTTTTGTAGAGAGTGCCCATATGATGATCGCTACGATAAGAAGGAGTCCCAGCAGAAAAACATGTAAGGTTCGAATTGTTCCCATTTTCGCATCAAGTTGAATCGTTCCCGTTTCCTGCGTGACATCAATCGAAGACGCTGCTGCCAGCAGGTTTCCTTTCAATTGATTGAGTCCAGGACCTGACAAAGAAAGTTTCGACGAAGAGCGACGGTTCAACACAAACCCTGATGATGTCAACGAAGCCACAGCAAGGTCGAATGATTTTTCAGGATCACCTGAAAATGGAGCGGACCGTGAATAATCGCCGGTCAAAAACGTCCACATTCCATCGGAAGTGTCCGCTCTCATTTGTCCAGAGAGTGATTTTACCTGATTGAACTGCTCCGAGCGACTTGATCGAGCATATGTGTTGGAGGCAGCCAAAAGTTTCATGATGAACTTGTTGAAGCGTTCCTCTATCTGTCGACAGCGTCCCAGGTACCACAAGCCGATGACCGCCATGGGAATTAGTGCTGAAGGGTGACCGCTCCCTAATGAAAACAATCCGAGTGCAGCGATGAGAATCCCTGAAACAATACGAATTATTCGTAATTTTGCCTGAACTGTCAGAGTTCCCTTTTCAATAAGAAATTCGACTTGGGGGACTGATTTCAATGCAAGATTCGTTTCTTTATTCCACCAAGGACCATCCATTTTGAGACGTGATGGCGTTCGTTCAATGACGGCAAATCCATTAAATCCCAGAGTTTGGCCCGCTAAATCGAAGAAGTTTTCGACGTCACCATCGAATGGAAACTTTTGTGAGTAGTATCCCCATAAAGGCAAAGGACGCGACGGCTGGGCAATCTGCGACTTCGAATCGACGGGCTTGCCTTCAACGGCCAGCTCAAGATTTTTCACTGGATCGTGCTGGTGCTGTTCGTTTACGACCGCGACCGCACTCGGTGCTGGAACTGCCGTGAGACGTTGCACATGGGCCAGCCAGTTCGAAAGTAATTCCGCCACTTCCTTTGCCGACTGATACCGATCGTTGGCGTTTTTCTTTAATAGCTTAGTGATAATCGCTTCCAGCCATTCCGGAATTTCGGGGTTCAGTTCGCGAATTGGTCGAGGTGTTTCCTCACAGATCCGTTTCAGCAGCCCCATCGTCGTTGTGGCCCGAAACGGCGGACGCCCTGTGCAAAGCGTATAAAGCACGCTTCCCAGACTAAAAAGATCCGACCGAACGTCGATCGATTCGCCGTTGGCTTGTTCCGGTGCCATGAACTGCGGAGTTCCCGCCACGACACCAGTCTGAGTCATCCCGACGTCATCAACGGCCCTGGCCAGACCAAAGTCTGTGATCTTGACCCGTTCAACGCCATTTTCCAGCAGGATATTCGCCGGTTTGATATCGCGGTGAACAAGTCCCTGAGCGTGCGCCGCAGCCAGGCCCGATGCCGTCTGCATGCCGATTCGCAGGATCTCGGGGACTGAAAACGATCCTGTTGCAACCAACCGCTCCTGAAGAGTCTTTCCGCTGACAAACTGCATTACCAGAAATGGCGGTTCCTGATTTTCTTCAACGGCATAGATCGCCACGACATGGTCATGACTGACTGCCGCTGCCGCACGAGCTTCCCGTACAAAACGCTTGCGAGCCACAGGACTGGATGCCAGATGAGCCGCCATGACCTTGATTGCGACGATTCGTCGCAACGACGGGTCGTATGCCTTCAGCACAAGCCCCATCCCTCCCCGCCCAACAACATCCAGGATTTCATAAGAACCGAGACGTCCAAGTGAATCGGGCTGATCGGTCGGCTGTAGAAAGTCAAGCTCCGTCGATGAGAGTGGTCGACCTTCAGTCACGCCCATTTCGCCCACCGCCGTCCCGGGCAATCGATTTTTTTCGTGGTCGATCAAATCCCGCAGCTCTGATGATGAATCACCCCGGTTCGCATCGAGTTCAGCAAGTTGTCTGGCGGCACCTTCCCATGACTCCTGACCAGCAACCAGCCGCTCGATCGACTTTTGACATACCTGGCAGTCGTTGACATGCAGCTCGATCTGCCCTCGAGACCAAATCGAATCATGGAATTCGGTTCCATCGAGGAAGTGACGCAATAACGAATCGTCTGGACAACTAATTGATTCATTCATGATGTTGTTCTCAAAAGGCCACATTGCCTGGAAGCAAACTGGTTCGCAGTGGCATTCGTTTCATGAAAAAACTCTTATTCGCTTGTTCGAACGAGTTCTTTCAGTCTGGCCATCACACGGCTTTTTGCGAGGTACACAGCAGCAACCGACATCCCTAATTCAGCTGCGACATCCTTACCGCTTCGGCCATCAACAGTTGTTTGCCAGAACGCTCGCCACGTTGATTCCTGAACTTCGCCCCGAACACGTTCGGCGGCCCATTCGAAAATTCGCTTATGATGTTCCTGGTCCCATAACGCCGACTGCTCACTTTCCGTAGCGGGCAATTCTTCGAATCGTTTCGCGATCGAGGAATCCCCCGTTCCCGTGACGGAGGAACGTTGTTTCGAAAACCAGTCTTTCAATTCATTACGGACGATCGTGAACAGCCAGCCTCGAAACGATCCGCGGAGCGGGTCATAGTCCAATCGTCCAATGGTCCGGGAAACAATCCTGAGAACATCTTGAGTGACATCAATCGCGTCGGCATCCTGCAAACCCTGTTTTCGGGCAAACCCATAAACTAATGGCGAATAAATTTCGACGAATTCCCCCCACGCAGATTCATCCTGCGCGTCTCGTATCCGCAATAACAAACTGGATCGAGTGACGTGAAATTCCGTCATCAAATACCGCCTCTTCCTGCAAGTACCCGACGAAAGTCAAAAGCTATCACGAAATCTCAAGAATTTGGAAATTTTCTCGTTCGGTTAGTGAATCCACAAATTCCGACAGGAAGGTGACCGAAGGTCCCTTGACTGTGATACACACGAACGAATACGCGTTGTACTCACCGCAGTGCGCCGTAAAGTTCATCCGGTCAAGACCCAGCAACGCAACCGCACTCCATTGATGGGATGGTTAAAAGGTATTTGCCCTGTGGGAAGAATCGGCGGGACACATACGTGGGTCCAACGACTTGCGAAGAACCAAAAACGAAGAAAAGAAAGATAGGAACACTAATCAGCACTAATCTTCGCTAATCAGAAATTCACAAATTCACTGATTTTCTCCTGATTCTTTTTTCGTGAATTTCGTGTGTTTCGTGGTTGCAAACCCTTTGTGTCATTAAAGCCGCTTGGAACGTAACACCAAGTCCAAAAAAGCGTTAGACACTTCCAGATTGGAATCTTCGCCTCTCGCGTAAGTTTTGTGGCGAGTATCACAAAATGCCTGTCTTACTCGTCATATTCCCGGTTTCGTCGGCCTCTTGGCAGGTCGGACATCGATTCTTTGCGCTTTTTCCCGGTGACGATCCAATAGTCGTTGTGTTCGGCCACTTCGACGTCGGCGTACCAAAGCGGCATTCGCTCGACGAACCAGTTTGGTGTTTTAGTGACGATCATCACTTTAGCTTTTGGCTTGAGCGCTCGATGAGCCGTATCCAGGAACAAGTCTGCAATCGCGTAGTTCGAGAAATACGGGGGATTGGCCAATGCAAGATCGAACTCGTCCGATGCAGGCGATAGTCCTTCAGCGTCGAGTGCGTATGTGATGCCGGGGGCTTCGTTTTTGGCGATGCCGCGTTCCAGCGACTGGATCGCCCTGGCATTGGAATCAACCGCATGGACATTCACGTTCTCGGCGGCAAAGGCAGAGGCGAGAGTTACCGTACCCGCACCGCTCCCCAGATCCAGTATCTTCATCCCCGGTTTGACAACCATCGTGTTCATCAAGGCCCGGGCACCAGGATCGATGTGCCGGTGACTGAAAACACCTGGCCTGCTGTAGGCATAGATCAACCTTCCGCGATCACGAAAGGCGAATTCGCAGTCGAAATCTCGCACCTTTTTCAGTGGCTTGACCTTGGTCGCGAAATACAGCGTTCCTTGTTTGCGGATCGGGCGACGAGTCACCTTCGGGAACAATTCTCGTAACTCGTTATGAATCCATTGATCCTCATCATTGTCTGTCGAGACGACCATCCGGCCCCCTTCGACAAGCCGCATCTGTCCCTGCTGCATCAGGTCGCGAGTCAGCTCGGCCTCACCCCCCTTTTTGAAGGCGAAGGCGACCACGTCTGCTTCATGGTCGGGAAGATCCGGCTGACAAAACAGGGTCAGATTACTCGGCGGCGGTCCGTCTTCGCTGATCCGGAATTCACTTTGAAGCTTGTGGAAGATGTCGAGGAACCAGCAGTCGACTACAGAACCAGGATTTTCAGTGGCATAAGCGACCGCGAATTGCGCACGGCCGGCCGAGGTGCAAATGACCCGATCACCCTTCAGTTCCGGCAATGCGTCAATCAAGAGTTTCTCTTGAGGACGAATGAAAAACGAATGGGGGATCTCTTCTTCGACTTTTTTGTTTCGACGTGTCACGCGAGGCTCTATTGAGGAAGTCAGTGGCAGAAAAAGGGGATCGTGCAAGGGAATCACACGTTACAGCACCCGACAAAGGTAACACTTCAGATAGTCGGTTTCGAGGCAGTGGACCGACGAAGGGTGATCGGCCGACGGGCCACGGACTTCCAGCAGTTGCAGTCGGCGGTTCGCATGCAGCGCCGCCTGGCCCAGCATATCAGCAAACATCTCATGTGTGATCTGTCCCGAACAGCTGCATGTGACGAAGTATCCGCCGGGCGTAATCAGCCCCATCGCGAACCGATTCAAGCTGTAATAACCGCGAAGTGCCGCATCAATTCCCTGACGGTTCCTGGCCAGCTTGGGCGGGTCCAGCACGATCGTGTCGAACCGTTCCCCGCGTCCCTCGAATTCTTCCAGCGCCTTAAATGCGTCCTGCTTGATCGTCGTCAGTCGATCGGCAACTCCATTTAGCTCCGCATTCGAACGAGCCTGGGCGAGGGCCGATTCCGAGGCGTCAACCGCCACAACCTCAGCCGCTCCACCATTGACGAGACAGTTCAAGCCGAAACCACCCGTGTAACAACAGACATCGAGCACCCGTTTCCCGCGAACAAAATCCGCCGTGCGACGTCGATTATCCCGCTGATCGAGAAAGAACCCGGTCTTCTGTCCTTCGGCAACGTCGATACCGTAACGGACGCCGTGCTCCTCAATGAACATGGGTCGGGGCGGGGCCTCGCCCCATAAAAGTCCGTCAGCCAGTTCCAGTCCCTCGGCCGCGCGGATCCCTTTTTCCGTCCGCAGCCAGATTCCTTTGGGGTTCAATGCCTCACGCAGTCCTTCCAGCAGGACCTCTTTTCGATGTGCGAGTGCAAAACTTGTGAGTTGGACCAACAGGAAATCTCCATACCGATCGACGGTCAATCCAGACATTCCATCCGCTTCGCTGTAGATCTGGCGACAGGCAACGGTTGATCCTTGGTGTGGAAACAGGACCGAACGAAGACTGACCGCCTCATTGATCCGCTGCTTCCAGAATTCGTTGGTGAGCGGGACGGATTCGTCCCACGAATAAAGCCTGACACCAATATTGCTGGCCGGATTGATCAAGCCCCAGGCGATGAATTGCCCGTCATAGGCATGAAGAGAAACGGCGTCACCGGGAACAGGAGAACCTTCAACCCGATCGACCGCTCCCTGAAACACCCACGGGTGTCGGCTGAAAAAGGGAAGCGCTTTACGAGGCTTGAGCACGACTCGCGCGGTGGAGTCGAATTGTTTGGCGGGCATTGAATCAGTTTTCGGTGTAGAAGTCGGTCGGAATTAATTTCTTATGACTATACCGAAAATCCATCTCGCCCGCGCGGGCGACGTTCATCAATATTCCATCGCAAGGAGATTGCGGCGAAGCGGCTCCCGGCGCTTGCTGACGCGATGTCCGGTTAGAAAAAATGACAAGGGGTTTGCCGAGGATTTTACGATGACTCTGCCCCACCGCCCCGTGGCGGTGGTTAACGGGCCTTTGCCGTGGGAATCTGCATGAACGCACCTTGCCAACCACTTTTTGAACTGATCCTCTTTCAATCACTCCCATTCATTGGAAACAGGCGCATTTAATTTACGAAAAGCCGCGTCGCTTCGGACCGTCATGAAGTGTCCACAAGCCCCCTCAAAAGAACAATTTCATGAGCAGTTTCCAAACGTTAAGAACGTCTGTCGTTTTTTCTGTTGACTTCATTTATTTATTTGTGTAGTTTTATGTCGTTAACGTGGTTGGAGGGCGCGAGCCCGTTTGAGAGCATTCACTTTGAATCAAAGTTGTGAACATTGTTTTCAAGTTTGATTCCGTGGGGCTGTTGGCTGTAGAGGCCGTTAATCGGAACGGGCTGACGCCCGTTTTTCGGGTTATGGCTCGTCGAGATTTTCGAAACTAAAGCCTGACAACAACAAATTGATCTTTGACATTTCGGAATGGAATTGAAAACGGATCGCCCCCGCAGCCGTTAATTGGTACGTGCTGATCCGGGGCGGTTCGTCGCTTGCTTTAAGGATGAGAACGAATAAACGTGGAGCGAAATGATCGTCGCATTGTACGAGCTGAGAAATTCGAACTCGATCGAACTGCGTCGAACTTGATCGAACTCGAACACCCTCAAAAGACGAGGAAACCATTGCCAAAACCCTACAGTTTACGAGTAATGGTCGAAGTCGATCGAACTTGATCGAACTGTGACACCAGATTTGTCGGTGGCCGGATTGTCGCGGAACGGAAGAGAAGATTTTTGGACAGAAGTACGCGAAAGTAACTGAGTGAAGACAGGATTTTTTTTACCACGGATCACACGGATGATCACGGATAAGAAAAAACAGGAAATTGCCCCTGCATTTATTCGTGTTCATCCGTAGTACTAACGATTTGTTTCTTCGCGCGCCGCGAAGATTTTTCGTGGGAGGGCGATGCCCGCGCCGGGTGATCCGTGGTTAAAGGTCAAGAATTGAATTCGAAGTAAATATCCGCCGCGAACGGAACTCGAAACCGCGAAGTTAATCGAATTCAATCGAAGTCGGGTGAACTCAGGTGAACTCAGGTGAACTCGCGCGAACTCGGGTGAA
>CAIULL010000235.1 GCA_903899985.1 uncultured Schlesneria sp.
GGGGAAGTGGTATTGGTATGTACCGGGGTTGATCCCTCCGGATACCGAAGATGAAGAGCTCGAAACGGAAAACCCAGCGGAGGGGGAAGTCACAAGCGAAGAGAACGCATAGTTGCCCAAACCTGGCATTGTTGGCCAAGCGAGAACGACATCGAGAAGTTTCGCGTTGAAATTTAGGGTGCGGCAGGCGACTCAACGAAACCCCACCCCCCCTGCGGGGGTGGTCACCGGGCCTTTGCCCTACCCACAACGATGATGCGCTGACATGAAGGACGGGTGGCTTCGAACCCCCTTTGGAAATAATTGTTTCTTTGGTTTTGATGCGGGTTGTAGGGCAAAGGCCCGTTAACCACCCCCGCAGGGGGGGTGGGGTCGCGATGCGGGGACACCCCTCTCATTGTTGCCCACAGTTTTCGGAGCCGAATTCGTTAACATTCGGGATCGATCATCAGTGTTGCCCAAAAAACGCATTGTTGCCTAAGGTTTTCAAAATGAAAAAAAACGGTCACGAGATCAGAACCTGTCGACAGACATTGAAGCGACAACTGAATAACTTGAGACGGAACTGACCGACGAAACAAAGCGGATGACGCAGGACGATACCATCACACAGAAACCCAACCCCACGCATGGCAGTGGTCACACATTGACCGCCGCAATCAAGGCGGCGGCGCGCCACGTGGGATTTGATCTGGTCGGTGTCGCGCCGGCCGTTTCCCCGCCGGGTTTGGGGCATCTGACCGATTGGCTGGCCTCGGGGTTTGCTGGTGAGATGCAATATCTGCCTCGTCGTGCAGCGGCGTATGAGCATCCTGAACATGTCATGCCGAATGTTCGAAGCGTGGTGATGCTGGCGATTAACTACAACACGGAAACGGAATCGGTGGGACGACACGCTGTCCCCTTATCAACAACGTCAGCCAAAGTGGCCAGGTACGCTCAGGGTTCAGCGGATTATCATGACCTGCTGCGAGGGAAGCTGAAACAACTGGCGGATGCCGTGCATGATTTACATCCCGGGTGTCGGACTCGTGGTGTGGTTGATACAGCCCCTTTACTGGAACGTGATTTTGCCAGACTTGCGGGACTCGGCTGGTTTGGCAAAAACACGATGCTGATCAACAAGCGAGCGGGAAGCTGGCTGTTACTGGCGGCCTTGCTGACCGATCTGGAACTGGAAACGGATGTCGTTCATTCGACCAGTCACTGCGGGACGTGTACTCGCTGCCTGGATGTCTGTCCGACGGATGCCTTTGTCGCGCCGTACGTCCTGGATGCCCGGCGATGTATTTCGTATCTGACGATTGAGCTGAAGAATCAGATCCCGATCGAGTTACGCGATGGAGTTGGCGACTGGTTGTTTGGCTGCGACCTGTGTCAGGACGTTTGTCCCTGGAACCGGAAAGCACCGGTCACGTCTGAGCCTGCGTTTCAGCCGCTAGCTGATCTGCATCCAGCAGACGCATTACAGATTTTGAAAATGAGTGAAGCAGAGTTCAAAGCCCGGTTCCAGCATTCACCGTTGGGTCGACCCGGATGGGACGGACTTCGTCGTAATGCGGCGATCGTGCTGGGGAATTCGGGTGACCCTGCAGTGATTCCCGAACTGGTGGGTTGCCTTGAGCAGGCTCCGCCACTGGTTGGCGAGGCGATCAATTGGGCACTGACGAAGCTTCGGGAAGGATCACGATCGTGAGAAAGAATCGGATGACCAAAAGGTTACGAGGGCGAGGCTCCTGTCGAGCGGCTGAGTCGATGCGTGTACCTGCTTCGCGGCTCGGCGGGAGCCTCGCCCTCCCGGTAATCGTCTCGACGCTCTGCCGTCGTATTCCCTCTTCATTCCAGCTTCAACCCGTTCCAGTCGACATCCCGCAGTTTGGCGGCGGCTGCAGCGGCCTTCAGTTTACGCACGGTAAAGTCCTTGTGGTTGGCGACTGTCTGTTCGCTGATTCCCAACTTCTCGGCAACGTCCTTATTGGCCCAGCCGCGGACAAACAGCAGTTCGATACATTCCAACCTCTCGAACTCACCCCGGCTGAACCACGATTGGATCAAACCGCGCAGGCAATCGACCAGGACTTTTTCCTGAGCGACTTTGTACTCGTTGCTGCGAGCCAGACTCGATGCCTTCCGGTCGCGACTGGCCGGTTCGTGACCCGGCTGAGAATCGGTCGGCGGGATCAGGGACAACATGGGGCGGCGTCCTGTTTTCCGCAGCAGGTCGGTCAATTTATGAGCCGTAATCGAGAACAGAAACGCCTCAAGCGGAGTGGCCTCATCGTAGTTGGGTAATGAGATCAGAAAACCAAGGAACGCCTCTTGAACAACATCCTCGGCCGCCGAATCGTCCTGCAAGCGACCGCGAACGAACGCCAGCAAACGTCCTTCGTAGGTAGCAATAAGCCGTTCCCACGCGGCGGGTTCGCCGCGTCGAACGTCTGCCAGCAATTTCGCCTCGTCATCGGACATCAACGTTTTCCCGGGATTGGCCAGCCGACTCTTATCAGGGCCGTGATGGAAATGTCGCAGATTCATGGGGCCTGCGAAAGGCTATTTCGAGGACTGAACGTGATCGACGCTTTGAGTCATTCGAAGAAATCGGCTGGACGCCGATTCGCCTGCGCCGCTGGCTGCGGGGTAAACGAGGAATCGTCGCTATCGTTTAACCGCGCCTCGCAGAGAAGCGGGACCAGAGCGGCGGATTTGCCGCCAACCGACATGTCATTTCTCGACGGGGCATTGCCAAGAACGCGGCTCGGGCAACGTTTGAAGAAATCGGCTGGACGCCGATTCGCCTGCGCCGCTGGCTGCGGGTTAAACGATGAATTCGAGCGCAGACACTCGTGGGTGGGCCGGCTGCGGCAGGTCTGGCTTGGCGTCCACCCTGCTCTTGCCGGTATCATGAAACTGTCTGAATTGATTCGTACTTGTTTTGCTTCTGGAATCGACCGATGACGACAATCGACTTTGAAACAGGCCGCCAACTGACACGACGCTGGTTTTTTCAGGACTGCGGAGTCGGTCTTGCTACTGCCGCGTTGGGATCGCTGATGGCGGGCCAGAGCTATGCCGCCCCGGCACTGACCGATTCGATGCTTCCCAAACAGCCGCACTTCGCGCCGAAGGCCAAGCGAGTCATCTATCTGTTCATGGCGGGTGCTCCGTCCCATCTGGAGCTGTTTGACAACAAGCCGGAACTGGCCAAATGGGATGGGAAAGCGCCTCCTGCGGAACTGATCAAGGATTACCGCGCGGCATTCATCAATCCGAATTCGACTCTCCTGGGTCCGAAATTCAAATTCGCCCGACACGGGGAATCGGGAGCCGAACTGTCGGAACTGCTGCCGCATCTGGCGAAGGTGGTGGACAACGTGGCGATCGTCAAATCGATGGTCACCGACGCGTTTAATCACGCTCCCGGTCAGATCATGATGAACACCGGGGCTCAACAGTTTGGTCGGCCCAGTATGGGTGCATGGTCGCTTTATGGCCTGGGAAGTGAATCACAGGACTTGCCTGGTTTTATTGTTTTCAGTTCGGGATCGAAGGGGCCGAGTGGCGGTCAGTCGAACTGGGGCTGCGGGTTTCTGCCGACGGTCAATCAGGGTGTATTGTTCCGGTCAAGCGGCGAGCCGGTGTTGTTCCTCGACAATCCGCGGGGAATCGATCGACAAATTCAGCGTGAATCACTCGATTCACTTCGTCAGTTGAACGAACTTCGGCTGCAAGCAACTGGTGACCGCGAGATCGCGGCTCGAATCAGTTCTTACGAAATGGCCTACCGGATGCAGGCGAGCGCTCCGGAGCTGATGGATCTTTCGAACGAGACCAAAGCGACTTTGGAAATGTACGGGGCGGAGCCTGGAAAATCGTCGTTTGCGAACAACTGTTTGCTGGCTCGTCGGCTGGTCGAGAAAGGGGTCCGTTTCGTGCAACTGTTCCACGAAGCCTGGGACCATCATGGTGGTCTGGTGAATGGCCTCAAGGATCAATGTGGCAAGACGGACCAGGCTTCGGCCGCACTGATCATGGATCTCAAACAGCGCGGGCTATTGGAAGATACGCTCGTCATCTGGGGTGGCGAGTTTGGAAGGACTCCGATGGTTCAAGGAGGCAACGACGGCCGCGACCATCATCCGAACTGTTTTAGTATGTGGATGGCTGGAGGGGGTGTGAAGCCGGGAATCACGATCGGCGAATCAGACGAGTTCGGGTTCAACGCAACAGCGGACCGGGTTCACGTTCATGATCTGCATGCGACGATTATGCATTTGATGGGATTTGATCACACGAAGTTAACTTACCGCTTCCAGGGCCGGGATTTCAGGCTAACCGATGTGCATGGGAATGTTGTGCAGAAGCTTCTGGCATGAAGGAACAATGTTCTGGGGTCGGGTGTTCAAATTTCAAGATTGGCCAATCAGGCGATCTTTTGATGGCCAGGACGCTCGATGGCCAATTTTGAAATTTGAACGCCCGACCCCCTCTTCGAAAATATCGGAAGGGAGAAGCGGGTTGTGTTCGCTTAGGAGACTCGGGAAGTGCCGTTTTTAGAAAAGCGAAATCCCTATGCAACGAGAGCAAGTGTCGTCAGGTCGTCAATCGGCGGAGCGGCCGCAGGGACAGGTTTGCTTTTGTTTCAATGGTTTGTTGGTCGGCTTCCAGGGGCCTTCATGTGGTCAATTATCCCACCGTTCTTAATCTTCTGTGCCTTCACGGCAGGCGTGTTTGAATGGCAATGGCCTCCGGATGATCCTGACAAAGAAGGCGAATTGTCGGAGAATGAAAATGAGGGTGATATCCAAAATGAGGGATGACAAAAACCTTTTCCATTTGCAATCAATCACTGCCGTTCGTTAGCTCGACGGGAATAAAGTTCATGGGCGAATTCTTCAAGCCGTGGCGACGACAAATCGGAGTGGTGGCGCTGATGATGGCGTGTTTGTTTGCCGGTGTGTGGGTGAGGAGTTTTTCCGTAAAGGACTCCTTCAATGTCCCTGTTGGCTCCCGTTCATCGATTAAACTGGTATCAGATCCCGGGCTTCTCAAGGTCATAAAGATCAATGTCGGACCAGAACATGAAACGCCGTTTCCGGTCGGCTTTTGGACGACACAGCGTAGCGGTGATTCGACATTGTTATTCGAATCGATGCACCATGAGTGGCACGCCTCCTCCGGGGCTGCTGTTTTCGCGATCGACCAAGGAGCGACCAATCATGTTTCATTCAAATCAGTTCAATCCCCCTACTGGTCTCTCGTCATCCCGCTGACTTTGCTTTCGGCGTATTTGCTGCTTGCGAAAATTCGTGTTACGAAACCGAAAACCATTGTTGAGGATCGGATAACCAAATAAACGGACAGAATGCCTGCCGAGTTGCGAAGTAGAAACTCACAACGACTCAGCGGGTGCCTTGCCCTTCTGCGGAACAAGGACGATTGCGATGGGTCTGAAAAAAGTGTTGCCTCCATGTTCTGGGGTCGGGTGTTCAAATTTCAAAATTGGCCAATCAGGCGATCTTTTGATGGCCAGGACGCTCGATGGCCAATTTTGAAATTTGAACGCCCGACCCCCTCTTCGAA
>CAIULL010000236.1 GCA_903899985.1 uncultured Schlesneria sp.
CAAGTCGAGCAATTGCGGTGTCGTGACGACGCCCGGCCCATCATCGTAAGTCAAGACCAGGAGATGTTCCCTGCGACAAAAAAAACGCAGCCATTTTTCCTGCACAATCCTGGCTGCGAACGGAGAAATGTATATCGCGACCGATAAAAATCCCGCCAGCATGGACCAGAATATCAAAAGCACTGCCTACCTCGTTTTAAGTTTGCGACTTCTCAATAAAACAAGCGGAATACGCATATGGAAGCGATGTCCGTCGAACCACGAAATTTTAACGCCCTGCCGTCGCAATCATCGCCTGGCGAAATTTCTTGGCGCTCAACTCTCGGACATCCCCCCTTGCGCCAATCCATCGAAATCCCCAGTAGACCAGACGGAAGGCGCCGCTTAACATCAACAGACCACGGCATACAGCGCGACCAAGTTTTCCCTGACGTTTTTGAATGAAGTAAAGCAGGCTCCGCTGCGCTTCACACTGCATTTCCGCCGGATTCTGGGCTGACGACATCCCTCCGTAGTGAATAATCGTCGCTCCACAGTAGAACCAGACTTCCCAGCCGGCGTTTTGCATCCGCCAACACCAGTCCATTTCTTCGCCATACATAAAATACGTCTCGTCCAATCCGCCGATCTGGTCAATCACTTCCTTGCGAACCAGCATGTAGCACCCAGCGACGACATCGACTTTACGGCTGTCTGCGTAATCCCACCATAACATACGCTCCCTGCCAAAGAACTTACTCCTGGAAAACAGGCGATGTAATCCAAACGTTGATATAAGAAGATTCAAGACGCTTGCATAGCGGAAACAGTTTTTCTGGAGATCTCCGTTGGCGTGAGTATTTCGGATTCCGACAGCGCCCGCCCGAGGATGTTCATCTGCAAACGCAATTGTTTTTTGAATTGCACGATCAAGTACAACAGTATCTGGGTTTAAGAGAAGTACAAATCGCCCTTTCGCAACTTCAATCCCCTGATTGTTCGCGGCGGCAAAACCCCGATTCTTGGAATTGCAAATAAGAACGACCTGCGGAAATTCCTGTTGAACCATTTCGGCGGAACCGTCCGTGGACGCGTTATCGATCAGAATCACTTCCAATTCGATATCATTCGTTTCCCGATAGACGGATTCGAGACACTCTCGAAGTATCTCTTTAGTGTTCCAACTCACGATAATAACCGACACTTCGACCATAATTAACATTCTTTCATATATATAACCAATGTTTTATAGTGCCTTCGCATATTTCAAATACGTGAATCTACAAAACATCAGGTCGTGAGCTTCCGCCAAATCCGTTGGCCTGATCTGCCCCAACAGTGCAATTCCATTTCCCATTCGGACGAGAGAAAAACGCCACCAACTGACGATCTTCATTGCCAACAGCTTCCATTTTTTTACTGAAAGTTCACGGATAATACCGCCATAAACACCTCAAGGGGAATCCTGACCTCAGTCAGCAAACGATGGCGAACGCACAACGGTATGAATCGATCGTTAACGCGTACCAGCTGGCAAAACGCTTGATACGTGCCTTGGTCTAGGGTGCATTGCGGAAGTGCCTACGAAACCAACATTGCGACCCATATTTCGAACGACTGGCATCACTGACGGCATTGCAATTCCGATATACCACAGGATGTCAATTTGTCCGAAGTATCCGACACCAATAAAATTCACCGTATGTACGAAAAGCGACACACCTATTGCCCAGACCAGGAATACATCTTCGGGAGAACGCTCTACGCGCCGCCAAGCTCGACCAATACTACCAAACCCCATGGCGAGCAACAATAAAAATAGAACAAATGCGAACCCACCTGTTCGAACACAAATCAACGCATATTGCATGCAAACGTCGTTGCCTTGAACCGACCAGTGATCGATACTTCTTGCCCCAAACAACGCCCAGTCACTGAAGTGTGCGATCATCTCATCAACCAGGTGAGCCCGATGATAGCCAGTCGACCCACCAACAAAATCCGCCCTTGCAATCAAGTGCCAGACAGGCGTGTTCCTGACAAAATGTAAAATAATCAGCGTCGCTACAATCAGCCAACGAACAATGGACATCCGTTTACGCAGCGGAAACATGGCAAGCCCGACGATCCCCGCCATAACGCCAGTGATGGGCGTGCTGGACGCACAACAGACGATGATCACGAGGGATGAAACCATTCCCGCGACTGACCATAACCTGGCGGAGCCTTTTGAAAAGAGCTGTGTGGCAAATAGCGGAAAAATCGCCGCCCAATAGCATCCTGCCAGGATCGGGTGGGAATAAGCCCCTTGACAGCGCAATTTCCCTGACCGTACTGCCGTAATTTCCGGAACTCCACCGAAAACAGCAAAGAGATTACGAGCCGTACTGCGCTCGATCAAAAAAATACATGCAACGGGAATGCTGATAACCGCAAGGCCGTAAATCAATGTTCGGACGTCGGTTAAATCTCTGATTAAAATGCGGGCCATAAAATATGCGCCAAGAGACTCAGACATCATTCCGAGTCGCCATGTCGGGGAACCCGCCACACCCCCCGTAATCAATGACGACATCAATTCCATAATCGACATAAAAAGAAAACATACGTCCATTCGATTCCATCGAAACCCACGGTATTCCTGTCTCATCATCAGCCTTGCCCAGCCGAAGATGATCATCATTCTCATAAAGTTGAAATCTAATCCGCCGATAACGAGCCGCTGTCCGACAGCCATGAACGATCCACACGCCAAAATCGTAATCATGGCATAACGGCGCGGCACGATCAGCATCGCAAACCCAAAAAACAGCAACAGTGACACGCCGACGGGATGCAACGTGTTCTTGCCATGAAAATCAGCTTGCCCAAGCCGGTGTACTACGTCATCATCCATGGGAACAAACCTCAATTTGACTGAATGGAAAAGCGACTGGTTCCTGACTGGCCGATACGTATTCGAGTGACATACCCAGTGTCATCAGAACATGCTCGCATTCCGTCGTCTTCGCAGCAAGCAAATTCTGTTTACGGCACACCAGCCTCAGGCGGCGATGCCCCTTTTCGATGACCGACAATAATCACCTGCGAGGCAAGAAACTCGCGAAACAACCCGAATACGATCCTCGAAAACAATTGATCTCGACGACGATAGATAATGTATTCGACCTCATTGACAGCCAACCCGACCCCCGCGAACCATTCTTCAATCATTCGCCGAGTTGTAATACGAACGTGCGTGCGATCAAAAATTCCGGCGTCGGTGTATCGAATGTGCCCCCCCAAAAACAGCTGAGAAAACACAGAGTAGTGACGAAAATTTGGCACGCTGACAATCACAATTCCGCCCGGGGCAAGAAATCTGATGTGCTCCTGGAGAACCGATTCGGGGTCTTGAATATGCTCAAGCACGTCAGCGTAGATGATGCAGTCGAATTGGGGACCGGCAGCGAGAGCGGCGCTGTTTTCACTTGCATCGCCACAAATGACCTTGATTCCAGCCTGCGCGGCAATTTTCGCGGCATCGGGATTAAGTTCAACCCCCGTCACTTCGACGCCACGAGCCACTAATTCAGCTTCTGTACAGCCACTCCCACAGCCGATCGACAAAACGCGATGAACCCCTTTGGGGACATGCGCCAAGATATCCCGGCGAACATGAGAGTAATACTGAGTCTTCTCAGTCATCGTGAGAACATCCATAAAGGTTCAAAAGTTCGATTTTGGGTCTGAAAACATCGCCACCGAGGTACGTAAATTCGACGACTCGTTCCAATCAATCAATATCATTTAAATAAGAAGACTCTTTTTCGAATCATCGCCATTTTGCTTAGGCGATTTTAATCACTGATTTTGAAGATCTTTTCCAGATAATAAACTACTTGAAAAAAATCTCTGAACGTCGCGTTGTATCCGCCTCTGAAACTACTTCCAGGTCCGGCTAACCACTAAGTGGAATGGCTTCTTCACTTTTTCGTCAGATCGAAATTTTCAACCTGCTCTGCCGATTCAAAACCAAGATCCAAAGCCAGCTTTTCCGGATCATCTGATCGGTCATAAACTTTCACTCGACCCAATAATTGTCGGGCGAAGAGCAAAAACTCACGTCGATAAAATGGGTAACCCCATCGAGTCACGTCGTTCACACAGGTCACGAGCGGCAATTGATCCGCCCATTTAGTCTGCATATATTTGTAACACTTGGAATAACCGCCGTTCAAATACATAACAGTCTTGGTATTATGTATGACAGGACCGTGAAAGACATATCCTTGGAGACCCTGTTTCTGAAGGTTGAGGACGATATCGGTTCCGTAAAGGTGAAACCCAGGCAAACGTTCATCAAACTGATCGGTTGTTGATCGTTTCAAGACGATCACGATCTCATCAAGTGACACGATTTTCCGAGGCGAGTCAAATGACTTGCCGAATTCCTCACGGTTCGCGGCACACCAAACTCGACCAACAATTTCTCTCTCAGGATTAATCCCGAAAACACCGAGAACACCCCAGGGAGTGTTTGCTTCTTCAAGTTGGCCGATGGCCCGTATCAGCCGCTGCTCCCAACCTAAAGGGAAGTACACATCCTGGTGGGCAAAAATCACATAATCGGAAGCTGCTCGGCGCATCCCGTGATTATATGCGGCTCCGGCCGACGAATGCCCCTCTTCAGTGAACACAGGGACCTCGCCGCTGACAATCATCGGGGATCGTAACAGGTTTTGGTTGAGGATTTGGGAGTCATTAACTGCTGCAACAACTGAAAAAGATGGAGACACGATCTCCCTTTCAAAACGACTAACACCTTGCCTCAATCAAATTTCCACACAGTTTCCGAGGGGCCTTGAGATTAATCCGAAAAAGGAACAGCCAGTCAAATCAACGACACCAAATCGCGGCCCCGCCTGCCCATCTTTCCTAAAACAGCAGTTTTGTCAACAACGAAACCCCACCTTTGATCAGTCACTCAAAACATTCGGCTGCGAACCATCGAGAGTTATCTTATCGATCGCGCCGCTGTCCTCCAACCCGCGATCGATCTCACAATTGTATTCATATCAGGCGATGATCAGCAGGACTGGAGGATCCCTGATGCACAATTTCACCAGAATCTACACGCACACGGCGCTTTCGCAACTCGGCGAGCGGGTCAAACTAGTGTTTCGAGGCTTCGCTTATTAATACGAAATCGAGCTTTTCATGAACTCATACCAAGGTTTTCTTTACTCTCATGGAAGCATAAATAACGCGACAAGGACACTAATCTGCGACATCCCGAATCTCTCGAAAAACGTCGACGGAGAGACATCTTGGCATTCCCTTGCAGAAACTATGCTTCGTACTTCCTCCTCGCTTAATATGTTCGATAATTCAGGTGTTCGGATTTGCTGGAGAGCTTACTATTCAAATCTGATCGAGATACCGAGCAACACGGCCTTACTTGACGGCAATCACCTTCACAGGCGCCAGTGTCGTTCTTGTAATTCCGATGTCCATTTGCCACTTTTACAATTGATTCTCTTCATTTCACAAAACACATCAAGCATCGCGCAGTTGCTTTGGCTTGCGGCTAATACTCGCAAAAAATGAACGCATGAACGTCCGACCGCTTGTTGTCGATCCGCAAAGAGCAAGATAAACTGCCGAAAAAATCACAATATCAGTGATGAATCCCGGAAAGTCATTGGATCCGGCGAAACGTTGGTAAATAAAAACGGCCGATGCGGCGATAACACTCGCTCCAAACGGTGGCAATATTGCGCCAAGAAAATCGGCGAATTTGACAGGAGACTGGCGACACGCATCGGCAGCGAACAAAGTGAAACAGATTCCAAAACTAATACTGAACGAAGCCGCAACGCCTGGAGCGCCCCAAATAAGCCCGATGATAAACCCCCCGATAATGACGGGAGCCGATAAATAGGCCCACCTCAGTTGTCGACCTGTATTTCCGAGAGATGTAAACAGCCAAGAAGGGGCCAGATTGATCGTTCCCGTAAGTGCGGCGGGAGTAAGTAGTCGAAAAATCCATCCTGCGCCGTCCCATTGCGGCCCCAGCATCGCCGAGACCAAAAGGTCGGCGTCGACAAATGCGAAGACGATGACTGGCATGCTAATCGTCGCCAGACCAGCGACAGCCTTCAAGTAGTAATTGCGAAACCGATCCGGCTGATTGCTCAATCGACTGAGAGCAGGCAGTATAACTCCATTTAATGGAGGATTAATCTGCTGAACGGGCAGCATCAATAGCCCATAAGCCTTGGAATAAATCCCAAGCGTCTCAGCACCCAGAAAACGTCCGATCAACAGATTATCGACATTTCTCATGAGGTAAACGAGCAGATCATAACCCGTCAACTGGCTGCCAAAACGGACCAATTCAGAAACATTACACTGGAGGGTTGGCCATCCTGGCCTCCAGGACGACAGTACCCAAGTGGCAATTGCTGTCGTCGCAGACTGACAAACAGTGATGCTGACAAGTGCCCAATACCCCCATCCAGCCCACGCCAGCCCCACACCTAATGTGATACTGATAACCAATGGAATTGTTTGCGTAGCTGCCATCTCTACGAATCGCATCTGTCGCGTGAGAATTGCGTAATGTTGCGCACTCAAGCCGGAAAAAATAAACGAGCTAGCAAGGATCAGGGTAATGTTTATCAGTCGAGGCTCGCCATAAAACCAGGCAATGGCGGGGGCCAGAATTGCGATGATCAGCGACAAAGCTACGCTTAAGCTCACGTTAATCCAAAAAAGCGCTGTTACTTCCCGGTGCGTGATCAGGCTACGCTGGTATGTCGCTGCAGAAAGTCCGAGATTACCGAGCAGCGCAACGAGCCCGGTGATACTGGAAACCATGGCAACGAGGCCAAATTCTTCAGGAGCAAGGATTCTTGCAAGAAGCATTGTGCCGCCAGTTTGAATAACGAACCGAAAGGCGTGGTTTCCAATCGCCACGACACCACCGCGCACACTGCGACTTCCCAAATTAGCTTCTAAATGGGAGGTCTCAAAATGTCGATCCATGCTCCCGGGATCGGCGGTGTCCTCGGACTGTGAAACTTGGGACATTTGAATTACTTTTTCACCATGATGATCGATTTTGGCAACAGCATAAGTCGCTCAACTCGAACTCGAGCATCTGGGAAAAGCCATTTTAGCATCCTTTGATCCAAGAGTCTTGCACTTTCGACCGCCCGAACCGCTTCATCCACTGTCTCCCGACGCTGCCAGTTTCCAAGACCCGTCATCATGATTAGCTTGACTCGAATCGGAAAGGGCAACCAATGGAAAAAGGGGGTCATACAGTGGGGCTCTACCGGAAACCAGAAGTACGGCGTTTGAACCCAATAGCGCGGCGCAAGCCGACGGACTTCATTTGCAAATTGAACCATGTGCTCCCATGTTCCGACGTGTTCGATCACGGAATTCGAATGAACGATGTCGAAACTGTTATCCGCGAACTCCGACAGTTGACAGCCATTCGCTTCGACAAACCGAAATCGCTCAGTAGATTCGAAGGCTTCGCTCTTGAAATTCGCAACCGTTACAAAAACATTGTATTTATTGAGCGTTGCTTCGGGAATAATCTGCCAATAGGCCCGCGTTCCCCCGTCATCAAGAATCCGCACTTCACCGCGTTCGCGAAAAACCGATTCGATAAGATCGAGAAACGGTTGAATTCTGTGAGTTCTAAACCGAGCGCGTAATGGCTTGGAATACTCAACGATCAGGCTTGATTTTCCCATTGTGAGAGACATCCATCTAAAAATCTGGAAATAGTTTTTAAATCAGGCTGAGCCTATGAAGTGAACTGTAACGACGATCGACATACGCAGAAATGGTCAAATCACACCGCTCAAACAATCCTCGATCGACGCTCCAAGGCCACGCGATATCCTAAGCGATCGCATTGGTGGCAGTTTCAACAATAGCGAACCACTGTCGACGGGCAAAGATCGACGAACATTTCTGCATTGTCTATACGTTTTCCGTCTAATAAGAGCGTTAATACCAATAAACCAAAAAAACAGATCTTGACCATTCCTACTCGTAAATTGACTGTATTTTGAACGGGATACTTCTTACACGAGTCAATCACTTCGAGCGGCTTCTTGGTGGGCAACCATCAGATCCGCATCGACCATCATATCCACCAGCATTTCAAAATTGACTCGCGGAGTCCAGTTGAAAGACTCTTTTGCTTTGGTTGCATCCCCCAACAAAACATCTACCTCTGCGGGCCGAAAATCACGACGGTCAATTTCCACGAAATCTCGATAGTCCAGACCGACCCTTGAAAATGCTCTCTCGCAGAACTCTCTGACCGTATGCGTTTCACCTGTCGCAATTACGAAATCATCCGGCTGCGGCTGTTGCAACATCGACCACATCGCTTCGATGTAGTCGCCGGCAAACCCCCAATCACGCTTTGCTTCAAGGTTTCCCAGCTTGAGAACCTTCTGCAAGCCAGACTTAATTCTCCCGACAGCCCGTGTAATTTTTCGAGTCACAAAAGCTTCACCTCGCCGAGGCGATTCGTGATTAAAGAGAATTCCGCATGACGCGTGGAGGTTGTAGCTCTCGCGGTAATTCACAGTAATCCAGTGCGCATAAAGCTTTGCCACACCGTACGGCGATCGTGGATAAAAAGGAGTCGCTTCGGTCTGGGGAATCTCAGCAACCTTTCCAAACATTTCCGAGCTGGACGCCTGAAAGAAACGGACCTGGCTGCCAGTCTGCTCTTGCAGTTCGCGGATCGCCTCAAGAAGTCGAGTCGTGCCGAGCCCGGTTACATCAGCAGTGTAAACGGGTTGCTCAAAACTGACATGAACATGACTCTGGGCTGCCAAATTGTAAACTTCGGCCGGCTGAATCGAATGAACTAACTGCGACAGCCTGCTTGCATCCGTCAGATCAGCAAAATGAAGACAAAGGCGATTGCCAGATTTTCCTGATTCATCTTTAAAGTAATTTTGAAGATGATTCAATCGCCCGACGTTGGAAGAACTTGAACGGCGAATCAACCCGTGAACTTCGTAGCCTTTGGCTAACAGAAGCTCAGCGAGATAAGAACCATCCTGACCGGTGATACCCGTGATCAAAGCCCGCTTTGAATGAATCAACAAGTTCGCTCTGTCTCATTAACAATTCACAACTGACGCCACTCAACTTGGTGTGCATCAAACGGCGCAGACTCCGTCCATTTGGGTGACACACGCCCCCTGAAGGAATCCTGCCGAGATCGATGAAATTGTACCTACTGGCGATGGGCTTCTCAACAAACAAAGACAGGAACACTGAAGAGCCAGACAGGTACGTAGCGTCTGCGAACAAAACACGTTGGAAAACAGGTAAAATCCAATCAAACCTGAATACACAACATCACGCAGAACCTTCTCGAAGCAGCACGGTTCGAACAGTACGAAGAATGATGTACAGATCGAGCCACAACGACCAGTTTCGGATATAGTACATATCCCAATAGATCCGCATCTCGTACACACCACTATTGCGGCATGTCACCTGCCACATCCCAGTCAAACCAGGGCGAACTGAAACGTAAGCAGCAAACTCACGCTTATAATCACGAATATAGGATTCGTCGTAGTTTGGAGAATCAACAATTGGCCGCGGACCAACCAGACTCATTTCACCGCAGAGAATGTTCCAAAGCTGTGGCAACTCATCAAAACTCGTTGTTCGCAGAAACTTGCCGATCCAAGTCACTCGTGGATCATTTTTCAATTTGTGAGTCTGTTCCCACTCTCTTTTGTAATCAGGATTACTCGCTAAACATGCCTGCAGAACCTTCTCAGCATCGGGTACCATGGTCCGAAACTTCCAGGCGGTGAATCCAACACCCCCGAATCCAATCCGTTTCTGGCCAAAAAATATTGGACCAGGCGAGCTTAACCTGATCGCGACTGCAATCCCGACCAGCAACGGAGAAGCGAACAAGCAAATCAGCGACGCGACCGAAAAGTCGATCAAGCGCTTTACAAACAGGGTTGAGTAGCAATGACGAGAATTCGCGAGCAAGAGGCCGCACGAAGAACCAATCGTATGGGTCTGATCCCACATCCCGCAATCAAACCCCCCCATCGAAGACAATAGCACGCGGTTGGGTATTGCATGAAGGACAGAATCTACTTCGTTATCATCATTCCACGCCTCATCGGCGGCCGCCACCTTCGGCTTTGCAACCAAAACCCACGTTGCTTTTGCATTTAAAGCGCAGCCGAGAATGTCCTCAACCGGCAGACAGGGAATACCTTTACTCTCCAGCTCGCTTTCAGCCTCCCAATACTTGTCTGTATCCAAAAGCACCGCAACTGGCCGCAAACCGCGGTCCTGAGTTGAATTCAGCCTTTGAAACATCTGGCCTCCGACAACTGCCGAATCGGCATAAATGAGCGCTGGCGCACCCCACCACCGACACCTTCTTGACATCGCTCTCGCGACGAACCGAGATGCCGGCAATAGCGGCACAACCAGAATCATTGTCACAAGCATCGACCCGATAAAGTAAGGCCAATGTGAAGGTTCATGGATTATTCCAATCCCCGCGAAGATACAGAGAGCGGTCGTCGCTGCTCGGACAAGCTGCCGAAACTCAACTGCGGCACTCGTTCCAATCGCAGGATAGAGCCCTGCGAGTTGCGCGATAGGGAACAGCAAAAAGGAGGCAACCAACGCTGTCTCACGTGTGACCAGACTCGTGGAGAGAGCGAAGCACCGCTCGATGACAGAAGTCGTCAAATAGAGCAAAACCCACAAAGTTACAAAATCAGCGACAATCAGAGGGAGCGAGGTGACAAAACACTGAACCAGAGACCTTCCAGCGAGTATCCTTGACGCCTTCGCGGCCGCAGGGCTGACTCGAACAGAACTGACAAGCGATTGAGCGTGAGTTCGATCCACTCTATCAAGACGAATATACGGACGCACGCCATCTCCCGAAACACCAGGAGTGAAAAGATTGGGAACATGGGGGGTATCAGCAAAAGCGGGAGTGGGATTCACCATTTGCATCGCAGTATCCATGATCGAGAACAACATGAGCAGCCAAGACAAGCGATCGATTTCAATGCACCGAAAAACTCGATTCGATCGAGCCGAGCCGGCAACGAACTACGAGCCTTGCATCAAAACATTTAACCGAAAACCTGAGTGAGACTGGATTGCGCTCAACACATTACCAATTCCATTGCACCGTACAATACGCCAGAAACCGTAAACCATTGCGATTTGCGTTAAGAGGTAGACGATAACGGACTCATGCATCAAAAATCGAGTTCGCTTATCAACCTCAACGACTGTTTTAATTCGACTGAAGTTCGCTACAGGTTGCTTCAAACCCTCGCCTGAACACTCAGACCAGCAGACGATTCGACACCTGCAGGTATTGTCACTTCAACAGACGCATTCCGAAGATTGCGAAATGACGGCAAAGACAACCAACACGACACAAGTCTTCCATAAAAGATCCTAGGTGCTCGGTTGAATTCATCCACAATCCCTCGCTCAATTTTCTGGAAACCCAAGGCAATCAATGGACTCTAACACTAACCAACAGGCCTCGCAACAAGCATCCGTGACCTTAACAAATAATTCAAGATCGCACATTTGAGCAATCACATCAAGTTACGCGACAAGCAGATTTCACATGAATTCACAACAAATAATAATCGAAACGCAACACTCAACAAAGAGTCAAGCCGCAGAAAAAAACACATACAGCCTGAACGAAAAAAACAATAAGACAATCTTATACTTTTTATCAGGGACAATCAGCTGAAAAGATCAGCTCAAACGTCCACCATTGACTTCAAAGCAAAATAACGGCCTCGCAACAAATCAACACCACCAAACCCAGCTTCTCAAGCACAAAATGAATGCACCACCTGCCAAATCCATCACCAAAACAGAACCATACAGGACACACCGTATTTTTAACACCACTTGCATAGCAGAACGGCGAAACACGGCAAAAAATTCAGCACGTAAGCGGTAAAAAGAACATCAAAGGCTAAACCGAATCTACAAAACCCGGACCAATTCTCAAAACAAAAGAGCGATGAACCCACGTTGACTTATCAAACTTCAACTAACCACCTGGTCATTCAGCAGCAAACTCCATACCAATCGTGACAGCGTAAGAAATCGCGTGGCATCATCTATTCATCTTCCCGGAATTACCGAGATTCAAGTTACCGCAACACGATAACATCTCCGAAAGAAGACCATTTTTCATCGGAATCGACCGTCACTCTGTCTTCGATGTGCCTATCGAATCAAGAACCTCCGATCAATAAAATATCGGTTTTGACGCCAATTCGAGTGCGATTCCGTGGTTTTCCTACCGTGGTTTGATGCCAACCCTGATCGGGACGGTACATTCAATCTCCGCCGATTCAGCGCGAAAGCGATCTGCAGGCGAACGATGGTTGCAAGACTAGGCAGGATGGGCTGAGTTTATCAGTTTTCCTCAAAAGCCTGACGAGGCTGACTCTTTCGATACGATAGATCTTGAGGAAACAAAGGGTTGTGGTGCCGCCTGAATTTTGACTCAACCCCGTTCTGTTGACGAAATGCTGACATCGAGCGCAACTTGAGGAGGAACTGTCCATGTTCTTTGGACTTCGCGGACGATCACCTATGGTATGCATCGCCCTATTGTGCCAAATCGCTTTTATTGGCTGCGCAGCATCGCCTCAGCAACGCCTTTTGCAGCTTCAAGGTGCGTCCGTTCCACGCGAACTCGACAAAGTCAATCTTCCAGACTACATCGTCGAACCTCCCGATGTGCTGGTGATTCAGGCCACGCATACTCTGCGTACGCCTGACTGGAAGCTCATTCCCGGCGATCGACTTCAAGTCAAACTCAAAAACGGCCTCCCTCTCGATCTTGAGTCAGATTCTTCAACAAATCAGGCTCAATTTGATGCGGAATTAGCAATTGAAATGGGATTCAAAATTCTCGCAGGTAGCTACCGAATTGAAACGAGCGGTGAGTTGGATTTCGGCCCTTCTTATGGAAAGGTCTACGTTTCAAACATGACTCCCGCCGAGGCTGAAGCCGCGATTCGAAAGCATCTTCAGAAAAAATTGGGACTTACAAACCCGGAACTTTCCGTCGAGCTTGAAGACTTAGAGTCACCGCAGCCGGTTGGTGGAGAACACCTGGTACGCCAGGACGGACGAGTCTCACTTGGAGTTTACGGTGACGTTTACGTTGCAGGGATGACGCTGGCAGAGGTTCGCGCTGCAGTAACCCAACACCTGGCTGCCAATGGAATTCAAGATCCGAAGGTCTCAGTCGACGTTGGGACTTACAACAGCAAAAACTTCTATATCATCTCCGACGGTGGAGGATTCGGTGAACAGGTTGTTCGGCTTCCAATTACCGGCAATGAAACCGTGCTGGATGCGATATCACAAATCAACGGGCTATCGGAAGTGTCATCAAAGCGTATCTGGATTGCCCGCCCTGCCCCTTCAGACTCGTGCACAGCGCAAATTCTGGAAGTTGAATGGGAGGACATCACAGCATTAGGCCAAACTTCGACGAACTATCAATTGTTACCGGGTGACCGAATCTACATCCAGGCTGACAGCCTGGTCGCCTTGAACAACAAGATCGAAAAGATTGTCGCACCTGTTGAACGACTGTTTGGTACTGCGATCTTAGGATTCAACGTGGTTCGCAACTCGTTGGGGATTTACCCGATCAAGAGCTTCGGTGGTGGCGGTGGAGTGGCCTGATGAACCTCGACACGAACGAATGCCTCAATCTGGCCTGGACGTCAATACCTGACAATTATGAGAAAAGTGAAGTACAATGGAGCGAATGTTGACTCCTTCAGAGAACGGCAAACGGGGTGAAACCATGCTGCGAATTTCGTGCACACGAACACTCAAGTTAATGGGACTAATCAGCCTTTTGAGCGTGACGAGCGTGGATTTCGCGTTCGCCCAGGCCCCACAAAGAAACAGATTCGGATCAGGACAACGACAAAAGCGTACCGTAAGCCCGTATGTTTCCATGGTGGATAACGGCAACGGACAGAACTTTGGTGGCGATAACGCTCTGAATTATTTCAATATTGTTAAACCCCAGCAGCAGGGGGCGAAAACAGCCAAGAACCTGCAAAACGAGTTACGAAACGTTGAGGCGTCAATTAATCAGCCTCGCGGAGCAGAAGAACCATCTGAGTTAGCCGCGATTACAACAGGCAGACTGGCTCCGACGGGACATGGGGCAAATTTTAACGATCTTCAGCAACGCTTCGGTAGCGCCGGCGGCGGCTCGAGTGGGCACTCAAGTCCCTACGGATTTGGTGGTGACGGTCGTGGCTACAATAATGCCGGAAGCTTCACTACGAAACGCGGCGGTTATGGCAAAGGTCTGTTCGGCGGTAACCGCACAGCGGCGTTTAACAGGTAATGACGCTCAGCCGATCAAGATTCCGCGAGCGGTATACTCATATAACTGATTGCGAAACGGCTCAGACTCGAGTGATTGAGTTTTCAGGAAAGGATTCTATTCATGTCCAATATCGACAAGAGCACGACGCGCCGAGTCTCAAGACTAAGGAGCTTCGCGATCGTTGCAATCCTGTTGAGCTTTGCTCCCGCGTCTCGCGTGGCACCCGCACAAGATCACTATTACGGCTCTTCGACATCCAGCCTGGGATCGTCGTTTAGCTGGCCCTGGTGGCACAGCATGTATTTTCATGCCAACGGATCACCCCGCTACGAAAGCGGATTCGCGCTCAGCACGAGAAACACTCAACACCGACTTCCCATCAATCCCCCAATCTGGGGTCCAAGCTACGGTTACTATCAACCGTGCTGGAAACAAATTCCTATGGTCCGCAGGTGCGTGGCTTGCGAAACCTTTCCAGCGAATCGGGAAATACCTAATTCCAACGCAACTCAAATCCCGCAGATACCACCTGCTCCGGAGGAAACCGAAAAAACCGAGGGGGCTGATCCAGCAGAAGAAAAGGAAGCTGGCAATCAAGAAGCAGAAACCGTCGAACCGCTCCCATCACCTTGATCAGCGTCGTGAGAAAGCGATCAATTATGTGAGGCTGACGGCGGAAATCGTCTCAGCCAACATCGACGCCTCAATCACCGCGAATCGGCACGTCATCAAAAAGCGGAGAGGGTGGGATTTGAACCCACGGTGATATTGCTACCACACTGGATTTCGAGTCCAGCACAATCGGCCACTCTGTCACCTCTCCGTGCCCCTTGCTCGATTCCTGAGACCGGACGAGGGGTCGAGGATGATAGTCATTAATCATGATGAGCGCCAAGCCCGTCGCGTTCTGGACAACGAAACTCGCCCGATATCCGTTTGCATGTACCCTCTGATTCACCGATAATTCCCCGAAATCCAATTCAATACAGAATCGCTCGACGGGATTAATCATGTTCACAGGGTTAGTAGAAGGATTGGGAAGCGTCGTACGACTGGAAGCAGAATCGACTGGGATTAAACTTGTCATCGCCCCACCAAACACCATGATTAAAGGGGAATTCGACACGTTTTCGCCGACACAACGTGGTGATAGCGTTGCCATTAACGGATGTTGCCTGACGGTCATTTCGATCGACGACCACGGCTGGTCATTTCAAGCAGGACGAGAAACCTTATCAAAGACAAACCTGGGAAAGCTGGCAGCCGGCGATCTCGTGAACCTTGAAAGATCACTCCCCGCGAATGGTCGCCTCGGTGGCCATTTTGTTCAGGGACACGTTGATGGAATCGGAACCGTTGACCAGCTTGATCGCGAAGGCGAATGGGTTACGATGGGATTTGAAGTCCCCACCTCCATTGGTGGAATGATGGTCTCGAAGGGATCCGTCGCGGTGGATGGTATCAGCCTGACGATCGTCACGGCCGACCGTGGCCGATTCACGGTCGCACTGATTCCTCATACTCTCTCGGTGACCACACTAGGGCAACGATCAATCGGTCATTCGGTCAACATTGAGACCGACGTCCTGGGAAAATACGTCAAACAATTTCTTATTGACGCATCTTGATTCCTGGTTCTCACAACGATTGACAAGAGTCCTATAAAAATCGCGAAAACGAACGAAGACATTTCTCTGTTTTCAATTGGAACTTCAGACCGCCTTTGCAGATCCCACGCAAAAAACGTTTATTGAACCATTAATCGTTAACCTTCGGAATAACAGGGTTCGCGGCCCCTCTGATGGCGCACTCTATTTCCCGTATTCAGACCTCAGCCAACTTCCTTCGCAACCCCGTATCTTCGATTCGCCGAGAGAATTGCACCAGCTTCCTTTCTTAACGATCAAAGGAGACGGCCTTCGTCAGGACGTGCCGGTTTAAGCAGGGTTGATTTTTCTGCGACCCAGTGTCACAGTATCGGATTTAGCAACAATAATGCCTCGGTAAACTTTTCGCAGATGTTTTAACGCTGTTTTGGGAAGGATGGTCTACAGAGAGCTAAATTGAGTTCCAAATTATCGAACTCAATATGTGCCATCCTTAGACCAAAAACTGGCTTATTATGACTGAAAAACCGCAGATTATAAAAGAGACACTTCGTCGATGGCTGCCGAAACGTGTCTTCAGTGGTTTGAGTCATGTTCGACGATCAGTTCAGAAATTACAATTTCAGTATCGGTTTCCGCGTGGCCCCCAAAGTTTTTTGGGAGAGAAAAACCTTCAAACTGAGTCGATGAACGCTGACTTTCAGGAACCACCAGCGGATCAAGACGATTTATATGCGATCTGGCACAGCATCCCTCATGGACTTAAATGGTTACATTATTTCCCCATTTATGAACGATTTTTCGGTGAGTATCGCAAGCGGCCGATTCGTTTCCTTGAAGTAGGTGTTTTTCAAGGCCATTCGCTGAAAATGTGGCGGCGTTACTTCCACCCGGATACGGTCATCGTCGGAATTGATATCAATCCGGATTGCACGAGATTTGAGGATGCGCCTTCAAATGTTCACGTGCGAATTGGTGATCAATCTGACACCGTTTTTTTGGAAAAAGTTATTCGCGAGTTCGGGCCATTCGATATTATTTTGGACGATGGCAGTCATATCTGTTCCCATATGGTCAAAACGTTCGACTACGCGTTTCTGAATGGACTAACCGACAATGGGCTTTATCTTGCTGAAGACACTCATACGAATTTCTGGTTGAATTATCGCGATCAAACGTATTCCTTTATCGATCTCGGTAAGGATCTCGTCGATTACTCGCATGCGCACTATGTTAATCACGAAACTATCGCCGACTTTGAAAAAGGGAATCCCCAGCGGCTTTCGTCTATTTCGGTACCGCGAATCGGTCGGGAAATCCAGGAAATCAGTTTCTTCGACTCGATCATCGCCATTCGTCGCAACAAGCACCGGACGTTGCCTACGGCTGGAACGCCACGTTTTGAATAGTGGACAGAAAGCCGGAAATTAGCCGAACACCAATCGCCACGCTTATCCCGTCGAAGGAAAAGCGGAAGCGAAATGTGACTTTGAATGTTGAACCGGACACACGTTTCTCCAAACAGTTTCGATCGGTCAACAAACCTGGGACATCGCAGTCAACTCGCGATTTTTTACGCACCGAGAATGACTTACGATGATGACTCGAATGTGATTTGATAATTGCTAATCGCTACGTCAATCGAGTGTCATATGACCAGCCACCGATATTGCGTTTTCCGCCTCTGAGACGTGAACACGGTTTTGCAATCAATTGTTTCAAGACGGACGAGTTGCAACCGGCGACTTTCATACCGGCCGACGTAACGTCGAAAATCCTCATCGCTGACGTCCGCGGCGGGTCGGCGGACCATCTCCATGAGGCGGTTTGAAGTCTCGTCGCGGGGGAAGACCAGGTATCGCCTGAACCCGTCGACCCCTGAGGCGAACGCCCTGTACGGCATCAAGAATCTGGTCCGCACATTCAACGGCGACCTGAACGAAACTCACTGTGGCCAGAATCTGAATTCCGCCAATAACTGTCCGGGGAACACCTGCTTCGTTCGCAATACATCCCACGAAATCACCCGGTGTCACACCGGCATTATCGCCAACATTGAACTTAATCCAGACTCCCGATTCGTCGATTCGTGGTGCCTGATCAACTGAATGACTTCGCCCAGAGGACTCGCGTGGCCTCGTCATCTTTGGCGGACCATCGTCTCGATCATGGCGGGGAGGCCGCCCCTCAAACGAAACATCCCTGGCGGAGCGGCGAGGGGGACGTGGGTCGTCTTCGGCGATACGTTCCGGTGCCCGGGAACTCTCTCCAGCTAACAAATGCATCAAGGCCGAAACAATCTCACCAGGAGCGTGCCCTGCTTCGATTAAATCCTCGAGAAGCTTATCCTGCGGCTTAAAGTCTCCGGCCTGAATCGTGTTGTGTAGCGACTCCACCAGACGGCTGGCGTGCTTTTGTTCAAGCTCTTCCAGGCGTGGCACAGACTGCCTGGGAATCTTGGACTTCGTAAAACGGATAATTTGCTGCAGTCGCCCGAACTCCCGACCACTGACAAGACTAATCGCCTTACCGCTTTTTCCGGCTCGACCCGTTCGGCCAATCCGATGGACGTAATCTTCGGCATCGTGAGGCAATTCATAATTGAAGACGATTTCAAGATCGTCGACATCCAAACCGCGTGCCGCAACATCTGTCGCGACCAGAAGTTCAATTTTCCGATCGCGAAATCGTTTCATGGTCCGTTCGCGCATCGGCTGAGTCATGTCACCGTGCAGCTTGTCGGCATTGTATCCACGAGCGATCAGCGCCTCGGTCAACGAATCAACTTGAATCTTCGTAAACCCAAAAATCAAACCGTAGCGAACCTCGTGCAAATCGAGCAGTCGACACAAAACTTCCGTTTTTGATCGATAGTCGACCTCAACATATGATTGTTCGATTGCAGGAATATTCATCGCGGTCGCTTCGATTCGGACCGTGACGGGATTATTTGTAAACCGTTCGATGATCTTACGAATCGGAGGAGGCACGGTGGCCGAAAATAGAACGATCTGTCGTTCTGCTGGCACCGATTCAAGAATTTTCTCAATATCGTCGCGGAAGCCCATATCGAGCATTCGATCCGCTTCGTCGAGGACCACCATCCTCACGGACCCCAGCGCCAACGTCCCCTGTTTGATATGGTCGATTAATCGACCAGGAGTCCCGATGACAATCTGCGGTCCCGCTTTCAGACCGCGAAACTGATGGTCATAACTCTGCCCTCCAAAAATCGGCAGTTCGCGTATCCCTTTTTTGAAATGTGCTAACTTCGATATTTCTTCGGCAACCTGTGATGCGAGTTCCCGGGTCGGGCACATCATCAGGACCTGGACCGCACGATTTGTCGGATCGGCCAACTCGACAGCCGGAATTCCAAACGCAGCAGTTTTCCCAGATCCAGTCTGCGATTGTCCGATGACATCCCGGCCTTCAATGATAGGAGGAATCGCCTCTGCCTGAATAGGCGACGCCTGCTCGAACCCCATACGCTCAACGGCTTTAAGAACTTCGGGCGAAAGTCCCAGCTCGGAAAATGATTTTTGTGTCATAGTGTGATTCTAGCGAGACGACGAGCATCATCCCAGCTTGCCGTAAAAAGAACGCTTTTTGCCTCGAACTAAAGACTATTTTTGGACAATTGAACTGCATGAAAGTCATAACAGGAACTTTAAGACGTGCGAGACCCAATGCAACAGAATACGTTTATTGATGACACCACTGCGGGTCCCCGGACAGATCACTTTCGTATTCCTGGCCACTTGCACGAATGAACGAAAAATTCCTGTTTGCGAAACTCCCCATTCCTGATACGGTCTGCTACAGTCAACCGTGAGTGCCGATTTCGCGTAATGGTTGCCTCACCATTTATGCGTCAAAAACAGTCGGAACTCAACTACAGGTTGGGAATTACAGGTTCTCTCGATTGGAATTTCATGTGGTGGAGAGGCGTCGGCCGTTTACGGTCGGTACGGAGTATCCACCGCCTGACTCGGGATCAGAAACGATCAAGATGAGTCCATCAGACACGCTTACGGGTCGCTCTTCACAGAAGAGTTCGGCATCTTCTAACGGTTCGCGCAATGGCGATCACGCGTTTACGGACTACGGGGGTGGAATGACCAGCCACGACTCAAATCTGACGTATGTCGAAGCGCTGTATTTGGATTATTTGAACGATCCAAGTTCTGTCACGCACGATTGGCAGGTTTATTTTCAGCAAATCGTCGACAGCCAGACCCGAGCGGGTGGAGAACTGCACGACCCGAGTTTGTTTCGGGCACCGTCGGTCGGGTCTGGAGTTGTCAGTCCGATTCAACTGGACTACGCCATTTTACAGGAACGAGTCGAGCGGCTGATTCGAAATTACCGCGTCATGGGTCATTACGTCGCGGATATTGACCCATTGGGTCAGCCACGACCCAAAGTCACCGAACTCGATCCGTTCAGTTGCGACTTGACGGAAGCGGACATGGAACGTCAGGTTTCGACGATGTCTGCTTCAGGCCAGAATTTTCGAACCGTCCGCGAAGTGACTCAATGGATGCGGAACACGTATTGCCGTTCGATCGGCGTTCAGTTCATGCATATTGATGACATGAGGGTTCGCGAGTGGCTTCAGAATCGGATGGAATCCACCGAAAACCGTATTCAATTGACGCTGCAGGAGCAAAAGCGGATTTTGAAGCGACTCAGCGACGCTGTGGTTTTTGAAGAATTTATCCTCAACAAGTTCAAAGGTGCCAAAAGCTTTTCCCTTGAAGGGGCCGAGACGCTGATCCCGTTACTGGAACTGGCGATCTATCAGGCGGCAGATCAGGGCGTGGAAGAAATTGTGCTGGGAATGGCACATCGAGGTCGCCTGAACGTCCTTGCGAGCATCATGGGTAAGGCACCGCGAGCCATTTTCCGCGAGTTTGCGGACTTGGACCCTGAACTCAACACCGGGCGAGGTGACGTTAAGTATCATCTCGGATACAGCAATGACTGGCATTCGGGCGACGGACGAAAAATGCACCTTTCGCTCTGTTTTAACCCCAGTCATCTCGAGTTTGTTAATGCCGTTGCCATGGGTCGTGTTCGAGCGAAACAAGACCGAAATGGTGACACCGGTCGCGAAAAAGTTGTCTGTCTGCTGATTCACGGCGATGCGGCATTTGCCGGCGAAGGAATTATTCAAGAAACCCTTAATCTCAATTCGCTTGAAGCGACTCGAATCGGCGGAACGATTCACGTCGTGGTCAACAATCAGATCGGCTTTACGACCGGTCCGGCACAAGCTCGCTCGACCCCGTACGCAACTGACGTCGCCAAGATGTTGCAAATTCCGATTTTCCACGTGAACGGTGAAGATCCGGAAGCTGTGGCTCAGGTAATTCGTCTCGCGATGGATTTCCGGCAGCAATTTCACAGCGATGTCGTGATCGACATGTATTGCTACCGGCTACGCGGTCACAACGAAAACGATGACTCGTCATTCACTCAGCCGGTCATGTACCGACAGATTAAATCCCGCAAGAAAGTCGGACAAAGCTACCTTGATCAAATGCTGAAAATGGGCGGCATTACCGAAGAGGAAGCCAACCGCCTGCAGTTCGCACATCGACAGCAACTGGAATCAGAACTGGAAGTTGCGAACGGTCCGAATTACGAGCATCGATGGGATATGCTCCAAGGGACCTGGCGCGGATATGTCGGTGGCAACGAAGCCGGAGTTCCGGAAGTTGATACCGGAGTCAACGTCGAAAAACTGGCAGAATTGCTCGAGAAAATGACGGTGCTTCCTGAGGACTTTCATCCTCACCCGAAAGTCGTCAACCCTCAAAGTACGCTTGCCATCATGACGAAGCGGCTGGCAATCGCTCAGGGGAAGCAACCTCTCGACTGGGCATGTGGAGAAGCACTGGCCTTTGCCACACTGAGCGTCGAAGGGCATCGGATTCGACTGCACGGGCAGGATGCCGAACGTGGTACGTTCAGCCATCGCCATGCGGTCTTTCACGATTACGAAAACGACCGGACTTACATGCCGCTGGCGCATCTCTCTCCGGATCAGGCACCGATCGAGATCGTCAACAGTTGCCTTTGCGAGGCGGGTGTCCTCGGGTACGAATATGGATACAGCCTGGACACTCCTGATGGCCTGGTCTGCTGGGAAGCTCAGTTCGGCGATTTCGTCAATGTCGCCCAGGTGATCATCGATCAATTCATCGTCAGTGCGGAAGACAAATGGAACCGATTAAGTGGTCTGGTTTTGTTGCTGCCGCATGGTTTTGAAGGGAACGGTCCCGAGCATTCGAGTGCCCGGCTGGAACGTTTCCTGCAACTGGCAGCCGAAGACAACATTCAGATCGTCTATCCAACAACTCCCGCTCAGATTTTTCACGTATTACGTCGGCAAGTCCATCGAAAGTGGAGGAAGCCGCTCATCGTCATGACGCCAAAAGAAATGCTTCGGCTGCGTCAAGCGACCTCACCGATGAGTGATCTCGCATCGGGAACTTTTCGACGCGTCTTGCCAGATTCGCTGGAACGTCCGGCCAGCGAAGTCCGGCAAATCGTTCTGTGTTCGGGTAAAATCTATTACGAACTGGCCGAACGCCGCGAGGAACTGCAACGCAACGACATCGCAATTTTGCGATTGGAACAACTTTATCCGGTCCCGGAACTTGAACTGGAACAGCACCTTTCCAATTATCCCGACGGGACCCCTGTTGTCTGGGCTCAAGAAGAGCCTGAGAACATGGGAGCGTGGCGATTCCTTCGAGTCCTCTGGGGCGAATCGATTTTCCGACGATATCCATTTTCGGGTGTCGCTCGACCGGCTTCGGCGAGCCCCGCGACGGGATCTCATAAAAGTCATGATATCGAGCAAAACGAAATTTTGACGAAGGTCATTGGTCCATCGACGAAGGCATCAGGCCATCACTAGTCGATCACGTTGAACACCCCTGTTCTGACAGGAAAAGGAAGACGAAGTCTCATGACAGTCGAAGTGCAGCTGAAAAAGGGTGATTTTGGGGATTCGGTCTCTGAGGTCGTTGTTGTGGAATGGTTGAAACAAGTCGGCCAGACAATTGCCGCCGATGGCGAACTTGTGGAACTTGAAAGCGACAAAGCAACAACCAAGTGGCCCGCTCCAAAGGGTGGAGTCGTCACCAAGCTGTTGTTTAACCCGGGTGACACCATCGAACTTCCCGCTGTGATCGCATTGATTGATGAAACCGCGACGGCAGGAACCCCAGCGTCGATTCCGACAGCAACGCCTGTCGCACCGGCATCAAAACCTGCTGGGCAAGCCGAAGTGCGAATCATGCCAGCCGCGGCCGCAGCATTGTCCGAAAACGGACTTAAACCATCTCAGGTGACGGCAACCGGACCCGGCGGACGAATGCTGAAGGAAGATGTTCAGCGACAAGTGGCATCTCCGACAGTGTCGTCGACAGCCGTTTCCAAACCAGTTCCAGTCGCCCCTGTTGTCGTTCCAGCTGTGGAAGCCGTGCGAACAATTGCGACTGGCGAGCGTTCAGAGAAACGCCAGATGATGAGTCCGATCCGGAAACGGATTGCGTCCCGGCTGGTGGAAGCTCAAACGAATGCCGCGTTGTTGACGACGTTCAACGAAGTCGACATGACCGCGATCATGGACCTCCGCAAACAGCACCAGGACGCGTTTACTCAGCGATACGGGATTAAGCTCGGGTTTATGTCGTTTTTCGTCAAAGCTTCAATCGACGCATTGCAGACTTACCCCGCAATCAATGCCGAGATTCAAGGGACGGAAATCGTCTATCACAACTATTTTGATATTGGTATCGCAATCGGCGGTGGAAAAGGACTGGTTGTTCCCGTACTTCGAAATGCCGAGCGAATGGGTTTCGCACAGATCGAACAGGCAATCGCTGTGTTCGCGAATAAGGTGAAAGAGAATACCCTCAGTCCGCAGGAACTGACAGGGGGCACGTTCACAATTACCAACGGCGGTGTTTACGGCTCACTGCTGTCGACACCCATCGTGAATCCTCCACAAAGTGGGGTCCTGGGGATGCATGCGATTCAGGATCGGCCGGTGGCTCGCGACGGTCAGGTTGTGATTCGTCCGATGATGTACCTGGCGCTGACCTACGATCATCGGATCGTGGATGGTCGTGAGGCCGTTTCGTTCTTGAAGCGAATCAAAGATTGCCTTGAGAACCCCGTTCGACTGCTGCTCGATGTCTGACCCTTTTTTTCGCATGTTCGTGAGGGTTCGTCAGGCACCAAGTTTTTGTGTCGCCAGGGCTGTCATCATCATGGATCGGGAACACTTGCGGGAGAAATCTCACGTCGGTGGCAAACAGACTGAAAAATCATCGATCGACAATGCTAATTGATCTGCGGAAATAAAAATGCCTGAACATGATTTGGTAGTAATCGGTGCCGGCCCGGGTGGATACGTCGCTGCAATTCGTGCCGCGCAGCTTGGAATGAATGTTGGCGTTGTCGAATTTGAAGGGGCATTAGGCGGAACCTGCCTTCGTATTGGCTGTATCCCCAGCAAAGCATTGTTAGAAGCGAGCGAACTTTACCAGATGGCCCAGCATCATCTGGCCGAATACGGCGTCGGTGTCGAGGGAGTAAAGCTCGATCTTGCCGCGATGATGAAACGAAAAGAGGGAGTTGTATCGACTCTGACAAACGGCATCGCGGGTTTGTTTCGCAAGAACAAAATCACCCGCTATACGGGTAAAGGACGTATTGTTGCTCCGGGCAAAGTGTCGGTCGACGGTCCGCAGCCGGTGGAACTGACCTGCAAAAAAATCATTATCGCAACAGGAAGCTATTCGGCACCGCTCAAAGGTGTTGAAGTCGACGGAAATCTGATCGGTACCAGCACCGAGGCTCTGGCTTATCCTGAAGTTCCAAAACACCTCGTGGTGATTGGAGCGGGCGTGATCGGTCTTGAACTCGGTTGCGTCTGGTCGCGACTGGGGTCGAAGGTGACGGTTCTGGAATACCTCAACCGAATCCTGCCGGGAATGGATACCGAGATCGCCACGGAAGCTCAAAAGATCCTGCAAAAACAGGGTTTGGAGTTTCGGCTGGGGATGCGAGTCACCGGCGCTAAAGTTGTCGCGGGACGTTGTGTCGTCGAGTGCGACGGTCAACCACCGATTGACTGCGATCGAGTACTGTTGGCCGTGGGCCGACTTCCGAACACGAACGATATCGGCCTGGAAAAATTGAATGTCGCCCGTAACCAGCGTGGCTTCATTACGATCGATCCACACAGCTTCGAAACCTCAATTCCCGGCATTTATGCGATCGGTGATTGCGTTCCGGGAGCCATGCTCGCCCACAAAGCCGAAGACGAGGGGGTCGCATGTGCTGAAGGTCTTGCCGGAAAATACTGTCACGTGAATTACGACGCGATCCCGGGTGTGGTCTACACCGATCCCGAGATCGCCAGTGTCGGCAAAACCGAAGAACAGCTTAAGGATTCAGGAGTTCCCTATCGGAAAGGGGTATTCCCGTTTCTGGCGAACGGTCGAGCGAAGGCGATTGGCCGGACCGAGGGGCGCGTGAAAATTCTGGCTCATGCCGAAACCGATCGGGTTCTGGGCGTGCACATTATTGGTGCTCATGCGGGCGACCTGATTGCTGAAGCCGCCGCAGCCATTGAATTCGGTGCGAGCAGCGAAGACATCGCTCGAACCAGCCACGCTCACCCGACACTTTCAGAAGCCATCAAAGAAGCGGCATTCGCTGTTGACGGCCGTGTAATCCACATGTGAATTTTCACGCGCGTCGCGGGATGGGTTTCGAATCGGCTGGCTGATCGCGCGTTGTATGATGGTCCGGGTGCCGTCGGAAGCTTATCCGACGAGCATACTGGCGCCCCTGTTAATTCACGACAAGTGACATGCCCGAAACACCGTTAAATGAACTGATCTGGCCGAAATCTCTGACTGGTTACGACATCACACTGGCGACCGATTCTCAGAATCTGGCTCTGGACGAAGCGATGTTGGCCGAGGTCGAGGCCGACCCGTTGAAGGCTTGCCTGCGGATCTGGGAACCGACGGAATACTTCGTTGTGCTGGGGCGATCAAACAGGGCAGAGTCTGAGGTCAACGTCGAGTTTTGCAGAACCGAACGAATTCCCATTCTTCGTCGATCGAGCGGCGGAGGAACAGTTCTGCTGGGACCAGGTTGTCTCTGTTACACATTGGCATTGCCGCTGGCAGAGATTCATCGAGCATCAGGAATTGCTCGCGTGACCACAGAACTGATGGAACGCACTGCGGCCGGGCTTCGCACTGAATTAACTGATGTTTCTGTTCTCGGAACAAGCGACCTGGTTTGGAATGGCCGAAAGTTCTCTGGTAACGCTCAAAGATGGTTGCGCAAGGCGTTCATTCATCATGGCACGTTGTTACACAACTTTGATCTGGAAAAACTGTCTCGCGCGCTGGCACATCCGTCTCGCCAACCCGATTACCGGCAAGCTCGGCCTCATGCGGAATTCGTGACAAATCTTGCAATAGATGCCCTTGTCCTGCGAAGCATCCTTTTCAAAACATGGAATGCCGATCCATCGGAATGCCCCACGAAATTGCTGGAAGAAACAGACAAGATCGCCCAGTCGCGATATGTTTCTGCCGACTGGAAGCTTTGAAAGATTGACCCGCTGGAAGTGCGGGCATGGCACGAACTCGCCATTGCAAGAAAATCCCAAGCGTTGGTCGATTGACTTGTCGCTCTGACTTCAGGATCGTTGCACTCTGTTTGCTGTATTCAATGGTGGTATCCACATTCCCGCGCGTATTTGATGAAGGTGATCTCGTGCCCAAGCTGACCGTTGAAGGATTTGGCGAATTCGAAGTCCCTCAAGGCAAGAGACTGGTTCTTGCACTTTCCGAGGATGCTGGAGTTGATCAACTTCATGCTTGTGGCGGAAATGCCCGGTGCACGACGTGCCGGGTTGAAGTCCTTGCTGGAAATCCATCAGAAATGACGATGGCCGAGAAGAACCTGCTGGCGGCCAAGGGAATCAGCGGAGTCCGCCTGAGTTGCCAGATGCTGTGTGAGAACGACATCAGCGTTCGCTGCATCAGTCGCGTGCAGGGGAGTGGCCGTCCAAACCCAGGATCGGTTCCGACCCCCGACATTTCTCCGCCTCCGGAATGGACGACGAAGGACGCATAGCCCGGATGATTCGTGAGCCCGGCGTGCTGGCGAGGGATCTTCTCTTCATTCGCACTGGAAACAAGATCTCTCGCGTGCGCGGCGGGCGAAAGTTACAGGGTGCCCTAAGTCAGCGAAGACCATCGGTCATCGCCGATTTTTTTGAGATTCATTGGTTGAGTTCGAAACTTTTGTTGAGTAAGAGATATTTCCATGCGATTTGTTGCAGCGATCATGTTGATCGGATACGGCGTGACAAACCTTGTCCCCTGTGCCACGGGCGAGGACTACATTCGCGACCTGCAGACGGATGCGATCAAAGCAAACCATGCAGACTTTGGCCATTGGGGTCATGATCCGGACAATTACAAGTTGTGGGGGACTCATGCGAATCGACTGATTCCGGTCTACACTTTCGGGACGTTAGACCAACCTGGCCAGATCGATTTGAAATCTTACTCTGGCAAAAACAACCCTTATCGCAATGAAGGTGAATTGCGACGCATTTATGGTCGCGTTCCCGCTGAAACCGTGAATGAAAGTGCCGAATATTTCGACCAGACAAACCTGTTTCAGATTCAGCAGACCGCGTTGAATTCTGGCAAAAAGTACATTTTTCTGGTGATTTTTGACGGAATGGATTGGCAGACGACTCGGGCCGCTGCGATTTATAAGACCCAAAAAGTCGCCTACGCGGAAGGACGTGGAACCGGTTTGCATTTCCAGGATTACACAGGCAATGGAACAACCCAGTTCGGTTTCATGTGTACCAGCCCGCACAATAACGGGACGAAGATTAACGTGAACCAGCAAACGGTCTTGAATCCTGGCGGGACCATGTTCGGGGGCTATTCCAGCAGGCTCGGTGGCCCGAACCCCTGGACGCCGGGTATTGATCCGCTTTATCCGATCTCCACAAATGAAGATACGAATCTCCGTCATGCCTACACCGATTCATCGAGTTCAGCAACGAGCATGACCGCAGGGATCAAGACTTACAACAACGGGGTCAACGTTGATCCGGCGGGTCAACCCGTTCGAACGATTGCCCATCTGGCTCAAGACCGAGGATATGCGGTTGGAGCGGTTTCGAGCGTCCCGATCAGTCACGCAACTCCCGCAGCCGCGTATGCCCACAATGTTCACCGAGATGACTATCAGGACCTGACAAGGGACATGATCGGGTTGAAATCGATCAGCCACCCGGACACTCCTCTTCCTGGTATGGACGTGGTCATCGGGGGAGGCTACGGAGATATTCGGCAACTCGACAGCAGCCCCACCGAAGGGCGGGACGCCCCCCCAGGTAACAACTTTGTCCCGGGTAACGCCTATTTGACCGATGCCGACGTCCAGACAATTGATGTTCGCAACGGAGGAAAATATGTTGTTTCAACCCGCGCAGCAGGAGTGAACGGGCGGGAAAGCCTCGCTTCCGCGGCACTGACTGCAGCGACTCATGGCCACCGACTTCTTGGCTTTTATGGAGTCGGCAAATATAGCGGTCATTTGCCATTTGCAACCGCCGATGGAGACTTCCGTCCGACAACAGGTCGCACGTCGAAAGCGGAAGAATACGAAGCAGCAGATCTTGTCGAAAATCCCACACTGAGCAACATGACGGAAGCGGCAATCACGGTTCTGGAGAAGAATCCCAAGGGATTCTGGCTGATGGTCGAATCGGGTGACGTCGACTGGGCCAATCACGACAATAATCTCGACAACTCCATCGGGGCTGTTCTTAGCGGCGAAAAGGCCGTTCAGGCAATTACGGATTGGGTTGAACGAAAAAGTAACTGGAACGAATCCCTTCTGATCGTTACCGCTGATCACGGACATTATCTTGTGCTGGAAAAACCGGAATTGTTGGTAAAGAGTCAATGACGTGCAAGATTGATTGAACCAAGCGGCTTGTCAGGGGCGCACAGGGTTTTTAGGATGTGCTATTCGCGGGCCGGTTCAATTTCCGAAATCTTGCGGGTGTCAGCAAACGCCTTTGTCAGGTTCGGCGTACATCGGCAGCGGAGATGTCCGTATCTTTCTACCGATTTCCCATCGGTGGGATTTTTTTCCGTGATTTAGGGTCGTTGTCCGGCTATTTCTTCGTTAGAGACTCCGGGAGCTTGCATGAGCCAGTCCGAGAATGTGATCGAGATTCGGAATTTGTCGAAGGTCTATCGCGACTTCTGGGGTCGCCCTAAAGTACGCGCCCTGAACGCGTTAAGTCTGGACATCAAAAAGGGTGAAGTGTTTGGGCTGCTTGGCCCCAACGGCTCGGGAAAAACCACGACGCTGAAACTTCTGTTGGGTTTGCTGTTTCCGACCGAAGGTGAAGTGAAGATTCTGGGAAAATCGGCGGCAGACGTCAGCAAGAACGAACGGATTGGATATCTTCCGGAAGAATCCTATCTCTATCGCTTTCTGAACGCTTACGAAACGCTCGATTTTTACGGTCGTCTCTTTAATATGACAGCGGCCCAGAGAAAAGAGCGATCTGAGAAATTGCTGGATCTGGTCAAGCTGGCTCCGCAATCACGTCGCCGTCAACTGAAAGAATACTCGAAAGGGATGACCCGCCGTATTGGTGTGGCTCAGGCATTGATCAATGATCCCGACCTGGTGATGCTCGACGAACCGACCAGTGGTCTCGATCCACTTGGTAATCGCGACATGAAGGATCTGATCCTGGATCTGAAAGCACAAGGTAAAACAGTCCTGATGTGCAGCCACCTTCTGGCAGACGTTCAGGATGTTTGCGATCGAATTGCGATTCTTTACGGCGGTGAATTGAAAGTGATGGGTCGGGTCGACGAGCTGTTGAAAGCGCAAGACGAGACTCAGATCCGCAGCTCAAAACTCAGCGATGCCGCATTGAAAGAGGTTCAAGAAGTCTTGAAGCGACACGATGCGAATGTGATCAATATTGATCAACCAACGGCCAGCCTTGAAGATCTGTTCCTGAAGACGGTCCAGGAGAGCCGCGAGCGGCCTGGTCATCGCAATGTGATCGATCGCCAATCGGTGACTTGATTCGAGAGAGAGCGCTGACGCTGGCAGCGTCGGCGACGTTGTGTGGCACTGTTGCCTCTTAGTTCCCACTTTCACCAGCAACGGTCGACGTTATGTATTTTGATCCTAATGAATACCTGCTTAACCCCTATATTTCGTTTTTGAATTGGGCGGTTGTTGTCGGATGCCTGACGTTTGTTGTTCTATTCATCTCGATGGTCAATCTTGTCGCGACCCGAGGCGCGAACGGGATCGGGATCTTCTTTGACGAATTGGGAGAGATGACAGCAGATCTCTTTCATCTTTCGCCCCGTCGTATCTGGGCATTGACTCGATTGACTTATACCGAGGCAATTCGCCGTAAAGCCCTGTCCGTATTCGTTGTGTTCGGCCTGTTATTCATGTTCGCGGGCTGGTTCATGGGAGATTCCAAAGAAATCAAGCCGGACCAGGTCAAGGTTTACATCAGTTTCGTGCTCACAACCATCAGCTGGCTCACGCTGCCGGTCGTGCTGATTCTTTGTTGTTTTGGAATCCCGGAAGACATTCGATTGCGTTCGATTCACACAGTTGTGACGAAACCGGCACGTCGTGTTGAGATTGTTCTTGGCCGAATGATCGGTATCTGGTTGATCGGGTGTCTTGTTCTCGCTGTGATGGCTGTCGTGGGCCATTTCTGGATCGTGAGACAAATCCCCGCTGAATCACAGCCGTTATTGACATGTCGTGTTCCTGTCTATGGAACCAATATCGAGTTTCTTGATCGTGAAGGAAACTTTGCCCGGTCCGGGGTTAACGTCGGGGACATCTGGGCATTTCGCAGCTATATCGAAGGAGCAACGAAAGCAAGGGCCATCTGGACATTCAGGAACGTCGATGAGTCCTCACTGGACTCCGACGGGAATTTGAATTTTGAGAATTCGTTCTCGGCGTTTCGAAGTTATAAGGGGGATATGACCCGCCCGCTGTTCTATGACATCAAGCTTTTCAACCCCGCGAAGAATCTGGCCTACACGACCGATCCACAGCCCGTCAACGAGTTCCGGCACAAACTAGACAAGATTCCGCGCAAGGTCACTGTTGATAACGTGCAATACGACATCCTGAAAGATTTCGTCAACGAAAAGAGAGAGTTAAACGTCGAAGTCTCGTGTATTGACCGCGAACAATACATTGGTATGGCACGTTCCGACTTGTTCATCCGGATGCCGGATCGTCCATTCTGGATGGGCTACTGGAAAGCGGTATTGGGGATTGCACTCACATTACTGTTGATCACGATGATTGGCGTGTCGGCCAGTACGATGGTGAAAGGCCCGATCGCTGCGGTACTGACGTTTGTGATCTATTTCCTGTCGCTGAAAGACAACCATCAATTTATGGACCAACTGGTGTTTGGTCAGGTTCAAGGGGGTGGCTTTCTTGAATCAATTTATCGGCTTGTCATGCATATGGGTCCATCACAGGAATTGCCTGCCAACCCGGCGTTTACCGTGGTCAAGTTCTTCGACTGGACGCTTAACAACTTTCTGTGGCTGTGCAGGCATGTCATCCCTTATTCGCAGTACTTCAACATGCCCGAGTTCGTTTCAAACGGTTTTGATGTCCCTTGGGAAACGTCAATTCTTCCTAGCTTGTTAGTCACAGCAGCGTTCATTATCCCCTGCGTGGTGATGGGATACTTCGCGCTTCGAATTCGCGAATTGGAGTCAAAATGACCAATATGTCATCTCAACAGCGTAAGCTGATTTATTTGATCGGAATCGTGGTGCTGTTGATTCCCATCATCTGGCTCAGCCTTCCGTCCGACGGTAAGGACGCCGCAGGTGGTGTTCTTTCTCAACTTCGTAGCAAGTACGAACTGGGTGAGGCTGATTTAGGTGATGTCGATGCATCGAGCGCGGCAATGAATTTTGCCCTGCTTGGGATGCGTGGGATGGCAGTGAATGTGCTCTGGAAGGACCTGGATCAGCAGAAAGATACCAAGCGATGGGCTGAGATGCAGGCGACGACAGAGTCAATCGTTCGTCTTCAACCGCACTTCGAACGGGTCTGGGATTTCAACGGCTGGAACCTGGCGTATAACACGTCAGCGGAATGGGATGCCGTGCCCGATCGCTATTATTGGGTGAAACAGGGCGCGAAGTTTTTGAAGAGGGGGGTCGAGCGTAACAGGCGGTCTACCGAGCTTTACTACCGGACAGGTAAGGTCGTTCAACACAAAGTCGGATACGCAGACGAAGCGACCGATTATCGAAAGTTTTTCCTCGCCGATCCCGACCCTGTTTTCAAGGGGGGGCCTGATCCCGTGATTAATCCAGACGGGAAGGACAACTTTCTTGTGGCACGTGAATGGTTTGAAGCTGGCTGTGCTCGTGAACGGACTCGCGCACAACATATTCTCGATCGTAGCTTGTTCCGTTCGACACCCGCTCGCTGCCTCTTCGATTACGCTCAAGCACTTCAAAAAGAAGGAAAGTTCGGCGAAGAGACTCGGGCGGCATGGGATCACGCTCGAAAGGACTGGACCGAAAGCTATGGTCGCGAAACATTTCACGCTCAGATCGGACCGGAAGAGTCCGACATTATGCTGGAAATGACCGATGAAGAAATCAAGCAGCAGGCGGGAACTCCGGATGACGCGCTTCGAGTTCGGAAAGCTGTCGATGCTTATCAGAAAATGACGAACTACCGTTATTGGAGAACTCGAGCATTCGCCGAGGCTGAACCTGAGATGGCTGAAGCGCACCGCCGCCTGTTCGATGCAAAGCAAGCCTATAAAGCCCAGGAATTCGAAAATGCCCGAACTGCGGCGTTCGAGGGAATGGAAGGCTTCGACAAGATTTTGAAGCGGCCGGAATACGCATCGTTAACGGATGAAGACATTCTCTGTGAAGAATGTCTGCTCGGATGGAAAATCTGGGACGATATCTACCAGGTCTCAGGCGACAAAATCCCCGAAGAATTTCCATTAAAATGGCTGCTTCAAATGAAGCAGGAAAACCAGATGGTGATGGCGAACGTCAACAAGCAGTTTAAACGCTTGTTCCTGGATAACAAATAATCTTGTGATCGAAATTCAGTGGCTTTCGTTTCGTGCGTGGCCCGGTACACGACTGATTAAAAAATCACGCTGAATCTCAAGGGATGGAAATCAAATTTTCCATCCCTTTTTTTTCCAATATTCTGTTAAACGAGCCGGTCCCTGACATATTTCGGCGTTTGTAAAAGCCCAAGCAAAGTTCGCCCGTCAAACATACGGAAGGGAGCGTTCGTGCTGCGCTGGATCTCTCGATCCACGTCATCGACGTCAGGGTTCAGATCCAGTGGACGATCACTTGCCAGCACCATTCCCCACGGAGAACCATAGGTAGGGACGTTTGCCGTCACAACAACGATGTTGCTGAACACCGACGCGATCGTTTTTGCCGTTCTGGTCAGGGGTTCAAGTAGCGGTGGAGACATGGACCCCGCCTGGTTAATAAACATTCCGCCAGGAGCCAAGGCTTGCTGACAATATTGGAAAAACTCGCGAGTAAATAACTTACAGGCGGGACCAGTTTCAATCGGGTCGGTCAGATCGGCAATAATGACGTCCCAACCCCGCGTTCCCGCGATCAAGTCAAATGCATCTGCGATCTCAATTCTGACTCGCGGGTTATTGAGCGACCCCTGGTGGATCTCGGGAAGCCATTCCCGGCACGCCTCGACCGCCGCACTGTCGATATCAACAAGGAGTATTTCTTCGACGTTATTCCACTTCAAGGCTTCCCGCGCGGCTCCGCCGTCAGCACCACCTGCAATCAAGATCCGACGCGGATGTCCGTGCATGATAATGGGTGTATGAACTAACGGCTCGTGATACAGGAATTCGTCGCCGGTACATGTTTGCCAGCGACCGTCCAAAACCAGCGCCTTACCGTAGAGACCACTTTCAACAACGAACAGTTCTTGAAATGGCGTCTGAGAATGGGTGAGTACTCGTTGGATCCGATGTTGCCAGACGTCGTCGGGCGTAAACGATTCGCCGATCCATTGAACTTCAGAATTCATGAACATTACCTTGCGATTACAACCAAAGTTTAATTCGGTCTTTAAGCTGAGCGGGAATTTTTTTCATCACGGCTTTTTCAATCTGGTTCGTCGCGTAACGAGTACTGAAATGCATGGCGATGATCAGCTCGTTATGAAACTTGTCTGCCCGTTCAATAATGTCGTCCAGGTGCATATGGCCAAATTTATAGATTTTCTCCTTGCGATGTTCAGGGCGAAAAAATGTGATTTCGGTGATCAAAATCCTGGCATCGAAGAGGGGAGGATAATTGTCGATCCCCGGGGGAGACGTGTCACCCGTATAACAGACCAATGGGGTTCGCACTTCATGCGACACTTCTTCGCCCGACATCCTCAGATCACGGATTTCATTTCCACTGAGTGCTAAATATTTCGGCTTCAGTTTCTTTCGCCGCTGCCAGACGAGGTATCCGACCGATGGGACGGTATGGGACGTGGCAAACACCGTCACAAGATGGTCGCGAGAGAGCTCAATTTCCTGGCCTGCTTTGACCCCAATCAGCTGACAATTCATTCGCCCGCGATCAAGCTTCTGCCAGACCTTCAACAGTCGATCGGCCCATTCGACGTTTTCTTCTGGAAGATAGATTGTCGGTGGCTCCATCTTCATCATCCGGCGCCGCGCGACATAGACCGGCAATGCCGCCATGTGATCCAGGTGCGCGTGCGTAATGAAGATCGTGGGAAGATTCATGAAATCCCAGGGACTGCCACCCAGGTCGAAGCCCAGCTTGAGCTCAGGAATTCTCCAATAGCTTTGTACGGCCGCCCGGGAATAGCCTTCAATCGTGAGGCCGTCGTGTTGCAGGGAATGGTAAGGAAGGTTTTCGACCATCGTGGGTTATCCGATCAATGCGACTAAACAACCTTCACGGGCTTGTTGGTCTGAATACTTTTGGCTTCGGCATAGCAGACATTCAATGCATCACGAGCCAGTTCCGCTGACAGCAATCTTGGTGTTTCGCGTGACTTCACGGCATCAACGGCGACTTGCAACTCCGACGTAAAGGCGGAACACCATTCGCTTCCCCCTTTCAGCTTGGGCTGCGTGACTTTTCCTTTTGACACGACAGTCAGGGGGCGATCCTGAACCCACTCTCCCCCAAGCGTCCCCGCGCTATAAAGCAGCGTGGCTTGTTCGAGATAGATCTCAAAACCGGCAGAAAAAGCGAGACCCTCTGCAGCAATTCCTCCGCTTACGGCACTGACTGCCAGCGATGGGTCGTCATACACATATTGAGTATGGACGTGGTTAACGAATCCATCCTGGATGATCCCACGCGAATACACCTGCTGAGGCACACCACAGATCAGGCTGATGAAGTGATTGTCGTGAATATGCAAATCAATACCCCATCCCCCAAGCTTTCGAAAGTCGGACATATCGCTGGACCACTTGGGAGATGAGATCACCCGGCGGAAATTTGCGGCAAGCAGTTTTCCGTATCTCCCAGATGAGATTGTTTCCGCCGCAAACTTAAATTCGGGAAAAAAGGGAAGAACCTGAGCGACCATCAGCTTCCGTCCGGTTTTCCGAGCCGCTTCGAGCATTCGATCTGCAGCCTTTGGCTCAATCGCAATCGGCTTCTCGATCAAAACGTCTTTGCCTGCATTCAGCGCTGCGATGGCCAATTCTTCGTGCTTGTCATTGGGCATACAAATATCAATCAGGTCGATATCCGGTGAAGCGAACATCTTGCGGTAATCATCAAAGGCGACAATCTTCGTCAGATCCAGCTTCGCACCTCGTGGACCAAAGTTTCCTTGAATCGAGGTCCAGTCCCCGATCAGTTTTTCCGGGCTGCGGGAACAGATCGTCGTCACTGTCCCCCCTTTCAGCTTCGATCCGGTGATACGGCCGGCATCCGTGAACTTCATTGCCCCTGAAAAATGAGCCCACCCCATAAACCCAATTCCGACGATCCCAATCCTCACCATCGGTTGTTCCTCATAAAACGGTGCGTCATTGCAGTCAGTATTCCATCGCTAGCATCCAGCTGAACTTTGGGAAAAGCAAGCCCGAGGCACCTGCCTAATCCGCGAGCAGATGGCATGTGCCCATTTTCGTGGCACCCCACCAAGCCGCCACCGCAGGCGACGAACAAAACGACCCAACACGAACAACGACGCGCCAAAAAGACACACTCTGCAAAGCAAAGCACATGGCAAATCGCCGTGACAGCCAAGAAAGCAAGCAGCCCCTACGGTTTTAGCGTACCAGATGACCTTGGTAGCGATTCTACCGAATTCTCGGATTGGACTAGATTTTCTTGGGCCGGGGTTGTTATCCTTCTGACGTCGTACTCCAGTTGATGACAGTAGCGACCGATGGTTGCAAGGAGAGATGTCGGAGGAGGCGACTGGTTGGGACCGCGCAGCACAAAACAGGGAAGATCATTAAGGACCAGGAAAGGGGTGGCGGTATGTTGGTGCTCTCTCGAAAGCCAGGCGAAAAGATTTTGATTGGTGATAACGTGACAGTCACGATTGTTCGTATCGGTCCCAACACCGTACGGATCGGAATCGAGGCTCCGCGTGATATGAACATTGTTCGCGAAGAGCTTTGCGAGCATGCTGGGCACATTGACGAACAGATCAACGGCCATAGCGAGACGGAGTCTCTTTAACGACTCCGCAGACTCTTTAGCGATGAATTTTTAGAACCAGCGTGGCACAATAGCCTCGCTGGTTTTTTTACGGACATGCCGATTTTTTTCTCGTGCAGGAGTATTCCACCATGTTGAGCCTCACAGGTTCGGGAACGACGCATACGTGCGATGGCGTGTCGCGCCGCGACTTCATGCAGGTGGGAACATTGGGAGCAATCGGCCTCTCGATGGCTGACATTTCGGCGATCGAGGCTCGTGCCGCTGAAACGGGTACTCAACGTCGTGGCCAGGACGACCGTGCGTGCATCATGATCTTCAACCTGGGCGCACCAAGTCAACTCGACACCTTCGACCCCAAGCCGGATGCTCCCCGTGAAATCCGAGGTCCGTTTCAGCCCATTGCAACGAAATCACCAGAGATCCAGATCAGTGAGATCTTCCCGAAACATGCGGAACTGGCCGATCACATTTCGTTCGTGAGAAGCTGTAATCATGGTGCTCCCGCCGTGCACGACGCCGGATGGCAAATGATGCAGACTGGGCGTTTTTTTACGGGTGGAGTCAACACACCACATGCAGGAAGTGTGACCGCTTACCTCAGGGGACGAAAAACTGACCTTCCCCCGTTTGTTGTATTACCGGAATTGATGGGTTCAGGTGGCGGAAATATGCCGAATGGCCAATCCGGTGGATTTCTGGGAAAAGCCTACGATCCGTTTGCCCTGAACGCCGATCCGTCAAAACCTGATTTCACCGTCCCCGATTTGTTACCGCCAAAACAGATTGGCGAAGCTCGATTGCAGCGCCGTCAAAAACTTCGCGAGGTCGTTGACCAGACCATTTCCGGTTTCGAAAAGAGTGAAAACGCGCAACTGATCGACAGTAGTTTTCAATCCGCGTTTCGAATCATTTCCAGCCCACACGCGCGGCAAGCCTTCGACCTTTCCAAAGAACCATCCTCGGTACGCGAACGTTATGGAATGAACCGGTTTGGCCAATGCTGTTTGCTGGCGCGACGGCTCGTCGAAGCGGGAGTCCGGTTTGTCACGATCAATACGTTCTTGACCGTTTTCAACGAAGTCACCTGGGACATTCACGGGACATTGCCATTCACATCCATCGAAGGAATGAAAAATATTGTCGCGCCGATGTACGACCAGGGATACAGTGCCTTGATCGAAGATCTCGTGCAGCGAGGCTTGATCGGGAATACACTGGTTTGCAACCTGGCCGAATTCGGTCGTACGCCGCGCGTGAATCCTGCCGGAGGTCGTGATCACTGGCCACAGTGCTGGACTGTCTACTTTGCAGGGGGGGGAGTCAAAGGTGGGCGAGTCATCGGTCGAAGTGACCCCGTCGGCGGATATCCAGCAGAGCGTCCAGTCACTCCACCCGACATCGTCGCCACAATATTTCACAGCCTTGGCTTCAATGTAGAAGACATTCTCCCGGGCCCGGCAGGCCGACCATTCCCATTGGCTGACTCGGGAACGAAGCCCATTCTTGAGCTGTTTACGTAAAAAACCCTTCGCCAGCCAACGGCTTCAGACAACGTTTTAAGTTATCGGAATACGCTGGCTGCGAAGGGCTCGTCCCCCCCCGGCATCGAAGACTTTTTTCGTCGACGACGCACGAGTAGCTTAAGTTGAGTCCGTCCGACCAGGAAAGGCCGTTAGACCCAATTGGATGGTATTGAGAATTTCTCCCTCAGTTGCAGGACAGAAATCTTCGCGAGGGCTAGTACCCGCTGGTTTCTTCGCTCAGGCCCTGCTGAGACGCGAGTCGGTCCGCTTTATAGCGTTCCAAAGCGCGAATCTGATTCGAAAGCTTCTGCTCAGGCCCCTTGGGGAAGTACTGAACATCGTCATCGAGGTAATAGGCGGAAGGCAAGGTTTGGCCGCCAATGGTAGTCTGCAGGCAACCGACTGACGTCGCTGACATCAGCAATCCTGCCATCAGATGCATGTGCCAGACCGATTTCGCTTTCATAGCAACATCCTTGCACGACAAAGTCCCCGCGAAAATATCGCGGCGTTCCCAAGTAAAATCGGCCATTACAACCCGAATCTTTCGTAGAATCGGCACAAAACTCCAGATTTGTCAGGTAATGCGATTTTTGCAGGTAAAATCACGAAAGCTTGTGGTGGACAAACCAACCCAGACTACGCAAACCGCCAGATCACGAAGCTTTATTTTCAAAACGCAGTATTGATCTGGTGTGCCGGTGTATCGAATTCTACTCCGACGCAGCCTTTGCACGAATTGCCAGATTCAGACTACTTCGTCGTTTCGAACACGATTTCAGTATTACCCGAATCGGTTATCTCGATTTCCCACGGCGTCTTTTTAGGATCAGCATATTCGGGACGTTTGATACCGGCTGCCAGCCCGGGATTGAGACAGACTTTATATTTGCCTGGCGCAACACCGTTGCCAAACGGGTATGTCTTCATGACAAATGTGCCGTCAACCTGCAACATGCTTGTCGGAGCATCATCAGGATACTCGGCATCGCGATCGGGGAAAAAAATCAACGAACCCGACGTCAACGGTTCATCATTATGGATGACGACCCCCGACACCGGAAACAGCCTGGGGCGATTCGGGTCCTGACACCCGATCGCGATCATCAGCATGCCGCTGACCAGGCAAATTGGCCATCGAAGTCGCGATGCAAACATGATGTCAGCTCCGTATTTCAACTACTCGCTGATAACTTTTCCGTCTCTGGGTTGAATCATGTAAGCCAACACCTTGTTATCCATGGAATAGCTGAGATTTCTGACACTTCCATCCGCCATAGCCACTTGAGCACCACTGGCATCGGGTGAGCCCCAATTGCCGCCCCCGCAAGCCGAATTCTCAGGCACGACAACAGTGATGTCCGAAGCCTTATTCGGGTAAAAATTCAAGACCTGATCCGAATACAGTTCGTTGCCGCAGCGTCCCGAACCTCCTGTTCCTCCCATCACCCACGGTTCGTCCCAGTACAGCCCGCCCCCCTGCCAGCCCCTTTGAGCGAGCGCTTTTTCTCCGAACACAATGGTATTCGACGATCCATCCGTAAAATCACGCATTCGGTTCGGATTTCCCCAATCCGTGATATTGTAGGTGGTCTTAAAAACCTGATCGTTACTTGCATAGTCGGAACGTGCGGCCGCTCCCAGACCCGCTGAATCATAATGCCACCCCGCGTAGAAAGGATCGACTGCGGGAATTATGAATGCACCCGATCGCCGCGAAGGCATCTGCAAGACCGGTAATGAAGTTGCATAACACTTCAGGGGATCGAGGTAGAGTGAGGCTTGTTCAAGATAGGGCAGCAATGAGTAGAACGTTGATCCCAGTTGATAACGAGGCTCACGAGCCGGGTCACCCCAACGAGGGGAATAATTCCAACCGGCAGCGGCATAGGTTGTCACTTTAGGGGTCGGCGTAACGACTCCATTGACCGTTGACTGATAGGGACTGACGTTATAACCACCGATCTGGTCATAACCTCCGCTTGTCGGCAGATAGCCATAAGTTGATTCAAAATTTGCGGTGGCAAGTGCCAGATTATGGAGGTTATTACGCGATTGAGTGCGCCGTGCGGCAGCACGAGCTTGCTGAACGGCAGGCAGAAGCAGAGCGATCAGCACGGCGATAATGGCGATGACGACCAACAACTCAATCAGAGTAAAGCCTCGGCGAGAATGATCTCGGGCCGCAGGTCTAATAGTAATAACTTTCATGACAAGCCCTCAGGATTGTTAGCGAGGAAAAAGACCCGCACGCAATGACCAGATCAAACAATTTCAGTTCAGTCGAAACAATTGAAGTCAGCACTTGTTTCGCAGGCGGATTCGCTCTGGCAATTCCAGACAGGGAAATATTTCCTCACATCCAACGCCCGTCAGGTGCATTTCAAGCGCGCACAAGCCTTCATCATTGATTGTGTCCGCCGGTGCGACATTCTGATACGCGTAAGAATGTTTGTCAAGCAATGGGCTCGCAAGCCGGAATAATTATTCGATGGACGAATTTCAGCTCGTCGGGGAACGACCGAGAGAGATACCAGTTCAACCCCTTAGTTGAAACAATCGTGACGCGAGAGATCACTTTCCACGCGCAGATATTTCGAGAGCCGCGACAAGCGGTTTGCCAGGAGCTTCCGCTCCATGAAGCTGAGGAACTTTACAACTCGTAAAACGTCAAGTTCCTCAAGAAAGCACAATCGAGTATTCAATGTTGTTCCGATGGTGTGTTGCCACAGGCACGTCACGGCCACAACAATAAAACGAAGACTCGCTGGAACGCAGGTATTGCGGACGTTATTCTCATCTTGTTATGAACGTCTGATGAAGTCGGTCGATCGCGTATGCTTTTCGAATGGCAGCGATACTGGTTTGCTCAAGTATTGACGTCAGAGGCCTTCAACTCCATGACCAACTACGTCTGAAGGAAATCCAAATGTCTGTAAGTTTCCAGGAAGTTCCCGTTCTTAATCGAACCCCTGCGGAAGCGATTTCACAGGTGAAATTTCATGCGTCTTTGAATGTCTCGGACCTGAAGCGATCTGTTCCCTTCTACGCGGCACTTTTCGGAGAGCCACCGGTCAAATGGTACGATGACTACGCGAAATTCGAACTCAATGAACCACCGCTGGTCTTGTCACTGAAGCCCAAACGCGCTTGCACGGGAGGTCCGCTCAATCATCTGGGACTGCGGTTGACATCGCTCGACGCACTGGAAGCCGTGTTGTCCCGACTGAAAACGGTCAATGCTCGAATCGGCAGACAAGACGATGTTCAATGTTGTTACGCCCACCAGACGAAATTGTGGATTACTGATCCTGACGGCACACTCTGGGAAGTTTACGTCTTCCATGACGACGTGACTGACTGGGGTGAAAAGCACAACAAAATCAAACTCTGGTCCGCGCCACTCAAAGCATTTGGGATTCGCGGCGTAGTCAGTCGGTGGTGGAATAACGCCTTCCGGCCCAAACATCACGGAGATCAAAGCGCGGTTGACTTCGAGTCACCTGTACCGGCCGATACTTGCCAAGCCCCTGCTTCAACAACGAAGAATTGAAGGGCTTAGACTGCGGTTTGCGGAGATCGAAACCGGAGCTTACAATCGCAGGATCTTAAGAACTTGTGAGTGACGCGAATGATCCAGTCGACGAGCGACCAATTCCTCGACGCTCAGCCATTGAATGATGGCGGACGTGATCGCGTTCGCACGACTGAAGTTGGTTCGTCCGTAATTGAGCAACACGGTCGTCGTCGATCGGGCGCATGGCAAGAGCCTGCGTCCTATTGGCTGACATTGCCGCTCCACTGGGGTGGTCAGGTCTTTCGCAATGGCAGTGATATTCTGCGCGTGCTGGATATCCTGCGAATACGGCCATTGCCCGCTGGGTTAGTGGGGGTCGAACACCCGTGGGTGACCGGAATAAGTCCACATACCGGCGAGCCGATCTGGCCGAGCAATCTCATTTATCGTTCGGCTCCATCGTCCCATCTCACGGCGATCACTGATGAGTGCGTCCTGTTCGCGAACGGTCGTTTTCTTGCGAAACGCGTGCGTGAATCCGCCGTCACACCTGAAATCCCCATCGGTCCCTTGCGTCGAATGCCGCACTGCATCAACTACATGCATGGCAGTTCTCATTACAATAGCGGAATTATTTTGTTGAATGATTTGTCGGACGCTTTTCGACATATCAATGATCCCAACTTTCGACGTGAACTGATTCGATTCGTCAAAGCCGAACGGCGAGAAGTCTTATTCATGTTACGGGATCGGAACTATTCACCGCGAGAATATGCCTACCTCTCATGCTGTATGCGTACCCATTTTCGCTGGTTCTGTAACCCCAACGGGCCGCAGGCGCACGTCTTGTGGGGAAACTCTGCTCCGTTTCCTGCCGCGAATCTGATCACGGGCCATTGGTCCGACGATGTCTATGCACTGAAGAAACCCGGTGGAGCTGATCGAGTTATCCGCCCGCCGATCGAGCAAGGGCAATACTTTCAGCGCAACGAGTACGGGGAAGGTCGCGAGCACGCAATCTGGCCCGAAAAGCTGCTGGCCTGGGCCAGTTATTACCGGATCCAATTGCGAGGCCGAAAAGGCGGAATGTTTTTCGTCGATCGACGCGATGTTTACGCCGATCAGATTGCGCGACGGACGGAACGAGGCTTACCGGATGAAGAACGGGCGAGGTTCTAGCCATGTTCGATCGTTCCGTTCGCCGGTTGATCGATCCGTGGTTGGATCGACCCGCAGGACTTCTTGCCACGGCGAAGATTTCCGCAAACATGGTCACGGTCTTCGGATTCGTGCTCGGCATGTTCGGATGCCTGGCGATTGCATTTCGCCAGCCCTTAGTAGGCCTGGGATTCATCCTGGCGAATCGGCTTGCCGACGGTTTAGATGGCATGGTCGCCCGCAGGACGGGTTCGTCTGACTTAGGTGGGTTTCTCGATTTCATCCTCGATATTCTCTTCTATGGTGCGGTCCCGTTCAGCTTCGCACTCGCCGATCATGCGCTGTTGTTGCCGGCCTGTTTTCTAATTTACAGCTTCATGGGGACAACCGGTTCGTTTCTGACATATGCGGTGATTTCCGCAAAGCGCGGCGTGACGAGTGACGCGGAAAAAAAGAAGTCGTTCTTCTACTCAGTCGGTCTGATGGAAGGGACGGAAACAGTCGTCTTCTTCATATTATTCTGTTTGTTCCCCACATATTTTGCGGTGATGGCCTGGACGTTTGGCACGCTCTGCTGGCTGACAATCCTGATTCGGATTGCCACCGGAGTCCTGGTTTTTCGAGATTCTCCATGAGACCCCATCGTCTGGTTCGACAACCTCTGTTCATCTTCTCGCTGTCATGGATCGTCTGCCTGTTGATTGGCTGTGGTTCGACTCCAGCGACTCCACCCCTTTCCACCGAAGCCACATGGGAACAGATTCTCGATCAGGCACGCGGTCAAACCGTTCGACTCGCGATGTGGGATGGCGATCCCATGATCAATTCTTATATGCGAGATTACGTGGCGGGCGAGTTGAAGCAGCAGTTTGACGTCACGCTTCAATTGATCGGCGTCCAGGGCCAGAACATTGTCAGCAAACTGCTGGTTGACAAAGAAGCAAAGCGAGATCGGGGCGACATTGATCTCATGTGGATTAATGGAGAAACGTTTTACCAGCTGCGAAAAATGAATGGCCTCTACGGACCATTCACCGATCGACTGCCGAACAATCGTTTTATTGACTGGAGCAATCCGTTCGTCGGGATCGATTTTCAGCAGCCGGTGGAGGGTTTTGAGTGTCCATGGGGAAATGTTCAACTGACATTGATCTATAACAGCGCCCATGTCAGCGAACCCCCACGAACACGAGACGCCCTGGCCGAATGGATTAAAGCACACCCCGGCCGCTTTACGTTTGACAACAGTTTCACCGGGATGACGTTTCTGAAATCATTGCTTTACGAAATCGCAGGCGGACCGAAGTCGTTGAGCGGACCTTTCAACGAAGAACTTTACATCTCGTCATCGCAAAAGCTGTGGATCTGGCTGAAAGAAATGAAGCCCTTTTTCTGGCGTCAGGGCACGACGTTTCCCGAAAGCGTTTCGCAACTTCACCAACTGTTCAGCAACAGCGAAGTGGACTTCACAATGAGTAACAACGATGGAGAAGTCGACAACAAAGTTCTGCAGGGAGTATTGCCCGAAACTGCCCGTGCCTATGTGCTGGACTCGGGAACGATTCGTAATTCACACTACATGGGAATTCCATTCAATGCCGCGAACGTGGCAGGAACGCTGGTCGTTACGAATTTTCTGATTTCACCGGAAGCCCAGTTGAGAAAAGCAACGCCTGCCGTCTGGGGCGATGGGACCGTCTTATCAATCGATCGCCTGCCTGCGGAATGGAAGGATCGATTTCGCGATATTGAAGGTCGCACACGCGTGGAGCCGCGCGACGAGTTAGAAAAGAAAGCTTTGGAGGAGCCATCTGCAGAGGTCATGGTCAGATTGCATGCCGATTTTCGTCGTGAGATCATCGAAAATGCCAAATAGATGGTCTTCACGTCAGGGAGATGCCGGCCAATGGATCGGGCTGTCGTTATTGGGACAATTCATCGTCTTTCCCATGAGCTGGGTCATTGTCTATTCGGCGTTGTATAGCCTTGGGGCAATTGGTGCGTTAAGTCAGGGTTGGACGCTGAAACACTGGCAATCCGCCTTCACGGTTGGGGGTCTCAAAGAGAGCCTGTTCTTCAGTCCGCTGATCGCCGGTGCGGTCACACTCGTTGCAGTGGTTGGCTCGCTGAGTCTCGTGTTACTTGCGCCGCAGTCCCGCAACAATCCACTCACTCTCGCAACATTAGGAATCCCTTTGGCAACGCCTTCGGCGGTCATGGCCGTGATGGTTTACCAGATCTTGAACCCGGGCGGTTTTCTTGCCCGATTGAGTTTTCATGCGGGATTAATCGTCTCACCGTCGCAGTTTCCTGCTCTCGTCAATGATCCGTGGGCGATTGGAATCATCATCGCACAATCCTGCAGCGCCTTGCCTTTGCTGACGCTTTTTTTCCTGAAGACCTGGACGACGGCGCGTATTGATCGCTACTGCATGATAGCGCAAGCACTGGGAGCCAGTCGCGGGGAGGCACGATGGCAAATTGCACTGCCAATGCTTTTGAACCGTGGACGGCAAATGATCATGCTGACATTTCTTCTCAATCTGGGGAGTTACGAGATCCCTCTTTTGCTCGGTCGGCAGTCGCCCCAGATGTTCTCGGTTCTCACGCAGCGCCGGTTCGGTCAATACAACCTGTTGGAACGTCCGGAAGCATTCGTGTTAGCGACGACCTATCTGTTACTGGCAAGTCTGGGTGTCAAGCTGATGCTGGCCTGGAGGCGAACGGATGATTGAACATTCGCATGGTCGACCGAAGCCCCGAGATCACTTCCGCCGGGTTCGCGTTGCAGCATTGACTGCGACAGCCTTGCTGATGCTTTTTCCGTTCGGACTATTAATCCTCATTTCCCTGGGAAGCGGCTGGTCCTTTCCCAGACTGTTGCCTGATCGCCTTGATTATGCTCCGTGGAAGCACGTTTTCTCTGATCGTGATCAGATGCTCGTTGCGATGCGAACGTCGGTCTTGATGAGTTTAACAGTCGCGACATTCAGCGTGACAGGCGGGCTGTTTATTGGCCGTACGATTCGGCGTACGCGATCAAGCCTGGCTGAATTCCTGGTTTACCTCCCGTTCGTGATCTCGCCTGTTGTGGTCGGGATTTGTTTGTACGACCTGTTGATTCGAATGCAATTGATCGGGAACATTATCGGAGTGATCTTGCTTCAGACCGTATTTGCACTTTCATTCTCTTCGGTCTTCTTTAGTGAGCTCTGGTCACCGCGGGCGGAACGCCTGGAGCAACTGGTTAGAAATCTGGGTGGAAGTCATTGGGATGTCTGGCGACATGCCGTATTTCCACAGATTTCCGGCTTGATTCTCGTTTGTTTTGTGCAGACCGCGCTCTATTCATGGCTGGACTATGGGATTGTCTCCATGATTGGTGGAGGTTCTGTTTCGTCTGTCACAACAAGACTTTTTGGCTATATTCGCGAAGCGAGCGTCAATCAGGCGGCTCAATCCAGCCTCATATTACTCGCACCGGCATTGCTTGGATTCCTCGTGACATCGTCGGTATATTTCCTGCGTCCCGGCTGGTATGGGAATGGAGGAACATGATGACGCTGGTCACAACGATGAATTCTTCCATACCCCTCAACGAAGTTGCGACCTCGTCACGACCGTTTGTTGAAGTGAAGAGCTTGACCGCTGGATACGGCGGATTGGAAATCCTGCATTCGCTCACTTTTGAGATGATGGCGGGCCAGACCTTAGTCATTCTTGGGGAATCCGGTTGCGGCAAGACGACGCTGCTGCGCGTGTTGACGGGACTGATTCCGTATACAAGTGGGGAAATTCATCTCGACTCGAAATTGATTTCGGAACGCCCCGCTAATGATCATGCCGTGATTTATCTTGATCAGGAACCATTGCTTTTCGAACATCTGACAGTGGCAGAAAACATAGCATTCGCGCTCCGTTTGCGCCGCCGCCCTGCGAACGAAGTCAATCAAGCTGTCGTTCAACTTCTGGACGCAATTGATCTTTCGTCACACGCAAATAAGCGAGAATGGCAGTTGTCGGGAGGGCAGAAACAACGGGTCGCGTTTGCGCGGGCCATTCTGGCGCACCCGCGTCTTCTTCTGCTGGACGAGCCTTTCTGCAGTCTTGACAGCCGATCTCGCGGTCAGATGCAGGAGCTGTTTACTCGGCTTAGCCTTCAGTATGCACTGACATCGATCTTTGTGACACACGATGTGAAAGAAGCCCTGATGATTGGTAATCGCTTTGCGAGAATGACTGACGGCAGGCTGCTGCTTTATCCGGATCGGAACGCATTCATGAATGATCCTGCCACCGGCGTTTCAGCCGAAATCGCGTTCTGGCAGCAATCGGCAAAGCTGCTTAATTAGGCGACCTTTTTCTCGGTTTCATCCCTTCTCAAATTGCAGACATCATATGCCACTTAAAGGACTCATTATTGATAACGGGATCGGCTCAGGCTGCGGATTCCCTGACCAGCCTGAGATTGTTTTTGACCGCATCGTGACGAGCCGACATTTTCAACCGGACCTCAGTCATTATGACCTGCTGATCGTTCCGAACGGTGCCGATCATGTGGCGATGTTCGGGATTCGCGACCAGGTCAAACAACTGCTTGACCGCGGAAAGTCCGTCTTTTGTTTTTGCGGCTGGTTTACAGATTGGCTCCCCGGCCATCGGTGGTTTCATGACAATTCCCATCCCACAAAAGAAATCCGGCATATTGCAGGCGAAGACCCACACGGGCTGATGTCCGGCTTCGATCCTGCTTATTTGGACCGAAATTCTCATGGAATTTCGGGCTGGTGGGCATGTGGATATATCGAATCTGAAGATCCCAGTACGGTTCTCATTCGGGACACATGGGGACGCGGGCTGGTGGTCGCTGACGACACAACAACAAATGGATTTATGTATCTGACAGCCAGTGGACCGGTGGGCGACTATTCGTCCTATCCAGAATGGAGTCCATTAACCGTGCTCTACCAGAATGCTTTGCAACATGTCATTCGGCGGACACTTCAAAAACGATGACCGCACCTCGTTCGATATCCGGAGAATTCGCGATGTTTGGAAAAATTGGATTGGTCTTCAACGGTGTCTGGTCACAGTATGCGATGGCAACCGCGCCGAAATATTCGAAAATCTATGATCTGATATACGTCCATGAATTGTCGGAGACGAATCTGGCCGGGTTCGACGCGCTGGTCATCCCTTTTCAGTCCCACCAGGCCGCGATCGAGCAGCAACAGGAAGTGCTTTATCGATTTCTGGCATCTGACCGAAAGATCGCCGTTTTCGGGGACAGCACCCCGGGCTGGGTCGATGCCCAGTGGGAACACCGTCCCACGAACAACTATTGGTGGGTCTCCGATTCAACAAAGCCGCCTGTTACCGACACTAATTATGATCATCCCGTATTTCGTGGTCTGCGACCAAGACATGCCTGCTGGCATACCCACGGTTGTTACACGCGTCTACCCGATCAAGCCGAAGTCATCCAGCAAAACGCGGACAACGAAACGATCACCTGGCAGACATCACAATATGGAGGAACTCTATTCGTTTCGACACTCGATCCGATCGTCGAGCACGGTATTCAGCAGATCCGCCACCTCGATCATTTTGTGGACAATTTGACCGAGTGGCTTTGCGGAGCACGACCGTCCGGTCCATTCACGGTCCCTCGTTCCGCTTACGCGTTGAACGAATGGCCCGTTTCGTCAACTTAATTGACATCCGGAAATACACCCGCCATGTCATCAGAATGGGAATCAACGCTCCGACTGATATGTTTTCTTACAGTTCTGGTCAGTATGACGCTGTGGGAAATCGCAGCTCCACGCCATCATTTGACGGCTCGAAAGTCAGCCAGGTGGACGGTGAATCTGGGGCTGATGATTGTAAACACCGCGTTAGTCAGAATCTGCCTGCCGATTACGGCAGTTGGTGCGGCCCAATTCTACGTCGAGGATCGCAATTGGGGTTTGCTTCAACTGGTGACGTGGCCAGCTGTCGTAAAAGTTGTGATTTCGGTGATCGCGTTGGATTTTCTCATCTACGGGCAACACGTCCTGTTTCATTCCGTCCCATGGCTCTGGCGGTTTCACCGATTGCATCATCGGGACGTCGACCTGGATGTCACATCAGGGGTACGGTTTCATTCGGTGGAAATCTTGCTGTCCGCTATTTTGAAAGTCGCTGCTGTGATTGTGATCGGCTGTCCCGTCACTGGAGTGATCCTGTTTGAAATCCTCTTGAATTCGATGGCCATGTTCAATCACAGCAATGCCAGGATTCCCGCTTCGATTGACCGACTTCTTCGATTAATCATCGTGACCCCAGATATGCATCGGGTGCACCATTCTTCAGATCCTGTTGACCACAATCACAACTTTGGATTCAGTGTTTCCTGCTGGGACTATTTGCTGAGAACTTACCAGGCGCAATCGGTTGGCGGGACGGACGAATTCACGGTTGGCCTTAAGAACTGATCGTTTCGCCCCTGATCATGTCCTGCAAGGTTTGTTTTTCGATCGACAATGGTTTTCACTCTTAGGAATGTTGAAATTCGCAGGTTCGAGGACTTCCCAAGTGAGATCAATTGTTGCATGGGATTGAACAAACTAAGATCCCAATAGAACATTTCTTTCAGTTCTTTGCTTCGGTCAGAGCCGTGGACAACGACAACTTTCAATCCAAATCATGTGCCGATCACCTGAAGGCGCTCAGCGAGCCACTTCGGCTGAGAATCGTGGATATACTGCGACATGGCGAGATGACCGTTGGCGACATCGCAGAATTTCTCGAAGTAGAAATAGTCACGGTTTCGCATCACCTGAAGATTCTCAAGAATGCTCATCTTGTCGAGGTCAAACGAGAAGGGCGTTTCATGATCTATCGTCTCAGCCCCGATCTGCTGCAAAAAGCGAGCGGTCGTTCCAAACAATATCTGAATCTCGGCTGCTGCCGGATCGAGGTTCCAGAAAAAAAGCCAAAACACCAAAACTGACGTGTTCACGCCATTTGAATGATGATGGGCTCAGTACGATGATCGTACTCATCAACACGCTTTCGTTTGGTCAATTTTCTGAGAACAGCTTTTCTCTAAGTTCCGATCTGGTGGGATTGGAATCCGACAGGCAGTTGATCGCACGGCCCAGCGGATTATGCTGGGAAAAAGTCCAATCAAGAGAAAAGCAAAAGAAATCTGCGTGATCACTCGCTGAGTGAACACTCCAGCTAATCCGTTTTCTGAGAGTGTCTGAAAATTCGGCGCCCTTGACCCGACAAACGCATAAAGCGTGGTTCCCGGCAACATTCCAATTTGACTAATCCACCAAAAAGTTCTCAGACGAATTGGGGTCAGTGCCATCATCAAGTTGACGACGAAGAACGGGATCGCAGGAACCAGGCGCAAACAGAACAACAGGTATGGCCCGTCGCTCTCGATCTCTTGATGATACTTGGTCAACCGGTGGCCAAATCGTTGTTGAATGAGGTCAACAAAGAGTAAGCGACTCAGCAAAAATGCGATTGATGCTCCGGTTGTCGACGCAAGGCTCACAAGGATAACGGCAGGGACAAGTCCAAAATACCAGCCGTAAACCATCGTGAGGACCCCAGCACCCGGTATTGGAAGCGAGACAATTGTCATATAGCAAAGAAACGCCAAACCATAAAAAAGGATTTGGTTGTGTGCCTGAAACTCGCGTAACATCGATTCTTGTCTGGCAAGATTGGCAAGACTTAATGAACCTCGAAACGTCCATGATCCAACCAGGATCACGAGCGTGACAGTCAAAATTGACAACAGCTTTGTTCCTGAAGCGCGGCGACCCGTCATTTCGTAAGACCGATTTGGGTTGCTGACACGTGTCATTTCTCCGCTCTACCTGTCGTCTAAAACTGAAGTGACTTTCATGCACAGTAGACCTGACCAGCGGTACAAGTTCAAATGACTTCTTCGCAACGCGGTTTGAGAGAATCTGAGCAAAGTCGTGAATCGCGTCCCCAACCCCGGTTCAGACTGAATGAATCACCTGGAATGTGATCGTCAAGGACGAACTTGAATCTCTGAAAGGGAGATATTTCATGGAATCACGACGATCATCTGCGGAACGCACCCGTTTGGAGTGGTCATTTCTCGTGGTGTTCTATCCAACGATTGTTGGGTTCTACGTCATTTATAAATATCCGAATTGGATTGTGGGTGAAGGCGCGGACTTACGTGTTTTCCACCTGTTTGGCAAATCACCAGGTTTCTGGTACGCGACAGTCTATACCTCCATCGTCGCCGCAACGTGTTTATGGGTACTCGTGGATAATCGCAATCGATATCAGCGAAGCGCCAAGAAGGGCCGCTTATCTTCCTACCAGCGGGCCAAATTCACGTCGATCTTGCTTGCTCAGTCGATTGGCTTTTATGTGGTTCCATTCATCGTGCCTGGGCTTTGGCAAAACGGGGGATTCTTCAATGACCCCGGAAAAATTGCGTCAAAATCGGCGCACGTCTATTTGTTTCCTGCATTTCAGAGCATCGGCCTTGCCGTATACATGTTTCTTGTGATCCCGGTCGCCGTCTGGTTCTTTGGAAAACGCTACTGCAGCTGGTTTTGTTCCTGTGGCAACCTGGCAGAGGCGGTTGGTGTTCTTCCCTGGGGAGCGAAGTGGGTGAGATTACATACCCCACGCAGCGGGTCATCCAAAAGATTGGAAATTATTCAGGTTTACATTTTTGCATTTGCAGTTCTCTTTGGAATCATGCTTTTGCTCGATGGGGCAAAATTGTTTTCAGCCCCAAATTTACTAAGTGGGATTCGAGCGACACAGGATCTTCTGATCGACTTCATGTTTGGCTCCGTTGTCGGCGTTGGCGCCTATCCGATGCTTGGGACGCGCATCTGGTGCCGGTATGGCTGTCCCATGGCGAAAGGAATGCAACTGGTGGGCAGACTTTCGCGTAGCCGTTTTGCAGTTGTTCCAAATGACAAATGCCGTGGTCTTGGACTGTGTACCCTGGCGTGTCCCATGGGAATCGATGTTGCAAGTTTCGCACACAAGGACAAAAAGCCCATTGAAGTATCGTTTGGACTGGAAACTGCATGCATCGGCTGCGGCGGTTGCATCGACGCGTGTCCGGTGGAAGCTCTGTCGTTTGCACCAGCCACGAATGGAATTGGGAGAATCGTCCCAAACCAATCTGTAGTGAGTTCAAAACAACTCACCGATTCGAAATGAACACGTGACTCCGGGCTTCGGGGACTCACCATTTTCGCGGCGTTCGCTGCGAATAGCGAGATTGCGATCAGGCTGGATAGGTTTTCAAAAAAACGAAATTCAATCCTGTTTCACGCAGGCCACAATCTTCATGCACTCAATGCTGGGCATCACAAAGCCAAATCTTTGATGCATTTCCAACGCTTTCATCGCGGATTACCCAACGAATCAAAAATACAGGTGTCACCTCGGTTTTAAAACCCGAATCTTTCGTAGAATCGGCACAAAACTCCAGATTTATCAGGTAATGGGGTTTTTGCGGGTGAAACAGCGGAGATGCTCAACTCGTCAAGCAACCTATACCACCTAAACCCCCAGAGCAGGCGTTTGGGCTTCGAAAAGCAGCATTAACGTTCGAAGAATGACGCGATCGGGTCGTTTACCCTTCCTGATAAGGCGGGCATTCAACTTCGCCACAGATTTCAGCGATTTTTAGACTGTTCATAAATAGTCGCAATCAGATTTCTTAATTCGTCGAAATGTTCGTACCGATGGCGAATCAGCGAAGCTTTACCTTTGGTGGTCGTTACATCGAAGACTTCAGTTCCGTCGAGTTCTGAGTCTTTCACTTTCTGAATTTCGTCAAATCCAACCGTGATTTTTTGATCTGGCCATAGCGTGAGGAATTTATTGGGGAGCATCACGTCTTCAAAGTGGATGACGTTCTTGTCGAAATCAATTGTTACCGCTTGTGCATAGTCAATGATGAAAAACAAAATTCGCGTAAAATTCGTCGGTGCAGGGCGCCCCTTCGTGACAAATCTGAGCTGACCTGATCGTGGAAGAGTATCAAGCGTCATTGGCAACTCCTTCAAAATAGAAACATCACAAACGGAATTAAAAATCCAAAAAGAGCGATGATCGGCCGCTGCCAGCAGCGATAAGCGCTCGCGTATTGCTTGTCTTTGCGACACCGAAGTGAATCCCGAATGAGAAACACCAGCCAGATGCAGAATGCCGCAGGAACCAGGTAGATCAAATAACTCCACGGTGGGGCGAGAAAGACTTTGCCCTTAATGACTGCGCCAAGGCAAATCGCGGACAAAACTCCTTTTGCGATATCGCTTCGCACATTGGCCAAACCGATCATCGCGTCCGTCCCTCGAATAAGTGGATTGATGAGATGTGAACTTTTGTTGAGCGGCAAATAATTACGAAGTTAAGATCGAATTTCAATCGTTTTCAGTGCGAAATAATCAAAGGAACAGCGTGTTTTCGGCAAAAGATATACGCTCTGTGGACAAATGACTTCCTGCTTTCAGTTAGGCTTGACCCAACACGAAAAGCAACTTCAAGCCAGTTCGGTCAATCAACTGAAGGAAGGCTTTCCGTCCGGCCACGAACGCCCTCAAAAAAATGCGATCGCCTCGTGATCATGAGCAACTTCCAAACGTTAAGAATGTACTCATCAATTTCCGTTTACGACATATATAATTTCTTGTAGTTTTATTGAGGCTTTTGTTTGGAACAGGCGGCGCCGAAGCCGCGAGATAGTTGAAAGCCGCTACAAGCGGTTCGCCAGGAGCTACCGCTCCATGAACCCGAGGAACTTTGGCGACACTTCCGACGTCAAGTTTCTCAAGAGCAGAAAGTTGATAATAGAAAAATCAGGACATCGATTTCGTTTCTTAGGCTGGTCTACCTAACGCTCAGTCCTCAAACACTTTCTGGCCGCTTCGGTCCGGCTCTTCTGGATATCTGGAAACCAAACCTGACGACGACATTTGATCTTTGACAATTTGAAATTGATTACGGATCGCCCCCGCTGCCAACAACAGGAGCGGGCTGGTCCGTGCGGCGCCGAAGCGGCGAGAGAGTCGTCATGAGAGAGCAGTGAGCCGCTACGAGCGGTTCGCCAGGAGCTACCGCTCCATGAACCCGAGGAACTTTTTGACACGTCCGATGTCAAGTTCCTCAAGAGTAGATAAGAATCGAAGAAGTTTTTGATTTGGTCTATTCACGACGTTTTCCAGATTAACCTTTTGCCGCTTCGGCAGCGGGGCCTCGAAGACTTGACCAGACCTTACGGCTGGCTACTCGAAATTATCATTCGGTTCGTCCATAGTTGCCCAAACGCCGTCATCGTTAAGCGGCCTTGTCTACCGAGATCGGCAGCCAGAAGCCGCAACTACGGTCTGGCCTTCCGCGTGCACCATAGTTGCCCAAGCTTTCCCATAACCGAAAATTCGATAAGGGCCTGCAATTTCCCAATGTTGCGCAAGAAATCCCATAGTTGCCCAAATGCCGTCGTCGTTGAGCTGCATTATCATCCAAGATCGTCAGCTAGAAGCCGCGACTACGGCCTGACCATCGTCTCGCACCATAGTTGCCCAAACTTTCGGACAACAGAAAAGTCGACAAGGGCCTGTATTTTCCCAATGTTTCCCAAGAAATCCCATTGTTGCCCAAAAGCCGTCGTCGTTGAGCCGCATTGTCATCCGAGATCGGCGGCTTGAAGCTAATGCCACGGCCTGACCCCTCCCCAGATACTTGCACTACTGA
>CAIULL010000237.1 GCA_903899985.1 uncultured Schlesneria sp.
ATCCCTCGCTTGCGCGTCGGGCTAATGAATAATCCGGGCTAGGGCAAAGGCCCGTTAACCACCGCCGCGGGGGCGGTGGGGTCGCGGAGATACGGGGCGCTGGGGTGGTGGGGCCGGTGGGGTAGTGGGGTGGCTTTTAAAGCCATTGCGGCGTTGAATGTCCGGGGACTGTTACACCGTCTCTTGCTGTTCACTTTTGTCGCGTTGGCCGACTTGAAGCAGCAATGGCAACAGCAGCAGATTCACTGCAAGGCCGCCGGCGATGGCGACGCTGACCATTACGCCGAAATAGATCAGCGGGACGAAGTGGGATGTTGCCAGGACGAGAAAACCGACGATCAGGGCAATGTTGGAATACAGCAGCGGCTGACGGGTTTCGGACTGCACGTGATGCAGTGCACCCGAAAAGTTCAGTCCGGACCGACGAGCCCTTAAGTAGGCGGAGATATAAAAAATGCTGTCGTGGATGGTCAGCCCCATCGTATCGCTGGAGATCATCGCCGTGCCGATATTCACCGGGACATTCAGCCACCCCATGCCACCCAATAGCAGGACGATCGGTATCAGGTTGGGGACCAGCGAGACGACACCCATCCAGAGACTGCGATAAGCGATCGTCATGATGGTAATCAGGCTGATCGCTCCCAGCATCAGATCAGTCCATTGATCGTGCAGCAGGCTGTCGATCAGGAACGTCAGCAACACGAACAGGCCGGTAACCTTGGTTTCGGGGAAGGTGGCCCGAGCGATCTCGCCGACTCGTTTAATCAGTTGTTCTTTGGCTTCGGACGACTGCCGTTCATAGGACCTGAGCATAATCCGCATGCGTCCCGCGTGCGGGTTATAAAGACTCGGCATGAACTCAGCTTGAAACCGGTTTAACCAACCCGCCTTTGCATCCGGCGTTCCGGCGACGAAGGGAATGGTCGGAACCATATCCAGCCCATCGGTCACCGCCACGACTTTTGTCAGTCCCTTTCCCTGATCGCCTTGCACGGCGCGAAGCTCGTCGGCGAGCCGACGGACCTTGTCCAAAAACTCTTCCGTCAAACTTGCAGGAGCGGGAAAATTGACCTCCCACGCTCCGGCTCCCCCAAGTCGTGATTCGAGAAAATTCAAACCTTCCACGACGGGACTGTTGGCCCGGAAATTCTTGCTGAAATCGGTTTCGATCTTCAGGCGAGATAATCCGAGGGCGCTGAAGCCGACAAGAGCACCACAAACCGACCAGACCACCCACGGATGCCCCAGGACCCAATGAGTCAGCCCTTGCAGGGATTGATTGACTTGCTGTTCACCTCGCGGGACCGGTAACGAGGCTCGCTCGCGACCGATCAGAAACCCGCCGGGCAGGACAAGGATCATGGCCACCAGAACCAGCAACGAACCGATCACCATCGTGATACCGAACGAACGAACCGGATGCAGATGACTTGAAAGCTGAGCACCAAATCCCGCAGCCGTCGTCAGGCAGACCCAGAAGACATCGGTCCCAATGGTTTTGACGGTCTCGCGGAACGCGTTGACTCGATTGTGTTCGTCCCGCAGCTTGCGGTAGTAAAGCGACATATAGACCACCGTCGAGACACCAATGATCGTCACCAGCGAACCGAGGATCGAACTGACCATGCTCAATTGCATGCCGCTTTGAAACAGGATCGCTTTGGTCCACAGGATCACGAACTGCACAATCACGAACGGCAGCACAACCGCTCTTAGGCTGCGGAGAAAGAAGATAATGACCAGAATCAGCAGACCCGAAGCGGCCCAGCCCATCCATTCGCCATCTTCCTGAGCATACCGGAACATGTCATGGACCAAAACCGGTTCCCCGACGGCGAACGTTGGAATCGACTGTTGGGCTGCAATCCGTTTGATTTCCGCCAGGGTCTCGGCACGCGGGACAGGTGACTTATGTGCGTCCAGCAATCGCAGGGCGACGGCGGTGGTCTGGTTATCGTCACCTAACAGGATTCCCCGGCTGAACTCGATCACCTGATCGCGGCCGGCGCTGCCGAGGAACCGCGCAAACGCCAGGGTTCGGTTCAGGCTTTGGATACTTCCCTCAGCGACACCGGAAACCAGTTCCAGTTGATTCGCCAGATCCTCCAGTCGTTTTTGCCCGGCGTCGGTAAACAGATCGGGATCGGTATAGGCAACAAAGACAAATTCGTCACCACCGAACAGCGACTTTCCTTCAACATAGTCTTGCAAACGGACGTTTTGTGCGGCGTAAAGCGATTCGATCGACTGATCGAACGAAAGTCGACCGGCCGGCGTGATCGACACGAGAGCCAATACGATAGCCAGGGCCAGCAATAATCGATTGTAGCGAACAAGAAAATCTATCAATCGGTCGATCGCTCGAAGCGGCATGAACAACATTCCAAACGGCATCGCACGGCAAAATCGCGACCGTACGAGACTTGATGCACCCGAAACCACAATGCGGATGTTAGGTCATCGGGCGGCTCGCGACCACCACAGAGCTTCCGTACAATGTTAATTCAGGGCGCCGGCGGTTCGCATCATCCTCAGGACCAGATCTTCGAAGTTGACTTCGTTGGTCGTTTGAGTGCATCCCAGCCCGTACTTTTTCCCGTAAGCGGCCACACTGGCCTGGTATTCGTCGAAGACTTTTCGATAGTCTCGAAGTGCCCGTTCGGTGATGGTGACCTTTCGCATCACCTCGGTTTCGACATCGACCAGTTCAATCTCGCCCAGCATATTGGGCCGAGCCTCTTCCGGAGCGTGAATCTGGATGATGTGTGGTTCGTAAGTTCTGTGCCGCATCAGATCCAGACCCCGTTCGAAGCCAGCAGGATCAAACAGGTCGCTGACGACGATGGCCAGACCTCGACGTTGGGGCCGCATGACGAAGCCGCTGACAACTCGAGCCAGATTGGTATCCGTCCCCTGCGGTTTCAGATCTTCAAGAAAGCGCAACAATGACAGGATTCGGTCTTTCCCGCGAGTCAAAGGGAAGTCGCCGAGAATTTCCTGGGAATAGGCCACGACCGAGACGCGATCCAGATCAGCCAGTGCAATATAGGCTAATGCCGCGGTAACCTGACGAGCCAGGTCGAATTTCGCGGGGGAGCCGAAGGCCATACTGCGCGAACAGTCGAGCAGAAAGTAGACGTGCAAATCTTCTTCCTCTTGAAACCGTTTCAAAAGCAGTTCGCCGTGCCTGGCGTAGATGTTCCAGTCCATATGCCGAAAGTCATCGCCCGGTGTGTATTCACGGTGATCGGCAAATTCGATCCCGCCCCCCATCTGCTTGGTCCGGCGTTGAGCGAGGACTGAACCCCGGAAGACTCGACGCGAGATCAGCGACAGATATTCGAGCTTCTTGAGAAAGTCACCGTCGAAGAGCATTCGGTTCTCCAGGCTGATGTCGCCGATCCAGTTAAAGACATTATGACAGAGGGGAATCGTCGTGCAAAGGGTTGCCCGGTTGTTGTGACAGGGAAGACGTGTCTGTCACACTTGATGCTCGAGCAGACTCAGTCCGTTTCGATGACACTGTCGAAGTATCCAGCGAGGCTTTGCCTCTGACCAAAGCAGCCCGCTCGCGCCGAGGTTGTCTTTTTTATAAGTTGAGAATGATCAGCCACAGCCCGTAGCATGGGCTTCAGCCCGTGCTACACAACATTTTGTGCGGGCTAAAGCCCACACTACAAAGAATGACAGCCTCTCTGCGAGAGGATAGCCGAATTGCAACCGAACTCAGCGGGCGTTTGAAAGCCCCGATGGATCGCGAGGTCATTGGCAATTCGGCTTTCTTCTCGCGGAGCTAGAAGGCTTCTTTTGCGGAAATCCTTGAACCTGACTCAGTGGGTCAAGTTTCGGACCTGAAGAAGTCTATGAATGTGGCACCCGGTTTTTGTTATGTTGATGTTGAACAATTGAATCGCACACGGGTGCGACAGGCGCACGGAATGAGTCGGCTGTCCGGGAGGCAAGACGATGATTGAACGACTTTCGACAATCATGCTGCGATCGCTGCGCGGTTTCGCCGCTTGTGTCACGTGCGCCTTAATATTCGCGAATCCTGGATATTCGGTGGCCCAATCACCGAAGGCTGGTGAGCAGCATTCAAATGAAAAACGTCCGAAACCGCTGGGGGTGCCGGACTATGCCAATATCACTGGATTCGTTGCGAATGCCAGATTACCGACAGAACAACCAGAGGTGCTTTGGGAGGCGACTTCCGAGACGGTCGATGGCAAAGGAAAGGTTGTCAGTTACTCGCTGACTGACGCCGCCATTGCGGATGGGATTTTGTATTTTGGGGATAGCAAAGGAGCGATTATCGCGTTCGATGCCAGGGACCAGTCCGAATTATGGACCCACGTTCATGGAAAACAGAGCTCGACAGAGCCGTCGGTGGACGAGGATAACCTCTATTTTGGATCAGAACGCGGGATCACGGCGTTGCGAAGAGACAATGGCAAGGAGGTCTGGCACCATGACATCAAAAAGGGGACCCGCGAGACGACACCGATTCCCGTCGGCGACTATGTCTACACGTCGGGCTACAACGGTCGATCCTATTGCCTGAATCGAACCGATGGAAAAGTCATCTGGGAGCATGACTTTGTCGAAGACGCTCCACCCGATCCACCTGAATTCGCCGGAGCACGGGCTCGGTTTCAGGACATCAAGGCGAGACCAAACGGTGCCACTTGTAATGGAAAGCTGTTCCTTCAATCGGTGTTTGACCAGTCACGTGTGATCGCCATTGACTGCGAAACCGGGAAACGAAGCTGGTCATTTCAGACGGGCGGCTGGATAGGACCGGCTCCGACAATCGCAGACGGCCGTGTTTATCTTTCAAGCCAGGATAAGCACATCTATTGCCTGAACCTGGAGACAGGGGAATTGATCTGGAAACAAAAAACTCACAGCTGGCTGGCATCGCAGGCTGCCGTTCACGATGGCGTTGTCTACCTGCCACACCATGGGGGAAAGTTGTATCAGTTCAAGGCCGAGACGGGGGAACTGATCCGAACGTTTGAACCGCCCGACGAAGCCGATCGCAAGGGACTGGTCTACTCGTTCCCGATCATTTCTCAGCAGACAGCCTATTTCCCCTCGGGAAGCGGTGTTTTTTTTGCTGTCAACGTTGAAACTGGCGAGTTACGATGGAAGCTGCGTCCTTCGGAAGATTCTGAACTTTTTACGTCACCGGTCACCGATGGCCGTCATATTTTTGTGACATCACGTAAGGGGAACGATCATGACGGCGAGCACGCCATTCTGGCCATTGGCACAATACCTTAACCAGACCGCCCATTGTTCCATCCCCCAGCAGTTGACCGCGGTAGTTTGACGGCCTAGAGTTAAGGGTTTGCTGGTTGAACTTTATGCAGTCCGACAATTTTTTGCGGCCATTATTTATGGTAGCCGCCGTTTATACAGGATACTTGACACTTTATGTCTAAATCACATCCCAAACGCCCGACGGACTTGCCGGAACCGCCCAGTAAAAAACCTGATAAAGGCAATTCCAGCAATCTTTTCTGGTTTCTGATGATCCTCGCGGTTATCGGAGCGATTCTGTTTGGCTTTTCCGCCAAGTGGCGTGGGAAGACGCTGACATACAGCGAATTCGTCAAACGACTTGAAGATCATACGTTGCATGCGGAAAACGTCTTTGAACTTCGGCGTGGACACAGCACGATTACGTTCCAGGACCAGCCGAAAAACCTGGTGAACGCCAAGCGCAGTCCTGAACAATATACCGTTTCGGTGGGCAGTATGAGCGACGCCGAGAAAGCTCGTCTTGACGACCTGCTACGTAAGGAACACATCGACGATTGGGGTTACGATGAACCCCCTTCCCCGTATCGTGACCTGATGTATCTGACGCTTTTCACCGCCATCTGCCTGGGTTGTTTCTGGGTGATGTTCCGTCGTTTGAATGGACCTGGATCGGCCATTGCATTCGGACGAAGCCGAGGAAAATTGTTTGCTCAGGAAGACGTTGGCATCACTTTTAACGACGTCGCAGGAATTGAAGAAGCGGTGGAAGAACTGCGGGAAATCGTGGACTTCCTTCGTAATCCCTCGCGATATCAGGCGCTGGGAGGACGAATTCCTCGCGGGGTGTTGTTGGTCGGTCCGCCCGGTACCGGGAAGACGCTGCTGGCAAAAGCGGTCGCAGGGGAAGCGGGTGTTCCGTTCTTCAGTCTTTCGGGATCGGACTTTGTCGAGTTGTTTGTCGGCGTCGGTGCGGCTCGCGTTCGCGATATGTTCCAGCAGGCTGGTCAGCGTTCACCTGCCATCATTTTCATCGACGAACTGGACGCGATCGGTAAAGTTCGCAGCCACGGGGCGCCAGGTGGAGGCGAAGAACGGGATCAGACGTTAAACGCGCTACTGGTCGAAATGGACGGCTTCGGTTCCGATCAAAGCGTGATCGTGCTGGGTGCGACAAATCGTCCCGAGACATTAGATCCGGCTCTGATGCGACCCGGCCGATTCGACAGGCATATCCTTGTTGATCGACCTGACATCCGGGGCCGCGAAGCGATCCTGAAAGTTCACGCCGCCAAGGTGAAAATGGACGAAGGGGTCAATCTGAAGCACCTGGCCAAATTGACGGCGGGTTTTGTCGGGGCCGATCTTGCGAACCTCGTCAACGAAGCGGCGCTGCTGGCGGCACGAAAGAACAAGACCTCCGTTTCCAACGATGAATTCGAAGAGGGCTTTGACCGTGTCGTCGCGGGACTGGAAAAGACCGCGCGCGTGATGCCCGAAGAAGTGAAACAGCGCGTGGCCTGGCACGAAGTAGGACATGCACTTGTGGCTTGTTCGCTGCCGCACGTTGATCCCGTGCATAAAGTCTCGATCATTCCGCGAGGACTGGGTGCCCTGGGTTACACGCTACAGCGTCCGGAAGACGATCGACAGCTGATTACCAAGACAGAACTCCAGAACCGGATTTGTGTGCTGCTTGGTGGGATTGCCGCCGAAGAAATCATCTACAACGAGAACTCAACCGGTGCATCCAACGATCTTCAGCGTGCGACCGACTTCGCACGCCGGATGATTACCGAGTTTGGGATGAGTGCGAAACTTGGCCGCGTTCACTACAGCGAATCTCGCAATAGTCCATTCCTGGGTGGAAGCAGCGCACCTGCCGATCATTCCCACAGCGAGGAAACGATCCGGGAAATCGACCTCGAAGTTCGCCGGATCATCGATGCTGCGTACGAGACCGCTCATGAAGTGTTGATGTCGCGTCGAAATGTGATGGAACATATCACTCGGGAACTGCTGGAGAAAGAAGTGATCGATGCAAATCAGTTGCAAGCGATCCTTGACCAGTACAAGACCGGCCCGCAACTGAAGCCCGGAACATTTGCGGCGACCGCAACACCACCACTTCGCCCGCAAGATGACGCCGCCGGCAACCAGGGGGATGTTTCACAAAGCGGCTAGTTACTGATGATTCGACGTCGCAATACGTGAAACGATCGGCTCGAGATCAGCGGTCTTGATCGGTTTGATCAAGACTGAGGCGAGCAATGGGTGTCCCGTCAGCCACTCGGGGATGTCTTGCGGATAGGCTGAAATGACGATCACCGGGATCTGTTGTTCCTGCCAGATGTCTTTGATCGCCGTGACTCCGTCTCCGTTTGGCATTTTCAGATCGGTAATCACCAGATCGGGCTTGGTCTTTCGGCACTCGCAGGCCAGTTGAGTCCCGTTTTCCGCGACACCGACAACAAGATGCCCCCAGCGCGGCAACACTTTCTGCAAGTAGTCGCGCATGTCGACTTCGTCATCAGCAATCACGATTCGTAGAGACTTTTTCGACACAAGACATCCCTTCGGGCAAACAGTCGGAAGCTTGCTTGCCCCGGAATTCATTAGGTTTTTAATGTTGTTTCACCGGCGCTCCTCATTCGGCAGAAGCAAAACAATCTCGGTACCGTGCTCTGTGTTACCAACGTGAATTTCTCCACCGTGGGCTTCCATAATCCGCCTGGCAATGGCCATTCCCAATCCTGTTCCGCGTGATTTTGTCGTATAAAAAGGTTCGAAAATACGAGCCCGTTGTTCGGGGTTCAGGCCTGGTCCGTTGTCGCGGATCGCGATTGTCAATCCGGGCGTGGCAGCACCTGTCTCCCCGCCGAACTCGATGTTGATTTTACCGCCCGATGTGGGGAGGACAGAAATGGAGTTTTCAAAAATGTTTCGCAGGACCTGGCCAAAACGGTGTCGGTCGATGTGACGGACCGGCGAAACTTGCGCCGGATCGATGGTGAATTCAATCTGCTTCTGGCTGCGGGATGTTTTCAAATGTTCCCAGACTTCCTCACAGATCGTCTGTAAATTCCATTCGCGAATTTCCAGGACCAGCGGCGCTGCGTAACCGCGTACCTCTTCATAAAGTCGCTGCAATTCATCCACGGCGACTTGAGAACGCCGGGCCAGGTTCAAAAGCTCGGGCCGGTCTTCCAGATCCAGTTCGAGCATTTCGAGGCAGGCTTGTGCTCGTTGCAGCGCGTTACGGCTTTCATGCGCCAAGGCGGTCATCATCTGGCCAATCGCGGCCAGACGCTCGGCTTGCACAACCTGCTGTTGCGCCCGCATTTGATCCGTCACATCGTGCAGCAGCCAGACTTCATCGGAACCATCACGAAAGGCGGTCAGTTCCACCCAGCGCGATTGACCGTTGCGACGGATTAATTCCCAGGTGCGAGTTTGCGGAAAATTCGCTTCCCGATCGATCAGGTATTGTTCGCGGACCTTGGATGCCCGCTGTTGGAAAAGGACGTCAAACCATCGATCGACCGTGTCCAGATCCTGGCGACTGTATCCGGTGATCTCTTCGGTGGCCCGGTTCATCTGAATCGAATTGGCCGAGATATTGACGGCCCCTGCCGGGAGGTTATCGACCATGAAACGAAGTCGCTTATGCGATTCCAATTGTCGACGTTCCGCCTCAACCCTTCGTCGTTCCGTAATATCGACAATATGAACCATGACTTGCATTCCGTGTTCTGAAGGCAACGGATGAAGGCTGATATCGCAGGGGAATTCGGTTCCATCTTTCCGGCGAGCAGAAAGGTCGCGACCTGAGCCGAGCTGTCGTACATCGGGTGCCGTCAGATAGTGATTTCGCAATTCGACGTGTAACGGTCGGATACTGTCGGGAACCAGAAACTCGATGAATTGGCCCATCACTTCAGATCTCGAATAACCAAACCACTTTTCAATTTGCGCATTGATCAGTTGAATTTTTCCCGTTTCATCGACCAGGATCACTCCGGCCGGTGACGCTTCAACGACCTGGCGAAAGCGTGCATCCGGAAGAAATTCCTGGGGATTGGTGTTGTATGTCATGCTCGAAAGTCCATCTTACGTCGAATTCACCAATCCGACCTTTGTGGCTAAAATGCCGATCACGAGCAGGTGGACGAGGAATACCAGTACGCCGACACCGATCAGCGTATGCGAACCATCGTCTTTACCTGGCTTGCGATGAAAAATACGGGTCGCCACAACCGCGCAGATCCACTGCCAGTGAAACATCACGTGCACAACGACGGCCGCCGCAAAGATACAATAGGTTGTAAACAAGGCTTCCGACCAGTCGAGCGGCGTTGCGCCCCAGATTTTCCAGTCCGATCCGGCACCACGCGGAAAAACAACGCGAAGCACGGCGAACATCCACGCTTGAATCATAAACAGGATCAGCAGCAGAACGTCGAGCCAAAAGTTGATAAGCGTGTTGTAACGACTCCAGAAAGTCCCTTTCGGCGAGGTTTTCTGCGCAACAGTCACGTGTTCCGATGATGGAACTTCCGAAGGCGCGACCTCTGTTTCTAGTGGCTTCATAATGGACAACATCGCAAATTATGGTTGAGGGTTCTGATTGATATTTGCGACCGGTTGGACGGTCAAGTCGACGGTCGGGGACGACTCGCCTCGAAGTAACACCGGAGGCTTCAATGACGTTTCTTTGCAGAAGGGGCACGAAACGGCTTGTGGTTCGGTTTGCAACTGCAGGAATCCGACACCACGGCCGACCGTCAGCAGTCCCGTCATCACGACGGACCAGGCTGCGACCTGCCACAGTCGCTGGCGCGCCGTCCAACTGAGCAGCGCCGCTCCACATCCCGTGACAACCATTAAGGGAACTGTTCCCAATCCGAATGCCAGCATTGTACTGGCGCCGAGCAGCAAGTCACCGGAACTTGCGGCCAGCGAGACGAACGCATAGACCAGTCCGCAGGGTAACAGCCCCGTGATTATTCCCGCAGCAAACGTATTGCGCGCTCCGGGCGTCTTCAATATCGTCGAAAACAAGGGACCGAGAAGGCAACCTGTGGTTGACGATCCTGTGATCCGTCGCGCAAACAAGCCCGTCGCCAAAAGTCCTTCTCGGACAAGAAACAATCCGGCAGCAAGACACAAGACCGCCGGGACATTAATCATTTTGGGAAGGGAATCGGAAAGTCGCTGTCCCGCGAAACCGGCGATTGCGCCAAGGGTTGCGTAACTCATTAAACGACCGGCGCTGTAGATCAGCTGAGCACGCAGATTTCCAGCAAGTGACCCCGTGCGAAGTCCGACGATCGCCGCAAAACCTCCGCACATTCCCACACAGTGAGACGACCCCAACAGACCACCCAGCATCGTTAACCATAAAGGTGTCATGATCTCGCCTCGTCCGGGGTCGTGGCATTCAAAGTCGCCTGGAGATGCGAGTCGGAACCGTCAGCGTCATACATTTCCCTCGGCGCGAACGGCCCATCGGCTGACAAGCGAAGCGAGTTACCCAGCACCATCAGGCTGCTGACGACCATCAAGACCGCCGCGACCGCAGGATGCAGCTGCCCGCAGGCCGCCAGGATGACACCAATACTGTTGTAACCAAACGACCAAGCAAGATTTGTCCGGATCGTTCTTACCGTCAGCCTGGAAAACTCATAGGTCCATGGGATCAATCGTAAGTCGCTGGAAAGCAGGCAAACGCCAGCGGAATCACGGCTGACATCCGCTCCGCAACCGAGCGCGATACCGATATCAGATCCCGCTAATGCCGGGGCGTCGTTCAGGCCATCGCCGACCATCGCAACGCTGCCAAACCGCTCATGTGCCGCACGAATCGCGGTGAGTTTGTCCTGCGGCAAAAGTTCTGCGGCAACGGGAATCCCGAATGTTTTCGCCAGACCACCCGCTCTCGCCACTCGATCACCCGTTAACACGGCCTGGTCAAGCCCCAGCTTCTGGCAGTCCTGCAGCACTTCAAAGGCTTCCGGACGAATCGTTTCTTCCAACAGAAACAAGCCCTGGACTCGCCCGTTGTACCCGATTGCCGTCATCGGACATTCGGCAGTCGCCGGATCACGAATCACACGTGACAGATTCGGTCCCCAGGCCAGTCCACAATCGTCCATCCAGCGAATCGCCCCGAGCAGCGCGACTTGGCCGTCATCCAGTGTTGTGCGAAGACCTCGCCCCGGGACTGTCTGCACATTAAGGGAAGAATCAAGTGGCTCGACCCCCAACAGGAACTCGCCAATCGCCAGGGAAAAGACATGATCGGACGCCTCGGTGATCGACGCAGCAATCTGTTCGATCGATGCGCGGTAAGCAGCATCTTCACAAACGAACTTTAACACGCTGGGCTTGCCCGTTGTCAGTGTCCCGGTTTTGTCCCAGCGTATCGCCCGAATCCCTGCCAGCGTTTCTAATGCCGATCCGCTGCGAACGAGGACCCCTTTCTTCGCAGCCGTTCCGAGTGCCGCCCACACCGCTAACGGGGTCGCTAAAGCCAGCGCACAAGGGCAGGCAATCAACACAACTGATAATGCGGTCAGCAGGCCGTAGTCCCAGTCAACTCGCAGACCATGGAAGATCAACGCGGCAAACGCGATGACAGAAATAATGGGAAATACGCATTGCGACCAGGCATCGCTCAGTTGTTGATAATGCCCCTTTGACAAACGAGCAGCACGAACGGCATTGACCAGCCGCCCCAAAGCCCCTGCATTGGGTGGGGCTGTCACTTCAATGATTAAATCGCCGTCAAGGTTTAAACTACCACCCAGCAAGAGATCGCCCGCTCGCTTTTCGACAGGAGTACTTTCACCGGTAAAGAATTGTTCATCCACGACCCCATGTCCGTTGACGACTCGTCCGTCGACAGGAATTCGCTCGCCCGCAATGACATGCAGGTGATTCCCGACAGACACCTGCTGCCTCGGCGTGACGACATCGACGCCAGCTTCTCGCCGGCGCACGGTCTCGGGAACCAGTCGTTCGAGTTGATCCAGCGCGGTCGAGGCTTGAGACCGGCCTGCCGCTTCCAGCCATCTGCCAATCGTCACCAGGACAAGAATGACGCAACCCACTTCGTAATAGACGTGACCGCCCCCCCGCAAGGTGCTGACGATCGATACGGCGAAGGCTGCGATCACACCGGTCGCCAAAAGGAGATCGGTTGTGAACAGACCTCGTCGCAGGCCGGTGATGGCGTGACTGACGAGCGGTCGTCCAAGCAGCAATAGCACTGGAAGCGAAAAGGCCATGGCGCCGTATCGCAAAAATGCCCCTAAAGCCTCTTCAAAGGGGGTTTGAGGCTGGGCGGCGTAACTCCACAACGACATCGTCAGCATGACGACGTTCATCGTGAAAAAAACCGAGAAACCTAAGGCTGTTGCCGGACCCATGGGGTTCGTCGACGTATCCGGCTGGGAAGAAATTCCCGCTGCAAAACGACAACCGAAACAGCAGTACGAGGGTTCGTCCTGCAATGCCGATCCAGACAACGGTAACCCGCAGTAGTCACAGGTTGCTGCATCGGTCGCGACATCAGTTATCGGTTTCACTGATTTCATGGAGGCGTCAACAGCTCAGTTTGAATAGCGGGCAGGAAGTAAGCAACGACGTATCCGATGGCAAACACCCAGAAGAACAGCCAGATCAGGCGGACGTACCACGGAATGACGTGACTGGCGTAGGTATGGAAACGTGATTCTTGTTCCGGCGAGGCGGATTCCGGTGTCGAGTTCATCTACATTGTCTCCATCGAATCTCATTCCGAATCGAGCGAATATGTTATTGGAATATGCGGCTTGCCGCCGGACCTAAGCGGATCTCACAGACGGGTATGGACTTCACTTACGGCTGAGAATCCAATCGCTTTTCATTTTCCATCATCGTGTGACTGGGACCATCAAGATTTTGAAAGGCTCCTTGAGTGGCCGTCCAGACAAACAGGCAAAGGAATCCTGCCGTAGCGAACAAGTAATTACAAATTGGCGTGACGGCAAAAGCGCCGTCTTCGTCCCCTTGAACGACCAGGACCAGATCCAGAAATTTGTTTGCAAACCCCAGGATTGTCGGGATCAGAACCATTGCGGAAAAGAACCAGGTCAGCCAATGCGTACGATAAGGCTGGCGTTGCTCTGACATGATCAGTTACTCCGTTTTCGAAGCGGTTTTGATAGGAACAGGGATGTAGTCTTCATAGTAAGGATACGTCTCGTGCCATGAGCCGAGCCATTGAATATAGGTGAGCAGCGCCAGGCCACGGATCGTTGGTTTATCCGGAGCACCATCGAACAGCCATGGATATCGCGGCATGGGTGATCCAACCGAGAGTGCTTCTGGATTGAAGAAGTGCACCGCCTGCCAGTCGCTGGATCGCCGTCCCCCCTCTCGGCAGAGGTCAGGTCCGACGCGTCGCGTACCAAACATCACCGGGCGTTGAAGTTCGTTCTGGTATTCCCATGATTTGGATACGGGTCCCCACCGACGATCTTCGTTCGAAACCGGCCGGACGAACTGGCTATGGCAGTGCCAGCACCCTTCTCCCACATAGATCTGATGACCCAGCTTTAAAGCGCTTTCGCAATGATCGTTGTACCAGGTGCTGGCTTGTTCGGGATCGGCTGGCGGCTGGCCATAGGCTTTCTCAAAGGCTTCCGGGAATCGCTGAGCGAGATCTTCGAACTGATAACGCAAATTGCCGTTGATCAGTTCTTTAACCGACTTTTCCGGCATGTGCTGATACATCAACACCGGAACAACGGCATTCGAAAGAAAAGCCAAGGCGAAAAAGCCGATGCCTGCAATCAAGATGATGCCGGACTTACGTTCGAACATGAAATCTGCCCTTCAGGATAAGCGGTCAAGGCGAACTTTACGGGGTCTGTTTCCGAATTATTCCGCCGTCACTGACTGAACGATCGCGGTTCAATTTACCGAGTGCCGAAGCGCCCCGGATCGCATGCTTGGTTTACTTAAGGTTCGAATCAATCCTGGCACGGACGTTCCGTCACGCCGTGGCCAGTCCTGAAGCAGGTTCCGTGACCGAAGTCGATCGCGGAGCGTTGCGCCAGGTGAGATAGAAATTCAAAAGGAACAATAACTGGGCGGCAAAAATCACCAGTCCCGCGACCAGACGAACTGACCAGAAAGGAAGCGAAAGTCGAATCGACGCATCCCAGGGTTGCAAGGCGGCCCACGACCAACCCTGGAACAAGCCACCCAGAATCAGGTCACCAGACATGACCAACAACCCGCCTGCAGAGGCCCAGTAATGCCATTCACACCATTTCGTGCTGTACCATTCGGTTTTGAGAATCCGGGGAACCAGATAGGTCATGACACCAAGTTGCCACATGCTGAAGACACCGAACATCACCATATGAGCGTGACCCACGACCCAGTCCGTAAAGTGGATCAGTGCCTGGAACGTCATTGTCACCTGCAGCGCACACTGCAGACAGGTCAGGAAGTAGAACAGGATCCCGGTGTAGAAATATCGCAGTGGAAGATTGGTGACCACCAGTCCGCCGGTACCGTACAGCGTCCCGACAAAGTTGATGATCACGGTCACAACGACCAGTTCCAGAGCGATCGTGGAAAGCACCGCACCGTACTGCAGGAACATCGGGATTGGCGTGTAGAGAAAGTGGTGAATCCCTTGCAGCGGATAAAAGAACGCCAGACCCCAGAATCCGACAAGCGAAAGACCGTGACTCCACATCGGTCGCTTCAACAGGATCGGTACGAAGTAGTACATCATTCCCCAGCCCAGCGGCGTTACAAACAGACCGACCAGGTCGTGAATGAACAGTCCTCCGACGGCCCCGGCGCTGGACCCGCAGACAAAGTACTCTGGCACGAAATTGCCCATCGCATAGGTCAGAAACGTCCAGACCAGTGCTGCCAGGTAGTACCACAGCGTGACGTACATCGGGCCACGCGTCTGTAAAATCGGGGCTCCGAAATTAATGGCGACAAGCAAGAGTCCCAGCTGAGCAACAGGATCGATCCAGACTGGCGTTTCACCCCATTCCAGACCCTGGGCTTGACCGAAGATGAGCCCGACTGCTGTGGCCAGCACAACAAATTGCCAGGCAGCAAAAATCAGGTACGAGAGCTGACGATTGAGGCAGGGACGCAAAGTCAATCTCGGTATGACCCAGTGCATGATTCCCAGAAACGCGTTCGCGAGAAATCCATAGGCGATCGCGTTTGTATGAATCATTCGCCAGCGGCCCGGCGAAAGGATTTCAATCGCCGGAAGCGGATTATGTCGAATCAGCTGCAGCCCCATCAATGTCCCTGCTAACATCGACACTGTCATGAATGTCAACGCCGCAACGAAGTACCAGAGCACCAGCCGCTCTTCCACCAGATCCTGATGCTTGGGGAAATTACGATCAGCAGTGACAACATTTGTTCCAGCACTCATACGAAAATTCCTGATAGTCGTTTCATTTCCATGAATTCAGTTCGAACGATCATGACAATCCTGTTTGCCAGGCTTTCCTGAAGTCGCTCGTTATGATTCCTGGCTGGTTGGTTGTGTGTACGCCTGGAATTTGGCCCAGGGATAAAGCAGTGCCAAGGTCCATCCGAAAACGAGGTGTGTCACCAATGCAACCCAGCTCGGCAAGTATTCAGGATTCGTGATCCAGTTTCCGCCAAACAGTAATGGCTGTAACCAGGACAGAATTCCCCAGAAGTTAATGGCCCAAAGCAGCGTCGCCAGGATCGTGGCGATGAACAGTCGATAGATGACCGACTTACCTTCGGTCAGCCAGACCAGCGAGACAAAGAACGGTATCCCCAGGACCATGCCTGTCCCAAGGTACAGACAGCAACCGATGGCGAGAATCACTCCGTCACCGATGACGTAAACATCCTTGACACCCGAAGCAAGTTCCAGAGCCTTCTCACCAAGCGGGAAGGTCAAGTAGATCCGAATCAGTTCCAGCGGACTCTTCTTGGCAATCGGGGCACCGATCACGTTCACCAGCAGGCTGAGTGCCGCACCGAACATCCCCAGGATGAACCCGGTTGTGGCGTAGTATTCGGCGTAAAAGCCTTTGGGTGGCCATTGCCCGGCCGTTTTTTCGGCTTCAACCTGGGTTTCAAGCTCCCTGACCCGAGTCCGGAGTTCTTCCAGTTCCTGAACCTTGCGAGCGTCGACTGTCACAGAGATAGTCCTTATGAACGAGATTACGAACAACTACTTCGCCGGGACATACGGCTTAATCGCACCTGGAGTCGGAATATCCCCGCGACGCCGCTTGTCCGTCAGCGACAGTACGTAGGCCACCAGATCCCAGACCGTTTCTGGTTCTTCTTTCAAAACATTCGCGAAACTGGGCATCGGAGTACCGTTGATTCCGTTGTAAATCCGGCGATAGATGTCGATGGGCCGGTTACCGCCGTGCAACATCCCAGACGTCAAGTCCGCCGCTCGCGTCTGAAAGCCCCAGGCATCGGCTCCGCGATTGTCGGCCGTCTGACCTCGTCCATCCTCACCATGGCACTTTGAGCAGCCACGTGTCAAAAACGCCTTCTTGCCCCGCTCAACAAACTCCGGAGTAAATCGTGGCTGTGGCGACGCGGGAAGAACTTCAGCAGCCTCTGCTTCTGACCACCGAGTCAGCACCGCAGGAATCAAGTCGCTTTTCACCTCATCGGAATTCACGGCGCTGTCCGAATCGGCCATGTCAATAACCTGCCGTTCCAGCTCACCCCGGCGACCCAACGTCAGCACATAGTCGACAACGGACTGCACATCTGCCTCTGGCAGCAGATTGAATCCCGGCATTGAAGTACCACGAATCCCCTGCCGAATCGTACGAACCAGGTCGTCACGCAGCGGGCGATAGCCGTAGGGTGTCGAGGCGAATTTGAAAATCCCTTTGCGGTAGTCGCGAGGGCGTGGGTACATATATTTTGCAGAAGGCCCATTGCCGTCGCCACTGACGCCGTGACACTGGACGCAACGTTCCTGATAGACCGCCTGGCCGCGACCGAGATCCTGATGGCTATCACCATCGGCAATCAGCATCTTCGGCTTAAGAAACGTTCCGGTCTGCTTTACCATTTCAGCTTGAACAGCCTGCTGCAGTTCGGCAGACAAGTCTTTTGCCGTTTCGCTGATTACAAATTGAGGCGGCTCGGATCGATGACAACCGATCACACACAACATGGCCAGCGCGCCGCACAGAGACATCCATCGATCCGGATGAAGCACTTTACTCTCCCAAGGAGACCGATACCAAAGTTTTCCAGTGACTGTCTTTTCAAAACCAGAAAGACAGGCTCGCACCCGTCTCAACTGCAAAATCACTGCTGACTCAAACGGAACGCAATTCGGATGCCAATCGGGATCCTGAATGAAAAGACGTGGTTTAAGCCGTGAATTTGGCGGAAACCAGCATCACGCGCGAAATCTGGACCGTGTGCCTTCTGTGTGCGGCCGTGTCACAACACGTGCGGAAGCTGTGCGGATTTGTCACAATCAGGGGATGGAACTTTTGATTGTTGAAGATGACGACGATTTCCGTGCCATCGCTGCCCAGTGGATGGCGCGTAAAGGTCACCGTGTCGCCGAAGCCTCAGACTGTCGATCGGCATTGGAGTTAACTCGACAGCGACAATTCGAAGTGGCAATTCTTGATGCGAACTTGCCCGACAGCTCTGGAATCGACCTTCTGCAGGAGCTTCGCAATAAATCCGAAGAAATTGAAGTAATCATCCTGACGGGCGAAGCCACCGTCGAGACAGCGGTCGAGGCGATGAAACGCGGGGCCTGCGACTATCTTTCAAAACCGTTTCCTCTGGCCGCGCTCGAAGAACGGTGTGTCAAAGCGGCCGAGCGGGGGCGTTTGCGACGTGATGGACTGCGCTGGAAGACGGTCGCCGAACGAAATCGCCCGACGCCAGTTCTGATTGGCGAATCACCGCAGATGCGAGAAGTCTACCGCTTGATTTCCCGGGTTGGCCCCACGGACGCTCCCGTTCTGATTCAGGGTGAAACAGGAACGGGCAAAGAACTGACAGCACTCGCGATACAGCGGGTGAGTCGGCGAGTCGACCAACCGTTTGTGACGGTGAACTGTGCCGCCTTGCCAGAACAACTGGTCGAGAGCGAATTGTTTGGACACGAGAAAGGGGCTTTTACAGGGGCCGTGAAGTCACGACCTGGTCTTTTCGAGATTGCCGATCAAGGGACATTGTTCATCGATGAAATTGGCGAACTTCCGCCAAGCCTGCAACCGAAACTGTTGCGGGTCCTTGAGGACGGGTCGCTTCGACGGGTCGGGGCGTCACAGGAACGTCGCGTTGACGTCCGCATCATCGCGGCAACAAATCGCGATCTGGTGAAAGAAGTTCGCGAGCAGCGCTTTCGTGAAGATCTCCTTTACCGGATTAATGTGATGTCAATCACCTTACCTTCACTCCGGGATCACTCAACGGATATCCCGTTATTGATCCGTTACTTTCTGCCCCATGAATGGGGTATCGACGCGGACGCGGAAGCGCTGCTCACTCGATATCGCTGGCAGGGAAACGTACGACAACTGAAGAACATCCTCGAACGAGCCACAATACTCGCGGAGGGAAACATTGTGACCATTGATGATCTCCCAGCGGAAATTGTGAATTCGACCGACGCTGCCGAATCCTCATTCGCCGTTCAAGGGGACACAAATCTGGAAACGATCGAACGGACACACGTCCTCGACGTCCTGCAGAAATGCCAGGGAAACAAATCTCAAGCGGCCCGAATGCTTGGGGTTCACCGACGTAAGCTGTATCGACTGATGGAGCGCCTGGGACTTCCCACAAAATGACCATCGTCTGACCACCTTGTCATCGGGCAACGAGGGGCTTTTCAGTGAGCGAACTGGACGTCGTCAGTGTTGCGTTGCCGAATGCGAAGCCGCCCATGCCGTCAGTTCGTCGCTGGTTGGCATCGCCGGTTGAGCACCAAATTTCGTGCAAGCCAAAGTCCCTGCGAGCGATCCAAAATGAGCTGCATCCTTCAGCGATTGACCTTTGCATAAGGCGACGGCGAGTGCTGCCGTAAATGCATCCCCTGCAGCGGTGGTGTCAACGACTTCCACTTTGCAGGCAGCAACCTGATGGATCGAACCATCTCGATCGCAAACCAGTGCGCCAAATTCTCCCATTTTCAGAACGACCGCGTTCGCTCCCAGCTTTTTCATCGCTTGCGCGGCCTGTAAAGCGGTTTCCCAATCAACAACGGGAATACCAGTCAGTGCCTCGGCTTCCGACTGGTTCGGACTGAGGATATCGACCGTCATGAGTTCTCGGGGCAATGGCTTTTTTGGTGCCGGTGCTGGATCGAGAACGGTCAAAACACCATGTTGTTTTGCAATTTGAATCGCCGCAGCCACAGTCTCGATTGGCGTCTCGAGCTGGACAACTAATGCGTTCGCCGTTGCGATCAGTTCCCGACAAGATTGCACATCATCTGGCGTTAATCGGCCGTTCGCGGCGGGGACAACGGTGATTGCATTTGCTCCGGATTGCTCAACACCGATCAGTGCGACACCACTTGAAACCCCGGAGGTCTCTAAAACATGAATCGTATCAACACCTGCGGAGTTCAAGTTCTTTCGCAAAATGACCCCGAACGAATCGTCACCAATTCGTCCAATCATTGAAACGCGGGCACCTAACCGAGCCGCAGCGACAGCCTGATTGGCCCCTTTGCCACCGGAAATCGTTTGGAACGTTTCGCCTGAGACCGTTTCTCCGGGTTTCGGCAATCGATCCATCCGAGCGACAAGATCCATGTTGATCGATCCCACGACAACAATTCGTGGCGGCAAACCGGTGAGGGAGTTTTCATTTGACATGAATTGACAGGCTTCTTTTTTTCGCCGAACTAACCCAAATGAAAACACTCTGATTTAATCACGATTTGGAATCAACAGTTCAGAAGTGAAATACGCAAGAATGTCCCAGCCGAATGGCATCAGGACAATCACAATCGCTATAATCACCGCTTGCCCGGTTTCTATTTCTGTATTGATTTCGGATTTCGTCATAATGTCCATGATACGTTCTTTCCTGTCGGCCTGGCTTATCGGATGCGTTCTGTTGTGTGGCATGACGCAGTGCAGTCAAGCGGCCGACGGAATGCTTTATCCGTTGGCGGCCGCCGTTACAGAAGATGGCACAATCTATATCGCCGACCGCGATCTTCCCGGTGTCTGGAAGTATGCCGATGGAAAATGGTCGATTTATTTCCAGGGTTCGAAAAAGTTTCGAACCCCCTTGAATGCTGTGCGTTGCCTGGCAATTGATCACCAGGGAAAGTTACTTGCGGGCGATTCGAGTACTCGTGAGATTTACCGCTTCGACGATGCCAATCAGCCTCAGCCACTGACAAAAGGGGGAGTTGGAATTCCGATGTCGTTGGCCGTCGCGAAAGATGGTTCGATCTATGCGGGCGATATTGAAATTCAACGAATCGTGAAAATTCCCGCCGCAGGGGGAGTCGCGGAAATCATCGCGGAAGTGACCGCTCCACGCGGGATGACAATTGACGAGGAGGGAAAGCTCTGGATCGTGTCGCACGGCAAGGACGCCGTCATCAGGTTATCGCCAGATGGCAAGCAACGCGACGTGATCATCGAAGGGCGTCCGTTTCAGTTCCAGCACCACATCGTCCTCGGCAAGCAAGGGGAAGCATTTGTCGCCGACGGTTATGCAAAAACGATCTGGAAGATTAAGCAAGGGGAAAAGCCTGAGGCGTTCATCGCGGGTGAGCCGCTGAAAAATCCCGTCGGGTTGGCCTGGTGGAAGGGGGAGTTGCTGATCGTCGACCCGCACACAAAGGCCGTTTACCGCAGGACCGCCGACGGAAAGCTCGAACCGATCGTTTCCACGCAATAGCCCTGGTCGCGATCACGACGCACCAGCGAGGGACATCAAAACAGGTCCCTCGCTGACTGATCTTTGTACGTGGTTACGCTGACGAGATTAAGCCGCACGCCGATTTCTGCGGCGATAATACGATGTCACTGTCGTGCCCGGCGTGCCAGTGACCCGTCCGTCAACAGCTTCCACGACATAGGAATTCGACAGAAGCCTGAAGAAGAAAAGCAGCAAAAATGCACCGGCGGTTCCCGCAACGAATCCAATCGGACTGATCGGCGTAATCTTGAAGCTCGTGTCAAACAGCAATAAGACGCTGCAACCGATTAAGCTTCCGACAATCCCCATCAACATCGTTCCGATGGCACCTCCAGGATCGCGTCCTGGCATTAGACCTTTTGCTGACAGGCCGACGACCGTGCCAAATCCAATCCACATCAGCACTTCATGTGCGATATTGTCGATCGTCAACATGATATTTGGGTCAGCCATTTTATCAGCTCGCATGGAAACAAAGTTCATAATTCCGTCGATTCGACCGCTAGATAGCATCGGCGGCCTGACCCACGTTTTTCAGAATAATCGTTGTACTCAGAAAGGTCGTAGACATCCTTCCCAGCTTAACGACGACTGGTGGTTTTTCTGACGATTCCATGCTGATCATCTGGCGGTTTGCCAGTCGCGGCCAGAATAGCTGAGGTCAAGAATTTCCATTGGATGTGCAACCCAAATGGGGCTTCCCGACTGACGGAGAGCCGCCTGAATCTGCAAGGAGCAACCCGCATTACCCATGATGACCGACTCAGCACCGGTTGCCAGAATATTTTTGAGTTTTCGATTGGCTAACTGGTCAGCCATTTCCCCTTCCGTCAGGTTGTAGCTACCGGCCGCTCCGCAACAGATTTCTGACTCAGCCAGAGGAACGAGTTCCAGCCCTGGAACAAGGGCCAGCAGATCTCGTGGTTGCTCACGAATTTTTTGTGCGTGACACAGATGACATGCATCGTGATATGTCGCTTTCAAACGGACTTCACCCTTTGGGGCCACTGGTCCCAGTGCGACAAGAAACTCAGAAACGTCTTTCACCTTTCCCGCGAATTTGTTCAAAGTCGCCGATGTTCGTTTGTCTTCCGAAGCGAGTTCAGACGCGATATGTCCATAGTCCTTGAGCATTGATCCACAACCCGCAACATTGACGATGACCGCGTCGACGTCATTGGCAGAAAAGGCATCGGCATTTGTTCGAGCCAGTTCTAAAGCGGGACCGCCAGCCCCGCTGTGATAGTGAATGGCACCACAACACGCCTGATTGCGGGGAATAATGACATCGCAACCGTTTGCCTGTAAGACTCGCGCGGTCGCCCAGTTGACGTGATGAAACATGGCGTCAGCGACACAACCAGTGAACAAGGCGACCCGAGCTCGCTTGGGACCGATTGCAGGCAAGAACTCGGGAAGTTGTGGTTCGCGAGACTTTAAGGGTGGCAGCAGTCGCTGCATGCGGCGAAGTCGTTCCGGAAGCAGCTTTGTCAGCCCAATCCGCTCGGCGAACTGGTCAAGTTTTAAAGTTTGCATCAGCTTCGCAGGGGCGAGTGCCCAACGAAGTCGATTCGGATAGGGAAACAAACCGTAAAGAATCCACTTTTGAAACCAGTCCTGGCGCAGTCCCCCTTTGGACTCTTTCGACTTCTGCTGCATCTCGACCCGAAAGGGTTCAATCAGTCGGCCATATTGAACCCCCGAAGGACATGCCGTTTCGCAACTGCGACAATCGAGACAAAGATCCAGATGCCCCTTGACCGTTTCCGTTAACTCAAGGCGACCGTCGGTGACCGCTCGCATCAGATAGATACGACCTCGTGGACTGTCGTTTTCATTACCCGTTTCCAGATACGTCGGACAGGACGCGGTACAAAGTCCGCAATGAACGCAGTCGAGAAATCGTTCGTAATCGATTCCACTGCCAACACGCGATTCCGATGTCTTCGGAGCGACTTCGGTCGGCGTGAGTCCGGTGAAATCACTTTTTCGTTGTGCACTGATGTCTGTCATGCGTGACGGATTTCCACAGCGTAGTCGTTCGATCGAAGTAAAATCTTATGCCGGAGCATTGTAGCCATGGGGACTCGCATTTGCAGAGCAGGAGCGACTGAAACACACGCCCGACGCACAAGCGAGGAGATGACGGCAGGCCCCTTCCGGGTCGACTAGTGAAAACCCTGCCGGAGCTCATGGCGTACCGCAAGCCGCAGCTGCCGCCATTTTTGCCACAGTTGACGGCTGGATTGTACCAACCAGATCTCGAACCGATTCGCAGCCTTCCAGCTCGATAATCGACTCGAGTTCAGCGACCAGATTTGTCGCAAGGGTCGGGTTGTAAAAGTTGGCTGTTCCGACCTGAACCGCTGATGCACCACAGACGAGAAAATCCATCACATCATCAATCGACTGAATTCCGCCGATTCCGATGATCGGAGTTTTGATGGCTTGTGCAACCTGCCAGACGATTCGCAGCGCAAGGGGTTTTATTGCAGGTCCGCTCAGGCCTCCAATCCCGTTTCCCAGGATCGGTTTTCGTTTCCGCCAGTCTACCGCCAACCCTTGAAACGTATTAACAAGCGACAGCGCATCAGCCCCGGCTTCACTGGCCGCAATGGCGATCTCAACGACGCTGGTGACGTTAGGAGTGAGCTTGGCGATGACCGGAAGTTCACACGCATTTCGCACCGCAGAAACGACCTCAGCCGCCATCTTCGGATTTGTTCCGTAGTCCACGCCACCCGTTACGTTCGGGCAAGAGATGTTCAGTTCCAGTCCCGCCAATTCGGGATAGGCATTGAGTTTACGCGCCATTTCGACGAATTCGCTCGTATTCTTACCGGCAATATTCGCGATGATCGACGTCCCCAGACCTAGCAGGCCGGTCAGGTGTTTGGAAATGAATGCGTCGAGCCCGTCGTTATCTAATCCAATCGAGTTCAGAAGACCCGAGGTTGTTTCAACGGTTCTCGGCGGGGGGTTTCCTGGACGTGGTAAGGGCGTGACCGTTTTCGGGATGATCCCGCCCAACTGAGAAAAATCGGCGTACGCGACCATTTCCCGGGCGTACCCGAATGTTCCAGACGCAACCAGAATTGGGTTTTTGAGGTGAAGTCGATTGAGGTAAACGTCAAGACTCGGCACGAAGAAGTTCTCTCAGTCACGATGCACATTTGTTTGACGCCAATCGTGCCCCACTGGCATTGGCCGCCTGCAATCGCGCAGTCGTCGACTGATTATCTTATCCGGCAACTCATCGACGCAACATTCACATGGGATGACCAAAGACGATTTCGCCTTTAATCGCGAGCCAGGTTTCGCTGACGGGTCAAACGATCCCATGTGAACGATCCCCACTAGCCTTATCGTTCTACGCCGATAAGGCTTCGCCCCTGTCATAACAGGGGCACGCAGCAGGTACGTCAAATGACGCCACCATGCGTACGATAAGGGGTCATCGGGTCAGGCCCATCCAGAAACCAGATCCGTTCCCAGATTTCTGGAATATGACGATAGTTTTCTGATTGGTAAATGAGCTGTCGGGCCCGGGTATCCGGCGAAGACGACCAGATTGGCACGATGCATCCGACCTGCCCTAAACTGCATGCCAGCAGCAACAACGTAATGTACAGTCGATTTCGCATGATGGCCTCCGTGCCAACCGCCAAAAGACGGTCTTGTTCGCTCAATCCCTTAGCGACACTATCGTTCACAGTCTTCAGGTCGACCTGTGATCGATACATCCTAAACCCGCCCAGTGATCATTCCACTGGGTTGATGTCTTCGTGATTTTTCGATCCTTCCGACATCACACCGGTTATTGAACGACGGCCACTGCATCAGTGTCGAAGTCATTCGGGTAAACTGGAATGAACGTCAGTTGGGTTAGTTTTGTGTTCTGGTAACCTGTTATGCTGGTGATGGTCAGCATGCGGGTGGTGTTCAGCAGCAACATGTTGATGATCAACGTGTTGCTGGAGTTCTGCATTTTGACTGGCCGCTTTTGCGGCGGCTTCCATTTCTAACAGACGGACTTTTTCTTCCATTTCTTTGCCCGGCTTGAACGTCACCACGAACTTTTCCGGGACAAAAACTTTGTCCCCCGTTCGAGGATTCCGTGCCTTCCGAGCCGCTCGCTTCTTAACTTCAAAAACCCCAAAATTTCGCAACTCAATCCGCCCGTCTTCAACGAGCGTTTTAACGATCGCGTCGAAAGTCTTTTGGACGATCTCTTTCGTCTTGAGCTGTGTCATTCCCAGGGCTTCTGAGATCTCTTTGACGATTTCTTTTTTGGTCACGACATGAGTCTCCCGAAGAATGCCGACCTTGAGCGATCGAACAGTATTCGATGGTGCTGATAAGACTCAACTGTATTCCCAAAAAAGACTTAATGTCAAGTCGCCATGTTCTCAAACAGCCAATATCGCGAGGAAAACTGTATTCGGTCGCCCGACGCGCAGTCTTCCCTTGCACACTTTATCGGCTCGTAACAATGAGAACTTTTGGAAAAAGTGATACAACCGGCAAAGTTTTCCATAACTTTGCCTCGCACACTCAATACAAATTCACCAGAGGACGCACTCTGTATGCCGAGAAGTGGCGCGACCGCCCTGTCAAAGCGACTTGAATCACCAGCGCAAATTAATGTCTGGCTTTGATTTGCGCTAAAGAGTTTGCCACGAGACGCTTCGCGTCGCTGGCCTCTTGAATCACCTGACAGAAACGTTCGGGACGTGGCACGCCTCGAAGAAGCAGCAATGACTGGCCGCCGGCTCCAGACAAACGAACGTCACCCGTCTGGTAGAATTCCATGCGGGAATCTGGATCAACAGTTGCTGTCACGATTTGGGAGAGAGGTACGGATTCACGCTGCCGAAAGCCCACGGAGTCGACTCGTTTTACAACACGATTCGTCACCACGTACTTCGAGCCAAAAACTTTCATCCAGAGATAAACAGTTGCCGCCATGGGTGCGACGAGCAGACCGAACAAAAGGTTCGAAACTTTCAGTCCCCAGACCCTGTTCGGAATTGAGCCGAGGAGGCGATTGATAAAGTCGCCGACGGGAGTAATCGCGATCGAAGGATACAGTTCTTCAATCACGGTCTCGTGATCAGGACTGACACCGGATATGGCCTGAGGCTTTTTCGTCAACATGATTCCAAATCACCTTTTATGAACTTCGCCCAGCGAGATGCATTATCCAGACGCCGGTCTCCTCAAATTGCATTGAGGAGACATTAGAAAAATCGCGACCCGACGACAATCCTCGCACAACGAAAAGTCTAACGGTTTAAGTACGTCACGAGAGCGACGTAAACATTCAAAGAAGATAGCCAACGCCGTTTTAGAACGCCAGTCGCCGGAAACCCACCTCGACCGTCAGGCCACGTCAATGGCTTGCATCCGTCGAAATTCGTCCGCCTGAAACCGTTGAGAAATGGTTCGCAGATTGGCGCCAATCACACAAATGCTGATGATCCCCGCTAAGAGCAACGGGTAATATACGTGAAACGGTTGTTGCAGAACCGAAGCGATGGCTCCCGCTGCCAGGGAAACGCATCCGATCGCGATTCCAGAAGCGCACAGGCCCATCGTGAGCTTCCGTGATTTTCCCCAACTTGCGGACCAACCGATCAGCCCCCCGATCACACCGAGGAGACTCCCCACAATTCCACCAACGATTCCGGATTGCTGGTTGGTCCACCATGCTGCAGCCGAATCAGGGACATTCACGAATCGAGGCTGACTCACAATCACTTTGCCTTTGCCCTGAAGGACCAGATTCAGACTCAGCTTGACAGGCTTCATCCCGGGATCGGCATGAAAAGGCAGCTCAAATTCCCGCCAGTCACTCGTTCCCCGAAGCTTCTTCATCCCGCCAAACTGGCCGAGCGTTCGAGTGAAATAGACTTTTTTGTCGCCAAAATCGTTCAGCAATTCCAGATAGCCGTCCCCGACAACCCCTTCATATTTTACGCGTCCGCGAACGACATATTGATGCGTGGAAAATTCAGGAGCGTCGCAAGTAATCAACAGAGTTGAACTCGCATTTTCACCACCGATGACTTCGATCGCCGCTTCTCTGTTCGGCCCTTTGACAAATGTCGCGTGGCTTCCCATTTCTTCAACGGGGACAAAATTAATATTCACTCCTGTGTCATCCGCCCAAATTGAGCTAGCCGGCATTGTCGACACGATGACTGTCAGCACGAAGACGATCGTTTTCAGAAGATGCATGAGCTTTCTCTCTTTCTTTTTGGTGTGCAGAAAGCAATGTTTTCAGGGTCGCGAGATCGATCTTGCCGTCGGAATGCAGTCCGCGCAGTGTCCGTTCAAAATCACTCATGGCGTGTTCATGGTCAAAAATCTTGATCTTCGCGATTAATCGATCGAGACGTAGTCGAACCGTTGGATACGAAATCCCATATGCCGTGGCCATTTCCTTGAGCGACCCCGAAGCCAAGACAAAACGCTTCAAGAACGCAAGGTCTTCTTCTTCCAGCAACTCAATCCAGCGGCTCGCACTCATAGTTCAATAATATTAACTTCGATTAAACAAAAGTAAAGTCAAATCTTCGTTACTGTTTCACATTTTTAATATTTCTCTCGAGTTGTGATCTACGGGCGTCCAATCAGAGAGCCGATCTGGCACGGAGGCTGTGAAGACGAACCTTTGGCTGAATTTCCGGCATTTGAAGTCTTTTCGGCGACCGCAGCGCCTCGGTGGTAAAATCTATCTTTTCTTCTGGATCTGAACCATCAGATCATAAATCCTGAAACGTCTTGGGTAGGACCTGCAATTTTTGTGTCGAAGCGGGCGCGGGCTAGCCTGCTTCCGTCACTTGGGCAAACCGAAATCGCAGACAAAACACCGCTTGATCTGTTTGCGTCCGTTACATCGGCCTCGTAGCATCAACGTCGCGCCGATCGATGATTTCCCGTGTGTCATGTAGTGGAAGGTTCTCTCATGCGTCGGTTGCTCGTTCTTGCTTCGATTCTTCTGGCCGCGTCGTCTGCGATGGCCGAGCCCACTCAGAAGGTCGTCTCAATTGAAGGTGTGACGGAATACCGGCTCGGCAATGGTGCCCGAGTACTTCTGTTCCCCGAGATGTCGCGTCCCAGTATTACGGTCAACATGACGGTCCTCGTCGGCAGCCGGCATGAGGGATACGGCGAATCCGGAATGGCGCACCTGCTGGAGCACATGGTTTTCAAAGGGACTCCAACGTTCCCGGAAGTTCCGAAGGCACTGCGAGATCACGGTGCCAACTTCAACGGAACCACCAATAATGATCGAACCAACTATTTCGAAACGATGCCGTCCACCGACGAAAACCTGGAATTCGGCATCGCCCTGGAATCTGATCGGCTCGTGAACAGTTTTGTCAAACGCGAGGACTTGCTGTCGGAATTCTCGGTTGTGCGGAATGAGTTCGAACGGGGCGAAAACAGTCCTGCATCGATATTGAACCAGCGCATTTATGCCACCGCCTATGAGTGGCATAACTATGGAAAATCGACGATCGGAAATCGTTCCGACATTGAACGAGTCCCCATCGAAAAACTTCAAGACTTCTATGCCAAGTATTATCAGCCAGACAATGTGGTCTTCATCGTGACGGGCAAGTTTGAAGAGTCGAAAGCTCTCGCTCTTGTGGAAAAATATCTCGGCTCGATTCCGAAGCCGGCACGAAGACTCGATGCGACTTACACAGAGGAACCTCCGCAGGATGGCGAACGCGTTGTCACTTTGCGACGAGTGGGGGCGGTTGGTTCCGTGGGTGTTGGCTATCACGTCCCCTCGGCCTCACACGATGACTGGGCACCCCTCAGTCTGTTAGGTGGCCTGATTTCACAAGCCCCGAATGGACGTCTTTACAAGGCCCTTGTCGAGTCCAAACTGGCGACGACAGTGTTCGCGGGATCGGATAATTCTCACGATCCTGGATTGTTCTTTTCGTCGGCATCATGCCCGCCCGAAACGCTGGACGCGGCTCGCGAAGCGCTCGTCAAGACATTTGAAACACTGGGCGAAGTTCCCTTTAACGATGACGAAGTGAACAAAGCAAAACTTCGCAGTGCCCGTAACGCCGAGATGCTGCAATCGAATAGCCAGATGATGGCTCAAGCCCTCAGTTCCGCTTCGAGTCTGGGAGACTGGCGATTACTGTTTATTCAACGGGATCGGATCGCTGCGGTCACCGCGGCGGACGTGAATCGCGTTGCCAAAGCATATTTTCAACAGCCGAATCGGACCGTCGGCGTTTACATTCCCGCAAAAGAGGCTCAACGGCTGTCGGTTCCTGCAGCACCCGCGATTGCTTCCATTGTGAAAGACTACAAGGGAGGTGCTGTTGCTGAGGCTGGCGAGGCATTCGATCCCTCCCCGGCCAATCTGGATGCTCGACTGAAGATTGTCACAAAACCTGGGTTAAAAGCGGGACTGCTGCAGAAAAAGAATCGAGGTGAAACGGTCTCGCTCGTCCTGACGCTGCATTATGGCAATGAGTCGTCTCTGAACGAACTGACCACGGCAGCGGGGATGCTTCCTGGCCTGATGATGGCGGGGACACTCAAGCATGATCGTCAGGCCTTACGAGAAGAACTCGACTCGCTCGGAATCCGTCTCGGAACAGGTGGCGGAGCTGGAGGGCGACGTGGTGGCCGTGGAGGTGCTGGAGGTGGGACTGGAACGGCCGGTCGACTTACGTTCTCGATGGAAGCCAAGCGGGACACACTTCCAAAAGGCCTGAAGCTGCTGGGTGAAATTCTGCGCGAGCCCGCTTTTCCCGCCGATGAATTTGAAACGTCAAAGCTCCGTATGATTTCCGGGTTGACCGCCAGCCGCACGGAACCTGCGGCCCTGGCCGGAAATAAAATCAGCCGCGCGCTCTCGCCTTATGCTCTGGGTGATGTCCGCTACGTACCGACATTGGAAGAGTCGCTCGAGCGATACAAGAACGTGACGCTCGAACAAGTGAAACAACTCTATGAAACGCAACTCGACGGGACACACGCCGAACTGGGAATTGTTGGCGACTTCGATCCCGATGCGACGCTGCAACTCGTCGAGGAAATGCTGGCGACGTGGACTCCCAAAGTCCCGTATCTACGAATCGCACGGAAGGTTTCCGACAATGTGGTTCCGGTTCAGGAAGACATTATTACACCGGATAAATCGAATGCTGAATACCTGGCTGGGCTGTCGTTCCCGCTGTCGGACAATGAACCAGAATATCCTGCGCTGATGATTGGCAATTACATTTTTGGAGGCAGCACACTCGCTTCCCGACTCGGAGACCGGATTCGTCAGAAAGAAGGCCTGTCATATGGCGCAACGTCATCATTCAGCGCCTCATCGCAAGATCCCGTCGCTTCGTTATCTGTCACCGTCAGCACGAACCCCGAAAACATCGATAAAGTGACTGCTGCAGTGATGGAAGAGCTCAAACTTTTCCTGAAAGATGGACCAACGGAGAAGGAGTTGGCGGACGCGAAACAGGCGTTTGTGGAATCTCAAAAGGTAAATCGGACGGCAGATGCATCAATCGCCGGTCAAATCGTTTCGAACCTGGAACTCGATCGAATGTTCGCTCATGCGGCGGATCAGGAGAAGGCGATTCTGGCGTTAACGCCCGACAATATTTCTTACGCATTCCGCAAATACGTCGATCCCAAAAAACTGGTCATCATCCGTGCAGGAGATTTCAAAAAGTAATTTGTCGTCCGACGCAGGTGGGCTTTGGTGATACCAGCACACACGTCCTTAACAAAAAAACCTCATGAGCAAACCTAACCAGAAATCGATTGGTAAGTCCAAAGCCGAGCCCGAGCCATCAATCAATCCAGCAGTGGCTTGGGGCGTAAGCGTTGCCAAATCCGCAGTTGCGGTCACATTGCTGGGTTTGGCACGGCAGAAGTATCAGTTCAAGCAAGATTTTTTATCCAACCACGAGACTTGGTAGAAAGCGTTGCGTTCCAAGAGCGAGAACGATGATCTGACCAAGTCAGAATTCGGCAGGCTTCCCTGTGAAGGGAATCCCCTCCGTCACATCTGGCAAGGCAGGCCCGTACTCATTGTCCGCTTCCACAGCGGACACCTCCATCTGGAAAGAACGGATTCGAAACTGCGCATTCAAAGTCCAATTCGGACCCGGGAACGATCTTCCCGTCGAACTAGTTGAAATCGTCGTTCACGGGCACGAAAACGTGAAACCCCGAATTAGAACGGCGTCACCGAATTAATCGATTGGGGCAACAGGCCCTTACCTCATCGAGAGCCGCGACAACCGGTTTGTCAGAAGCTACCGCTGGATGGACTTGAGGAACTTTGGCAACACTTCCATCGTCAAGTTCCTCAAGAGGAATGAACATGCTCGACATCATGGCGAATTCGCGCGAACAGCGTAGGCAACCATTGCTCTATTCGATTCCAGATGACCGAACGCAATTCGCTCCAAATATAATTCATCGCCGCCTCGTGACCTTTACTGTCAACAAGCAAGTCGGCAGATACCGGAGTGGTATAGCGAATCGCATAGCGAAAGCCACCGATTCGCGAAATGATACAAGGAATGACTTGAGCGGAAGTCAATTGCGCCATCACGAGCGCTCCAGGGGCCAGGGTAATCTGCCAGTCGCCGTCGCGCACCGATATCGCTCGACGCAATGATCCGTCGATGGCAATCCCAAGTATCCGTCTCCCCCCTGAGAGGTAGTCGTAAGCCTTGCCGATTTCGTTTGTCTCAAAAACCGAGGGGATATCGCTCATTTCATTAGCAGCGTCAGCCAAGTTGTCGATCCACGTGCGGACCGGACACACGTTTGTGGAATTCTGCCGTCTCATAAACGCCGCAGCGAACTTACTGCTACGCAGCGTGTAGAGCAAAAGGCGCAAGTCGCCGTAATGCACAGTCACCAGCACGACGGGACCTGAAGTCAGCGCACGATCGAGATGCTCTTGGCCCATTATTTCCGGGCATAGTCGCCAGCGCGCGTTCCCGAGACGATCTGGCCACCAGTTATGGAAATAGGCGACATTAGCGTCGATTTCTGATAACCATCGTCGAGGTGTCCATGCTTTAGAGGTCAAAGATTGGAGACATGTGAAATGTTCTTTTGATTGCTGTATGGCGAATCGTTGATTCCGCCACTGGCATATCGTTAAATAACAAGCCCCCGGCATCAGAAACCACCAAAGTAACCAAGGGGGCAGCGTGGATTCCGCGCTTCGCACAATCGAAATGACTATCCATTTTGCACGGATAACGATCCATTTCATCGCCGCGTCCCGAGGAGTACTTGACGCCCTTTACGTCGATCAACCCACCGCGGAAAAAATCGGTTTGCCAAGATCATTCTTCGGGCATCGGAACCGACGATCAGTTCATTTTCTCTTCGGATTACACCTTCGAAAACGGATTTTGCGACAACCTCAGGGGCTATGCCAGCCGAAAGCACTAGGTCTTGTTGTGTGGAATTGGCGATCAGCCTGCTGCCAAAATCAGTTTTCGTTACGCCAGGAAGGACCAAAAGTAGCCCAATTCCGTCGGGAACGAGCTCCGCGCGAAGGGCTTCCGAAAATCCACACAGGGCAAACTTACTTGCGCAATATCCGGCCCATTGAGGAACGCCCCGACGGCCATACATCGAACTGATATTGACGATTAACGGGTCAACTCCGCAACGCAATATCGGTGATGCAATGCGGCACAACTCGGCAACCGCAAAAAAATTGATCTCCATGATTCGACGAAGTGAGTCCGGCTCCAGATCAAGAAACGAACCGAATGCCCCAGCTCCAGCAGCGTTCACCAGAACATCAAGTCCGCCCCATTCCGATTCGATGACATCGATTGCCCGCTGGCGGTCAACTTCGTCAGTGAGATCAGCAGTAATCGCTTTAACTTCGTTGTCATTTGCAAGCAAAACCTCGCGAGTTTGCCCAAGGCGGTCAGCTGCAACGTCGGTAATCGTAACCCGCATGCCACGTTCTACTGCCGAAAGGGCCAATGCACGACCGATTCCGCCGCCGGCCCCAGTAATCAAAATCCGCTTCCCCTGGAGTGACCTTTTGTTCATTGAGCTAAACTCGCCCTTTTTTAAACGAATACGACCCAAGCGAGAAAACTGGGAGACCGATGTCTACTTATCTGCTCGGCTTACTTCAAAATACGGCCTGATTCCTAAGCTCGCCAAACCCCCGATAAGAGATGAGATATCACAAGCCGTTTTCTGATTTATTCCATAGAATTCGAAAGTCCCGCAATTTATTTTGATAATTGACGCTTGTAGCCAAGTCAACACTTGGAAGCGGGGACCACGGCGATCCGAAGTTTCCAGGGTTCGCGCCGTTAGGGCCGGTTCCAAGCGTTTTTCGCAACCGCGAACCCCCGCGACAAATGCGATACAGATTGGACGTGACAAAATTGCAAACTCGGTTACGGAGCGGATTCACGATGCCGACACAGCCAATGACCAAGTAGATGATACATCCAAACGTAATTTTCAAAACCGCAATCTTTTAACATTGTGAGATTAGTTTCTTTCTAAAACCTCGATGAACTGAACGTAGTGGAAAGAACGCAGATCAAGGCGCAAGTTCCAGTGCGAAAGAGCGCCAAGCAGAGATGAAAGAGGAGACCAACGGTTCCGCGAGCTTTCCAGGGGTCCGACTTCTTCAGTCAGAAGGCTGCTGTTAGGGCAGACCAAACAGAACACCACGCCGTTGTTATTGATACCCTTGGTCGTGAAACAAGTTTATCAAGTCGATGTCGCCGCAAGATTCCCACGCCGAATAATCTCGCATCCTCGCTCGTGCCTCTTTATCCGAGGAAGGAGCCAAATGCGGAAATTCTACCGGGTGAGGGTCCGTCCCTGAAGCGATCACAGCCTGGGTCGATTCATCCGAGCAAAGAGAAGTGACCGCTTTCTATTCTTCTCGATCTTCCTTCACTGTCCGTTCGACCCACTGCATGAGTTGCTGGAACTGGTAAGCAAAAGCTGGCTCATCCGTTCCCATGGGGCTCTTGAAGAAAGACCCCAGATGCGACATGACTCCGGTTGTTCCCCGACGAGCTTCACGGTCTGTGAGTCGAACAAGATCGATGACGAGTGGTGCGGCCAGTAACGAATCACATCCCTGCCAGGTGAATTGCAGCACCATCGGCGTTCCGAGGAATCCTTGAAAATGGATGTGGTCCCAGGCGGTTTTCCAGTCACCCATCGATTCAATATACTCGATTGAGACCAATGTTTGCGGTTTATAGCCCAGAATTTCCGTCAGCAAGTGGTCTTTGGACTTAACCTTATTGGCTTTGTTGGCCGGATCATCAAGAACCTTGCCGTCCAGGTTTCCAAAAATGTTGTGACCGACCCAACTCATCACTTTTAAATTGCGAGCGGCAAACATCGGAGCCAGTACAGCCTTCATCAGGGTTTCACCGGTCTTGCCGTCTCGACCGACATGCAAAACCTGTTGTTTTCGAGCATATTCGTCGAGACCAGGCAGGTCGGAACCAATTGACGGGGTGAAGTTGACAAAATGACTGCCGCTTTGCATGGCGGCGATGGCATAGAGCGTGCTGGCAGGCAGCGACGAGTGACTTTTCCCCGTCAGCGATTTCTGGACTTGTGACCAATCCCAAGTTCGAACTTCGTCTGGCGGAGGGGGCTCAGTCGAGGAGACATTCACCACGATCACTCGGTCCAGTTTATTGCTTTCTTTGAACTCTGTGATATCGCTTGCCAGGCGCGAGACCGCTTGGGAAGCGGTCTCGTTCTTAGTCTTTAACACCAGTGGTCCAGCGAACGATTCGATTTTCGCCCCGACGTTGTAAAGCGTTCCAGGACGTATATTGCGGTCAAATTTTGCAAGTTGTGACGAGATACCCGCGAGTGTTTTTTCATTAAAAACGTGCGACTTTTCAATCAGTACTTGCGCTTCAGCCGAGTAGGTGGTTTCGCGGATTTCGTGACCGCCGATAACGATCTCGTCCCACTGAATCAGGTCTAGCGCGGAAAAGGGAGGAAGCGAAGTGACCAGGCCCGTCGTGTCAGAGAGTCCTTTGCGAAGTGCTGCCAGCCCGACCACTACGGTTGTCGCCACACCACCCCAGGCTCCGACTAACCAGACGCCAACTTTCCGCTTCGCCATACCCTACGCCTTCCTGTGATGCAATCGCTATGATGTTTTGAGCGTGAGACACGCATTTTTTGATCCGTCACTCTAACACAGGAATTCGAACACCGCGAGGGCGCTTGCGTCCAATTTAGCGACTCACGTAAGGGATTTCGAAATAGACATTTCCGTTTTTGGTGCCACATTTCGATCGGCATTTGGTTTTTTGGCAAAATCGATAGAATATCTCACGTTGCGGCCAAGAGGATGATTGGCAAGATCCATCCATGTCAAAAAATGAGACGGATACGATGAATCGCTGTGCCCTGAAAGAGAAAAGCCAATACGGTATCCGATCGAAACGAACTTCGATCGCGATCTTAATCGCATTTAATCTATTTGCTGCCTGCGTCGTGGGATCGAATGCGTTAGCGCAAGAGCCATTGCCAATTAACGACTCGGCCACTCCGGCCAAACCAGGATGGAACAAGGACTCAGCCTGGTCGAAGGAGGGAAAAATCCCGAGTGAGCCCTACGAGGTCTGGGACGCGCTAGGACCGTTTCGGTATCCGCTTGCATTCACGTCAATTATCGTCGTCTGGTTTACGATCGAGCGGCTCGTCGTCTTGCGAAGTGGTCGCGTGATTCCGCGTCATTTCGTTAAACGATTTTTCGAGCATATGGAAGCGGGAAATCTCGATCCCAAAATGGCGATCAAATTATGTGAAGACAACGGCAGCCCCATCGCATTAGTGCTGGCAAATGGACTCCGTAAATGGGGAAAGAGCAGTGTTGAAGTGGAACAAGCCATTATCGACGGTGGAGAACGGCAGGTCAGTCAACTTCGCAAGCACATTCGAGTTCTGAATGGTGCGGCAACTGTGGCTCCACTCCTGGGATTGCTTGGGACGGTTGTTGGTATGATTGATTCGTTCAATCGCATCTCGCAAAAGGCCGCGATGGGAAAATCCGAAGCCTTGGCGAGCGGTATCGGTCTGTCGCTGCTCACAACGGCTGCGGGGCTGGGGATCGCGATTCCCGCCCTGGTTATGTACATGTACTTTACCGGCCGCGTGGACTCGCTCGTGATCGAGATGGACGGGATTGCTCAGGAACTCGTCGATAAAATCTCCGCCGAAGGGCTCGCCGAGCAGGCTCGAGCAGCAAAGCTGTCGTCCGCGAAACCCGAATCTCGGCGGGCCGTTTGACCTCGTGCGTCTAAGCGTAAAAACGTGCAATCAACATGACAACCAGGATCGCGGCCCAGACGATCCCAAGGGCATGCCAGAACCAGGCACAAAATCGGATTCCCCAGTAATACTCATGATCGTAACGATCGGCAAATGCCTGAACAGTCGCGTAGGTTAAGAATAACAGGGCCACAATGAAATGCATGGCGTGAAGCGCCGCGATCACAGCAACGAATGCCGCAGCGTCAGATGTGGCGTCGTGCAGCGAATGACGACGGATCAGGCACGTCAAGGCATATGTCTGAAATGTGACGAAGAGCGTTCCCGACGTTAAGGCGAAGACGAGCCACCTTCGAAACGAATACTGCCGCTCGCGTCGAACAGATTCGATTGCACGAAACAGGCATCCGCTGCCGATCAGAAGTAGCCAAGTACTGACGCCAAACGCAGGAGAAAACCGGTTTGAGGGTTCTGTGACGACTGGGGGAATCAATTTCAGCAGGATCAATGCGAGACCGGCTGCCGTAGTTAGTAAGACGACCGCCAGTTGGAAGAATCGAAGAGCATAGATACTTCTGGGTTCAGGAACCACTTAAGATCCCTTATGCGGAATTGTGAGGTTGCCCCGTTAGCAGTTAATTCAAGGATGTAGACTCGCCGAATCAGAACTTGAAAACTCGCATGTACATGAGAATTATGATTGCTTAGACCAGTTCGACCAGCAGCTGCTGTGCAACTGGGTGTCCAAGCGTGACCTGTCGACCATCAACTTCGGTCGTCACTATCCCGGCTTCCGGACTGTTGTGAACGACATGACATTCTTTGTGCAGCGAAAATCCCGATTCTCGCAAGAAACGAAGAAAATCCCCCTCTTGGTCGGTGACCCTTACGATCCGAATTCTGGTCCCTGAACTTACGGATGTCAGCGGGATGGCACGTTCAGGATTCCCACGCATTGCGCCGTCCGCTGACGGAATTGGATCGCCGTGCGGATCGACAACAGGCCTGCCGAGAAACTCGTCCATCCGATCGACAAGATTGTCGCTGACTGCATGTTCCATGTTTTCGGCTTCTTCGTGGACCTGATCCCAGTCGAGATTCAACGTCTTCACAAGAAATAATTCAATCAACCGATGTCGACGAAGCATTCTTAAGGCGACTTCCCGGCCCGAATCCGTGAGTCGAACGCCTTCATAAGGACGATAATCGGCGTGTCCGGTTTCCGACAGTGTTTTTAACATTGAAGTCACCGTCCCGGGAGCAACGGACATTGCGACGGCCAATTGACCGGTCGTAACCCAGTCAGAGCCCGTCTTCAGGCAGGTGAGCAATGTTGTCTTGAGGTAGTTTTCCACCGTCAGGGTTGTCATAAAGTTCGTCTCGACAGGAAATAACGATCTTTTGCGTATCTCAGTCTCGGATAATTGGAGACATTTTTAAAGTGGCAACGCAAATGAAGTGGAAAGGCTTGCGAGTCTGGCCAGGAACTCTTACACTTCTTGGTCCCGTTCGGATCGCGGTATTTTGGATAACAGCGAGTGAGTCTGCTCCACGGGGAAAATGCTGCGAACCGTTTTTAAATCGTCGAGTAAATAGGCCGCCATCGCTTACACAAGCATCGGGCGGTCGGCACTTTGCAGGGTAGTTGGATCATGAAAGAGGGCATTCATCCCGAGTATCGAGATGTCGTGTTTCAGGACACGTCGACGGGAATTCAATTCGTGATTGGATCGACGATCAAGACTCAAAAGACCGTCGAGTTTGAAGGTCGGACGTTGCCGATGGTGACTGTTGACATCAGTTCGGCATCACATCCGTTTTTCACTGGCAAGCAGAAGTTCATCGATGCTGCTGGCCGAGTCGAGAAATTCCAGCGTAAATACAATTGGGGCAAGAAAGACGAATCCGCCGCTGCAGCTCCCGAAGCAGCCAAGGGCTAGTTTCGTTTGTGATTGTATCGTGCGAAGCGAGCCACACGCGGTTTGAACGCGTCGGCTCGCTTCGACAGTTTTCGTTCGGTCC
>CAIULL010000238.1 GCA_903899985.1 uncultured Schlesneria sp.
AAAAGCCTACAAAACAGGGAACTCGACCAACTTTGCCAACTTTTTTCGATGTTTGCGATGACGCCATCGGGAGGATTTGGTGAGACTCGAAGACTTGAACCACCCCACGTGATAGCGAACCCGGATGAAGTTAACCAAGTTGGCCAACTTCAAAGCCACAAAAAGCCTACAAAACAGGGAACTCGGCCAACTTCGCCAACTTTTTTCGATGTTTGCGATGACGCTTTTGGAAGGATTTGATGGGACTCGAAGACTTGAGCAACCCCAAGTGAGAGCGAACCCGGATGAACTTAACCAAGTTGGCCCACTTCAAAGTCACTAAAAGCCTACAAAACAGGGAACTCGACCAACTTTGCCAACTTTTTTCGATGTTTGCGACAACGCTTTTGGGAGGATTTGGTGAGACTCGAAGACTTGGGCTCCACCTCACGACGTTTTCACATCAGTCAAACAGATAGCTGACTGATTCGTTGCGGTGAATCCGGCGGATCGCTTCGCCCAGTAAGGGCGCCACTGAAATGACTCGCAGGTTTGGCAGCATCTGATTTGGGCGAAGGGCCAGACTGTTGGAGACAACAATTTCGACGATTGGTGCGGCGCGGAGTCGTTCGACTGCTTCGCCGCAGAAGACGGCGTGGGTTGCTCCGACGTAGATCTTGCTGGCTCCAAACTGGGCAACGGTCTTGACGGCTCCGACCATGGACCCGGCTGTCGTGATCATGTCGTCGAAGATGATCGCGGTTTTCCCTTCGATGGGACCGCCGATCAGGTTTTCCTGGCGAGTTTCAAATGCATTCGACCGACGTTTGTCGACGATCGCGAAACTGCCACCCAGATGCTCGACATGTTGCAACGATCGCTTAATGCTTCCCTCATCGGGACTGACAATCACGAGATTCTCGGTCGGAAAATTGAGCGAGCGGAAATAGTCATCCAGGATCGGTGACGCATATAAGTGGTCAACAGGGCAGTCGAAAAAACCTTGAATCTGTGCCGCGTGCAAGTCCATTGCCAGGACACGATCGGCGCCTGCTTTTGTGATGAGATTCGCGACCAGTTTGGCCGTGATGGGGACTCGCCCCATGTCTTTTCGATCTTGTCTTGCGTACCCGTAATACGGAATGACTGCCGTGATTCGTGCGGCACTCGCTCGTTTGCAGGTGTCGATCAGGATCAGCAATTCCATCAAGTTCTCGTTTACCGACGGCCCCGTCGGTTGTACGAGAAAGACGTCGCGACCTCGCACGTTGGTATCGAGTCGGACTGAAATTTCCCCGTCGGGAAAATTATCGAGCGCAACAGAGCCCAGCCCAATGCTGAGATAGGACGCGATTTCAGCCGCAAGTTTCGGATTGGCGCGACCACTCAGGATACAAAGTTCGTCATACATGAAATCGGGCGTTCGGCTGAAGTCGTGTGATGGTTGAACCCAAACCGAGTCAACCTTGAGCCGACGCATTCTGAAAGAAGCCTCGTGCGGACGCAAGCCCGATGTCGGTCTCAAACCAAATCGTCTTGACCGTTTTTCTCGAATCAAGGACAAGTTCGCCGGTGAACTTTTTGGCCTTACGATCGCAGGGAGGCGTTCGTGCGACAGGTGGCTTCATTTCCGTGTGCAGTCAGTTTGCGGCGTTTATTGCCGCAGGCGAGCTTCGTTGGCTGTACAAACATTTGCGTTACCGACGCGTTTGAGCGAAGTAGCGAGGTTCAGGAAGGGTCTTTGTTCGCAGTGATTCGCGGCACTCGCATTGATGCACGGGAATTCATTCACGAAGCGATCGCGAGGGGCGCTTCGGGGCTTCTGGTCGATACACCGGTGGCAAATTCGACGATCCCACAATGTGTTGTGACCGATGTTCGATCGGCATTTTCCCGAGTGTGCGAGTCGCTCTCAGGCGATCCCTCGAGACGACTGAGCGTCGCAGGAGTGACCGGGACAAACGGAAAAACGACAACCGCCTGGTTGATCCGCAGCTTGCTGGAAAAATCGGGTCGACGCTGTGGTTTGTTGGGGACCGTGGAATACTCGGACGGGCTGAGAACGGCGGCATCGACGTTGACGACGCCGGATTCGAGATCGATGGCACAATGGTTAGGCCGCATGGTTCAGGCCGGTTCCTCGCATGCGGCCATCGAGCTATCCAGCCATGCCCTGCATCAAGGCCGGTCTGCCGGAATCGAACTCGCTGCGGCCGTTGTCACCAACGTGACGCAGGATCATTTCGATTACCATCACACCTTCGAGGCTTACCTGAAGGCAAAATCGAAGATTCTTGAACTTGTTCGACCCGGAGGAATTGTCGCGTTGAATTACGATGACCCGGGCGCATGGTCGCTTCGCGACCACGTCAGCGATCCGTCGTCGTGCATTTCATTCGGACTGAATTCGTCAGCCGACATCACCGCGCAGATTCGTGACGAATCGCTCTCGGGAACGCGATTCCGTATGGGGATTCACGGGCGGACAATCGATTGCGCGACGCGACTGATCGGTCGTCACAACATTTCGAATATTCTGGCAGCAGCGACGGCCACGACTCATATGGGTCTGACGCCTGAAGAAATTGTCGCGGGAATCGAATCATTTCGCTGTGTTCCCGGCCGACTGGAACAAGTCGACTGCGGTCAGCCGTTCGATGTTTTTGTAGATTATGCTCATACGGACGATGCACTACACCGTTGTCTGGTCAGTCTCAAGAGTTTGACGCCTGGTCGAGTCATCTGTGTTTTCGGGGCCGGCGGTGACCGGGACCGAACGAAGCGGCCGAAGCTGGGAAAGGCTGCGTTACTCGCAGATATTGGAATCGTCACGAGCGACAATCCGCGTAGCGAGAATCCGCAGGCAATCATTGACGAGATCCTCGCGGGAATGCATGAGGCAACGACCGCGCCTATGGTCTTTGCCGACAGACGCGAGGCGATTTTCCATGCCTTATCGATGGCCGGCGCAGGTGACTGCGTCCTGATTGCGGGCAAGGGGCACGAGAACGAACAAATCATCGGACCCGATCGTTTTCCCTTTGACGATCGTCAAGTTGCAAGAGAATTCCTGCGAGACCGGTGGCAGCCACTCGCTCAACCGCTCGAAAAAGTGAGCGCCTGACATGGAACGGTTCAGTCTGCAAGACCTGTTGCGGGTCACGGGAGGTCGACTGCGAGACGTCGATTCTGCAGACGTACGATTCGATCGAATTTCAATTGATTCGCGTGAAATTCGACAGGGGGACGTCTTCTGGGCGTTAAAAGGTGAGAATCACGACGGGCATGATTTTGCCAATGAGGCTTTAGGACGTAACGCTCGACTTTGTGTTATTTCAGCGGATCGTGCGAGTTGCGTCGCGGGTGCCAGCCTGGTCGTCGATGAAACGCTTTCGGCGCTGGGTCAATTCGCCCGCTGGCATCGCAGTCGCCTGGATGCCTTGGTGATCGGAGTCACAGGTAGTGTCGGCAAGACAACGACTCGAGAACTGATTTTCGCAGCACTCAGTGGTCAATACCACGGAATCCGCAGCCGAAAGAATTTTAACAATTTGATCGGACTGCCGCTCAGCCTGCTGGATCTTGACCCGTCGCACGAATTTGCCGTCATGGAAATGGGTGCCTCGCAAATCGGTGATATTCATCAATTATGTGACTTGGCGCGACCGGAAGTCGGTGTTGTGACGGCCATTGGTCCAGCACACCTTCAGTCGTTCGGTTCAATGGCTGCCATTTTTCAAACCAAGGGTGAATTGCTTGAGCAACTTCCCTCGACCGGTTTTGCAGTGCTACCGGGCGACGACATCACCCTTCGCCAGATGGCAGATCGGGCACCCTGCCCCGTGATTTTTGTTGGTCAGGGTGATGGCAACCAGATCCAGGCCACACGGGTCGAAGCCTCTGCCGGAAGTCTACGATTCCGTTGCGAAGGGGTTGACTTTGATATCCCGGTGAATGGTCGACACACCCTTTCCAACGCATTGTGTGCGATCGCAATTGGACTCGAAATCGGTATTTCCACAAAGATCCTCGCAGCAGGCCTGACGACATTCACTCCGGCCCCTGGACGTGGCGGCTTGGTTCAGATCGGACCGTGGACGGTGATTGACGATACGTACAATGCCAGCCCGCTTTCGGTGGCAGCGTCATGTAAACTGTTAAAAGAGATTGTCGTTCCGGGAGTTGGCCAGCGATTACTTGTCCTAGGCGACATGCGGGAACTGGGACCAACAGCGGCGTTTGAACACGAGCGAATCGGGAATCTGGCGGCCGAGCTTCGGCTGGATCGGTTGCTCGTCTGCGGTGATTTCGCTGGCGATGTGGCACGGGGTGCCGAACGAAATGGAATGAAGTCACATCAGATTGCAGCCACCAACGACACCGAAACACTGCTGGCGATTCTCGACTGCTGGCTGGAACCATGCGACCTTTTGCTGGTGAAAGGTTCTCGCTCGACGCGAATGGAACGAGTCATTGACTGGCTGAAAGGTCATGCGGAGACGCGGGAAAGACTCTATCCGACAGGTCAACATCGCATTTGTGCCTGAGGGATCAACAACGAAACACCGAGGAACAGGAGAGACTTTTTTTCAAATTTCGAACACGACAATGCAAACTGGTCATCGAATAGATCATTCGCAACTTCGATTAAGAGTTTCGCCTGTTTGTTCGACTGAATTCTGCGGCATTGCCGCAGTGAGGTTCCGTCACGTGCGATCGGTTTGCGGAAGCCGATCGTCCGTCCGGGTCGCGCCGGACATTAACGTTCACGGTGATGAAGCGGTCTCTGGGTCGATTGCTTTGTCATCACGTCGTGACGGGACCAAAACCCGGGCGCTGGGCCTGTCCAGCCAGCGCCCGGGGCTTTTTTCAATCAACCGAGAAACATTTTTTCCCGGCAGACAAGGATTTCGGAGCAGAGTTATCTAATAACATAATGACTTCTGCTGCTCTTGATCTGTACTCATTCTCGTACGAACAAGGTCCTCTATGAAACAAACGTTAACACGAGTCGCGATGGCACTCGTCCTTTTTGGCATCGCGTTCGCGTGGCAATCATCCAATGCCGACGACGAAAAAGCCGGTTTGACGACGCGAACAGAGACAGATGCAAAACAACTTGAATTGATCGAACGAATCGAAGCGCTTGAAAAGCGACTCGAAAAACTCGAAGCAGAATCAAGGCCCATCAGACAAGCGGATCATCGAGATACGCCCGACGTTGCGAAACCTGACATGCTTCCATCCGTTGCGACAGACGAGGATCACGAGGGAGCCCGTAAGACGAATGGCCAAACGTGGCGGATCAGGATGTTAAGCCATCGTCGTTCAGCCGATGGGCCACGTTAGTCGTTCTGGAGTGATTCGGATCATTTCAAGAAAGCCGGCTTAATATGGACCAGCTTCTCACCGGAATCCATCAGTTCCGTACGAACGTTTTTCAGAATGAGCGAAAATTCTTCGAAACGCTTGCGTCGGGACAACACCCAAGCGCGCTGTTCATCGGCTGCTCGGACTCTCGCGTTGATCCATCGATCATTACGCAAGCCCAGCTTGGGGAACTCTTCGTCCTTCGAAATGCGGGTAATATCGTACCATGTCACGGAGCGTCGAACGGAGGCGAGCCAGCCACGATCGAATACGCCGTGACAGCATTGGGTGTCGAAGACATCATCGTCTGCGGACATTCCGGATGTGGCGCCATTCAAGCGATGTTACACCCGGAAAAAATGACTAATCTGCCGCTCGTCCGAGGATGGTTGAGTCACGCGGAGGCGACTCGTCTGATCGTTACCGAGAACTATTCACAATACGATGGTCATGAGCAGTTGGAGATTGCGGTCCGCGAACATGTGCTGGTTCAGATTGAGAATCTTCAGACGCATCCGGCCGTTGCGGTCAAGCTGCAGCGCGGGGAACTGACACTGCATGCCTGGATCTATCAGATGGAAACAGGCGAGGTTCTCGCATACTCAAGCAAAGACGGCGGATTCGCCGCACTCACCGAACTCGCTCCTCACGAAGCGAGCAAGCGCAACGTTGCCAATCCTCGCAAAGCAAAAAAGACAAGCATTCAGTCAAGTCGTAATAAAAAAGCCTGACGCGTCTGAAGATAACCATCGCAATGACGAGTGCCGTAGTCACCTTAACGTCACGTTTTTCATTTGTTTGTGGTCGAAGGTGCTGTCGCGCGTTTGCCAGATTGATTCTTAAGGCTCGGCTTGAACAGCGACTTGACGGCCTCATTCTTAACGTAATCGGCTGGGGTCCGACCAGATTTATTCTTGATAAGCGGGTCAGCCCCAGCAGCCATCAGTAGTCGAATTATCTCGATCGCCTCCTGTTGTTTTCCTGCTGTTCCAGGAGCACCTGTGGACGTGACCGCGCGGTGAAGCGGCGTCGACCCAGACTTTCGACAAACCTGATTCACGTTGGCACCGTGCTCAATCAGGACTTGTACCGCGACCGGGAATCGAAAGCGGACCGCATGATGGAGTGCCGTGACTCCGTTCTTGTCGCTGGAATTGACGTCGGCGCCGCCCCTGATCAGGGCCACGATTCGGCGCCGCCGTTCCAATTCATCAAGTTCATCAAGGTTCCTCTCGGCACAGATCGCGGACAATTCTGAGATGGTGCTCATAATGACCCTTTTTCGTTGACTGATTGAATCAATTGAACAGTCCAAAAGTCCACCCGACGAAAATCGAATAACTGATCACCAAAAGCGTCACAAGTACCGACTGCACACCTGTGAGATGCAATGGATGCTCACGTTGGCCAGTTCGTACAAACAGGTCCCATCCATAGAGTCTCACGAATCCTGAAGAGAGACACGCCACTGTAAGCAGCAGGTAATGAGCAACCGGATTATCGCCAGGAATTTTTCCAAAAAAAAGATGACAGCCCACGAGAATCGCCTCGGTCATCAAGGAAAACATACAGATCATGACGGTCATCACGATGAAGGTCGAAAACACCGGAGGAGGATCATTATTCATCTTGTTTACAATACGAATTGGATTTCGGATTCTGTGAGGAAGAAAGATTAATCCGCACTTAACACGGAATCCAAGACCGATACGGTCACGGTGCCGGGTAGCAGTTGCGAATTGCGATTGGAATATGGTCAAATACGGATTCGTCAATTCATGTCTTTTCAGCGAATTGACGGTCAGCATCAAAACCACTTCTCGATGATTCAACAGGAGATGCACATGCGATTTCGGATGGGATGGATACTGTGTTCAATGATGTTCGCCATGCTTAGCGTAGCCGGTACGGGTCAGGCTCAGGATGGCTGGGAAACGATCTTTGACGGGAAGACTCTCGACAAGTGGGATGGCAATCCTGAGTTCTGGCGAGTGGAAGATGGGACAATTACCGGACAGACAACTGAAGCCAAGGTCACCAAGGGGAACACTTTTATTATCTGGCGCGGCGGTGAAACTGCCGATTTCGAACTCAAGCTGGAATACAAGATTATCAACGGAAACTCCGGTATCCAGTACCGTAGTTTTGAAGTCCCCAACGAAAAGTGGGTGATTGGTGGCTATCAGGCCGACTTCGAAGCCGGCAACACTTATTCTGGTATCAACTACGGTGAGCGATTCCGTGGCATTCTTGCTCTTCGCGGTCAGAAAACTGAAATTGGAGCTGATCATAAGCCAAAGGTCCTGGAAACATTTGGTGACACAAACGCCATTCAAGACAAGATCAAGAAAGAGGACTGGAACGAATACCACGTGAGTGCAAAGGGATTTACGTTTGAACACCGCATCAACGGAGTCCTCACGTCGGTCGTAATCGACGAAGACAAGGCTGAACGGCGAGCGAAAGGAGTTCTTGCGCTTCAACTTCACGCTGGCCCACCGATGAAGGTTCAGTTCCGGAACATCAAACTGAAGCAATTAAAGAGCGAAGGGACGACCAGCAGCAACGGGGCTAAAAAAAAGGCATTGCTGATTGCCGGAAATCCAAGTCACGGATTCGGTGCTCATGACCATCTGGCGGGATGCTCGCTGCTGGCCAAGCTGATTAATGAAAGTGGACTTCCCGTCGAAGCCGAAGTCTTTTCGATTCAGAAGCAGGGTTGGCCAAGTGCCGAGAAACTCGCCACTGCCAATACAATCCTCATCTATTCCGATGGTGGAGGCGGACATCCCTTCAACAGCCATCTTGACGAACTTAACGCACTTGCCGCGAAGGGAACCGGCATCGTTTGTATTCACTATGGTGTCGAGACAACGGCAGGAAAGCCTGGGGACGCATTTCTTAACTGGATTGGTGGCTACTTTGAACCTCACTGGTCGGTGAACCCTCACTGGGTGGCGAATTACACGAAGCTTCCTGTCCACGCAACGACGCGCGGAGTACAGCCATTTTCGACGAATGATGAATGGTATTACCACATGCGATTTCGTGAAAAGATGGACGGAGTGACGCCGATTTTGACCGACCTACCTCCGAAAGAATCACTCAGCCGTGCTGATGGTCCTCACAGTGGTAACCCTGAAGTCCGCAAGGCTGTCCTTGAACGCAAAGAGCCACAGCACATGGCCTGGGCTCGTGAGCGTCCCGACGGCGGACGGGGTTTTGGAACCAGTGGCGGACACGTTCACTGGAACTGGGGGAATGATCAATTCAGAAAACTGGTCCTGAATGCCGTTGTCTGGACTGCCGGTGCCGATGTCCCTAGTGACGGTGTTCCTGCCGGTCATGTGACTGTTAATGATCTGCTTCAGAATCACGACGAAAAGATTCCTGATGACTTCAATCCAGCAATGGTTCAGGCAATGCTGGATCAATGGAATAAGAAGTAATCACGTCACACTTCCAACTGGTGCATTTGACATGTAAGCACAAATCCGACAGTTCGAACAAACCGAGGGTTTACGCTATTCAGAGCGCCTCGGTTTGTTCGCGTTGCGTTTTGTGACGGTACTTCATCAAATCAGATTATGTGTCTCGCGCAGTCGATTATCATGCGTGGCACATCTTCCCTTTCGCCAATCGGAGCTTCGTTCTCATGAATCAGCGTTGCCTCGCCTTCTTCGTGGTGCTTTTGGTCCTCGGGACCGGCGTTTTCGCTCAAGAACCGAAGTTTCAATCGAAGGTGATCAACACTTCGACTCCGGGGTTTTCCGTCGACATTGATGTCGATGTGACAGGAGCGAAAGAGCTGTACCTTGTCGTTCGCGACGCAGGCGATGGATTCACTGCCGACTGGGCGGATTGGGCCGAACCTCGGCTCGTTGGAGCAGCGGGAGAGAAAAAGCTGACCGAATTGAAATGGAAGTCAGCGACGACCGATTGGGGACAGGTCAATCTGAATAAGAATGCCAACGGTGAACCGCTGAAGGTCGCGGGAAAGGCTGTAGAATACGGAATCGGAGTGCATGCCAATTCCGTTCTTGCATTCGACCTTCCGGAGGGCATTACGAGATTCAAGGCTCGTGGCGCTATCGACAATGGTGGCTCAGATCAAGGAACGTCCAGCTCGATCCAATTCCTGGTCTTCACCCAAAAACCTTCGGCTAAGTATTTACAACCACCTGCAGGCGGACCGGCAAGTCGCGATCCTAAAGACGCTGTTGCTGCTTTGGACGTCGCGGAGGGACTCGAAGCAACACTTTTCGCCTCTGAGTCATCCGGGATGCTCAGTCCATCCGACATTGACGTTGACCATCTTGGTCGAGTCTGGGTTTGCGAAGTCGTGAACTACCGCCATCGTCAGGGTGAACGAAAAGAAGGTGACCGAATCCTGGTCGTCGAGGACACCAATGGTGACGGAATCTCTGACAAACAGACCGTCTTTTTTCAAGGACACGAAGTTGATTCTGCCCTTGGAATTTGTGTCCTGCCAACTCCGTCAGGCAAAGGGACAAAGGCCATCGTTTCGTGTGCCCCGAATGTGTGGGTCTTTACCGATGAAGACGGCGACCTGAAAGCAGATAAGAAAGAAGTGCTGTTCACCAACGTCGGCGATCCTCAACACGACCATTCGACCCATGCCTTTATCTTCGGACCAGACGGCAAATTGTACTGGAACGTTGGCAACACTGGACATCGCGTCTATGACAAGAATGCCAAACCGGTCGTCGATGTTGCCGGACACGAAGTTAATGATGGCGGCAAGCCTTATCGCCAGGGGATGGCATTCCGCTGCAATATGGATGGATCGGAATTCGAGGTACTCGGCCACAACTTCCGAAACAACTACGAATTAACCGTCGATAGCTTTGGTACGGTCTGGCAGTCGGATAATGACGACGATGGAAATAAAGGGGTCCGAATCAACTACGTGATGGAAGGGGGTAACTTCGGTTACGTGGATGAAGTCACCGGTGCGGGCTGGCAGACGCCTCGTACGAATATGGAAACCGAAATTCCGCTACGGCATTGGCACCTGAATGACCCCGGGGTCGTACCGAATCTGCTTCAAACGGGAGCCGGCTCACCTACCGGGATATGCTATTACGAAGGGACGCTGCTGCCCGAAATCTTTCAAAATCAAATCATTCACTGTGATGCTGGCCCGAATGTTGTCCGGGCATATCCCGCCAAGAAGTCAGGTGCCGGCTATAAAGCCGAAATCGTCGATATCCTGTATGGTGCACGTGATAACTGGTTCCGGCCATCGGACGTCTGTGTCGCACCAGATGGCTCTCTGATCGTTGCAGACTGGTACGACCCTGGCGTCGGTGGCCATCGCATGGGTGATGTCGATAAAGGTCGGCTGTTCCGAGTCGCCCCTCCCAAGTCGCCTTATAAGATCCCCAAAGTCGATGTTTCTACGATTGCCGGAGCAATCGAAGCGCTGAAGAACCCAAATCTTGTTGCGCGGTATGTGGCATGGACGGCGTTACAATCGTTTGCGGCGACCGAACAGGATAAAGTCGGGGCAGCACTGACAAGTCTATTTGAAAGTGACACCAATCCTCGCTATCGAGCGAGGGCGTTGGGGGTGCTTGCAAAGATCCCTTCTTTCCGAAAGAAGTCCATTACTGCCGCCGTCAAAGATAAAGATGCCGATATTCGAATTACCGCTTTAAGATTGGCTCGACAGAAACTCCCCATAGCCGAGGAAAAGTCCAATACTGAAGAGTTAGTGAATGTTCTCAAATCGTTGGTTGAGGATTCGTCATCGCAAGTCCGACGCGAATGTGCGCTCGCTTTACGTCTCTTGAAATCACCTCAAAAGCCTGAGCTTTGGGGAAAACTTGCCGTACTCCACGATGGCTCGGATCGCTGGTATCTGGAGGCACTTGGAATCGCTGCCGATCACGATTGGGATGCCTGTCTCGCCGCAGCCCGGGGCGAAGTCGGCAATCCTGATCCTTCGGATCTGGCTGCCAGTCCTGTCGCCAGGGATATCATCTGGAGATCGCGCGGCACCTTGGCTCCTATCGGATTGGCGTATTTGCTCAAATCTGATCGAGTCTCCGAGTCAGACGCCCCCAGGTATCTAAGAGCTTTCGATTTCTTATCGGGACCTGGAAAAGACGCAGCTCTCATTGATCTCGCGTTTGGTAAATTCGGTGACGAAGCCAAGACAAAGTACGTCAATGCAGAAACGATCAGCAGATTGCCAGCCTTCGACATCACCAAGAATTCCGATCAACTTGCTGCAATGAATCGTGTTCTCGACGGCATGAAAGGTCAGCCCCAATTTGTGACGTTGGTCGAGAAGTTCAATGTTGCGGGCAGATTCCCTGAACTACTGACGCTGGCTCAAGCAAAACCGGATGAACAACTGAGTATTGATGCCATTCGCGTGCTGCTCAAGAAGGGCCAAACCGAATTGCTGAAAAAGGGACTCAACACAAAAGAAGGGAATACGGCAGTGGCCACGGCGACGGCACTCAGCAATTCAGGTGACGCCTACGCCTCCGAACTGTTAATCCCCCTGGTCAGTAACGACCAGCTGCCTCTTGATCTGCGAAGAGAAGCCATAAAGGGGGCCTCGCAATCGAAGCAAGGTGCCGCCGAACTCGTGAAGCTGGCTGCATCCAAATCATACGACGAATCACTGGCGCCAGCGCTCTCTGCTGCACTCCATGGTTCGACGTTTAACGACATTCGTAATGTTGCCGCGCAGATGTTTCCTTTGCCACCAGGGAAAGACTCAAAGCCGCTCCCGTCGCTGGGAGAATTGGCTCAGCTTAAAGGGAATGTCGGCAACGGCCAAAAGCTCTTTGCAACTATTGGCAAATGCAACACCTGTCATGTGGTGAACAGCGAAGGAAAGGAAGTCGGGCCGAATCTTTCCGAGATCGGGGCTAAGCTGAGCAAACAGGCGTTGTTTGAATCGATCATTTTCCCGAGTGCCGGGATAAGCCATAATTATGAATCATGGACGATTGCATTGCACGATGGAACGACGCAGACCGGCATCATCATCAGTGAAGATGCCGAGAAGGTGAGCCTGAAAGGAATTGACGCCATCGTTCGTACATTCCCTGTCAAAGAGATTGATGAGCGCGTTAAGCAAAAGATCTCGCTCATGCCTGCTGACCTCGCGAAACTGCTTTCGAAGGAAGAAATGGCAGACGTCGTTGAGTATCTGACGACGTTAAAAAAGGCAAAGAAATAGACCAATGAGCCGTAATTCCGAAGTTTCGCTTGCACCACGGTATCAACTCGCCGACTTCGCACCGCTGATCAGCCTGGCAACGCTCGTCATGGTATTCTCGGTTGTGGCTGGCGACTTTCTGAGCTTTGGTTCGCTTTCATTGATCTTGAAGCAAGGAGCAGTCCTCGCGATCGTTGCGACGGGCCTCACCTTTGTTTTGCTCTGTGCAGAGATCGATCTTTCGGTCGGAATGGTCGCATTGTTATCGGCCTGCTTGTGCGGTGTACTGTGGGAGTCACAATTTGCCGCAGGCCCGAAAGAGATTAACGGGTCTGCGAACGTTTCGTATATGATGACCGTAATCGTCATTCTGATACCGTTGTTAATAGCCCTGCTGATGGGGCTGACATCAGGATGGCTGACGATTTCGTCCGGGCTGCCTAGCTTCATCATCACATTGGCCATGATGAATATCGCGTTAGGTCTCGCTCGCTTTCTCACGCGAAGTCAGAAATTTGCCGTCCCTCCCGTCCTCGGTCAGGTAGGAAATTCTTCATTGTTTGAGGTGTCCGTTGAACGACTTGGGACATTAAGTGTTCCGCAGAGCGCCGTGCTGGCTGCGGTGGTGATGATTGTGGCTCATCTTGTGCTGCAACACACCCGGTTCGGGCGGTATGTTTATATGACTGGCGGGAATCGTCAGGCTGCTCGACTGGCGGGAGTCAGGACCGAACGGATTGTGATTGCTTGCCTGGCAATTTGCGCCGGAACGGCTGCATTCGGAGGGATGGTGAACTCGGGCCGCATGAATAGCGTCAGTCTCGACCAGAATGCCGACTTATTACTTGATGCGGTGGCGTGCGTTGTACTGGGTGGTACAAGTCTGTTCGGCGGCGAAGGAAGTATCGGCCGAACTCTAGTGGGTGTGCTCAGCTTTACTGTGCTTAAAGTGGGCTTGAACCTTACGAACTTGGAACGACTGATCAAGCAATCACCAGTTTCGCCAAGCCTGAAGGAAATCTGGTTGAAAGCCAGTTGGGTCACACAGTTCGATCTGCTTCGACCGTTCCTGTTAGGTATTGTGCTTTTACTTGCACTGGTAATTCACGGACGGCTCGTCAAACACCGCAGCAATTCTTAATCATTCCCAATCGTGCTAATGCGGCTTTGCAATGTCAAGGCAAAGTAGGTGATCTTCACTTCGCAAGTATAGCCGCCCATGAGAAATCACGGGTGCTGCCCAAGCAGGATAATGGATCTGCGGGAAAGTTGCCCGGCCAAGTTCTTCATACTTTTCACGACTGAGTTTTGCTAGCACAAGAATCCCCCGTTCGCCCAAAATTACAAACTTGCCGTCAACAGCAGTCTTTGAGCCACGACCGAAGAAAGTCGCCGGTTTACCAGCAGCATCAACGATTTCACCGTTCGCTCCCGTTCGAAGGTCGGTCACTGGCCCGCTATAGCCGTTCGTTTCCCATTCGAGTTTTCCCGTCTTGAGATCGACACATTGAAGCGTGGCTTCACCTTCATGTCGACCACTGAAGCCGTAGAGACAGCCATTCTGATAAATGGGGGTTGACCAATGTGTCGACATGCCTCGTTTATTTCGCCAGACTACATCGTAGTTCTGGTGATCAGGATGGATACGAAGGAGTGACGCGCCGGTTTCGTATGCGGCGGACAAAAAGACCAGATCGTCCACCACCACGGGACGGGCTGCGTTTACGGATTCATGGACACGAGCTCGAAACCAGTATTTGAAGCGGACGTTTCCGTTTTCGGGGTCGAGCGACACCAATCCTTGACGTACCAGGCAAAGCAAATGTTTTGAACCATGAATTGTGGCAATGATTGGCGATGAGTAACTCACGACCATCTCTTCACCGGTCCACTTGTAGGGCTTTCCGTTCAGATCGGTGTCGGCACCATCCCATGTCTTTTCTCCGACGCTTTCCCAAACGATCGTGCCGGTCTCGGCATTGAAAGCAACGACACCAGAATTAGGTTGTCCGCCAACAAGCACAATCAACAAGTTGCCTTCAAGAATTGGAGTACATCCGGCACCAAAAAAATGGTCGGGAACCTTCCATTTTTTTGGTGTATCGCATTCCCAAACTGGCTTTCCAGTTTCAAGATCGAGACAAACCAGCCGTCCCTGAGCACCAAACGTATAACAGCGGGTTTTCGTCAGAAGGGGTGAACAGCGCGGCCCATTGTTGTAACCGTAAGGATCAGCGAAATCAGTTTCGTAGTCGTATTTCCAGATCGGTTTCCCGTCTTCGACGCTCAGACATTCGATGATGTCAAGGTCTCGTTGACGATGATGAACGACGACTCGTCCGTCAAGAATCGAGGGGGAACTATAGCCCTTGCCGATCCGCTTTTCCCAAAGGACGGGTGGGCCTGTCGCAGGCCATTCGTCAAGCAATCCTGTCTCGTCCGAAACACCAGTTCCATGTGGTCCAAGAAAAACAGGCCAGTCATGACCAGGCCGATTGGTCAAGACCGAAGCTTTTTCGGCCTCGTTGACTGCGATTGGCTTCGCTACCTCAGCGGATAAAGCGACCGACGAAGCAGGGTCCGAGGACGTCGTCGAACTACATCCAGATCCAATCAGACAAAGACAAATCAAAGTCAAACGAATCGGAATTTGCATCAATCAGGTTCCACGGAGTGAAGAAGCAGCTGAAGGGACATAATCGTCAGACCCGAGTCGACGCCATAAGACACGAATGCCCTACCAGCTTCTTCCCGGAAACGAAAAGCCAAAAGCAGCCAACCATCAGTCGCAGACTGTATCGCTTAGCGGTTGAAATCACCGGGGTTTCCGAAGAGTCCTCCGCCACTGCCCATAGTCTTTCCGCCACGAAGCGGTTCTTTTCGTTTCCGCTCATAGACCTCACCCTTGCCGGGCGCAAGATCCTCGTCCTTCGGCTTTTCAGGCTTTTGCTTTAGGGCCTTCAATGACAGGCTGATCCGTTGGCGATCGCGAGCAACTTCAAGGACCTGAGCCTGGACTTCTTGACCAACATTGACGACGTCGGTGACTTTGCGAATTCGCTGATGATCCATTTCGCTGATGTGAATCAGACCTTCAACGCCAGGCTCCAGTTCCACGAAAGCACCGAAATCGGTGATTCTCGTGACTTTGCCTTTGACTTCTTTTCCAACAGCATAGGTTGATTCGACACTTCCCCAGGGATTGTGGGACAACTGTCGCATCCCCAAGCCGATTTTCTGTTTTTCGCGGTCAAGCGACAGAACGACAACATCACACTGCTGTCCCTCATTCAAGACTTCCGATGGATGCTTGACTCGTGTCCAACTCATTTCGCCAATATGCAGGAAGCCGTCAGCGCCGCCTAAATCGACGAAAACACCATAGTCCTTGATCGTCTTCACCGTTCCGGAAAACTGCTGACCGACTTCCACTTTTTCCCAGAAAGCACCGGCAAGTTCTTTCCGTTCTGCAATCATGACCGATCGGCGGCTGACCACGAGGTTCCGCTTTGCTGGATTCAACTCCGTGATTTGCACAACCAGTTTCTGGCCAACGAGTGCATCCATCGACGTCACAAAACCAAGATCGACCTGACTCGCGGGCAAGAACGCTCGCAAGCCACCGACAGTGACTTCCAATCCACCCTTGTTCGTCTTGTTGACGATACATTCCGTCACCTGGCCGACGGTCAGCTCTTCCCAGTTTCCACGTGCTTTTCGAGTTGCCTTGGGCAGGTTGACAAGAATCACACTGTTTTCAGGATCATATTTTTCAACGATCACTAGAAATTCTTCGCCAACACGAGGTTGTTTTCCTTGAGGAAACTGTCGTGCCGGCAGAACCCCAGGCGAGCGATAGCCAACTTCGCAGAAGACGTCGTCAGCGGTGACACTTTGCACCTTGGCCTTCAGCTTCGTACCAGCTTCTAGTTGATCTTCTGAGGCGGGAAGCTCTTCCGCCGTTGATGACGGATTCGGTGTTGCGGCCCCGACTGGAGGAGCCGTTGGCGCAGTCATCTGACCGGACATCGCGGCATCGATTTCTTGTTCAAGTCCGTCATCCAGCGATACCTGTTTCGGAGGAAGCTCGATCTGGCCGACGGGGCCTCTCGATGTGATCGCGGCCTCGGTTTGTGCGGCGGCAGCAGCGGCGACTGCAACCGCTTCGGTTTCGACTTCAGCCCCGATACTTCCCACGGCACGCGTCTGGTGTTCGTCGACATTGGGGTTGAGCACTGGTCGCTTGCGAGGTTCTTCAATGGTGACAGCGGGCGTTTCAGCCTGCGATGCCGCCACTTTTTGAGGCGCCTGAACTTGTTGCGTTTCCGCAACATGCTGAACTGTGTGACCGTGCTGCGTCGCTACTTCGACGGCTGCTGCAACAGTTTCGACGGCTTTGGCAATTGGTTCGACCGCAGCGACAGCCGCATCAGAATGGGCAAGCGCTGCTGTAATTACCTCGGCAACGGGGGAACCAACCACAGCTTCTTTTGCAGTTGCCTCGCAATGCTCTGCATGATTGACCGTCTGTTCTGACTGTCCTTGTTCGACCACAGGCACCGTCTCTTCACCATTCATCGTACCAACCCTAACTCGTCGAATGACTCGCGCAACGCCGAATTGCGATGCGCTGAAATGTGATCTAATCAAATACGGACCTCGAACAACGGGCGAACGCCCCAAATCATTTTTCGAACCAAATCCGTATCAATTGTTGTCGATCAATTCTTCGTTACGGTAATCGAATCGGAAAGGGAAAACCAGTTTCCTACTCTTTTTCACAGAATTCTCACCAAACGAATTAATAAATTTATAGATCCGGCATCGGCACAGGGGCACCTGGAATCGGACCGATTGGTTTCGGCACATTAACGACGGGTGGACCAAATGGCATCGGCATTGGATTCGCATTCAATTTCGGCATTGCAGGAATCAGGGCCGGTTGCTGTCCTTTGGCAACCCCTGCTGGCGAATTCAAAAATGAAGCGATATGGTTGGCATCGCCTTTTCTCTTCATCCTCATCGCCGCTTCAAAAACCTCCTGCCCTCGCGGATCTCCCTCAAAATGCAAGACGACTCCAAGCAGAAACAGCCGATCAGAATCTCGATAATCTTCCTGGACCCAATCCGCCAGCTTACTGACTATTGATGATCGAACGATTTGACTGTCAGGACCAAACAACGTTGCAGAAATTTTGCCAAGCTTTGGTATTGTCGGATCGATATACAAAGCACGTTTAAACTCACGAATTGCCGGTTCATACCGTAACATCGCTACCAGGCACATTCCCAACCTCAGATGGGCATCAGCTCGATCCGACGCAGCATCGACCGAACTGCGGTAGGCAGCCCAGGCATCTGCCCATTTCTGCTCTCTCAGCTTCTGATCACCTCGAGTTTGATGCTGGAGGCTTTTCAATCGAGCTGCCGCACTTGACGGAACGACCGGAACTTTCGAGGGATCGACGGGAACAGATACCGGCATATCCGGGACATCAATAGAGAGAACCTGAGTTCTCTGGGATGGATAATAAGGAGTCGGGTAAAGGGGTTGATACCGCAGATAGGCCGGCCCAACGTAACCGCTATAGCCAAGTACCGGGTTAATTAATAACGGTTGCGGACTTCTCAGATAACCATAATGGCCGAAGCAATGTTGAGCATCTGCAATCAGCGGATGCATCAGAAAAAAAGTGCCAATGAATATCAGCCAGCATCGTGCCACAATCAAATTCCTGTGCGCGAAATCCGGTCTTCGCGCAGAATGCGATTTCCAATCGCTTGAAACTTCAAGTAATTGGCGAATTCCAATCATTATGAGGCAATCTCTGAATTGGTCAACAACTTTGAAAGATTTCCAACAAATCAAGGACCATGATTTTGAGCGACTGATTCCTTCGACCGGAATCGCGATTGTAGTTCACTTTAGTCGATGTATGAACCACATCCATTGAGTCGGGGGGTGTGGACAGATTAAGATACCGTCAGGTTTCAGTTTACAAAATGAAGGAAGTGACATGTTTGACGGACGGTTTCCGACGGTGCTGCTTTTCGGCGCCCCTGGTGTCGGAAAGGGTACGCAGGGGACTATTCTTGGGCAGATCCCGGGATTTTATCACCTGTCCTGCGGTGACGTCTTTCGGTCACTTAACATCAATTCTGCGGATGGTCGAGAGATTTATCAATTCAGTTCACGCGGCCAACTGGTCCCTGACGAACTGACCGTCCGAATCTGGACCAAGGCACTGCATGGGCATATTGCGGTCTCTCGCTACAAACCACCGGACGAATTTCTGATACTCGACGGTATCCCGCGAAATCCGAATCAGGTCGAAATGCTGAAAAATACGATCAACGTCCTCGCGATTATCCATTTGATCTGCCTTGATGAATCTCGGATGATCGATCGTATCAAACGCCGAGCAATCCGCGACAACCGTGCCGATGACGCTAACGAAGATATTATTCGCACCCGCTTCAATGTTTACCGAGCTGAATCAGAACCGGTGATCAATTGCTATCCCAAGGAATTGATCAAGTGCATTGACGCAATGCAGTCTCCGCCAGAAGTCCTCGTTGAAGTCCTGCAGCATTTAATTCCCATTCGAAACAAGTGGCTTGCGGAATTGCCCGAATCCCCCCTTTGATGCAGAACAACTATTCTCACGTCTTTACTTCTGCACGGCTTCGATCGGCCATGATTTGATCTGTCCAGCGGAGTCACCCGAAACCACTGAGTTTCCATCAAAGGTGAACACGGCTTGTAACGGAAGTAGTCGAGTACCCGAGATTTGAGAATCACCAACCGGGCTCGAATCGAACGTCTTCAGCAGATTTCCGGCACTCGCCCATAACCGTACGGTTCGGTCACGGCCGCAAGTAATTAGTTGTCCCCCAGGTCCAAACGAAGCCGCAAGAACTCCATTGGCAATCTTCCCGAAAACACCCGCGGAGCGTTGCGGCGGATGGGCATCCGCTTTTGAAACGAGAGGCCAACCGTTGGCAACTTCCCACCACGCGATCAACCCGTCTTCGCCGCTGCTTGCCAGCACCTGACTGTCGGAACGCCAGGAAAGCGAAGTGATCGAAGCCTTGTGCTCGGAAAGCGGCAGCACGACACCGCCGCTGAAAACGTCCCAAAGATGAATATTGCCGACACGGTCCCCGGTCGCCAAGAGCTTGCCGTCGGGGCTGTAGGCGATGGCAGTGATCCATTCGGTATGTTTTACGAGCGAGCGAACCAGAGAACCGGTTTCAGTCGAATAGACTTTAACGACCCGGGACGAACCACCGATGGCAATTTGCTTTTCGTCAGCAGAGAGATCCGCAGCGAGGACGACATCCGTCTCGTTTCCAATCTCAGCAAGACGTTTTCCGGTTTTGACGTCGTACAGAACCGCCACGCCGTTTTGAACCGGTCGCCCTCCTGCCACCAACAGGACTGATCCCGATCGATTGAAACGCAAGAAATGGGGTTCCCCTTCTGGAAATGGAACGGAACCGATCAGGTTCCGAGTTGATGGATCCACAAAGTCGATTCGCTCATACGATGAGACAGCAATCAGTGGTGCACGCGGACTGGCAGCAAGTGCCAGCACAGGAAACGATCGAATCAACCTGACTGACTCGATCGCAGGCAAATTTTGCGGCATCGGAGGCGGACCGTCAACTTTTTCGAAGGCTGTCGGCGTAAAGCCCAGCTTTCGCATGGTCACAGGACTGCTACCGAAACTCTGCCGAAGTCCGGTGTCGATCCACGACTTGATCAGCGCGATCTGCTCTTTCGGTAAAGGATCGTTTTTGGGTGGCATTCGGGCTTCGGGATCTTCTTCTGTGATGGCTTTAAACAGTCGACTTGAGCTTGAACGTCCCGCGACGACCACTTCTCCACCGCTTCCACCCTTTCGAGTCGATAAATAACCAGCAAGATTCAGTCCCGCTTCCTGTTTCGAGTCGCCATGACACTGCAAGCAATGCTTCCTGAATATTGGTGCCACGTGATCATCGTACGTGATCGACTTTGCATCTTCGGCCATAACGACCATACAACACATCCCGATGATCGTGGATATCTTCAAGCTCAGATTAAGTGTTTGTCGCAGCCAGTGCAGACACTGTTCTCCGTCACTTGGCTCATGCAAACCTGCGCTCGAACGCGCGACGGACGTTGATGACGGCGTTAAAAGCCAACCGCGCAACGCGCCATCTGGAAACAGAGCGGATTTCGTTCGAGCAAGTAGTAACATCGCAGATTTCATGATGAATGATGTCAGTGGTTGAAGGCGAACTCGGTCGAATTGAGCAGACTCCAGAGAATGTCTTCATAGGCAGCAGGGTCTTTTACAGAATCCCCAATCAGGGCGCGCATGGCCGCCGCTTCATCGCTTTTTGGTTGCCGCCCGAGCGCTTTCACAAAAAGTTCTTCGATGACCTCGTCCGGACCAGTTTTCGATTCGAGCAGTCGCTTCATCTCACCATTCGCACTAAGTCGATCTCGAACAGAGTCTCCAACCGCCATGTGCAGCGTTTGCGAAAGGGTTGGCTCTCGCTTTGTTTCACACGCACAAACTGTTGCCCGGCTTGAACGACCGAACGTCGCGAAAAACTGGTCTCCAAAATGTGGTCCTTCCGTGTCGCCCGATTCTCGAGGATAATACTCGATGGCTCTGGTCCCGTCCGGAAAGCCACTAAAACGACGAGGAACACCCGTCACGGCGACGATCGAATCCAGCAGCACGTCGGCTCGTAAACGACGCAAATGGGCGTGTGAGAACTGACGTGTGTCTCGAACATTGGATTCATTCGGCCGTGCGCTCAATTGATAAACTCGTGAATGACAGATCTCGCGCACAATGCTTCGCAGATCGAACTTCACGTCCACCAGTCGCCGGGACAATGCATCGAGCAGCGGGCCATTCACCGGGGGATTACTTGCACGTACGTCATCGACCGGTTCAATAATTCCGCGCCCCAGCAACTGAGCCCAGATACGGTTCGCGAGATTGCGACTGAACATCTCGTTTTCAGGAGCTGTAAGCCACAAGGCCAATGCTTTGCGAGGATCGCCGCCAGCTGGAACGGGCTCAACACTTCCCAGCGTCTTAGCGGGCATGGGCCGACCGTCGACCAGATGTTTCGCGGGAGGAGCCGTCGTATCACAGAAGATGCGTCGTTCACGCGGTTCGATTCCAGGCTTGCGTTTCATCCCGGTGAAGAAGCTCACAAACCCATAGTAATCATCTTGAGTCCACCGATCGAACGGATGGTTATGGCATTCCGCACACTGAATCTGCACGCCAAGAAAGGCCTGCGAAAAATCGGCGGCAAACGCTTTCGGGTCAAACTGAGGCTTGTGAACCAGCATTGTATAAAGATTCACAGGACCATTCGATAAATTGCTTCCCGACGCATCGACCATCTCGGCGATGAACTCATTAAGTGGTCGGCGAGACCGCATTTGCGTGCGAATCCACTGGTAGAAGGCGTCAGCCGCCTTAACATCGGTTGCGACCGGTGCATAGTTACCGCCAATCACCCGAAGCTGTTCAGCCCACAGCGCTGTCCAGAAATCTGCAAACGCTTCGTTTTCGAGAAGCTGATCAATCTTGATTGCTCGCTTATCAGAACGAGTATCTGCCATGAAATCACGATACTCAGCCAGCGTCGGCGGTCGTGCATTCAGATCGAGAGTGACTCGTCGCAAAAACGTCTCGTCATCACACAGGTCTGAGGGGATCACTCGTAACTTCTTCAGTCGATCGAAGACCAATTCATCAATAAAATTGATAGCAACAGGATCTGGCCACTGAAACGTCGCTTCTGACGGCAACACGATCGCTTCCGCCCCGACCGTGAAACGACTGAATCTCGCGAAAACGTTGGTGTCACCAGGTCCAACAGCCGTGACGCGGCCGTCAGCATCAATCCTGGCAACGCTGTCATTATTTGAGAAAAAACGCGCGAGCCCCGTGACATCTCGCTGCGAACCATCGCTGGCGATGGCTGTAACCGTCAACGTCTCGCTCAATTCCGTTTTCTCAAACACCATGCCTTTACTGGAAAGAACGACTTCGACCGTACTCGGGACCTGGCCGATATCGTCGGGAGCACCCGCTTCAATCCATGCCAACACGGTTTTGTAATATTCGCTTTCCTTGCTGAAGAGCTTGCCGCCAGTATGTGGCACTGCCCCCGTGGCCTTCAGCAGGAGCAGGCTCTGTTCGGGGACCGCGACATTGACACGGCGACCGATCATTTCGTTCACAACGCGTTCGTAGTCACCTTTTGCGTCATAGCCAAACAGCGAAAGCATGAACCCATCTTTACCTCGCGCTGACCCATGACACGTTCCCGCGTTGCATCCCGCGCGAAAGAAAATCGGCATCACGTCCCGACGAAAACTCGGTTCCGACGAACGGACGGTTAACGGAAAAATCAACGACACGAACAGCGCGAGTGTCACGAGCGTAAGACGATTGATTGACATGATAGGTTTTGACCCCGGGTTACATCTCTTCGCATCGACATTCACGACAATGACCAGTTCTGAAATCACACGAGCGACCTCGTAACAAGTTTCTCACCTTAATCCTGGATCAATCCGTAATGTTCCGTTACCAGTTCTTTGTCGAATCTCCTGCCCCCCCGCCTGAACGATCACCTCGCAAGACATTCCTCGAACGCTTCCCAGAAGGGCTTCGTCAGTCGCCTTGATGTCAAAGGCAATCTCCCTGGAGGTGTTCGTAAGCACCGGAAACGGCTCCACGACGGTGACTCCCTTTGGCAGTCCGAGCAACTTCACGCTCGCGGTCCCTTCGAATGGACTCTTTTGCTGGACGGACCAGACGTATCGCTTTTGCTCGCCTCGTCGGACACTTTCCGGCTGGCTTGCAAGCTCGACATAAGGTTCGGCAATCATCAGGTCGACAATCTCCGACGAGACCCGAATCCGTCCTGTTCCAAGATAGGGATCAAGATCGTCGCGAGTCGTACTGGCGTTGACGACCAACGGACACCGTCCAAGTGGCGCGTTGGCGTCACCTGTAATCCGCAATAACCCTTCACTTTCGCCCCCGTGAATCGTGGTCGTTGGCTGCACGGAAACTCCCGGCGAGACCCAGTCACATTGAAATTCAACCGGCCCTTCGAACCCCTTTTGCCGCATAATCTGTACGGAAATCGCCAACTCACCACCCCGCACAAGTGCAACGGAGGGTGATTGAATCTTAACCGTAAATGGAGCCGCTTCCGTCACTGCCAGCACGAAGTGATCGAGCCGCACAGTTCGCCACGCATCACCTCCAGAATGATTGATGAACGGAATGTTCTGCTGCGATCGGCTTTCAATTGGTCGCCCGGTATCGACCGATCTCGCTTCGAGCGTGATCAACGCGCTGCAAGGCTTCAAAGTCGGGTCGGCAATGAACTGGACGGGCCAGATTGTTCGACCTGCAGGAACTTTTGGAGACATTAATGTAACTCCATCCGGCAAACCATGCGCGACAAGCTCCAGCTCCCCGCGATACCGGCTCCCTTGTCCCTGCGGCAGACTGACGTTGACGGTCCAGCGATTCCCTTGCGGGATCGCCAGGCCACTCGTCCTGATGCATTCTTCCCAGTCGAATGCGGTACTGGAAAGTAACGTATGAACCGCGTCACTCGCGGGCTCAATTTCAATGCGATAGACAGCGGTTGGCCCACCCGAACCACTTCGATCAGCAATTTGAATCAGATAGTTTCCATCAGACCTGGGTTCCCAGATCACCGACGGATCAAGTATCTCTTTCAATCCGCCACCACCACGAAATGATGTTCCGAAAATATCGTGGTCCGGCAGCGGTGAGTCGTCGGCTTCAAGTTCGGGTTCACCTGGTTCCCCGGACGCCAGCAGCGGTCGAATCCTGAGCATTGCATCGATCGGTGAACCGAGCGATGCAGCAAAAACACGAACGCGCAGACGATCCCCTTTCTTTACCTGGACTTGATAATCATCAACGTCGTCGCGCTGGTCGATCCGGCCATTCAGTGCGATTGGCAGACGCGGAACCAGCGTCGTTGACGCCATGGAATCCTCAATCACGTTTTCACAGGAACTGGATCGGAGCATCACCGACGAAGGAGCATCTCCAAAATACTCGAAACGGCCCACCTCAGACGGGATCGCCAGTCTCTCTGTAAACTCACCAAGCGGGTCGCCAATCAGTTGAATCAACGTGTTCGTTCCCACCTGTCCACCCGGCGGAAACGCGACCAGCGGCCGACGATTCGTGCCGATATGAACGCAATAATCTTTATCATTTTGGACGAACGTCGATCGTCGAACTTCAACAAACGCGAAGCCATCACGAAGAATCTTCACGGCTGCCATCGGGTCTTGAAGATGCAACGAATTATCGTCGTTAGCTGCGATGACGTGACCCGTATCATCCAGAATCCGCAACGCGAGATCGTATTCAGATCCGCCATAATGCGTATCAGCGATACGAACGGAATCAACTTCCACCGACAATCGCTCCCCTGCCACAACGGGTACACGATAGACATCGACATCGCCTCGGCCACTCGGACCCATCCGTCCGCGCACCGACACGTTCGGCATCACGGCCAGAGCCGTTTGCGGAGTGTCATTGGTGTTGTATCCCTGCTCATTTTCATCAATGACGGGAAAGGGAGAAACATGGAATGTCCCCAGCGACGAAATCTCGGTCGCCGTACGGATGCGAAAAGGATACTCACCGGGCGGACAGTCGGCAGCGATCTCGAACTGGCATCGAAGCTGTTCTTCCATCCGACCACCGTGGACTAAGCCAATCGGCTGAGGAAGCTTTGGAAGAGTTTCGATCCGGACGGCTTTGATGCCAGGTCGATAAAAAATCACTTCCTGAGGGTCCTTCAGGCAGATCCCCCGAATCGTGACTTCAACCGTCGTCCCTCGTTGACCGACCCGAGGCGTCGTCGATCCAATGTGTAGCAGCATCGCTCCCGCGTGAGCCGCTGTGGTGAATCCGATCGCCCACGCAAACACAATCAGCAAGACGACGTGCCGAGGCACGATGCAACGACGTGAGTCAATCGTAATCATGACAAAACCACTTTCGGTCATCCCAAATCAGTTCGATTCTGTGCCACTGCATCGGAGTCTTCTGAATAGACCGGGGTC
>CAIULL010000239.1 GCA_903899985.1 uncultured Schlesneria sp.
AAAGTTCGCGTGAGTTCGCGCGACTTCGACCATTCCTCGTAATTCATAGGCTTTTGACAACCGCTTCCGTTGTTTCCCTCGCGAAAAAGTTCACCCGAGTTCGCGCGACTTCACCTGAGTTCGCGCGGGTTCACCCGAGTTCACCTGACTTCGCCCGAGTTCCCTCAGGTTTGCCTTTCTCTTTTTCGTGTTTTCGAACTTTCGTGTTTTCGTGATTGGCTTACCTCTTCAAATCTCGGAAAACGAAATCACCAGGAGGATCACGAAAACACGAAAGAATGAAAGCACGAAAAAATGCCGTCCGCGACCCGAGTCTCTTCCGGGCCCGTATACACTCAACGGCACCCACATGGTACGCAACGGAACAAAAGCGGGACTGGCTCCGGGTTTCGCCGTTCCTGTCCCGCCTTTGTTCTGTCAAACAACAGCTGCCACGGATCAGCCCGCACCAAATAACGGCTGCGGGGGCGATCCGTAATTAATTCATTCCAAGATGTCAAAGATCAAAGCCGTTTTAGTCGCTCACAAAACCGAGGCTGCCGTCGAACGCCGACCGAAACAGGAATCGATCCGCTGATCTTTCTACTTTCAACATTCTCGCCGATTCGGCGTCCACGGATTCTTTCTGCCTGAAATTGTCATCGTTCTACAACTCAAAATATAAATAAAAAACTACAAAGAAAGAAGTCGTTTGTCAATTGAAAAATAGAAGATACCTTTTTATTCTGTGAAGGTTGCTGATGGCAAATGCTGTTTTTGTGGCAAAAACGGGATTGCCGACCCGGTGCCCCTGGTGGAAAGGGAATCGCAGCGGTTGTCCGAAAAATCGAACGTGAGAAACAGTAAACGGTCCGGTTCCACGTCGTCGTGGACAATTTGGCTCATTTTTAAAATGGTAGTCAGGGGCAACGTCGGGACGATTACTGATCTTTGATCGGGTTCGCGAAAAACGGGGTCACGAAAACTCCGCCGCGAAACTGCAGTGGGAATCCGTGACCCCGTTCTCGTCAATCATTGTTGCTGCGAAAGCGAAATGTTTCGCGAAACTGTGCTGTATCACCCTCTCGGTCTGCTGTCCGATGCTTCCGGCTACATCATGAGGGATGGAAACAACGTGATTCGACCGTGCCAATCACGTGTGATGGGGTTGAAGTCTTTCCGTCTGCATCGTGTGGAGTGTCGTCAGACCCACCCGCACCGCGTTGTACGTTCGACAGAAACAGCCTTGCGTAATAGGCAAGTTGCATTCAAGTCTTTACAATCAAATGTTTGCCCGGTGTCCGTGCTCGTGTCTGGTCAATCGCAACTGGTTGCGATGACTTATCGGAGCGATGGGCAATTCTTCAACGCAATCGAAATTCGCAGGATGTCGTTCCGATATGAAAGTTCTTGTCATTGGCAGTGGTGGCCGCGAACATGCGCTGGTCTGGAAATTGAAACAATCCCCTTCTGTGACGCAGGTGTTTTGCGCGCCAGGCAACGCCGGGACCAGTCTGGAATGTACCAACGTCGAAATTCAAGCAACGGATATCCCGCGCCTGATTAAATTCGCCCAGAAGGAAAAGATCGATCTTACCGTTGTTGGTCCTGAAGTACCGTTGGTACTCGGCATCGCAGACGATTTTCAGAAGGCGGGCTTGCGCGTGTTCGGTCCATCAAAAGTCGCCGCCGAACTGGAAGGGTCGAAGAAATTCGCCAAAGAAATGATGCGGAAGGCTAATGTTCCGACAGCTGACTTTCGCGTCTTCACGAACTCCGCCGAGGCGATGAGTTATATCGAGGAACGGGAACCGGGCGATCGCTTCGTGATCAAGGCCGATGGATTGGCGGCAGGCAAAGGAGTGACCGTCTGCTCGAACAACGAAGAAGCTCGCGAAGCGATCAAACGGATGCTGCTTCAACGTGAATTCGGTGAGGCTGGGCTGCGAATCGTTGTTGAAGATCGTCTCGAAGGGGAAGAAGCCAGCCTGCTCGCGTTCGTGGACGGAAATACCATCGTTCCTCTCGAAGCGGCTCAGGACCATAAGGCCGCATTCGACGGAGACCTTGGGCCGAATACCGGCGGAATGGGTGCTTATAGCCCGACCCCCATCATCACCTATGAAATCGTCGACACGGTCGTCGAAAAAATTCTGATTCCAATCGTTCATGAAATGAACAAAGAAGGACGTCCATTTCGCGGATGTCTCTACGCCGGTCTGATGCTGACCGCTCAAGGCCCGAAAGTCCTGGAATTCAATGTTCGACTTGGTGATCCAGAAACTCAGGCCGTGCTGATGCGATTGAAGTCCGATCTGGCATTAACCATGTTTGCGGTTGCTGACGGCAAGCTGGACCAGATTGAGCCATTGGACTGGGACCCTCGCCCATCACTTTGTGTCGTCATGGCGTCAGGTGGCTATCCCGGCGACTATGAAAAGGGGCATCCGATTCGTGGACTCGAAGAAGCGGCACTCGTTCCTGAAACAAAAGTCTTCCACGCGGGAACACGTCAGATTGGCGACCAGATCGTCAACGACGGTGGCCGCGTTTTGGGTGTGACGGCGATTGGTGACACGATTTCCGAAGCAAAATTGCGAGCCTATCAGGCAGTGAAATGCATCCGTTGGGATGGAGCCTGGTGTCGAAAAGACATTTCCGACAAGGCAAATCGGTATTAATTCGTCAGCCCGATGCGCAAGCCAGGGAGCCTTTTCTCTTGTACGATGCTTGAAATCGTCCCTCGCTTGCGCGTCGGGCTAGCGTTGAATGGCAAACCCAATGACCGATGATTCGTCCGAAAAACCTCCTCGCCGGCCTCGTTACAAAGGGAAGAACCCGCAGCAGTTTCACGAGAAATATAAAGAGCTCCAACCTGAAAAATATGCGGATGATGTTGCCAAGGTCCTGGCCAGCGGAAAAACTCCGGCGGGGACTCACCGCCCGATCATGGTGCAAGAGATACTCAAAATTCTTGCTCCTCAACCGGGTGAAGTCGCTGTCGATTGCACGTTGGGTTACGGCGGCCACGCGAAAGAGCTACTCGCAGCCGTGCAGCCGGGTGGTCGTCTACTCGCGGTTGATGCCGATCCAGTGGAACTTCCGAAAACTGAGGAACGGCTGCGTGCGCTCGGTTTCCCTGCGGAATCACTGATCATCCAGCGAATGAATTATGCTGGCATCTCAAAGTTGATTCTGTCCGAAGCACCTGAAGGAGCCGATGTGATCCTCGCCGACCTGGGGCTGTCATCGATGCAACTCGATGACCCGAATCGCGGGTTCACGTACAAGGCCGACGGACCGCTCGATATGCGGTTAAACCCCGAACATGGTCAACCCGCGTCAGTGCTGTTATCAAAGCTGGACGAAAAAGAATTTGCTCGCTTACTGGAAATGAACGCCGACGAGCCGCAGTCGGTGAAACTCGCCACTGTCATTCTTGAGGCACACGAGAACTACCCGTTTAGAACAACGACCGATCTCGCCAACGTCGTCGCCGACTTCGTGAAAAAGCAACGAAACAAGGACGAAGACGATATCAAACAAACCATCCGCCGAGTTTTTCAAGCCTTGCGAATCGCCGTCAACGACGAGTTCGGAGCCTTGGACTCATTCTTACGACAACTTCCTGCCTGTCTGAAACCCGGGGGTCGAGTTGCCATCTTGACATTCCATTCCGGCGAAGACCGAAGGGTCAAACGAGCCTTTAAGGACGGCCTTCGAGACGGAATCTTCTCGTCGATTGCCGAAGACGTGATTCGACCGTCACCAGAAGAACAACGCGCCAATCCACGTTCCAGTTCGGCAAAACTCCGCTATGCCGTCAGAGCCGAAGTTATTTAAGCGTTTCCAAGTATGCGATGAGATCACGGAATTCATCTGCGGTCATCGATTCATGTAGTTTTTCCGGCATGATGGATGTCTTCAGCGGGGCGCGAGATTCAATTTCTTTGAATGGGACGAAGAAGACTTCGCCGAGGTTATTCCCCAGTCGCAGATCGCCGTTGACTTCTTCACCGAGCAACATCCCTGTCAGGACCTTGCCGGCCGTTGTTTCGATTGCCCACGTTGTGAACTGTGGTGAGATCTCTTTACTCGGTTCGAGAATCGATTCGGCAAGTTTCTGGCGGCTCATTGTTCTGGCGATGACCGTCAGGTCCGGGCCAACTTGTCCGCCTCGACCGCCGACCGTATGACACTTGTAGCAACCAGCTCCATTGGTATGGAAAAACGCCCGACGACCTGACTCGGCGGAATCGTTTGGTGTCAGCGAATTGCCCGCTGCAGTCAGTTCGCTAAGAAGTTGGCTGGGCGCTACAGGGGCACGCGAGCCAAGGGCATAGTCTAAAGCGCCAGCCAGTTGTTTACGGGCTGACTCCGGTTCGTTTGGCAGATTCGATAGGAGCTGTTTAAGTGCCTCTGGCCCTCGATCGTTGCGTGGCAGTTGAGTCTGTTTTGCCGTGACCGAACTGCGAAGCGATCGAATGGCTTCGAGCCGCAATGGAAGATTTTTCTTGTCTGATGCCAGATTGATCAGGAGATCAAGAGTCGCCTCATCCGGTTTTTGTTGCGGATTCAAGCTGGCAAGTCCCGCGACAGCATCCGCACGAAGGTTGATGTCGAGCGATTCATTGGTCGCGATGCTTCGCAGCAATCCGTCGCGTTCGGGAATGGGTGAATGTTGTAATGTTCTGACTGCTTCACGCTGCAATCCAGGATCATTCGTCGCCAGCATCCCGCCAAGCAACTTGGAATCAAGCTCCTTTTGTGATGGAGATAGCATCCGCAGCGCAGTCGCTCGCAATGAAGCGGGACGAGCCGCATCGTTGACGATCGCGAGGATGTAGTTTGAGGGAGGAGTCTTTTCAAATTCGGCTGGCGGCTTGCCATCGAACAAGGACAAGGACGCAAGGCATGCCATGAACAATTCGGTCGTCATCGGTTCTGATGCAAGGACCTTTTCAACTTCGGGCCGAAGATCTTTTAATTTTTCTTCGCCAGCCCATTGAACGGCCAGGCGACGGATCGCAGGTGATGGGCTGTGCAGTCCGAATTGAACGAACGATTGATCCTTGGAAAAGCTTGTTCGAGCCGCCAACAAAATGGCGATTTGACGAAGCTCGAATTGACGAGTTTGAGATCCCGAGTTTGTCAGGGCAAGATCGCTTGTCTCGTTGAGGAGCTTATGGAGAGATTCAGCCGTTGGTTTCGACTTGACGATTTGATTGATCGTTTCAGACAACACGAACGGATCGGATAAGTCGAGACCTTCCATGAATGGAAATTTTTCGCCTCCCGTCGCTGTAACGCTAATAAAGAGTGAGTTGACCACTTCATACATCCGACGAGACTCTCGCTCTTGAACGGGATGGTGTTCGATCGTTCCGAACGCCGTGCGGCCTTCTTCGGTTGAAGCCAGCAACTTTGCCGCGAGCCGCCGCACGTTGAGCACCGGTGAGTCGAGTCGGTTAAGCAATTCTTTGGGCGTGGTTTCAGCGTTGATCGTTAGTGCCGGAGTGGCCGATCGCTTCGGCTCGTCCTTCGCGGAGACTCGCCACACACGGCCTTTTCCATGAAGCTTGTATTCCTTGGAAACCCAGTCTGTGACGTACATCGATCCATCGGGGGCAACCGCCAAACCGACTGGCCGAAAGTTGTCATCCCCTTTGATGATCGGTTGAGGAATAGACTCGAACGAAATCCCTCGCGGTTTCAGCACGAATTTGTCGATACGATGATCGCCCCAGCTGCCGACAAGCAGGGTGCCACGGTAATCCTCTGGAAAGCCGTCCGACTCATAGCTGACGATGCCCGATGGGGCTTCGCCAGTTCCTGAAATCATCGGCAGCGTGCCGGGAATTTCGCCATTCCAACTGGTGAAAGGATGGGTTCCCTTTCGACCGTTGCGAAATCGATAGCCATAGTCGCCGCCATGAATGATATGCAGTAGCCGGCATGGCGGTCGGCTATCGGGATCGTTGTCGAGCGTAAACAGTCGCCCGAATGCGTCGAAACAACTGGCATGAGGGTTCCAGAAGCCGGTTGACCATTGCTCGAGCTTTGATCCATCAGGTCGGCAACGATAGATATTGCCACCCTCGCCACCACCGGACAACGTTGTCCCGTCGCTCCCGATGATCTTGTAGTCTGCACCCAGGTTCTCACCGAATCCGAAGTACATGTTACCACGCACGTCGAACGCAAACCCGGCCAGCCCGTTATGTGGGTAATTACCAGTGGTCTCAAGGCGTACCAGTGATTTAACGTCATCGCATTTCAAATCGCCATCTCGATCCGTACAGAGAAAAACTTCACGTCGAGTCGCGATGAAGATTTCAATCGCAGGTTTCTTGCCAGCAGTACCGATCTGCTTGACGCCGTTTTGACGGACTTCTTCCGGAGTCAGGCAAAGGTCGAGCCAAACCGGTTTGACCGCAATACTCATCGAATGCGTCAAACCATCCTTGAAGACAGAGATCTTGTCCGCCTTGCCATCGTTATTCGCATCCTCCATCACGAGGATGCGATCGGTCGGATGTCCCTGATATCCTTCGGGTGGAAAGTGAGTATTACTTTCGATTGCCCAGACCCGGCCCGAGGCATCGACATCAATCCCTGTCGGTGTGACGATCTGCGGCGATTCCGCAAACAATTCGATCTTGAGTCGAGGGTCCATGACGCGCGGAAGCTCGTCGGCGGCTGTCGCCGTGACAGAGACGTTTCGTAGCGTGAAAAAACCTGCGATCAATACAAACAACGCGAACCGATTGAATTGCATGTCGAATCCTCAAGGCGTGTCTTAGCCGATCGATGTTTAACGCTTGGTGTCGCGGCGAGCCTGATTGCGCTTTCCGCTGGCTGAGACATGGCCGCGTACTCGCGAATCCTTGCCGCTCATTTTGAGCCTGGTTTGTTTTGCGGCAACGCTTGCGCCCTTTGTCTGAGCTGCAGCGCTCTTCTTTACCTTCGTCTTGGCTAACGTCGAAGGGGCTCCGACAGGCTTTTTGACAGCCTTTTTGGCCTTAGCAGCCTTTTTCGGTAGAGCCTTGGCTTTCGCCGCTGGTGCTGCCGTTTTCTTGGCTGGCGCGGCAGCGACGGGAGTCGTCGCAACCTTCGCGACGACTGCTTTTTTGGGCGCTGCTGGCAGCAAGTCCTTCAATTGCTCCTTTGTACGAGCTCGAACGACTCGCTGGGCTCGCACCCGTTCGACCTTGGTCGGAGCAATGGTAGTCGGTTTCCTGGCACCAGCGACGGCCGACGGATTGGCGACGACTTTCTTGAGTTGTTCTTCAAAGCGTGCAAGAGCGCTCGCGAAAAGCTGACTCTTTTCCTGGCTTCGCTCGTTCTTGTCGTTGACGCGGGCCGCTTCCTTTTTCTGGACCTCGCGACGCTGACGCGTGAAAACGTCATTCCACTTATCTCGCAGTTCTCTCGCCAGCACGATCTTCTTTTTCAATCCTGCGGCATCGTACTTTTCGAGTGCTGTTCCATGGCTGGAATTGATCAATCGCAATTCGGTTGTCGTACACAGCGATTTAGCGGTCGCAAGTTCTTCCTTGGTGATTGGCATGCTTCTGTCTTTCGTCCTGTTGAGGTTCGGTCGGAAAATCCACAAATTGTCATTCGTCATGAGCGGTGGAACTCTTGTGGGCTAAGAGTTCCATCAGAGTCTCTTCGATCGTCTGGCAGTATTTGTCGAGAGGCAGATGATTGACGTCGTCGGTGGAGAAAGGATTCTGGAGTTCCGTTCCGATTTCATCAAGGGCCAACATCGGAAAGAAGAGGTCCATTCAACTCTTTTTGGATGAGCGCTTCGATTTCGGGGTCAGTTGCGCGATAAGGCGTTCTGCCGACTTGTCGGTGATGGCTTCAAATTTACGTCGCCCCCGTTCGTAGAAAAACATTCCTCCCGTCGCAATCTCAAACCACCAGCCGTAGATCCGAAGTGTCCCCTCTCGAATCCGTTCTGCAACGATTGGATAGGTATGCAGATGCTCGAGCTGAACCAGCACATTGAGCTGTGACAATTGATTATGACGCTCCAGCCGTTTATCAAGCGGCCCTTCCTGATCCAGTCGAAAGACGGCCGACGTGGCGTGATGCAGCCATTTCTCGAGGTTCGGGGCATCAGGGGGCGTTGTGGCAGACAAGGCGGCTTTCATCGCACCGCACTCCGAATGACCGCACACCACAATATTGCTGATATTGAGCACGAGGACCGCGTATTCAATCGCGCTGGCCTCAGAAACATCGCCAATGGATTCTCCGAAGACTGTTGCGGGCGGAACCAGGTTGCCGACATTTCGCATCGTAAACAAGTCGCCAGGATCGGTTGAGACCAGCAAGTCGGGTACGACCCGGCTGTCCGAACAACTGATAAACAAAGTGTCGGGCGTCTGGCGATTGGATAACTCTTTGAACCGATCAACGTACTGAGGCAACAGACGAGAGCGAAAATCGACAATACCTCGAATCAGCTTTTCCATTGGTCGTTCCCTCGAAATGAAAGGCGAGCGGTGACGCTGGCTCAATTCTGGCGTCAATCCGTCCCCAGTACCAGCCAACTCGTCGCTGGTATATCAAGAACTCTTTCATGACGGTTATGCTGTCGCCATAATCCAATCCAACTAACCCTGTAGTCACTCGATCGTCTCATAAGAACGAATTGCAGGTGTCATGGTTAACGCAAGGAAAATCCCATGGAATTGATGAGTGAAAGCAGCGGCGGCGTTTCAGTCAGCCGTGTCATTTCGTGTATCGTGCCTCTCTTGATGTTTTTGTCGAACGGGTCAGCAAATGCGGCGGAGAATAATCCTCCCAAGCCGATGAATGTTTTATTCATCGCGATTGACGACTTGAATCACTGGGTGGGCCATCTGGGACGCAATCCCCAGGCCAAAACTCCGAATATCGATCGACTGGCCAAAAGGGGCGTCACGTTTACACGAGCCTACTGCGCTGCACCGGTGTGCAACCCTTCGAGGGCATCTCTGATGTCCGGTATGCGGCCAGGCACGACGGGAGTCTATGACAACGGACAAGACTGGGTCCCCGTAATCTCGGTCAAAGACACATTGACGACGCAATTCCTGAACGCTGGTTACGAAGTCTTTGGCGCAGGGAAAATCTATCACGCGAGCGTTCATCGGGATGGGGAATGGACGGGTTACCTCGAAGATCGTCGAATCAAGCAGAAGAGGTTGCTGGCTCATCCGTCGGCCAAAGATGATGGTGTTGGCGGGATCGCCTTTAAACCGCTCGTTGACGACGCGCGGCTGGCTGACGATGTCACAATCGATCACGGGATCACGCAACTTGAAGCCCCACACGAAAAGCCATTCTTTCTGGCGCTGGGGCTTCATAAGCCGCATATGTCGTGGGATGTGCCCAAAAAATACTACGATCTGTTTCCGCTCGAATCGATTGAACTTCCGCCGACAACTGACGACGATTTGAGCGATGTGCCGGCGGCTGGCATTGCCATGGCAAAGCCGAACGGAGATCACCGTAAGATGCTTAAATCGGGGCGCTGGAAAGAGGCCATTCAAGGCTATCTCGCCGCGATCGCGTATTGTGATGCACAGGTCGGTCGATTACTGGATGCGTTTGATCGGTCTCCCTGCGCTTCGAACACAATGATCGTTCTCTGGGGCGATCACGGCTGGCATCTCGGCGAGAAAGAACATTGGCGGAAATTTGCTCTTTGGGAAGAATCGACGCGGACCCCCTTTATCTGGGTTGTTCCCGGAGTCACAACGCCCGACTCAACCTGCGAACGGACAGTGGATTTGACGAGTGTTTATCCCACGATTTGCGAACTGGCAGGATTGCCAATTCCAGCTCATGTCGAAGGGAAAAGCATCAAATCGCTTTTAGTGGATTCTCAGGCCGCCTGGGATCATCCCGCCATCACAACGTGGCACCGCAACAACCACGCAATTCGCACCGAGCGTTGGCGATATATTCGTTATGCGGATGGGAGTGAGGAACTCTATGACCACGACAATGACCCATACGAATGGAAAAACCTCGCGAACGACTTCGAGCTGCAGGTGACGAAAGATCAATTAAAGTCATTTCTGCCTGAACGTAACGCACCAGAGCTTCCTCGAAACCGTAACGATGGAGAATGAATTGCTGTCCCCGCTGGTTTATCTGGGTTTCTGGGCGCGATCGGAAACTGGCCGTGAACTCGAAGGGGACAACAACGCGCCAGGTTAGAGGATCTTGAGCGGTTTTCGAGTTCGTAACCCGAAAAGTCAGTTGCGTGTCGTGCGCGTTTTATGAATCCACTTCGACAATCGCTTCGATACGCCCGGACCGTTTCGCTGCTTCTAAAGCGGCATGATCCTGTTCAATCTGATCTGCATAGGCGAACGCGAAGTCGGTCATGGCGAGGTCACAATTGTCGCCGGTACCGAGGTAGCCGCTGATCAGGGCCGAATCGCCTGACGTCGCATGAGCCCGCGCCAATGTCCATCCGCAGATGTCGGCGTATTGTTCCATCTCTCCTGCGGTGAAATCTTCAACCGGCATTGAGAACTTCATGTCTCTTAACTGGCGTACGTAAAAGTCGCGGCCGTTACGGGATCGCAACCAACCGAGGAAAATATCACTGGCGGCTTGGACCAGTCGCTGTCCCACGACAACTCTTTTTCCATGATTATCGAAGGGACTTTTGCCCGCATGGGGTTCGAGAACGGACTGCCGAGCTTCTTTGACCTGCAAGAGCAGAGGGGTTTTGTCATCACAGAAAAACAGTCCTACGAAGCAGCGTGTCGCGACGCTGCCGATGCCGACGACCCGCAGTGCAAAGTCTTCCAGGCGATACCGGTCGAACAAAAAACGACGTTCGTCTGGTAATGAGTTTCGATAGTCGACAATCCCTTCACGCACAATCTCTAACGCACCTTCATCGGTAATACGTGTCATCACAGGGGGCTCTTCGATAAATCGATGTTGCCCGAGCTGCTCTTCGGTGATCTTCGGAAACAGATTCTCGGCGACGCGTGATTCTGCCTTTTCGGCGATCTTCAACAGGCGATTTCGCGATTTGGCATCCGGCGCAACGCGGATCAGATCTTCGACACTGATCTGGTAATACCAGATGTCCAGGGGACTCAATTCTGAAAAATCCTGCATGTGTTTCCGGTACGAGCGCCCGCAAGCGACGACGATGTCATGTATGCGTCGATCAGAAATGCCGTTCAAACGTGAGGCGGTGACAAAGCTCGTGGTCAATCGTTTCAGGTCCCATTCCCAAGGGGCGGGAAGCGTCTCATCAAAATCATTCAGATCAAAAATCAGATTCCGTTCCGGCGTGGCGAAAAGGCCAAAATTCAAAAGGTGGCAGTCACCGCATGCTTGCACCTGGATACGAGTCACCGGAGTTGAGGCAAGGTCGTGTGCCATCAGAGCGGGCGAACCACGCAGGAAAGTAAAGGGATTTTGCAGCATACGTCCGAAGCGGATCGGAACAAGTTCCTGCAATCGTCCCCGATTACAGTTCTGCAGAATCTCAATGGGATCACGATCAGTGTCGTGCGACCATGACCCATGTGCTGCGCGGGGAACTTTCTCGCGAAGTGCTTTCCCCGCTGCCATTCTTTCGCGGATCGAGATTGACGTCATAGCACCATTTTCAGATCACTTCGTTAATTGAAAGTACCCAGCTTGTGATTGTGACCGATCTTGAAACCGTTTTTAAGTGATAACTCGGATGGATCGTGACCACTTTTCGGCAAATTCTTCTCGAGCGTACGATTCTAGAAACCCACAGGTTTGGCAGCGGTAAGTGCCAATGGGGAGTTTTTGTTGGCCAGTTTTAGTCCCCTGAAAAAGTGACTCACCGGCTGTCCCATGATCCGTTGACCTAATGTAAATTCCTCCGTGAATCGTCTCTATCACATATCCCTGAACCATTTCGCCTTGGCATTTTGGGCATGTTAACACTGTCTTACTTACGGAGTTCTTCTTCTACATGAGAAGCATGTCGAGATTTTTGCGCCAGTTTGAAATCTGTCGCTTTGGCACAAATCTCAAATGCCGATTCATCGACGAAGCATTTGCAATGAACGCTTCAAGATAGCAACTGGATCAACAACCGGTCGTAGCGAGAGTTTTCACTTTGGTCACGGTTTTTTTGTCGATGGATGAGGTTCGCGGTAAGGCTGATTGTTTTCATAATTTTTGAGTCGACCACGCAATACCTTGGAATAGGCCATGTTCTTAGCATCATCCGCTTGCTGAATTGCTCGCTTGGCCGTCTCAATCGCTTCGTCAAATCGACCCGAATCCGCATAGGCTGCAGCGAGCACATCGAGAAACTGTGGTAGGTTTCCTCCCATGGCTTCGCATGCTTGTTCAGCGAGACAAACAGGCCAGAAATTCGCTCGGTCACCTGGATTCGGGCTGGTCGACATCCGCCACGCCCGAGTTGCAACGTTGAGCGGCCATTGCGGCCACCGTTTGACAGCGGAGGCGTAAATTTGACGAGATTCTTCAGTTCGGCCGATTTTTCCCAATGCATGTGCGAGATAGAACTGATAGGACGATGTGGAGGAAGAAATCTGAGCGGCTCTCTGGTAGTCGTCTGCCGCTTCTTTCCATTTTCCTTGAGCAGACAGGGCTTTTGCTCGATTGCTGAGAACATCTGCATCGTTTGGATGTTCTGCCAGAGCTTTGTCGAGTCCCTTTACGCAATCTTCATATTCGCCGCAATCGGCCATCAACATGCCAAGCATTACGAGAGTTTCACAATCGGATCGATCTTCGTTCTCGATGGCATTTCTTGTCAGCCGAATCGCCTCGGGTTTGTTTCCATCGTTCAGACAAAACTCGGCGAGATGAAAAATCGCCAACGAGTTATTGGGGTCCAGGCGATACGCCTGTTGCCACAGTGATTGGGAGTTGTGCCAGACAGGGATCTGCTGGATCGTCAAAAGAGCACAGCTCGCGAAAACAGTCGTGATCATACCGATCGAAATCAATTTGCCTCGGCGTGTTCGGGCTAGAAGATCGCCACCGAACCAGATCACTGCCAGGAAGAGGCCGATTTGCGAAAGGTACATATACCGATCAGCTCGAGCGTGGTGCCCCACTTGAAATATTCCAATGACGGGAACGAGCATCCCGATAAACCAGAGCCAGCCCACCAACAGGTAGGGGCGTCGGGTTCTCTGCCAGATCGTTAAAACAGTCAACGTCGTCAGCGCCAATGTGGAAAAAAGGACTTGAAAACCGGGGACTGCATGGCGAGCGTAATAAGGCGAAAGTTCTGCAGGCCACAATGTCTGATAGACGTAATAGAAATAGCTCACGGAGGCATTATCAATGCGGTCCCACAACGGAATTCGGGACAGGCTTTTTATTGCACTTTTCTGGTACTGAATCGTGATCATCGAATTGACTGCCGACAAAGCCAACAGAGGGATTTTTTCGATGAAAAGTTTCATCACTTGCGGCAACTCTGACCTGGAAAGATTTTTTAATCGGGACAGAGGCCAGTAATCCAGCAATAACAGCACGCACGGGGTCGTAACCAGCATCGATTTCGAGCTGAGTCCTAATTCGAAAGCGATGACAATCAGCAAATAACGACCGATCGACGGGGAGCGAACGTAGTGCGCGTAGGCAAGAAGCGTCAGGCAAAAAAAGCAGCCGCTCAGCAGATCTTTTCGCTCTGAAACCCAAGCGACCGATTCAACATGCATGGGGTGAAGCGAAAATAAACCTGCGACAATTGCACTGCGAAACAGGTTTCCCGTTAAAGATCGGATTGCCAGAAAAACAAGAGCCGAGTTAATGGCATGCAAAAGTACTGCGGTCCGATGGAAGCCGTAAGGACCTGGGCCGAAGAATTGGGCATCAATTTGAAGTGAGATCAGTGTCAACGGATGCCAGTTTGCGGCGACTTCGGCCTTTGTCGCCCAGAGGATTCCTTTCCAGGAAATTCCGTTAAGGACTTGTTGCTGCTGGTAAACATAATCATCGTCATCCCAGGCAACGAAATCGTTGTTGCACGCCGAAACGTAGACGGCCGCCGTCACGGCAAACAGAAATAGCGAGATCAAAAGCGTAAGCTTCCAGTCCCGGTTGTCGTGTTTGATCGTGTTCAATTCCAATTCTGATTTACTGATCGTATCCATTCTGGGTAATTTCTCGGGATCAGCGAACGATGAAATCGAAAGTGGAAGTTTATACAGCGAACTGGGGACAATGGAAAAAGTTCGCTTTTAAGGAATCAAACCTTTGCCTCGAAGACTATCATTAAAGATTCAGTGAATAAAAAACGACAGGCTCAAACTTCAGCGAAGAGATAACTGTTAATATTATTGTGAACAGACCGATCGTTCGATTGGCAATTTGGACTCGACGTGCAATCATAGTCATGACGAAGTGCCAGTTGAAACCGAGGACTTCGATTTGTCACGAAGGAATCCGACCACAATATTTTTTCCGGGAATTTTGCGTCAATGACTGATTCCTCTGCGTCGAATGCGTCGCTTAAAGACCGCGTTCAATCGCTTAGATTGCCGCGACCCGGTCAGTCAACATCGCGAGGCTCTTCATTGCCTTGGTTCCTCGTTTTCGCCCTGGCCTCGGCGATCGCCTATTTGCTATTGCTGGGAAGTCCGTTTGCCGCACCATTTGCAGTTCAGCCTTTGCAGTCTGTTGATCTGGTGACGTCACCAACAGAATCAACCAAAACGGCATCGGATTCGACCAAGACCGCATCAGGCTCGAACAACTCGACGGGTCCCGTTGTCGAATCGAAGGGTTACATCATTCCCGAGCAGCAGATCCTGGTGAGTCCGCAGGTGAGCGGTCGCGTGATTGAATTGAATTTTGAAGCGGGACAGAGAATTGAGAGTGGATTTGTGCTGGCTGTTTTGGACAGTACTGAATATCAGGCAGAATTCCAACGCGTGACCGGATTGCTTGAAGCAGCGAAAGAGAATCTCGCGGAACTACTCGAGGGATCTCGACCTGACGAGATTAAACAGGTTAAAGCGGATTTAGCGGAAACTCAGACAAATCTTGAACAGGCCGAGCGTGATTACAAGCGTGCAAAGGATCTTTGGACAAAAGGATTCGGCAACAGGCAGGACTATGAAGCGGCAGAATCGCAGTTTCAAATGATGACCCGGCGAGTCGACAAGCTTTCAGCAACGGCTCAATTGATGGTTGACGGTCCACGGCCCGAACGGAAGAAAGCGGCGCAGGCACAGGTTCGGCAGGCGGAAGCTGAAGTTCGTCGGGCGAAATGGCGGCTTGATAACTGTATCATCGTGGCTCCGATTTCGGGAACAGTTTTAAAGAAGAATGCGGAATTAGGTAACCTCGTCAATCCGGTTGCATTCAATGGATCGTTCAGCTTGTGTGACATGGCAGACCTGTCAAAGCTTGAGGTCGAGCTTTCCATACAGGAACGCGAAATCGCGAAAGTGAAAAAAGGGCAACGCTGCAAGGTTCAGCCGGAAGCCTATATGGATCGATCATATGACGGAGTTGTTTCTCGATTGATGCCCATTGCCGACCGGGCTAAAGGAGCGGTTCCCGTTCGAGTTCGGCTGAAAGTTCCCGCCGATGAGGAAGGACAATACCTCAGACCCGAAATGGGCGCAATTGTGAGGTTCTATGCAGATATCGTCGACGAGGAATTTTCGCCAATACGGACACAGTTCGAAACTCCGCAACGCGAATCCGCCGCCGAACCGATTAATCCATCGCCGTAACCGAGATGATAAAAAGGAATTGTTGATGTCGTCGTCCGATCCGTGTGTGGAAGTCCATGATGTTCATAAATCGTTTAGGCGCGGCAGCGAGGTGTTAGATGTTCTCAACGGGCTTAACCTGAACGTCCAGCAGGGTGAATATGTGGCATTGATGGGGCCGTCGGGGTCGGGGAAGACGACTCTTTTGAATCTGATCGCGGGACTTGATCGACCGACCACGGGCTCGATTCGCGTTCACGGCGAAGAGATTTCGAATATGTCGGAAGGTCAGCTGGCGGGATGGAGAACGCGTAGTCTTGGCTTCATCTTTCAGTTCTATCATCTCTTACCAGTCTTATCTGCATTCCGAAATGTGGAACTGCCTTTATTGCTTCTGCCACTCTCGGCATCTCAGCGACGTCAACAGGTCACAACCGCTCTCGATATTGTAGGCCTTAGCGATCGAATGTGGCACCGCCCGGGTCAGCTCTCTGGTGGCCAGCAGCAGCGAGTCGGTATCGCTCGTGCGATCGTGACGGACCCGTCTTTAATCGTGGCGGACGAACCGACTGGTGACCTTGACGCAAAGTCGGCGCATGAAATCCTGAACCTGCTGGTCGAATTGAAGAAAACACTTAATAAAACGATTGTGATGGTGACACACGACCCAAAGGCCGCTGAGCGGGCAGACCGAATCGTCCACCTGGAAAAGGGGCGCTTAGCGACGCAGACGCCAGAATTCGCGTAAATCATCGTCAGGGCGAATTATTCCGATATGACATCAGCGTTTGGCGGACGACGACGTTAAGAGTGAGGCTCGAAAATCTGGAAAGATTGGCGAGAGAAGACTCTTGTTTGTGGCAAGTAACTCTCAATCACATCCGTCACCGGTCAATCCGGGGAATAAAAATATGAAATTTCTCGTACTTGTTTTCGAAAACATTGCACGCAATCCCGTGCGGACAATCTTGACATCACTTGGCACGATGATGCTGGTGTTGGTTGTGACACTCGTTTTTACCGTCCTGACAACACTCGACAAGGTGACCACTGAAAAGAGCGCCAATATTAAGGCCATTGTCACCGAAAAATGGCAAAACCCGAGTCTGATGCCTTACTCTTATGCGGCAGGTCTGAGTGCAGGAGCTGCCGACCCGAGCGATTCGTCCGCCGTCCACCCGCAAGACTCGATGACGTGGGGATTTTTTGTTGGTTCTACGGAATCCAATCCGGCAAAACGAGGATACGAAAATCTTTTCTTTTCGTTCATCATGGAAGCCGAAAAAGCGCGAAGCATGCTCGACAATATCGATGCATTGACCGACGAACAGGCAAGGCCTTTAATCGATGCAATTAAACGGATGAAAGAGGTCCGAAACGGTGTGATCATTGGCGAAGGACGACTCGCAAAACTCAAGAAGAAAGTCGGAGACAGGATTACGGCATACGGACGTAACTATCGGGACATCAATCTGGAACTCGAAATCGTCGGATCGTTCCCGAAAGAAACGGCTCAGTACACCGATAGTGCCATCATCAATCGCGATTTTTTCGAGACGGAACTCGACACCTACAAAGCGAAAAACAACAACAAGCCGCATCCATTAGCGGACAAAACACTCAGCCTTGTCTGGTTGCGGGTGCCTGACCGAGTTTCGTTTAATAAGTTGACCGAACAAATCCTGACCGCGCCGTCATTTACAAACCCGGCAGTGAAATGTGAAACGTCATCGACGGGAATTTCTTCGTTTCTCGATGCCTATCGTGACATCATCTGGGGGGTGAGATGGCTTCTCGCTCCTGCCTGCATGCTTGTTTTATCGCTTGTGATTTCTAACGCGATCAGCATCAGTGTTCGTGAGCGTCGAATCGAATTCGCCGTATTGAAAGTGCTGGGCTTTTTGCCGTGGCAGATTTTAACTCTGGTGCTGAGTGAGGCTCTGCTGATTGGTACGTTATCGGGATTGCTGAGTGCCGGGCTGGCTTATGGAATCATTAACGGAGTCTGGGGTGGGCTACCATTTCCGATCGCTTTTTTTCCGAAATTTGCGGTGCCGATTAACTGCCTGTGGTGGGGTGCCGCCATGGGAGCCGTGACGGCGTTCGCAGGAAGTTTTATCCCTGCAATTACAGCGCGAGGCGTTCGTGTCTCTGACGTGTTCGCCAAGGTGGCTTGATCAACAAATAAGAATTTTCAACTCGAGGAAAATCATGAAACTGATGAGCGATGTTTCGTAAACCTTTACTTTGTTGCGACGATCCCCAACGTTTCATACTTGAATCAAAGTCTTTATATCATGCTTGAATCGTTTCATGTTGCCGCTGCGCCCTGGCAAGTTTTTGGTGCTTCGTCACCAGTCCTCAAAGCGGTGTTTGCCGGAGCGGCGTTGCTGCTCTTGATTCTATTGGCAATCGGAAAAGTGCCACTCAGCTACAACATCATGAACCTGCGAACGCGATGGCTCACGACGCTGTTCATGATCGGTTCGTTTACGCTGGTCATCGGAATTCAAATCATGCTGTTGGCATTCGTCAATGGAATGTATTCGATGACCGAATCAAGTGGTCAACCTGGTAACGTGATGATTATGTCTGAAGGCTCGACCGACGAAGCATTCAGCAATCTTGGATTCGCGGATGCGACTGAAATCGAAACCCAAGAAGGAGTTGCTCGCGATGAAGCAGGACAGCCGCTTGTCAGTCGCGAGACTTATCTTGGAATTTCGCAACAGATCGAGGATCGGAAGACCGGTGCATTGAAACGCCGATTTCTGCAAGTACGTGGCGTCGATGACCCTGCGATGTCCGCCAAAGTCCATGGATTGAAGCTGACTTCTGGCGGGGAATGGTTTTCTGATTCAGGAGTTCGTGAAATCAATGCCTCTGGCGAGACGGCAATCGAAGCGATGCTCGGTGGGGCAATTGCTCGAGAGCTTGGAAGTGATCGGACCGAAGATGTTCTAGCGAATGCCAAGCGAAAAGATCGTCTTGATGTGGGAGACACTTTCAAAATCGGAGAAAGAATCTGGTATGTTACGGGTGTTTTCGAAACATCAGGGACTGTTTACGATTCGGAAGTCTGGACGCGTCAATCGCAGGTAGGCCCGCTGTTTGGAAAATCAAATTATACGACATTCTGCGTCCGGGCTCGGAGTGATTATCGCAAAGATCAGCGTGCAGGTTTGATTGCATCGCGTAAAGAATCTGCAAAACAGGCGTTCGATGAAGCGGTCAATCTCAAAAAGATCGACAAGACGGCGCCAGACCCGAAGCTAAAGGAAGTACGTGAAGATTTCTCGGAAGCAGAATGGGGAGCAGAGCTTTTGAAAGAATATTTCGCGACAGAATATAAAAAGGCGGCAGTCAGCCCTCAGGTCGAGCAGGCCTACTTTGCCAATCTTTCAGCAACCAACGTGCAGTTTCTCGGAATGGCAATGCTTGTGGCGCTGATTATGTCGTTGGGAGGCCTGTTTGGCGTAATGAACACGATGTTCGCGGCCATCAGTCAACGAACAAAAGATATTGGAGTTCTGCGTTTGCTCGGGTTCAAGCGGTGGCAAATTCTTGTCTCATTTCTGCTCGAGTCGCTGGTGTTGGCGCTGATTGGCGGCGCGATTGGCTGTGCAATCGGTTCGCTGTGCGACGGCTTCACCGCGAATAGCATCGTAACCGGAGGGCCCGGCGGAGGCGGAAAATTTGTGGTTCTTCGCCTCACCGTGGACCCGAGTACGATCGCAGTTGGAATGATGCTTGCGCTGGCGATGGGATTTTTCGGTGGACTCATACCATCAGTGAGCGCTATGCGGCTCAGCGCACTTAAAGCTCTACGCTAGTAAGACTTCCGTCTTAGAATACGTCAAGAGTGAAGTGGTGCCCACTGTAATAGGGCTTTTTCTCGGGGTAGAAGTTGTACCAATTCTTGTTATAGACCGGAATCTGACGCGCTTGTGGGTACCTGTTGTACAAGCTGTTGTATTGCTGAGGTGCCTGGAAATTGTGTGGATAGTACACATACGGATAATAGTTAAACCGCCCCCAGTCAGATGGCTGACCTTCGCCAGCAGCTTTGGCAGTGCCCGCAGTCGACGTAAATGCCGCAGCCAAAATCAATAATGCTAGAATCGTATGACGCATCGCTTAATCTCCTTGAGCTGAATTTCGCCGGGGATTGTGAAGAATCCCGTGTTTTCGAATCGAAAGCGATCTCGCACGCGATTGCCGTACGAAGTCCGCGAAGAACCATGCCATGTTCATCGGATGAAGGCGAGTCGTTACAGCAGGAAACTTCCGCATAATCCTCTCGGTCGGAAAACTGGAAAGCCGCTGCAAGCAGTTTGCCGGGAGCTTCCGCACCATCACATCAAATATCTTTTATGACATGTCCAGCGTCGAGTTCCTCAATAGCCGCACTGAACTTCAACAGTCGCAAAAACGGGCCGTTTCGTCCGTACGTTTTCGTTCATGATGTCCGCACTGAGTGTTCGAAAAAGGTGCAGTGGTGATAACTTGAGCAGTTTTTGCGAACAATCGTAAAAACTGAAGCTTTCAGGCAGGAAGATGGATTCAAGATAACGGCAGAATATGCAGGAATTGACTCGCCACTCAACGGGACAGATCCCTATTATTGTGGAATGTAAAAAGGTTCAAAGCGGGACTTGTGATTCTTAAACACAAGCATTTTTGAAGTCACAGACGCTCCAGTCGGCACAGATTGTGATATTCGCTGTTGGTGTGGCACGCTTGTTTCACGTGATCTTGCGATGGATTCCGAGACTAATCGAAGTCGCACCGAAGAATTTAGATGGCAGCGTGAAAGATTGTCGCGGGACAAAGTTGAATTCGCCTCAATGCGGCAAGGA
>CAIULL010000240.1 GCA_903899985.1 uncultured Schlesneria sp.
AGAACAGAAACACCAAGTCAAGCGGGATTGCTCGTTTGGAAAATCAATCGATGGCTCTCTTCGCTATCATTTGGCATGTCCTCGTAACCGTAGGCTTGCCACAGATCGGCGACGTAGCGGAAATGATCGTAGAGTCGCCTTGAAGCCGGCGCTACACTTTTGGGCGCACGGGATGAATCCCATGCTACGAAGAATGAGACCGAAGGAAAGGAAAGCAAAGAGAAGGTCAAACGGGTGTCAAACCTATAGGCCGTACTCGTCTCTTGCAAAGTGACTCCACAATGCGTCGACCACTTTCGTTGAATATGCTTGATGTTGGCGGGCCGCTGCAGTGATTCGATAGAATTGCAGCGCCGCGGTCGTCCACAACGCACGAAGTCGTCGTTACAACTGGAAAGTCTTTGATGAATCTATCCACAGTTTTCCTTTTCGCCTCCATCGTAGCGGGCTTACCGCAAGATGACGACATCATGGACGGGATCGCTGCGTCTTCCGCAATTTTTGAGGAGCGAGTTGCGATGGCCGCTCCTCAAACAGACACAAAGACAGGCCAAGCCCCCATGAAACCCAACGATTCATCACGCCAGCTGACGGTGGAACGCATCTTCTCGGCGGAGGAGTTTCAGGAAGAAAAGCTTGGTGCGATCACGTGGAGCAAATTGGGGGCCGCCTACTTTACTCTTAAAGGGGGGAAGGCCGCCGACGAGGGGAAGGCTCTGGCACGTGTCGATGCGGCCAGCGGAGCTGAGGAGATTGTGGTACCCGCAAGTGCGTTCATTCCGACCGGGGAGACTAAGCCGCTGTCGATCGATGCGTTTACCTTTTCGGCGGATGAATCAAAACTTTTGATCTATACGAACAGTAAACGCGTCTGGCGGCTTAATACGCGAGGGGATTACTGGGTTCTGGATGTCGCTTCTCGCGAACTGAAGAAGCTGGGAGGCGATGCGGCACCTTCAACTTTGATGTTTGCGAAGTTTTCGCCAGATGGTTCGCACGTTGCTTTTGTTCGAGCTCACAACCTCTACGTTCAGGATGTGCGTGACATGCAGATCACGGCACTAACGACAGATGGGTCTGCCAGGATTGTCAACGGCACGGCCGACTGGGTCAATGAAGAAGAGCTGATGATCCGCGATGGCTATCGATGGAGCCCTGATGGCAAGTCGATCGCCTTCTGGAACTTTGACACCACCGGCGTTGATGATTTTCATCTCATCGATAACACTCAAGGAACCTATCCGATCGTCACCTCGTTCCCGTACCCCAAGGTGGGCAAGACAAATTCCGCCAGCCGGATCGGTGTCGTCAATACGGCGGGTGGCGAGGTTCGCTGGCTGGATCTGCCGGGCGATTCGCGTGAACACTATTTGCCCCAGATGGAGTGGACCACTGACGGCAGCGCGATTCTCGTCCAGCAGATGAATCGCCTGCAGAACATTAACCGAGTCTTGCTATGGGACGTGAAGGCCGCGACGATTCGAACAGTTCTCACAGAGTCTGATCCAACCTGGCTGGAGAATGAGAACCCCGTGCGATGGTTGAACAAGGGAAAAGAGTTTGTCTGGTTGAGCGAACGGAACGGCTGGCGGCATCTCTATCGGGCTGGAGTCGATGGCAGTGAACTGAGTGCTGTCACCAGCGGCGACTTCGATGTGCTACGTGTGGAAGCGATCGACGAGGTGCATGGGCGGCTGTACTTCGCAGCGTCACTGGATAATCCGACACAGCGCTACCTCTATCGAGTGCCGCTCGACGGGGGGAAACTGGCTGGCGGGAAACCAGAACGTCTTTCGCCGATGAACCAACCCGGCTGGCATACCTACGACGTTTCGCCCGATGCGCACTGGGCGATCCACAAATATTCGACCTTCACGACACCACCGGTCGTGGAACTGATTCGACTGGCGGATCACAGCCGGGTTCGCGTATTGACCGACAACGCGAAGCTCAAGGAAAAACTCGCACGCCTTGACCTGCCCACTGCCGAATTCTTTCGAGTCGATATCGGGAAAGACATCCTTCTCGACGGCTGGTGTCTGAAACCTCCGTCGATGAATCAGAATAATAAGTATCCATTACTGTTCTATGTCTATGGCGAGCCGCACGGTCAGACAGTGCAGGACTCCTGGCAGGGATCGCGCGGGCTGTGGCATTGGATGCTCGCCCAGCAGGGTTTTCTGGTCGCGAGTGTGGACAATCAGGGGACCAATACACCACGCGGGCGGGAGTGGCGAAAGTGTGTCTATCGCAAAATTGGCATCATCGCGCCGGAAGA
>CAIULL010000241.1 GCA_903899985.1 uncultured Schlesneria sp.
TCGGGTGAAATGATCTTTTCCATCCCCGCCAACCGATCTAAAATCCGATGGTGACTTCCCTCGCTCATGCATCCTTGCATGTCGTGGCTCCTTGCCTAAATGGTTAGTTCGTAGTTTACCTAACCCTAGCAGGAGCCACGCTTTTCATGAATATTGAACGGTATTGGGGTTAAACGACAAAATCGGAAGCATCGTTTCACCTCGCCTCGAAGAGAAGAGGGAGCGGAGCGGAGCGGCGAGATTGACGTCAGCCGAAGTGTCAGTTCTCGCTGGAGCATTGCGAAACGTCGGGGCTGGGTCAACGTTTAAAGAGATCGGCTGGACACCGATCAGACTGCGCCGATGGCTTCGGGTTAAACTAAGAAATCGATGAAAATATGAGCTTCCCGACTGTTTTGTTCTCGAATTCGGGAAAGAGGCTGCGAACAGTTCTTTTTTGGAGTACAATGCTGGTGTTTAACGTCCTGTTCCAGCATTCCCATCCTTTGGTGAGCGATTGATTTCTATTGAGTTTCCACACCGTGAAAAAAGGGGCTAAACCGATGCAGCGCCGCTCGACTCGGTTATTGCTGCAATGCGTCAGCGGGCTGTTATTGGCTCTGCTGCTGGCAACCGTGCGCGACGATGCTGTGGGTCAAGAGATTCCTTCGGTATTAAAACAGTCAGAGACAGCCTCAGCAGAATCGCTGAAGAAAGAGAACGCTTCGGGATCGATCAAGAGTTCTTTGGAGAGCGTATTACCCCCAGCCTCGGTGAAATACCTGCTGGATAAGAACGGAGATCCCGTCCCCGTACCGTACAGCGCGACGCTGGATGATTTTCTGAAGTTTCTCGCAACACGAAACAGGCCAGTGACCGGCCCGCAAGCGGCCTCGATTTCCAAGATCGAGATCGATGGAACAGCGGATGACGAAAGAGCCAATCTGAAAGTGGTGTTCACAATCCGCTTGCAGGAAGCTGATCAGTTTGTCAGCGTACCCCTTTACTTGAACGAAGCTGTTTTGAAGCAATGGTCTTATACAGGCGATGGGGAAGAAAGTCCGTTCGACAAAAAGGACCCCGAACAAGGATATCTCTGGTGGTTCAAGGGACGTGGACCTCATACGCTTGAACTTCAGGTGAGTGTCCCGCTCAGAAAACAACTTCCATCCCGACGCATGGTCTTATCGCTACCACCGAGTCCATTCAGTCGAGCACAACTGTTGCTGCCCTATGCTTCCGTCGCGACAAAAGCGTTTCGAGAGCAAACATTTGTTGACGTCAAGTCTGTTGGCGAATCGAAGACGACAATTGAGGCGACCGATCTCGGAAGTCGATTTGACCTGACTTGGAACCAGGCGATTGCCATCCAGCCAAACGAAGTTTCCCTGGAATCGCAAACGAATATTCGTGCTCAGATCGAATCTGAAAGCGTCCTGCTGCGTGCTGATCAACTCGTGAATTCACTCCAAGGCCAGTTCGACAAGTTGACAGTACGATTGCCCATCGGTGCGGAACTGATCAAACTGGATGATTCAGAAAAACTGACTTACAAAGTCGATTCGAAAACACCTCAAATCGTCGTCGTCTCGTTGAAAGAGAAGACGAACTCGGCACAACTAACTTGGACAGTCCGTCTTCCGGTCAAGTTCCGCACCTGGACGCTCGACGGGTTTCTGCTTGAAGGGGCGAGGAAACAAGTCGGGAGAATTGGCTTATCGATTGCCGACGGACTTCGTTTTTTGGCTGAACCGAGCGATCCCAGCGTGCTTCGGATCAACGCCGGTGAATTTCCGGCGAACATGGGTCCGGTTAACCGGGCTTATCAGTTTCTTGGTCAGCCATTCAAGCTCACCACCAAATTCGATGATGTCAAACCCTACTTTCAGGTCAAGCCACAACTGACATTAAAGGCATCGGCTCAACAACTGGAAGTCGATGGCATCTTCGAATACCGGGTTGATCGCGACAGTTTGAACGAGGTGGTCCTCACATGGCCCGATCATAAAACCGAGGGATGGATCATTGATGGGGTGGATGAACCGGGTGTTGTGGAAAGTTACTCAACCGATGACAAGGGTCAGATTGCAGTCAGGTTGATCCAGAATCAGAAGGATCGATTTAATTTACGACTTCGCGCGCGACGTCCGATCAAAGCCAATGAAGACGTCGATTTCACGTTACCGCGTCCAAAATCGGCATCGCGACTTTCGGCAACGACCGTCATCGTTGCCAATGCTGACAATGTGGAGACCGAATTAACACCGCGTGGCGAGACGTTCATGCGGCCACTTCCCACATCGAAACTGGATTTGCCAGATTCGGTGCATTCCCGCAAGCTGACTGCCTATCGGGTCGATACGGACGAACAATCATTCAGCTTGCGAGTGGCACCGCAGCCACAGCGAATCCGTACAGAATCGCTGGTTGAAGCCCAATGGCAAGACAACCAGTTCCAGATTGTCCAGCATCTGATCTATGACGTTTCGTACGAGCGACTTTCTCAAATCCGTGTCACCATTCCGGCCCCGCTTGATGCCGATCGCGTTCGATTTTTCACGAGTCGCGATATTGAACTGACATCCGAATTGCTGACAACCGCTCCGGGAGCGCCTCGGCAGGTCCAGTTGAAATTAGGCGAAAGTCAACTTGGCCGGTTCGAGATTCAAGCGAGGTATCAGGTCCCGTTTGCCAAAGATTCCACGTTCGTAACCGATGTGGAAGTTTCGCTTCCGATCATCAATTGCCTGGACGAGCCTTTTTCTGAGACACGTGTGTCGCTCGTCCAACCCGAATGGTTCGACGCGGAACCTGTTTCGTCCAGTACCTGGAAACCGCAGTTTTCTCGGCAAGAGTCACGGCTGTGGCTGTCCACGGGAAGCCAGGTCTCCATACCACTGAAGCTGGTTCGTTCGACACATGCCACAGGAAGAGGAAGCGTCTCTCATGCATTAATCGCAGTCCAGATCGATGGGACGGGGCAGGGAATCGTCAGGGCTCAGTTTCGAGTCACATCCCGATCGACAACGATTCCTGTTGTTCTTCCACCAACAGCATCCCCGGCAAAGTTTTTCTGGGACGAACAGCCCGTACTGGCTCGTAATCTTGTGGAATCACCTGCCGAATCTCGTCAGTATGAGATTCAAATTGCCGACGAACCTGAGAAGGGGGCGTCACCCGAACATTTACTCACAGTCGAATATCAAGATCGAATCAGTTCACCGTTAGGTTGGACTGAGCGACTTGAGTTACGCCCACCTGAACTTCCGAAATGTTTATGGTATGCGCAGGTGATCTGGCAGACGGGGCTACCATCAGGTCAACATCTCTTTACGTATCCGACATCGGCAACACCGATGTTTCACTGGCAAAGGACAGGATTTATCTGGAGTCGCAAGTCAGACCTCGGGACTGATTACGTACAGCAATGGGTCACACCTCGCGCGGTGAAAAGGCCTCCTGACTCGGATTTACTGGTGCCCGAGGCGACGACGAACAACTATATGTTCAGCCAATTTGGCTCACCTCAGCCACTCAAGTTTCGGACGCTCAGCAGCCCGATGGTGTTGTTTTTTGGTGCGGGATTCTCATTAGCCGTCGGCTTCGTCATGTTGCGCCTGGTGGTCTTGCGGCATGTGATGACCTTGTTGTTAACATCACTGATCGTGGCTCTCATCGGCCTCTGGTATTCAGCACCACTAGAATTACTGATCCAGCCGATGATCGCTGGCCTGGTCTTTCCAGCGACAGCCGTGTTGCTCGAAAGCTGGGTCCGAAATCGGAATGATAGCGGAGTCTTGTCATTTGAAGGGCAGGGGGATTTTCCGCCGATGCAGGCGTTTGGCAGCCACTATGGTGGACGACTTGCCGATCCGAACGGGGTGACAGTACATCGTCCCGGCAGTCGTGACAGCCGTTCGAACGTGCCCATCGAATCAGGAAGTGGCGTCTCATGAAGGTGAATTCCCGGCGCATCGCGATGTGTGCGACAGGACTGATCGGACTGTTAGCTGTCGGGTTTTGGCAGGAACGGGCTCGTTCTGTCGAGGCGGTCGAACCGAGTCGCACCGCGATCGACTTTGAGCGAGCGGATATTCCTGCGGATCAGCCAGCAGCGTGGCCGAAAGAGGTCCAAAGGTGTGTTGACGTCCCTCGTGAAGAATTTATCTCGTTGATGGAACAACTGAATTCGCGTTCCCGCGGACCGCGTTCGGCATGGTTGAGGTCAGCACATTATGAAGCAACTTTGGTGGATGACACGCTCCGCAGCGGCCTGATGACGGCTTCAGTTCAGCGACTCGACGGCCCCGGTTCATTGTTGGAACTGGGACACTTTTCGTTCGCTGTCCAGGAGCTGAAATGGCAGAATCGGCCCGCGATCTGGGGCACGTCGGCGGATGGTCGGGCGTGGGTACTGACTGATGGCGAAAACGATGAGTTACTCGGTGAATGGACTTGTAAAGGGAGGTCATTTCCCGGGGGTATCGACTTCGATCTGCAGTTACCCGAGGCGACAACATCCTTTCTGGATCTTCGCATCCCTCGAGGCTTCTCAGTATATTCTCCCACTGCGGAAGTGACCTTGTTGTCAGATGCGCCAAACGAACCGACACAACTGTGGCGGATTCAGTGTGGGAGCGATCACGTTTGTCGCGTCACCTGTGTTGCTCGCGAGGGGATTGAGAGCCGCCGATCGGCGCTTCTGGTCGAGCATGACATGAGCGTGATCGTCCGTGAGGAGGACTTGCGATTTCAGCTGATTCTCAATCTTGAGGCACTGGACGCTCCCGTCAGGGACCTCACGTTACGAATCCCTGCGGGACTCACAATCTACTCCGCAACTTATGGCGCGGACACTGCCGTTCCCATCCAGCGAAAGCCGGAATCTGATGGAAGGTTGTCCATTCACTTACCTGGACCTTTGAGCGGACGGGGAAGACCTCTCAGAATCGAAGGGATTGCATCCAAGGAACCCGACCGCCCGGCAATCTCGCCCCAGGTTGTCGTGGAGAACAGTACGTTCGTCGGGGGACGCCAGTTATTGACGGTTCAATCTCCACTTCAAGTGAGATCAATTCGTTCGAGTGGTTACCGTCAGTTGACCCCGCTGACACCAACCCTCGACGGAGAAATATTCACTTTCCAGCAGTTGACCTCGGACGCACAATTAATTCTGGACGTTCATCGTCCGCCGGTCTCGCTTTCAGGGCAGATACTCAGCCTGTTAATTGCGGACGAAGATTCGTGGATGCTCGACACCGAAATCATTTGGACGTCACCCACAGGAGGCGGATTTCGTACGAACTGCCTGTTTCCCGCCAACTGGGAAGTCACTGACGTCCAGATGGCAGGCCGGGCAACCGCCGTTCAAGAATCGGAATCAGCAAACGGTGTCCAACGTGACTTAGAATCAGACAAGCTAAGTTGGGATGTTCAATCACAACCGGGTGGACAGTCTCCTGCCGGAGATCAAATGGTGCTTGCGATCGAATTTCTTGACGCAATTCAGCCAGGACAAACACGGGCGGTTCGTGTGATTGCTCGACGCAAACCACCGGAACCTGGACAGGCGGTTTCGATACCTCTGCCGCAGCTGATGAACTGTGACACAACTGAGGTGACGTTCGGAATTCAGAATCCGGATTCAATGACCCCGGACCTGTCGGAAGAGACCCGACTGGAGAGGATCGCCCACCCAACCACAGCCTCGTTTCCGGCCGTTCCCGACAACCATGAACGCAGATGGTATCGAGGGGATTCATTGGACGGGACGGCGACTTTCAAGCTGATTCCCCGTCTTCCTCCCGTTGCAGTCCGCACAGAAACTGCAGTCGAAGCGCTGCTGAGTGAGTATCGGGTGAGATATTCGCTTCAGTATCAACCACACGAACCAGTCGCGGATCGATTGCTGGTTTATTTGACCGAGCCCAACACGGATGTTCGCTGGACTCTAAAAGCGGCACAGCCAATTGAATTGACGGCAATTCGACTCACGAAGTCGCAGCACCTGGAATGGAACCTGTCATCAAAGGGTGAATTATGGGAAATCAAATTGCCTCGCGTTCTCGAGCGAGATGTCACCATCGAAGGAATGTCAACAAACCGATGGTCGGTCGTGAATCGTCCTGCCTTGGCCTTTGTTCCCCAGGCAATTGATAAACTGGCACAATTGAAACTAACCCATCCAGACAGTCTCGAGTTGAATCTTGGAGTGGAGGGACTGAAGCCAACGGGACAAAAGATGTCGTGGTGGTATTCAACACCCGAGGGCGAGTTCGAATTGGCAATCCGTAACCCCGAGCCATCTCGTGAATTTCCACTGATGGTATCGATGCAACTCAGCACGCTCATGTCCACCGACACCAGCGGATTTGATTTATACCGGGCACGTCTTCAGCTGGAAAACGGATCGGCTCAAGAAACGCTACGAATCAAGCTCGATCCAAAGGCCGTCGTTCAGGACGCGATCGTCGATGGCGAATCAGTTGCGGTCAATCTCAGGCAGGGTGAATTCTCTATTCCCGGATTGAATGCAACTCGACGGGACGTCGTGGAACTCGTCTATCGTGTTCCAGCTCGCGGCAACGTCATTTATGAGAACCGACCAATCATCGTACCTCAAGTCTCAGCGCAGGTCCTGGGATTTTTTTGGGAGTTTGCGGTTCCACCTTCCTCACGCCTTCTATCGGAGCCAAAAGGAGCCAGGCTGTCCGAATCGCTCCCCTCACCGACATGGAATGAACGAATTTTCGGCCCACTTGGCCGTACGGCATCTGAGAAGATCTTCCAACCACTGCGGTTTGAAGCGTGGCGACAACTATTCCAGCCTGATCCGCCCTACCTTTCGCCTGACAGCGGATTTGAACGCGCGTCAGAAGCTCCTGCCGAGTGGCAGCGTCATCAGGCCACATCACCCGAATTGCCTGCTGAGCTTTCCGTTGAGTTGTGGCATTCTTCACGCATTAAATTGCTAACATGGATCAGCTTCTGTTCGTGTTTGACGCTGGGAATTGGGCTGAGAATGCTTGGTTGGCGATATCGCGACCGTATTGCGGCATATATTCTGGGATTATCTCTGGCAGCGACATTTTCGGCTCCAGCTCCGTTTGCAGGTTTTTTTGGCGGCGCAATCTCTGGAACGTTGATCGGGTTGATGATCCCACGGCTGTTGCTGTTTCCGTATGAAGCCGCCAACAAGAGAAAAACGATTCAACCTTTGCCCCTGCCAGCAACGTTGACCGCGTCCCTGTTGGGGGGCCTGACATTCTTGAGTCTTTCGCCGATCTTATCGGGGAACGTGTTTGCACAAGAGCCAGGCTTTGAACAAGGCGCGGCTGCAAAACATCCATTCGTTTTCGTACCTGTTGATAAGAATGGTCAACCATCGACGACGCTTCCCCTGGTTTACGTCCCTCGAGATTCTCTTGCGCGATGGAAAGGAATGGCTCGTGATCGCGGCACGACCCCGACTTACCTGCTCTCGAACGCTCGTTACGATCTGCGAGGGGCTGCCGACGGACACTGGAATGTTGTGGCAAAATATCAAGTGCATTTACTCAATCCGTCGGCATCAAGTGTCATCGTGCCCATCACTCTTACGGACGTCAGCCTGCCTGATGCGGACTCTTGCCTGGTCAACGGTATCCCACACCCGATCGGTGCGCTGCCGAACGGTATGGGTTATACGGTCGAACTCACTTCCCCACGAAATACGATCGACGTTGATTCAACGATTGGGTACGTTGCTTCATTTGATATTGAACTTCGACTTCGCAAACCCCGTCCAAACGGTCGGGGTCTTGAACTTTCCATACCACTTGTTGCCAACAGCCACATTAAAGTCGCTTTAGCTGAATCATTTCCGTTTGCGGAAATCCTGGGTGGTCGTGGTTCCACAGGACGCGAGAGGAACGACCGAATTATCGAATGTGACTTAGGATCAACAAATCACGTGGAAGTTCGCTGGGGTCAATCCGCGGCCCGGTTGAAGCCACAACAGGCCTCTGCATCGCTGCTGCAGCATATTGAACTACGTCCAAACAGCGTTGAACTGCGGTTCCACCTCAAAGCGATTCCCGACGAGGGGAACCTGGATTCAATAGAATTCCAGATCCCTGACAATGCTGTCGTTAGATCAATACAATCTCGCGACGATGACCTTTTGCGCAGCGACGTCATCGTCACCAAAAGCGGCCAGCGCCGATTGCGACTGGTATTTGAACAGCCGCACCGCGTTCCAATTGTTGTCGACGGAACGCTGCTACTGCTGCAGACAGATTCACTTGTTCAAACCCCACTGCCAAAATTCGGGCTGGCCTCCTCAAACGGGATACAGTGGCGATACGATCACAATTGGTGGGGTGTTTCTGCTCACAATGATTATCGAGTTGAAGCATCCAACCTCGACCCCGAAAACGTCAATACGATATCGGCTGATGCTTACCTGCAGGCTTGGGAAGATGCCTTAGACCCTCGTCATCCCGAACCAGGAATACCCCGCCCGCCTCAATCGGCATTCGAGCTGCGAGAAGGAACGACTCCGGTGTTCGTTCTGGCGCCGTATCAGTCACGGCGTCGTGCCAACCAATGGAAACAGGTCGGTGCGATTGGCAAACGTCGGTTAGAATGGACATTAACGGGCGAAATCGAAACGGTTCAATCATCGACGTATCAGACTGTCTTAAATGTCGATCGTCGATTGCGAATCGAGATGGTTTCAGTCGTCGAAAACGGAGCCGAGCGGCGAATTCGCTGGACGGAGTCGAGGACTGACCCATCGCGTGTCGTGGTATTTCTTAGCGATAAAACACAGGGAAAGCAGACGATCATCCTGCGAGGAAGCCTGCCGTTAACGTCTGGTGTTGCGATTGCATTGCCGTTTGTGCGACCGGAAGATTGCGATATCACCAATTCTCAACTGGTTCTCACCCGTGATCCAGAAGTCGATGTGATCCTTACTACACCGCGCGAATGGAAACCCGAGATTGATAATTCGACGGTCTTAAAAACAGAGCCTGATGGTCAGATTGTCGAGGGTTCTTTTCAGGTGAGTGACCCTTCGGCGCGTGGAACGATTCAGACATCCTCTCGCCATTCACGTTGTTCAACCCGCGCCGCAGCCATTCTTCGCCGAACGGAAGGATCTGTTTGGAAGCTGATCTGCCGAATGGAAATGACACCGGAAGGAGACTCACCACTTAGGATGGGATTGAACTTTCCTGCATCATTCAATGAGATCGAAAGTGTCTTTGTTGAGCGGGCCGAACCGGCGTGGCACGACATTAGCGATGGCGTCCGACAACTTGATTTGCTTCTGAATCGCGGAGATGGATCAGGAAGCGTGATCGTTGAATTCGAAATCAGCCTTACGGAACCAAAACAAGCCGAATGGGAATTGCCGTTTCCCGTCCCGCTGCATTCGAACGGCCTGGAAACATTGCTTGTCATCGAACCTGAAAATATCTGGTACCCGACCAATGGCCGAGATGTCCGGATTGCAGATCTACCTGACTGGTCAGCTAATTTTTACGAGAACCTTCCTGGCGGCAGTTCAGCCTTTCGTGTTGCTGGGCCATCGGTCCGAATTCAACGCGACATAATGCCTCCGAACCTTCGAGAGCCGGCGATCCGATTGCTCGACCAGCGGATGTGGTTTCATAGTGATGGGCGTCGCACTGGCGTGTCTCAGGCTTATTTATCTTCGGTCAGAGATGACCTGGAATTCGATCTTCCCTTGGGACTGACTGTGAAGGCATTATTTCTCGATGATTATCCATTGCCACTCTCATCACCGACCGAGCGTCGGCTGAAGATTCCGATGACCGACGCCGGAACGGAATCCATTTTGACAGTCGCATGGTCCGCAGTTCCAGGCGATGCTACTTTTGGACGCCCAGTATCAAGTCAACTCTTGTGGCCACGCAATATTCTCGTCAAGCGAAATCTGATAGCGATCATTCCCGATAACTCCACAATGCTATTGTGCCGTTCAGGCTTGGCCAGGAGTAGTCAATTTGATCAGGGCTTGGAACGGTTGGAAGCGTTACTGGATCGTCACCATGCTCTTGGCTCAGAGACGCGTGGAGCAATATCAAACCGCTGGTGGCTTCATCAATTACAAACGCGACTTTTGGCGCTCGTCCCACAAGAGATTGAACACCGGACGGAAGAGTCTGACTCCAGGCTTAAGCGTCGAGCTGAGATTGTGGAAACGCTTGATCAACTGGAACCGGTTCCGGACGCGCCTTCAATCAGCTGGCATGCTCGATTGCTTGATGAACCATCGAGCGATTTTGAAGGGACGGTCCGGGGATCGGGTGATCTTGATGGGACGATTCGACTCTGGAGGTTTGATTGGCGATGGATTCTCGGAGGATGTTCATCCATTCTTGCTGTGATACTCATCCCACTTTTGCGTCGAATTATTAAAATTGAGTGGAGTGAATGGCTTCATCGACATGTTGCCGTTTCGTGGCTGATGCTTGCCACCTTCTGGTGGCTGTTTTTGACACCCAGCGTCCTGGGTACGATACTGTTGTTCGTCGCGCTGTTCCGCGCTGCCACTCAATATAAACTTGCGAAGCCGTCAGCCTGATCGTTTCAGATTGTCAGAAATCGATCCCGAGCGGTCACATCCCACATCTCAATGACATTCCCTGCTTCGATGACATAGGCCTGTTTGTGTAGTGCCGATGTCGGGCAAACATGTTTTGGAATCGCGAAAAGCTCATCCCCTGGTTGATATCGCCCGGCGAGCGGCGTCTGAAGCACCAGATGCTCTTCATTATGCAGGACCTGTTGAGCGTCTGGAAGATCGGGAAACAGAACTCGTTGCCCTTTTGGCGGGTCTGAAGCGACGGCTTTATTCCCTAAGTCACAGGTCAAACGATCAGGTGTCGGACGGCTGATGACTCTCGTCAGCATGGCGACGGCAGGCTCAAAATCCATGTCGGGAAATGCAGCACCATAACCAGAATCGTGAAACACGCATGTGCCTGGAGCAAGTTCAATTGCGGAATCGTCCAGATTGGCAAATACAGGAAAGGAACCCGTTCCTCCACAGACAATTGCTGGAACCGGCCAGCCATTGCGGACGAATTGATCTCGCAACGAGGCTGCGACGTTCCATCCAGTCAGGACTGCTGCAGTCCTTTCGGTAAGATTCGTCTGATGATTCTGCCCGTCATACAGATGAAAACCGCCTGGCTGCAGACCAGGTCGTTCGACGATGCGTTGATAGAGTCTCGTCGCTAAATCCCCCGGTACGACTCCAGTCCGATGAAGTCCTGGATCGAGATCAAGCAGGACACGAATCGTTAAGGACGCGGACGACATTGCATTGCTCAATTCGTCGATCATCTTTAAATCATCTGCCGTTACGGCCAGTTTCACATCGGGAAACTTTTGCAGAAATCGCTTGGAACGGCCGATGTTTGGCCCCACAAGATTGTAAGCAAGGAATATATCCTTAACTCCACATTCGGCCAGCATCTCCGCTTCCGCAAACGTAGCACATTTATGCTTGGTCAGTCCCATACCGAGTTCGATCTTCGTCACGGCAGGCATCTTATGAGTCTTACAGTGAGGCCGAAGTCGCGAGACATCTCCGGCCATCTCAATCATCCGTCGTAGATTGCGAATCACGATTTCGCGATACACGAGCAGAGCAGGGGAGTAGATCTGGGACGTATCTGCAATGGCGTATTGAGAATCCATACTGCTGGCTTATACCTTTTTTGATGACGGGTTGATTTTGCGAGGGCTTGAAAGTCGCAATCATGCCGGTGCGATGTTACGGGGAACGATGCCATCTTGACGAGTTCCAGAGCTACTCGTCGGATACATCATTCGGACTTCGGAAGAGGTCGTAGCAACGGCAAGATGAAGGTCAGTGTCGTCAGCTCCTTTCCGTTCTATCAGGAACACCGTTTTAGCTTCGAGACACGCCCCGCTCCCACCCATTCGGCAACAAAAATGCTGCCATCCGGACCAAAACATGCATCGTGCGGATGAACGAACTTTCCATCCTGCCACTTTGACTTGTCACCGCGAATGGTGAAATTGTCCGACGTCACACGAGCGACATCGTCGCCAAGGCGTGCGACAATTTCATTCTTTTCATTCAACAATGTGACACGTGCATGCAGTTCAGGAACGACCATCAGGTTTTTCCATGTCTCGACATTGGCAGGAAGCCCGTACCCCTTCAGTGTTTCAATATATTTACCGTCCATTGTAAAATACTGCAGCGTATGATGAGCACGGTCGCAGACGACGATCGATGGGACTCGGCCCGATCGCTTGTCGACCCAGACACCGTGAGGAGTCGCGAACTTTCCCTCGCCCGGTCCGACACCGCCAAAACAGCTGACCCATTTGGCGTTTTTGTCATAACGGTGTACGTAGGAAGCACCGTAACCGTCGATCAGGAGGAATCCGCCGTCATCCAGAAAGGCAAAATTCGTTGGCAAAAACCTGTCCGAACCCCAAACCTTTGTCGGATCAGCACGGTCCTCTGGTCGAGTGTTCTCTCCTTCCGCATAGACACCGGATTCCATCGGTGCATATTGCTGCCAGATAACCCCGCCCTTCAGATCTAATTTGGCGAAGGTCTTAAGATGTTGGTAAGCACAGACGTATAAGAACTCCTCGTTCCCTTCTTCGCGGATCTCAATACCGTGCCCCCCACCTTGAAACTGGGCACCGAAAGAGCGGATATACTTCCCATCTGAATCGAACACGAAGATTGACGGGTGATCTTTCAGTTCTGTCCGCCCCTCATGAATGACATAGAGATTGCCGGACTTATCGATCGCAACATTATGTGTCGTCTGCCACGTGTACTTGTTGGGCAACTGTGGCCATTCATGCTGAACCTCGAACTGATGTTCTCCTTGGCCGACAATCAGCGGTTTATCCGTCTTTGCGGCCGTGAGAATCATCGGTGCCCCAATCACGGCTGCAGTACTTGCAGTGGCTTTGGACAGAAATTGACGTCGAGAAACCGAGTTGGTGCGTGATGTCATCGAACGGCTCCTTTTTCGATAGAACGTCTGTGGTTCGACGTTGAAATCGTGGTTTAAAGAATGGCAAGAAGAAGTGAGTAACTATTTCGACGGTGGCTGACTTGAAAGTTGGACCAATGCTTCGAGCGTTCGAATGCGCTGAGCCTCGGACAATTTTAAATAGCGATGACGACCATCGGCCGAAGGGGAAAATCTGGTGAAACCGTCCGATTCAACAGCAATCGTTCCCGTTGGCGAGACATCGAAATATCCCCGCTCAGGATGTACCGCATAAAGCACACTCGTCAAGTCCCACGTCGGTCGGTTGTGCGGCGGTGCTTCGTAACGACGATAGGACTCGGCAACCGGATGATCGGCAACATAGCCATAATCTTTCACAATACTTTCCGAAGGATACGCCAGTGCAATACCGATTTCGAATCCGCTCCAGACCACGGGTGTCGGCCATTCTTCGGACAGCTTTTTGCAATTCGCAATGTCCTGAACAACATTGTATTCACAGTAATGCGGGTTTCCATCAATTGCCGTAAATGCCCCTGCCATCACCGAAAGAACTTTCACTTTTTTGCGGACGAGCTCGATCCCGGCAAGAGGCGAGTAATCGTCTGGTTTCGAATCGAGCAAGCGAGCGAGGTTTGTCGAAAATCCAACCTGGATGATACAGACCGAGCCATCTGCTTCGGCCTCAAGCAGCTTTCGAAGCAATCCAACCGCTTCTGGGGCGTCACGGTTACTGAGAAGATCATGAGGATAACGAAATCGCGATTTCCCGTTCTCGGAGATCAGCTCGGCAGCCAAGGGCAAAAACTTGCCGGGCTCGGGAGTCTTACCCGGACGAACGACACCAATCGGCGTCTCTGGTCGAAGGTAGAATGTATTGATCGCATCAACAAAGGGACCGGCAAGATCACTATCCTTGGTAATTGTAACCCCCAACAAATGACATGCCCCACGAGCCTGAAGCGAATGGATCATCCCTAAAGCCAAAACGTCATCGACATCATTGCCAATGTCGGTATCAAAGATCAGCCGAACGGGCTCAGCTGCGCGACACATAGTCGCTTGAAACAGGAATACTGTGATCACGAGCAAAGCCAAACAGGAAAAGCGCATCTCCATGAGTCAAAATTCCTCCGTTGCGTCAGGTCATTACGGTTCAACAATTCTGGATCAGAATGTTAAGGAATGCCAAGAACTGCAAGTGAGAAGCGAATTTTGTCGATGAAACACAAGTCAAAAATGAAGACTTTTTCAGACAAAATATTGGTAACTTTTTAAAAGAGATCGGGTAGAATAAGTTACGAAAAGAGCGATTGATTGCCAGTGTCCTTGTTCCGAGTATCTCGGTCTTTTTTCAGTTAGAGCATCGCGATACCCAGAAAATACAAGCAGGGTTTACATTTGGTTTGGTGGGCGCGAGCTTTCAACTTGCACCGTTTTCAGTCTTCAGTAAGGGTGATTACGCCATGAATACATGCTGGACTCGTCGTTTGACGGTAATTTTTCTAGGTTCAATCGTGGTGACAGTTCCGATGCGGGCATCAGCTCAGTCACGTAGCATGATGATGAATCAGGCGCGGCAGAACTATCAACAACAGATGAAGTTACAGGTTCAAGAACAGAAAGCCATGGAACTTGCGGTCCAGCAAGCTGCCGCCGCTGAAGCTGCTGAGGAAAAACGTAAAAGAGATAATCACGCCAAGGCCAATCGAGCGAGACTGGAGAAAGAATCGAAGCAGCGGGAAGCGGCGAGAGCTAAACTTAAAGCAGAAAATGCTGGCAAGAATACAACGAGTAGCAGCAAGCAATCGGCAATTACAAGCAAACCAACGTCGGTCAAAAATCCACAATGATGAATAGCTTTGCGATCTGATCATGATGTTTTTTTTCAAAAGCCCGCATTAGAATTCCAAAAGGGGATTTCGAGCGAACACTCGTGAAATTACTCAGTTTTTGTCTCAAACAATCGGTCTCTTGACTCTCGTAGCTCGTTCTTCGATCAGAAGCACAACTGTTGAGCGTGGGAACCATGTGAGCGATCCATGAAATTGTCGATCATTGTTCCGGTCTTCAACGAGGCCGAAAGTTTGGTCGAACTGTACTCGCAAATCATGCGCGTCGCGTCAGAAAAATCACTCGATCTGAACGTGATTATAATCGACGACGGGTCTCGAGATGCTTCGTGGGAAGAAATCCACAAACTCGTTGAGTTTGATGCACGCGTCATTGGCCTGCGGTTTCGCCGTAATTTTGGAAAGGCAGCGGCCCTGACAGCGGGAATGGCGGCAGCCTCGGGCGATACCATTTGCATGATGGACGCCGATTTACAAGATGACCCGGCAGAAATTCCTCGATTTGCCGCAAAACTCAACGAAGGCTTCGACGTTGTCAATGGATGGAAATTGAAGCGTCTGGATCCTTGGCATAAGGTCTACCCGAGCAAAGTCTTCAACTGGCTTGTCTCTCGACTGACCGGCCTGAAACTGCATGATCACAATTGTGGTATGAAAATGTTCAAAGCAGAAGTTGGAAAAGAAATTAGAATCTACGGCGAGTTACATAGATTCATCCCTGTCTTGGCTCATGCGCGTGGTTTTCGAGTCACCGAAATCGGCGTCAACCACCGGGCTCGACAGCATGGAAAATCAAAGTACGGTGTTCGCCGGTTCCTGAGAGGGTTTCTCGACTTGATGACTGTGGCATTTTTGACGGGTTACGGTCAAAGACCTCAACACATGCTTGGTGCCATTGGACTGATCGCGTTCGGACTGGGCCTTTCGGGACTCGGCTATCTCGCGCTAATATGGCTGATGATGAACATTTTCTCGGTTTGGCCCGCTGAGCCGATCGGTGGTCGTCCTCTGTTGGCATACTCGATCGCCTTGACGATTCTCGGTGCACAAGCGATTTCGCTGGGGCTACTTGCCGAGCTGATCGTGCATTACACCAGTCGGCCAACCGACACTTACAGCGTCTCAGAAGAAGCCGTCAGAAAAGTTGATCAATAAATCCGGTCGGATGAGTTCGCACTTCATCAGCGACCTTTGTATTTTATTGACTGGACAACTTCCGGAATGCGAAATCACATCAAGACATGGTATCAAAGGCGATCTGTTCGGCCTGTAAGTACCGTTAATCACAGCGGAGCACACGTAAGCCGGAGCGGACAACTTCGATCCATTAAGGAACTTCAACATGTCTCATCAATTGAATCGTCGCCATTTTTTACAAGCAGGTGCGGCTAGCCTGGCGGCCGTAACAACATCGGGTTTGTCATTTTCTGCTGACGCAAAAGATCCCTATCTCGGCTTGAAAATTGGGCTGCAAAGTTATTCTCTGCGCGAATTCAAGGTCGAAGAAGCACTTGAGCAAACAAAAACATTGGGCCTGAAATACTGGGAAGCATTCCCCGGTCACCTTCCGATGGGAAACGTCCCTAAGCACATCGAATCTCAGAAGGAACTTCTCTTGAAGGCTGGTGTGACTCTGTTTTCCTACGGCGTTCTTCCATTTGATACAAACGAAAACGCAGCCAGGGAACGTTTCGATTACGCCAAAGCCATCGGAATTAAATCACTAAGCGCAGACCCGAATCCCGACATAGCGACGTTCGACTTGCTCGACAAACTGGTATCCGAATATGACATCGCGATCGCGATCCACAATCATGGCCCCGGCCACCGCTACAACAAGATCAGTGATGTCGAGAAAGTCGTGAAAGACCGACATCCCAAGATCGGTGCCTGCGTCGATACCGGACATTACCTTCGCAGCGACGAGGATCCGGTTGAAGCGGTGCAGCGACTCGGCAAACGAGTCTTCGGAGTCCACCTCAAGGACGTCAAATCACTCCCTGGCGGACAAAAGCAATTCAGAATTGCTGGCGAAGGCGATTTGAAGGTGACCGAACTCCTGAAAGCCTTGAAAGCTCTCAAGTACGAATACTGCGTCGCAGTCGAATACGAAGAAAATTCCAAAAACCCGCTTCCAGACATTGAAGCCTGTTTGAGGCACGTCCGTGAATGCGCTTTGAAGGTCATCTAAGATCGTTCAAAACTAATAAAAGCCGCAATTATGAGTGCCAGTAGTGGCTGCTTAGAGTCGCCACTAGCTTCATCATTTCACCGACAGAAAGCCAGAACACCGGTGAGCGACAACGCTCGCAAGTGACACCATGATTTCAGACCGCTGTTTCCGCCCATGTTGCGCGCGGGCATCGCCGTATTCCCAATACGAAGGCAATGCAAAACGTTGGGTGCCACGGTTTTGGAGTCTGACACGGCCGTGTCTTCGAGGTTCGATCTCGTCATTTAAGACAGCAGCTTTTCCGACGACGGCAAACCGTGGCACCCTTTTTCCGACGGGCAACTGCTCTCGCAGGGTTTGGTAACGGAGTAACAAGACGTCGATCGCCCCTTTTTCGATTAGAGGTCGGCTTCTTTTGCTTGGACCCCGGGCTGATAATGAGTGTAGATGAAGATAGGAATCTTCAACTCACCCAAATGGCTCTTGATTAACGGAAGGACTTCTTCCCATTCTAAGCCTCCCACACCCGTCGCCAATCGAGGAAGTGCCAGACTTTTAATCTCACCTTTTTCCAGTTCGTGCTGAAGACGCCGCAGACAATGGTTGACGTTCGCAGTCGTGGCTCTGCCGGGTTTTGATCCGTGATTGTGTTCACCATCCTGAGTCAATAGGCAAAACACTTGGGCGTTGAATCCGCCCCAGAACCAGATTTCGCCTGCCTTAGGGTGTGCCTGATTTGCGTAGTGCCGAAAGTCTTTGGCCATAGATGGCCATTTCTCTCTTAAATGCAAAGCCAACCCGTGATCGAAATGATCATTCGGAGCAATTCCGTGGGCAATTACTTGAGACTTCGTGAGCAGAATGTCCCCCGAGACTTCATGAATCATGTTCTTCTCTGGCTTTCAAAACGAGGTCGATAGATGTCGTTAATTTTCGCCTTGCGAATTCCACTTCGGATATGGCAGGTTCCGTTCCAATTCGCTGAATTGCGTCAAGAAGTCGGATGCCTGACTAATTAGGCATTCAACCAACGGTGATCGATGGCCAAATTCTTGCCATCTGGCTTAATTTCGCCAGCTGATCAGTGGTTTTGAACTAACGTGATGACATAGGATCTATAAATCCGATTCGCCAAAAGAAATCAGCCACAGCTGTCGCGTTTGTTGCGGACATTCATGACATTACTGCGACATGATTTGACGAGTATCACCAGTTGGACGAGTGGACGTTCCCAGCCGTCGTGAAACCCAAATTTTTCCTGCGATTCCCTTTGCCTAAGATATCGCACTAAAGAACTTTGGAGGTGTGCCGTGTTCCTTCAACCCGTTGGCGTGAACGTGACAATCGCTGAGAGTGCGAATTCCATTTTACGAAGAATCACGTGCAAGAAAACCGGAGTCGATTGCACCTATTAAGACGCGATTTCGTTCAAACTTCCTTTGACCCTACGCGGCAGCAGTATCCGTCGCAGTGGGAACAACCGATGGAACCACGGCGACTTCTCCCACAACGACCTCGGCAATCAACGTCGCGTAGTCGACGGCGCCCGGGCTTTTCGGAGCGTAGTCAAAGATCGACTGACCGAAGCTGGGGGCTTCGGCCAACTTGATGTTTCTTCGAATGCGACTGTCAAAGATTCGAGCGTTCTTCCACGGCGCTCTCGGATCGCTTTGCTCGAGGAAACGCATCAGGTCGTCTGTGATATCTGCAGCCAGTCGGGTCGACGTTTCATAAAGACATAGCACGATTCCACTGACTGCCAGGTCACGATTCAATCGCCGTTTGACCAATGCAGTCGTCTCAAACAATTTTGACAGCCCTTGCAGCGCTAAAAAGTGCGGCTGAAGCGGGATGAAAACTTCTTTAGCCGCCGTCAATGCATTGATTGTCAAAACGCCCAATGAGGGAGGGCAATCCATGACGATGTAGTCCAGGGGTTGCTGCTGGCAAAGCCGGTCGATCGCTCCACGCAAAATTAGTTCACGCCCCGGAGTGTCGGCCAATTCAACTTCGGTTGCAGCCAGGTCTAGGTCGGATGGGACAACCCACAGATTATCGACCGCCAGTTGTTTCACTTCTGCAAGCGTCTTCTTACCGGAAAAAACGTCGTAAACCGTGGGTGTTTGGCCAAATGCATCGACACCCATGTGCAGCGATGCATGCCCTTGGGGATCGAGATCAATCAAACATACACGTCGTCCAAGCTTCGCAAGCCCAGCGGCGAGATTCACGCTGGTGGTCGTTTTACCAACGCCACCTTTCTGGTTCATCACACAAATGCTACGCATCGGGCGTCCTTTCCCGGATAGTCAAAAACTTTTTGGCATCCTCAGTTTAGTCGACCTGCCGAAACTCGGAAAGACGGCTTTAGCCCGGAATATTCGTTAGCCCGACGCACAAACGAGGATTTTTATTTGTTCGCACCCACTTCGGCGTGGGGCTAGCTTTAAAACCTGACCATCCTTTTCAGTTATTTGCTGGACCCAACTCGCCTGCTGGTTCAACACGAAGAATTTCCAGACCTGAAAGCGTCCTCTTCAACTTTGTCACCCCAATCGCTGAAACCTTCGACCCAGTGGTATCGAGCCTTTTAAACGATTTCTTCTCTTGAAACGCTTTACCAATCGCTTCCAACCCGGAATCCGTGATCTCCGTGTTATTCAGACGAATCTCGGTCACGTTTGGGAAAAATTTCACTCGTCTTAAAAGACGTTTCAGTTCAGCATCTGTACAACGACTTCCTGAAAGATCAACTACGATCCCACCGTCGTCGTTTTGAGTCACTGAACCACCAGCATTTCGAACAATCGCGACCGCCGCTCCCCGTTGCAATTGCGGATAATTCATATCGAGTCCAATTGAAGCAATAATCGTGGCTACCGCCCATGTGATCCCCCAAGTTCGCTTGCTTTGCGGAGCGTTGTCGGAACGAATGATCAACAACAGGAACAATGTGAACGTGGCAGCAACCAAAGCCAGACAGCCAGCGTCCATTTGAACGCGGCCACGCAACAGCTTTGCCCCCAACAGTGCCATCATCACTCCCGCAAGCAACGTCAGATTGAGAATTGTAACCCAGCCAAGCGGTCCGGAAAACAATTTTCGTCGGGTCGACAACATCGCCTCGGACGTCTTCGTAAACGTCACTGCGAATACAACCAACACGCCAACGATCAACCCTTCATAAACGTCGGCTCCGGTCTTGATGATCTTGGCAACGCCATCAATCACGACTCGCAAGAAAAGGGCACCCAAAAGTGTACCGGGAATAGTCCCTAGTCCCCCTTGAAGACTGCATCCACCCACAACCGAAGCTGCGATCGCGTTCAATTCATAGCCACGGGCCAACGTCTGAGGGTCAGCCACACTTAGCTGACTGACATAAAGCACCCCAGCCACCGATGAAAGAAATGAACTGATGCAGTACGCCAGCCATTTCATGCGATTGGTTTGAATGCCGCTTAACCGAGCCGCCTGTTCATTGCCACCCAACGCGTAGAGATGCCGCCCGGTGACGGTTTTACTCAGTAAAAACAAGAGAATCACCGCCACAATCGCCACAAGAATCGTCAAGTTCCAAACCGTTCCTGAGATCGCACCCGACAATTCGCGAAAGGATTTGTCTGCGATATTAATCTGAGTTCGCGCACCTCCAAGCATCGACTGAGTTACATTTTCAACAATCGCGCGGCTGAGGCTCCGCAGTCCAACCAACGTCCCCAGCGTAGCAACGAACGGTGGCAGACCGACCTCTGTAATCAGCCAGGCGTGCAGGCTGCCAATCAGTAATCCGACAATCAATGTTGCGACGATGGACACAACAACGACCCCCGTCCCGACTGGCAGCGACTGATTGACCGCTTCCGGGGCCAACAACACCATGAACGTCGCACAGATTGACGCACTAAACGCGATCACCGAACCTGCGGAAAGGTCGATTCCTCCGGCAATGATTACGACTGCCGCCCCTAGTGAAATCAGCGACAACATCGTCGTCTGCCGCAATAGATCGATTAGACTGACGTCCCACTTTGTGACGTAGTTGTGATGTTCATCCAGCAAAGTTGTACAAAAAAGCACAAAGAATATAGCTGCAATCAGGCCCAGCTGATGCCGTCCGGCGTCTCCGGTCGCGGCGAACCGCCGCAACCAAATGACACCGACGGCCGCAACGATCATAACGAACAGCGCCGCGACAACGGTCAAATCCATAATATTCAGGAACCCGTCAGACCGTATTTTTTTAGCCACTGCTGGAATTTATCCAGCGTTAGGAATTCCACGCCCGAAAATTGATTCTGATTCAAAGCGGATTCAGCGGATGGGACTACAACTTTCAGACCGGTATCAAAGATGTCTCCTGCTGGCTTTCCATAGTTGGGAAGCATTTTTTCCAGAACATCCTTCTGGTCGCGGACCAGAGCGTCGAGCATTCTGATCCCTTCATATCCCATTGCGAAGGGATTCTGCACAACCATCGCATCGATGCTTCCTTCCGCCAGCGACGTGATCGCAGTTGGCTCAGCATCAAATACGACTATCGTAAAATCTTTACGTCGATTTGCTTCTTTTACGACGTCAACTATAGCAGGTGCATTGTACGACCAGATCCCAACCAGAACACTGAGGTTCGGATGGTTTCGAATAGCATTTCGAACATTATCACGAGCCTTAGTCTTATCTGTTTCGTCGGCCATTGTATCTTTCCATACAAACTTTTCGCCGGATCCTTCACCAAATCCGCCAATTCGTTCAATGGCATTCTGAGCCCCCTTAAGTCCAACAAACGCAACGTATTCGCCCCCTTCAGGTTTCAGCCCAGCCGCACATTTTCCCAGGACTTTGCCACCAGTCAGGTTGTCCGTTCCAATAAACGCATAACGCGCATCCGCGAACTGAGTTCGATCGACATCCGAATCGATCGTCAGGATCTTTATTCCCTTTTTCTGCATCGATCGCAATTCATCTGCAATCGCCACGTTTTTGGCATCAATTGCCGAAACTCCGATACCCGCAATGTCACTTTGAGTCCCATATTGCTGCAACTTGGCCAACTGGCCTTGTGCCGTTCCGTCATTGACGTCCAGCACAGCATCCAGTCCCACATCGTTCAGCTTCAGTTCACTCTTGGCGGCAAGCAAACCTTCACGACAGGCATCCCAGAACGGCGAATCGCCATTTGTCAGGATAATCAATCGCCTCAATGCCGCAGCACCGCCGACCGACACTTGCGCTTTTTGTATTCCGGCTGTATGAGCGTCACCTTCCATCGACGTTGATGTCGTCTTGGTTTTCGGAACGTTCGGCTCGCATCCAACAACAACGAAAATGGAAGCGGCCAACCAACAAAGACGATACATTCTGCGCGACAGAATCATGGAGAGAACCCTAAATGCCGTATGATTTCGAAAGATTGGAGGACTCCCACGATACACAGCACGCAAAGCGACGGTCAAGCACGGCGTTACTGGTCGAAGCAGCGCACGAGGGATTTTCCTTTGAGAAAACAAAGCGATTTGGAAAACGTGAGTGCCGCGGTCTTACCGCCTTCGTTTAAACCGTCCTTATCAGCATCACAAATTCCCAAAGACGCTCCCAGCCTCCTTAAATCCTCACGTTTTCCATCTCAAAAACAACCAACGATTTCCCGGACAGCAAGACGAAAGCGAAGCGTTTTATCAACGATGAAAACAGATTCACACGGATAAACTCAAATGAGGAAATCCAAAAGAAAAAGCCTTCTTTTGGATTTTATCCTCATCATCTTTATCTGCGCGGATCCAACTTTATCTGCGGCTGAATTCCCTCAGGCAAGAACTGGCTCGAGGAACTAAAGCTGCAGCCACGAAAACATTAAAGACGAGCCAGCAACTCCGCTTTCTTCGTCGTAAATTCGAAATCAGTCAACGCGCCACTCGATTTCAGCGCCGCCAACCGTTCGATTGCCGCAAAAACATCGGATTCCGCAATCGAACCGTTTGTTGAAGCGTTCGTCGAAGTTGAGGCAACCGGAGCTGGAACCGGTGCCCCATTCTTGATCACGACAGGCAGGCTCGACAGATTCACTGTCCCAAACTGGCTGCTCAGCGTGATCGAACTGCCCGATCCCTGCTGTTGAGAAAACCCGCCAATTTGATGATCTAGAGTGTCATAAACCCAGACCTCGCCCCCAGAATCGACCGCCAATCGTCGTGCATTAGCAAAGTACGCATAGCGCATGTTGTTCTGACTGCCGGATGCATTTGGAGAACCCAGCTCAGAGGGCCACCAGTTGGCATTCGGATCAGGCACGAACAAATTCGACGACCCAAAACCGCCACCCGTGGCCTGATTTTGATAGCCGTTGCCACCTTGACTCTGCGACTGAAAACTCCCCGACTGCAACAGCCCGGGCTGGTTGGCAAGAACGCTGGAAATCTCGCTGCACAGCGAGTCAACGCGACCTTTGAGATTGTTATTAAACATATCTCCCAGCATGATCATCCCGCCGCGCATCCATTGGCCGGAACCACCAAACTCAGAATGGCTGAACTGAGCCATTGAACCATTGCCATTCAGCACTGCCCACAGCATATGCGTAACTGCGTCCTGGCTGAAACCATGTCGTTGAGCAAGGTCGTTAACGAGACTTTGCCCTTCAGGCGTTAACTGTGTCATAACAAATCAATCGAATTCGCAAATGAGGAACAAAACGAGGAAAGCCGTCGGAATTCGAGCGCGAATTCTGCCAAACTTTTGGCGACGTAGATTATATCTGCGGACACCCGCAGAATCCACGTTTAATCCACTACTTTACCAAACGAATTTGATCGGCTGACTGCTTGCGCTCAATTCAGAACCCTTTCCAGGGTATGAATTAATCCCATTCAGTATTGCGATTTCTCAAGATAGCGTGGCTTGAGGTCGACGAATGTAGTACGCTTGATGTGTTGGAAGAGGTTGTTAATTGTAGGAAATTGACAAGATGCGACTGTTTGCAGGCTCAGGCCATCGATTTTGTGACCAAGTGTCCCGACGCTCCTTTTTGCAGATAGGATCATTAGCCGTCGGCGGATTGTCGTTGCCACAACTGCTTCAGGCAGATCAAAAGCAAGGCAAGAGAAATTCCCATAAAGCCATCATCATGGTTTACCTGTCAGGGGGACTCTCACACCAGGACTCGTTCGACCTCAAGCCTGCGGCTCCTGCCGAAATTCGCGGTGAATTCTCGCCGATTCCTTCGTCCGTACCTGGCTTTGACGTCTGTGAACTGCTGCCGAAGCTGGCTGGAGTCATGGATCGCTGTGCAGTAATTCGATCCGTCGTCGGACAACGGGATGAGCATTCGAGCTTTCAGAGCCTGACCGGCTACACGATGGGTGAAACCCAGCAGAACCGATATCCAAATTTTGGTTCGATCGTTGCCAAAGTTCAAGGACCGACCAATCCGATCGTGCCGCCGTTCGTCGATCTTTTTCCGACGATGCAGCACCGGCCCTACAACAGTACAGGGGCAGGGTATCTGGGTAGTCCTTATCAACAGATGCGAGCGGACGGAGAAGACTTAGCCAGCATGAAGCTGAGGTATATCGAATCGGTTCAGTTTGCCAATCGACAAAAATTGCTCGAAGGACTCGACGCATTCCGTCATGCGGCCGACCGAAGTGGGATGAACGACCTTGACCAAAGTTACCGTCGAGCCTTCGAAGTGCTAACCTCGTCGAAATTGCTCGAAGCGATCGACGTCGAAAAGGAAGATCCACGCGTCCGTGCCCGTTATGCGTCAGGTTCGTCAAAGCATCAGGGTGATGGAGCCCCACTTTGGAACGACCAACTGCTGATCGCGCGTCGATTGATAGAATCGGGTGTTCGTGTCGTAACGGTTGCTTATGGGTTCTGGGACACTCATGGCAACAATTTTGGGCACTTGAAGAATAACCTGCCGGTCGTGGATGCGGGACTGTCGGCATTGGTCGAAGATATCCACCAACGCGGATTGGCTGATGATGTCAGCCTGGTTGTTTGGGGCGAGTTCGGTCGGACCCCAAAAATCAACAAAGATGCAGGCCGCGATCATTGGGCTCCGGTACAAGCGGCACTCCTTTCCGGCGGCGGAATGCAAATGGGGCAGGTGATCGGTTCGACAGACAAGACGGGTGCATATGCCGAATCCCGTCCCGTTCATTATCGGGATGTCCTCGCAACGATTTACCACAACCTCGGAATCGACCCGCATCAGTTCGTACGAGACATCAACGAGCGACCAGTGCAGATCCTGCCAGAAGACGCTCGACCAATCCGCGAATTGATCTGAGACTGGCAAGGAGGGCGAGGGATGATCAGCTTGCAATCCTCGGGAGTGTCATTGTGCGATGGAATTTCGCGTCGGGAGCTGATCCGAATCGGTGGGCTTGGTGTTTGTGGATTGTCACTGAGCCAGCTTTTGAAACTTCAATCGGTCCGTGCCGTTGAGGCGTCCCGTAACGCCGTCATCAGGCCATCCACCGGTAAGGCGAAATCGTGCATCGTCCTGTTTCTGATGGGGGGGCCTCCTCAACATTCGACGTGGGACCCAAAGCCTGACGCACCGAGCCAAGTGCGTGGCCAGATCGGTTCTATCGCCACCGCGATTCCCACCGTTCGCTTTAGCGAACTGATGCCCAAACTGGCATTGCGAGCCGACAAGTTGTCCGTTTTGCGGGCGGTTTCGACCAACGATAACGCTCATTCATCGAGCGGTTACTACATGCTGACCGGTCGACCGCATGCGCCGATGAACTCCGAAAACGCCAATCCGGGACCGCCGAACGATTGGCCGAATTGGGGTGCAGTCCTTCAGCGACTGTCACCCCCTGCCAGAGATCTTCCAACATCGGTTCGTTTGCCTCATCATATTTTCAATACCGACGGTTCGATCTGGCCGGGTCAGGATGGTGGGATGCTTGGCCACGTTGCGGACCCCTGGCTGTTTCGATGTGCTCCCGCTTCACCGGATTACCGCATCACCGAGTTTCAGTTACCGAGCGATGTTTCGCTGGAAAGACTTTCCGTTCGACGTGACCTTGTTCGAGCAATCGATCGTCAACAAAGAACGGCCTCCGACCCTGGTTCACCCAAGGTTTTTGATGATCAGCAGCAGCGAGCGTATAGCATCCTGGCGTCGGCTGCGTCCCGTGGAGCATTCGATCTGTCCGCAGAACGACCCGAAACACGAAGCCGTTATGGCTTCAGTCAGTTTGGTCAAAGCTGCTTATTGGCTCGACGTTTGATTGAAGCGAAGGTCCAACTCGTCCAGGTCAACTGGTATCGTGGCCCCGATGAGCCGACGGACAAGCCCTGCTGGGACTCGCACGCTGACGAGACGAACCGATTGAAGAACGTGCTTGTTCCGCCGACCGACGATGCTCTTTCAGCCTTGCTGGACGACCTGAGCGACCGTGGCTTATTGGACGAAACGCTTGTTGTCTGCATGTCTGAATTCGGTCGAACACCGAAAATGAATGGCGGAGGAGGTCGTGACCACTGGGGTTCTGTCTTTTCGATTGCGCTCGCAGGGGGTGGGATTAAGGGTGGCGTGGTCCATGGTGCATCCGATGAAATCGGTGCCTATCCGCGATCAGGCCGCGTAACACCAGAAGACCTGACGGCGACAATCATGCATTGCCTCGGATTCACACCAGATACCGAGTTTTTTGACGTGCAGGGACGCTCGCATGTGATCAGCCGTGGACAGGTCATTCCGTCGATCCTTTCGTAGACTGCCAGACACACTTCACAACGGCGGCTTAGTGCAATGCTTCGATATCAACATTTATTTTTCGTGATGTGCTGCTTACTTGGTGGATTGCTCGCTGAGTTAACCGCAGAAGATATCGCCAACCCCTCTCATCCCGCTAAGCCAAATGTGTTGTTCATTGCCATCGATGATCAAAACGACTGGATCGGTGCCTTCGGAGGCCATCCGTTAGCACAGACGCCACAGATTGATCGGCTTGCCAAACGAGGTACTGCCTTTCTGAACGCCCATTGTCAGGCACCGCTTTGTTGTCCATCGCGGACCAGCTTGCTCCTGGGGGTCAGGCCGACCACCACCGGCGTTTATGGACTGTCTCCTTCGTTCCGTTCGCTCGAGCATTGGAAAGACCGAGTCGCTTTGCCGCAGCACTTTAAGGCGAACGGCTATCGAACCCTGACCGCAGGCAAGATCTACCACGGAGACGTTGGCGGACCTCAACAACGAGAACGGGAGTTCGATGTCTGGGGTCCAGCCAGCACGGTTGGAGCCCTCCCTCAGAAGAAGTTGATCGGACCGACACCGATGGGAAATCATCCCTTTATGGACTGGGGCCTCTTCCCTCACAAGGATGAAGATAAAGGTGATTTTCAGATCGCCAGCTGGGCGATCGATCAAATCAAGTCCGCACCGAAGAACAAACCGTTCTTTCTGGCAACCGGTTTCTTCCTGCCACACGTGCCTTGCTATGCCACTCAAAAATGGTTTGACCTCTATCCCGATGATGACAGCGTCCTTCCTCGAGTAAAAGAGGATGATCGCAACGATACACCTCGCTTTTCCTGGTATTTGCACTGGAACCTTCCTGAACCGCGGTTGAAGTGGGTCATCGAGAACAATCAATGGAGGAACCTGGTCCGGTCGTACCTGGCTTGCACCAGTTTTGTGGATTCGCAGATCGGTCGATTGCTCGATGCCCTGGATGATGCGGGACTTTCCGAGAACACGATCGTCGTCTTGTGGGGCGACCACGGTTGGCATCTGGGCGAAAAAGGAATCACCGGCAAAAACTCGCTCTGGGAACGAAGTACTCGCGTTCCGTTAGTCATCGCCGGTCCCGGTGTATGCCCAGGCGGCCGCTGCCATCAACCCGCAGAATTACTTGATCTCTACCCAACCTTGATCGATCTATGCGGGCTGACCCGCCGCGCCGATTTGGAAGGGCTCAGCCTGGCTCCTCAACTGATCGATGCCACGACCAGACGAGATCGCCCCGCAATCACCTCCCACAATCAGGGCAATCACGCAATTCGCAGTGAACGCTGGAGATACATCCGATACGCTGACGACAGTGAAGAACTCTATGACATGGAACGTGACCCTCATGAATGGGAGAATGTTGCCGCAAAGCCCGAACACGCGTCCTTGATTGCTGCTCACCGACAATGGCTTCCCAAGCCAGATTCGCCATTAGCGGCAAACAGCGCCCATCGCATTCTGACTTACGACAAGTCAACCGACGAAGCGATCTGGGAAGGCAAGACAATTCATCGAAATGATCCGATCCCTCAATAGCCCGTTTCGAACTTTGATGGATCGTGATGAATCGTTTGAGATTCAATTTGCCTCCTTGTAGCATGCGCCTCTTCCATCCCCCAAACAATGATTCACTCGCCTTAAACGCCCTGAAGGAAAACATCATGGGATTCATCGACATCTCTCAGTTTCAGCACATCGAGCCAGTACCCGGATGCCGTATGCGAACTCCCTTCGGCAAGAACATGATGCTTTCCTACCTGGAAATGGACGATGGAGCCGAAGTCCCGCTCCATTCCCATCCACACGAACAGGGTGGCATGTTAATCAAGGGAACTCTGCAACTGACCATCGGCGATGAAACACGCTTGTGCCAGCCGGGTGCCATGTTCCTGATTCCCCCTCATGTGAAACACCGAGCCGTCGCCGTCGGCGGACCTTGCGTCGTACTGGATGTCTTCAGCCCCGTTCGTGAAGACTATGCGGAACTGACAAATCGCTACATTCCACCAGTCGGCCAGCCTGATCAAATGCCATCGTCATAAACAGAGTCACTCAATCGTCAGCTCATCAATACTCGGTAAATCGGCAGTGCTGGCAGGAAGCGAAGGCTCGATTGCGAGGTTCGTCGGATTCGTAACAATCACTTTGGGAACAGCGGGTAATGCCCCGCTACCCGGCATGATTGTGGACGTCACAACCTTAGCCCCTGCCGAGGCCAACTGGCTCAGCCAACCTGAGGTTGGTGGTGAAAACGGACGGAATTTTTCGAGTGTTCCCGTGTCGCCACGATAAAGCAACGCTCTGTTTTCACCCAGTCGACCGGCCAGTGGGCTGTCGACAAGACTCGACGAATCGTTGGCATTCATCGCAAACAAGACCCGATGTTCAAACTGGTTCATCTGATCGCGAGCGAGCCAGCGTTGTGCGGTCTGATAACTATCAACCCAGGCAAACGTAAAGATCCCCACGGCAGGGCCCTCACGTAAAATCTCGCTAAAGAGTTTTGCCGTGTTGGCACCCTTATCACCTCCACTGCTGAATCCAAAGTCATCTTCCGATTTTCTGAGATCTCGAAACCGGGCGAGATCATAAATGTAAAGGAATACAGGGGGCCCTGGCTCATCGGCTCGTCGGTGCAGTTCTGCAATGATCTCGTTGATCGCACTCGCCGTCTCTTTGGGCGACATCACCTTGATCACTCCAACGGTATCGTCTTGACCATCAAACGTCGGTGGTCCTGCCGGCTTCCAGACGGTCGCTAGCTGCTGCCAGCTCTGCGCGGATTCACTACTCGGCAGGCTACCATCGAGCACATAAATCGTGCTGGAATTCGTACCCGTCGTCACCGCTTGTGCCCCAAGCGCCAAGGCACTTGTTGCCATGACACCCAATGCCGCCTTGTCGTCGCGGCCCACGATCAGAACGTTATTTCCCTCCCGTAAGCCGAAGCTCAGTTCCAGTGGCCCGCCTAATGAGACCGAATCACCCAGCCAGCAAGTCCACGGTGAATCAATCGTCGAACGACCTTCGCCTGACACGTGTTGAACGGCTTGCTTGCTCCTGGCAACGACCCGCTGCAGCCGACGATTCGTTGTCGGGTCGGCAGGAATATTTCCTTCAAACACCAGTGGTGGAACGAGCGACATCTTTTGAATGTCGTCCGTACAACGTCCTCGGTGACCTTGTCCAGACGCTTCGTCCCGGATGGCCTTTAAATAGCTCGCCCGTTCGTCTTCCCCCAGCCAGACGACCTGGAAGGGATGATTCCCTTCAATCAGTCCGTTGGCATCGTTGTAGATCGCTTCGCCCGGTCGAGTCAGCAGTCGCGCAGCCGTGTTCTCTTCACTCAGAATTAAATGGGCGTCCGTTTCACTGCATTGCAAGGCAATTCGCACAGCAACTTGACCGAGCGTACTTCGAGCCAGCGAATACGCTCCCGCCAGCGTTTGTGAACCAAGCATGATATGCACACCGAAGGCACGCCCTTGCCGAATCAGACGGTCCAGCAACAGCGAAGCCTGCTGCGACAGGGCATCGTCTTCAATGAAAAATTCTTGAAATTCGTCAACCAGTAATAACGTTCTTGGCATCACGACATCGGGCCGGGCATCGCGGAAACCCGCAATATCCTGCACACCCGCTTCGCGGAAAAGTTCGCCTCGATCACGCAGCAGTGCGTCCAGTCGCTCGAGAACGCTCACTCCAAATTCCCGATCACTTTCAATCGCAATCACACGAGCATGAGGCAGCCTCTGTTCGGCATAGACCTTGAATTCAACTCCTTTCTTAAAGTCGATCAGATAAAATTCGACTTCAGCCGGACTGTAGTAAAGCGCCAAGTTCGTAATTAATGCATGCAGCAGGGTCGACTTACCAGAACCCGTCTTACCGGCGACAAGCACATGCTGAGAAGTCCCTTTGCCCAGCCGAAGACTTTGTAACTTGGTGGCGCCGGCTCGACCCACCGGGACGTCGATCCCTTTGCGGCTGTCGCTCGCCCAGAACTGATCCGCATTCGGTGCCACCCGTTCAAAGGGAACTTCGACACGGCGAACGTCTCGAGCGTGCTGTCCCGCCAGCCGGACAATGTGACCGAAGTCCTCGGCCGGTGGTGGAGCATCCAGCGCTAAAGGCCACGCTCCCAGATCAGGGTCGTTCAGATGGAAACCGTCCTCAGTCCACTGCAGGACCGTTGCATGCTTCTCCAGATCCGCCAGGGAAAATCCACGAGGCAGCTCTTGTGATTTATCGACACTCATCATCAGATACACGCCGCATCGGCTTCCTCCATCGGCAATGCTGACGAGCCTTCGTAGTGCAATGTCGGTAAAGTTGACGGGAAAATTCGCGATCACCAGGACACGGTAGGGTTCGGCCACCTCCCCCGCGAAATGGTTATATTCGTCGATCGTGGCAAATTCGTTCCGCAGATAAGTCTGCAGCACGGTTTCCATATGCTCTGTCAGATCAGCCAGTCGCTTTTCGATATGGGCGGGTTCGGTCCAGATCCGGCTCGATACGAGTAGCTCGTCGTAATCGGCCAGATGCATGAACGCCGCAAAATTGGCCCCCAGACCAACAGGATCGAGGATTGTAAAACGGACCTTACCCGGGGGGAGCGATGTCAAGAATCGCAGCATCGTCGACTGCAGCGTCCTGATGGCAGCGTCCCGTCCATGACCCGTCGCCTTAAGCACCAATGACGGACGTTCCTGTAATGGCAATAACACCGGGACATCGAATCGCTGGCGATCGGCTTTGAGCCGTGGGTTGGCTGAAAGCCCCCCTTCAACCATGTCGAGATCTGCTTCGATGCGACCGAGACTCAGGACCGGTGGCGAGATCTCGGGGTACGGCCGCTTGTCACCAGCCACGATGTCCCACGTCGGGCAGATTTCATTCGCCGCGGCACATAACGAATCGCTCAATTTGCCGAAATTCAAAAGATCCGTTTGCCACGCGCGAATCAGTTCGATCCAGGTCTGCTGATAACGCTGCCGGCTGCCAGCCATCCGGGCGTCAAATTCTGTCTGCAATTTCTGGAAATCAGACTCGCGCCGGAAGACCATATCTTGTGAGTCGACCTCATATTTCTTTTCAATCGCCGCACGCTGACTTGTTCGCTGCATCTCGACTTCATTCAGCCGCGCGGGAAATGTCGCATGAGCCCTTTGTAACGTTGTGGTGTAGATTCGTTCCGCTTCGGCCGTGCGTGCCCGGTGCTTCGACTCGGCACCCGCCAGGGCGGAGTCACGTCGCTTCACTCGCTGCTCATGCAGGTGCGAGCATTCTGCCTCAAGCATGTTCAGTTCGGTCTTCGATGTTTTGTCCCAAACCGAAAAAGCGAATTGAGCATTCACTCGCTGTTGAACCAGTTCATCATAATCGGGCAATGTCCGGTGCGATGCGTACAGATGCACGAAAAACATGGACAAGAGACTGACCGCTGCCGAAACACCTGCAGCGATGAGCAACCAGTCACGATCCGTTGATTTTAACTTGAGCTGCAAAAGAGCCGGATTCACAAGCCCCCAAATCAGTCCGAATAACCCTGCCGTGATCATCAGAAAAAGAAGCAGCGGAACGATTCCGATAAACAGCCGGGGAAGAATGCGACCGACAATCCGTCTCTTCAACGGTTCTCCAGCGCTGATTGCTGCAAGACAAGCCGATTTCATCGCATCGGGATTCGAACGCGTGATTGTCGGCTCAACGTCCGACGGTTCGCTCCACATATGACTCCGCTGAAGAAACGAGACCGCCTTTTCATAGTCCGAATCGAGACTCTGAATGCCTGTTTTCAGCTCGATTTCGGCAGCGCTCACCGCCGATTCCGCCAGTTGTAATCGCTGAAGCGGGCTTCCGTCAGAATCGTCGTCAAGCAACGATGAAACCAGCCACTTCGCTTCGTCACGCTCCTTTTCCGCTGAAGCATTCTCGGCTTTGTAACGTTCTTCCGTTCCCGAAAGAATGTCCCGATACTCCGACTGGATCGCTGCCGATCTGGCCTGGGAAAGCCGATCGATGTCTGCCAGTTGCGTTTCGCGGTTCTGGTCCAATTCGACCCGCTCCGCGTCGTAATTCTCCGTCAAAAGCTGAAACACGCTGTGATATTGCTGCTGCTCGGCGGCAACCTCGGTCGCGTGCCTCGATTCAATTTCCTGTTCAGCGGCGCTTCGCAGGCTGACTCGTTCGAGCAGCGTCTGAAGAAGTTGCCGTTCAGTGGCCAGAGTCAATTGGTCAGACAAGATAGTAGGCCCGAATTGTGATCCACTGGGAAGATCGTGCTGCATGATTTCTCGTCCCAGTCGACACCCAACAAAGAGCGCCCAGGCGAGCCAGGTCAAATCGGCTTTTGAATCTGATAACCAGCGTCGTCAGGACGCCACTCATCCGATTCAAAAACCGAGATCACCCGACTCGCAATTATAGTTCAATTCGCTCACGGAAATGAATTGTAGCTGCACTGCGATCAGGAATCGTTACAAGGTTCGATCCGTCCGATTCACTTTGAAGAACCACAACTCCGTCTTTAAGTCTGATAATTCATCACGTCATTAATCAACTGCTGGACGCCGTGGCCGTCCGGATTGACCCGGTGGCCCGCCTGGCCCGCCGTCACGCCCGCGATTCCCACCTGGCCCACCCGGTCCACCTGGCCCACCCGGCGGAGGCCCAAACCCTTCCGGACCACCCGGACCACCTGGGCCACGGTTCTTCATCTCTTCCAACTGCTGCTTCTGATCGGCTGTCAAAATCTTTGCCAGACGCTTGTCGACGTCTTTTTGCAACGCCGCAAGGGATGCCTTCTGTTCTCTCGAAAGATTCAACATCTCCTGAACACGACCGGGCAAGACCTGGCCAATCGGCGGAGGTCCACCCATACCTGGGCCTCCCGGACCTCCTGGGCCTCCGGGTCCACCGGGACCGCGGCCCTCAGGTCCGCCTGGCCCACCCCCTTCAGGCCCCCGCCCACCGGGACCTCCCTGGCCAAGATTGGCCGATTCTTTGTCAAACGCGGCCTTTAATTCTTCCTTGGTGACAACGCCGTCTTTATTGGTGTCAGCCCGATCAAATAAGGCCAATAACCTCGGGTCCGTCATCTCGTCCTTGGAAAGCTGCCCGTCCTGATTCGCATCGAGTGTCATCATTCGATTAATAAATCCAGTCGCGTCAACTGGTCGACCTCCACCTCCAGGGCCGCCACCGGGTCCGCCGTCGGGTCGACCCGGTGGCTGAGCGACCGCAGACGCCACCACCATTAACGCGCCGCCAATCGTCGCAAATGTCGTCAATCCCACTAAAATTTTCATGTCAATTTCCTGTGATATAAAGTAGTCTGTTTTCGTCCGCAAAGTCGGCTTAAAGCCGACTTTCGTATCGTCGACATTCAGCCGAAGTCTATCTTTCTAACGCAGCGTCATCAGGAGTCCGCCCGAGAATGATGTCAAACCGAGCCGCATATTCACCGATCTTCGACTCCGGAATCGGCTTGAAATCGACCATCAACAGTTCGCGATCAATCAGGTCGCGAGTTCCACCAAATACGCCATCGCGAGCATTCCCTTCGTGACCCCGAATCACCAGTTGAGTCGTCAAAAGCTTGCGATCGCCCTTCTTCACCATCACATGAATGTGGGGAGCGGGTCGACCGGGGTAGGGGACTGGCTTAATCGTCCGAAAGCGATACTCACCTGTGGATGCCGTCGTGAACCGACCAAACCCCTGAAAATTCTGATCCCGAGTCTTCTGCTTCGGGACACTGTCCGACGTATGCAGATAGACAGCATTCGCATCGCACTGCCAGATCTCAATCGTCAGATCTTTTAACGGAGTTCCACTTTCACTCAGGACTCGTCCGGTCAAATGAGTAATCTCGCCGACCGCCGGTGTAATACTGTCGTTGATGATCAGTAAATCATTGTCTTGATCCAGCGGCAGCTTGTCCGGATAAAACGGCCCTTCGGTCAGCGGAGGTGTGCGGAAAAGCTGCTCGGCAAACAACCCCGGTGTCGTCAACAGTGCCGATCCGAACGTGGCATTCCGCAGAAAATGCCGTCGTGAAATCGAAGAAAAATCCAAATTCATGTGAAACCTTTAAGAGTGATTTCGAAAGAAAAACAGACGGGCCACGACAAGTACCGAAAACGGCCAACGCGATTCCACAAAGTTTTTTAAATTCAGTGAAAAATGATTTGACCAGGAATCGACAAGTCGTACGAAACAGGATCAACGGTATCACCTAATGGTCGTCGGCTCGCATCAGATACCGCCGCAATTCATCAGGAATTCAGGTTCGTCACGGGTCGTCGTGCTCTGCATCTTTCCGGCATCTTGAATCAGTGATACCGATTTGCTTGACTTCAACCGCCTGACCGCTTCTGATTGCACGGCGAAATGTGTGGCTCAATTCCGGATGTCATGCCCTGCAAATTGGCGGAACTCACGGGAAAATCAAGACTGAAAACTCTCGCCGCGTCTTTGGCAGAATAATAAATTTTCCGTTTGACAAATAATGTGGCACGGCACGATCCACCTTGCTGAAATATTACTCTCCTGAAACGTTATTTCGTCCCTTTCCAGAAATCAGGGTTGTCAACATGGGTTCAAAAATCTCATTCGAATCAGAAGTCATCGACGGTGACATCCTGGCGATTGTCCTGCGAGGCGATCTGGACTCGGTGACCACGCCGGAATTTGATCAGGAGATCCAGCGACATCTGGAAGCAGGCCATCAAAAAATCATTATCGACTGCCGCTTTATGGGGTATATCTCCAGTATCGGCATCGGTTCATTGGTCGCATTGAAAACCAGGCTGGCGAAAAAAGGGGGAACCGTCAAACTGGCGGCTATCCAAGGTCCCGTCATGCAGGTACTTCGCCTCGTCCGTCTGGATAAGGTCCTCGATATGTATGGCGATCTCGAATTTGCCAGACAATCATTCCACGGTAAAGAACCTTCCACCGAACCGTGATAATAATCACAGCCGATCCCGTCGCGGCGCAGCCGGTTTGTAAACGTCGCATCACGGGTACAGAATTGGCTTAAGGTTCGCGCGCTGATTCGAAATACAAAGGCAGCTTCGCACCGCCGAAAAACGACGAAGGTCTTTCGGTCAATAAACCCTCATCATTCGGTCACGATCAAAACATCACCCGGCCCCATAACGGCGGCAATTTTCAGCAGTCCTTCGGCAATCCCCTTCGAACTTTCCGATAATTCAAACGTCGCCAGAATCGCCTCCAGATCCTCCCGCAACGCGAGTCCGTCATCAGCAGACCCGTGCTCCGTCAGCTTCTCCAGTTCAGAAATATTCTCAAACCCCAGAACAGCCTTCTTGAATTCCAACCACCCACCGGAGGTCGTGGAAATTTGCCCAGCTTCAACTTCCCCCATAGCGGTCTTGATTCTCGCCACAATGCTCATGCTGCAATCCTCGGCTTCATTAAACAGATCAAACACATCATTCGACAATTTCTGCCGCAACGGTCAAGGCAACGGTCAAGGCAACCGTCCTCTCTTCAAGTGGGCAAAGCCCCACCCGAGCCACGTTCTAGCTCGAATTCGATTGTTAGTGATTTCGATCTTTTCCTAACCGGTTCTCGTATTCCAACTTGCCAGTCTTAACGACGAAATCAATTCAGGTTTTTAACCACGAAACACACGAAAAAACAGTCGAGGCGAGCCGGGGTGCGTCAGCCCCCGGACTCTTCTCTTCCATAAATTCTGCGCGCCGCACAAAGAACCAAAACGTTAGCAGTACGAAACACAAAAAACAGATATCAGGAACAAAACAAAGAATTCGATTTGCACAACATTGAAACATGGGACCGTAAGAAGGTGTCAACCGCCATCTCAGTCTGCATATTTTTTCGTGTGTTTCGTGGTTATCCTCTTCTTCTTAAATCCCCGCCCCCGTCAGCCCTCACCACACTAACTGCATTGAAGTGATTTCCTGCTCGCGCTCGGATTCATAATTAATGCGCAACAATGGCCAAGTTTGGGCAACTATGCGAAGGGTTCTCCCGCACCGCGACCCCACCCCCCCTGCGGGGGTGGTTAACGGGCCTTTGCCCTACAACCCGCATCAAAACCAAAAAAACAATTATTTCCAAAGGCGGTTTGAAGCGACCCGTTCTTCATCTCAGCCCACGATAGTTGTGGGTAGGGCA
>CAIULL010000242.1 GCA_903899985.1 uncultured Schlesneria sp.
GACAGCCGACGTGTACGGCCACATCATGGACCCCGATCGAGAAGCTGCGGCTGCAGTCATGGATTCCGTGCTTTGGGGGGGCGAGGAATGACACCGAGGTCTCACTCCCGACACCTTGGGACCCCAAACGGGAGGTCCACCGACGTCCACTTGAGTCCATAAGTCCTGGTCAGGGGCTCACGAGTTCCACCGACGTCCACCGACGTCCACCAAGAATCACTCCATTGGCTACACAATTGGCTACACCGAGAGGATGTCTGGGACTTCGGATCTGAGCGGGGTCCGGTGAGGAATGCCGTGCAGCGACTGGTGGTTCGTTGAAGTGCAGGGACGAAGAGGGGGCTCTGCGAATCTGACGGTGTCTAACGCCTTCAGATGAGAGAGCCCCCTTGGTGCCGAGCAACACGTTCATGATCTCCAGCTGGCTCTGACCGCCGCGGTGAACCTCCTCCTCAGCGATCCACTCGTTGTCGTCTTCGATCTCATCGATATCCATGCCGAGAGTCTGACCTCGGCCGCTAGTTCCGTCACGGGCTAGCTATCTGAACCCCCGTCAGATCCGAAGAACCGGCAAACATGCAGTCACAACTGCTGGAACGCCAAGGTTTGTTGCACCCGTCGCATAGGTTTGAGTCGTGCCAAATCGACGGCAGTGAGCGGGGAACTGTGACGAGCTTTTACGACGTATTGGACGGGTTGCGTGCCGCAGCGCTCGACGAGCACGACAAGGGCAAACGCTTTGAGAATCTGGTCCGGCGGTTCATGATGACCGAGCCGACCTTCGTTCAGCGATTCGAGAAGGTGATTGCGTTCAGCGACTGGGATGGTCGAGAGGACCTCCGGGACCGTGGCATCGACCTCATTGGCTACGAGCGAGTCACTGGCGAGCTCTGCGCCATTCAATGCAAGTTCTACGACGAGGATGACTACATCGACCAGGCGACCATCGCCTCGTTCTTTGTCGAGATCGGCAAGAAGGACTTCACCTCGGGGATCATCGTCACGACGTCGAACAGCTGGTCGAAGAATGCCGAACAGGCACTCGTCGACCAAGTAAAGCCAGTCCAGCGCATTGGACTCGACCACTTCACCGAGGCTGACGTGGACTGGTCGAGCTTCGCATCGGACACTGACACGCTCGTTCGCCTGCCCCCCAAGCAGCTGCGTCCTCACCAGGGCGAAGCCCTGGCGAAAGTGACTACTGGATTTGCCGAGTCCGACCGAGGCAAACTCATCATGGCCTGTGGAACCGGCAAGACGTTCACTTCACTCAAGATTGCCGAGGCGATGCTGCCCGAGGGTGGCAATGTGCTGTTTTTGGTCCCCTCTATCTCGCTGCTCAGCCAAACCCTTCGAGAGTGGACTGCCGAGTGCAGCCAATCCCTCCGCTCATTCGCCGTGTGTTCTGACACGAAGGTCGGCAAGAACAAGGACGAGAACGATGACATTGCCTCGTTCGATTTGGCCTACCCGGCAACGACCAATGCAACAAAGCTCGTCGAGAACTTCCACCGACCGACAGTGGGCTTTGACGTTCTGACCGTTATTTTCTCGACCTATCAGTCGATTGGCGTGATCCACCAAGCGCAGACGCAAGGTTTGCCTGGTTTTGACCTCATCATCTGCGATGAGGCACACCGCACGACGGGGGCAACGCTCGCAGGAGATGAAGAGGCAACTTTCGTTCGCATTCATGACGACGCCTACGTCCAAGGTTCGAAGCGGCTCTACATGACCGCCACCCCTCGGGTCTACGGCGAAGCCGTCAAGGCCAAGGCGCAAGACGCCGACGCACTCCTCGCCTCCATGGATGACGAGACCCTCTACGGTCCCGAGTTCCATCGCCTCATGTTCGGTGAAGCCGTGGCCCAAGGGCTGCTATCTGACTATCGAGTCGTCGTGCTGACCGTCTCCGAAGCGATCGTCGCCGAGAAGATGGCTGAGGCCACAAACCCGCTCGACCTACCCCTCGATGAAGTCGCTCGGATTATTGGTTGCTACAACGGCTTGGCGAAGAACGCCAGAGACGTTGATGACTTCGCTGCCGATCCAGTCCCCATGAAGCGTGCTGTTGCGTTCGCCAAGTCCATCGCTGCGAGCAAGAGCTTCACGACGAGTGCAGCCGAGGTGGTAAACGACCTCCTGCTCACGGAAGATGACGCTGACAGTCCTCGCCTCGACGTCCACCACGTTGACGGGACGCAGAACGTGCTCAAGCGCAACGCCGAACTTGGCTGGCTGAAGGCACCTGGTCGACCTGGAACGGTTCGAGTCCTCTCCAATGCCCGCTGCCTCTCAGAAGGCGTCGATGTCCCAGCACTAGACGCCGTGTTGTTCCTCAGCCCTCGCAACTCGGTCGTCGATGTCGTGCAGTCCGTTGGTCGAGTGATGCGACGCAGCGAAGGCAAGACCTACGGCTACATCATCATTCCGGTGGCTATTCCCGACTACGCAGATCCAGTGACCGCCCTCAACGACAACCAGCGGTTCAAGACCGTCTGGCAGGTGCTCCAAGCACTGCGCTCCCACGACGAACGCTTCTCCGCCATGATCAACAAGATCGAGCTCAACAAGAAGCTGGGCGGCACCGTGATCTTCACCGATGGTGGTGGACCGAGTGACGACTCCGACAGTGATCGTGACGTTGCAGCAGATGCGCCGCCTACTCAGCAACGCACCTTCAACCTGGGCGAATTGCCCGAGTGGGGAGAGACCATCCTCGCCAAACTCGTCGCTAAGGTCGGCCAAAAGACCTACTGGGAGGACTGGGCCAAGGACGTCGCCGACATTGTGCGGCGCTTTCAGACTCGGCTCGCAGCACTGGTGGAGAAGGGAACGCCGCAGCAGCGTTCGGAGTTCACCGAGTTCGTGAAGGGTCTGCGGACCGTCATCAACCCGAGCGTGACCGATGCAGCAGCAATCGAGATGCTGGCCCAGCACATGGTCACGAAGCCCGTCTTCGATGCGCTCTTCGAGGGCTACTCATTCTCCAACTCCAACCCGGTCAGTCAGGTCATGGAGAAGATGCTGGCAACACTCGAAGGTGCGAACTTCGACAGTGAGACCGAGAGTCTCGACAAGTTCTATACCTCAGTTCGCCAACGGGTCGAAGGTATCGAGACTGCCGCAGGCAAGCAGCAGATCATCAAAGAGCTCTACGACAAGTTCTTCCA
>CAIULL010000243.1 GCA_903899985.1 uncultured Schlesneria sp.
GCTCCCGCCGAGCCGCGAAGTAGGTACACGCATCGACTAAGCGGCTCGGCAGGAGCCTCGCCCTCCCATTAGCCGAAGCCCGCGCCAGGCTTTGTGAATTTTCCGAATCTTCGTGCCACTGTATGACCGTCTTCGGTCATGCAGTGCTCTTTCGCCGGTTCACCGTCAAAACGGGAAAACGCACTGCTTCTCCGAAGACTCCGAAGCAGTGGCACAAAATCCCGACTTTAAGCCTCGACCACGCACGAAATCAGCGGCATTGAGTCTGGTAAAACATCATGAAAAGGAGTGAACTGAGACTTCCCTGGCTCCCTGGTGACGAAGCGAATAATTTCTTGCGGCCCAACGGGTCAACAGTTCAAATAGCCAAGGTCGGAGGTCTTCCGGAGGCCCTGGTAGCGTTCGTTGATGAAGAGAATAGGCCTGTAGGGCCGACAGTTCCCTCACGACATCATTGCACGTTAATCGAACCGCGCCGATGACAGATAAGGAAACGAATGACCGGCCTTACAGGCCTCTTATCATTTCTGTGGAAAATCACCAGGGCCTCCGGCAGACCTACGACCCTGGCTATGTGAATGACCGGCCCGATTGGGCCTGAATGACCGTCTGTTTTACGTCTGGATTAAGGCGTTTCAGAATTGATGGCGTTGATTCAGTCGTGTTTTTCACTGTTCAGGTATTTCACCAGGTCCCGAACGTCCTGAATCGAAAGCCGGTTTAACAGGCCCTCCGGCATCATCGAAACCGACTGCTGTTGCCGCTCTTCGATATCCTGAGTGGCAACCACGATTCGATCCGTCGCCGTCTGCAGCGTCAAAGTGCTCGCATCCTCGGCTTTAACGATCCCATTGATCACTCGACCATCTTTTAATTCCACAATCGTCACCCGATAGGCATGACCGACCAGAGCGCTGGGGTCCATCACGTTAATCAGTACGTAATCCAGATCGGTACGCTGGGCCCCCGTCAAATCCGGCCCCACCATGCGGCCCTCACCAAACAGTGTATGACACGAGGCGCAGTTCTTCTGAAAAATCGCTCGACCATGTTTCGCATCGGCCACCGAAGCATCACCCGCCAGAACCTGTCGCTTCATTTCTGCAATTTGCTGAGCTCGCTCGGCTGACGAAGGTTTGGCTCCGAACAATTTGTTAACCAGCTCTTTGAGCTTCGGTTCCTTAAACCGCTGCAACTGACGGATATCAAATTCCGACAGATCCCGTTTGTCAATTTTTCCCGCGTCCACTGCCGAGACAAGGGCCAAAGCGGTCTTCTCGCGAGCAGTCAACGTGCTGATGGCGTCCAGTTTTTCAGCGTCGTTCAGCCGGGAATAAAGCCCCAACAACGCATTTCCCACTTCGTTTCGGTCGAAGCCCGCCAGCCCTCGAATCGCCGATCCTCTTAACACAGAATCGTTCAACCGATCAAGCAACAAATCCGCAACGACGGGACGTCGAGTCGTCACGAGATCCGCAAGAGCTCGCTCGCGGCGTGCCGCGTCAGACTTTTCATCCTTCACGACGTTGACGAATTCATTGAATGCAGTGTCACTCCCCTGCACCAGCGAGATTCTGTGGCTCATTTCTCGAACCGTCGCATCGGGACTCATTGAGTAACGAGCAGCGACGGAGTTCCAACCGGCGTCGGGCTTGACGTCACGGCGTCCTTCGATGGCAGCGTAAAGGCCCGTTAAAACATCTCGCTGGACCGCCACGTCGCCACCGCTTTCTTCCAGCCACCGGAGAATCGGCCCAAATCGTGGAGACTCATACAATCCCAGGTGCCGGGCAATGAACTGTCGCAGCTTGGGGATTTTTGTTGCCAGCGCCAAAGGTAAAACGTCATCGTCAGCCCCGGCAATCAACGGCTCGATTCCGTACCACATCATCAGTACCAGATTGTTATCCGGTGTGTCTTCGGAATGTGATACGAGTCCACGTGCGATTTCCTTCCGATTGGCAAGCGGAAGTCGCTGTAACCCGGATGCAAGCTGTAGACGCACGTAGGGAGATGAATCATTCCTCGCCATTTCCGCGAGCCTGAGTTCCGCCGCTGGCGATACGGACTTGGACTCCAACTCCAATCGGACAATCCAGCCGCGAATGGTGTCATTTTTGGGCCAGAGAGGCGAAAGTTGAAAACCATTCCTCAACTCACCGATTGCATGCAGCGTCCAAAGCAGTTGCAATCCCTGTTTCGTTTGTTTTTCTGGATCGGACGTAGCCAGATTCGCTGAAAACATCGTCTGCAATTGTAACGTCGCTTCTTTTGTCAGTTTTCCACTCGCGGACCGTTCCTGCAAAATCCGCCGCGCGATATTGGCTCGAAGCCCATCTTTGTCGATGAGATAATCGATCAATTGATCGTCCGTGAGCTTGCTGAAATCAATCCGCTTTTCACGAGTTTCCCCGTAAGTCACTTTGAAAATCCGACCATTCTCACGATGGATCGTGGCGTCGTCGTAATTGTGGCACTCGCCCGTATCAGACCAGTCGGTGAAATAGATCCCATCAGGCCCCTGCTTGACGCAAACTCCGCGAAACCAGGGGTCGCCGGACGGAGCAAAGTCGGTCATGTGTTTGGCAACATACCCCGATTGACTTCGTTCGAGCTTGTCTCGATTCAGGCGTTGTCCGTGAATGTTCAGCGTGAACAGGTTGTTGTAGTACTCGGCGGGAAACTGATCACCGAGATAAATCATTCCACCCGAATGAGCGTGTCCACCACCCGCTTCTCCGTGCTTTCCTGTCCCGTTCCGTGAACCTTCCCACGTCCCCCCTGCCCAGTGAATGTGGTCGGCACAGGTTTGCATCAATTCAAATGTTCGAGGATTAAAGTCCTGGCCGAACATCCGTTTGAAACGTGCTCCGGGAACAACGTGGAACGCGTGCTCGATCACACAGTTCGTGAGGAATCCTTCTCCTCGATCGTCGAAGGCGAAGCCCCAAGGGTTCGTGGTCCCGTGTGCAACAACTTCGAATTCGTGACGGACGGGATGGTATCGCCAGATCCCACAATTCATGGGAACTCGTTCATTGTCCGGCGTTCCCGGCTTGCCAATTCGTGAATTCGACAGGATGCCGTTACAGCCATACAGCCAGCCATCCGGCCCCCAAGTCAGGCCATTGGCCACATTGTGAACCGCCTTCAGATCGAAGCCATCGAGCAAGACTTGCGGCGGTCCGTCTGGAACGTCATCTCCGTTCGCATCGGGGATGAAAATCAGATTCGGAATGGCCGTGACAAAAACGCCGCCGAATCCGTATTCCACCGAACTGAAATTGACTCCCTTATCAGCAAATACGGTCCGTTTATCGAATTGTCCGTCACCATTCTCGTCTTCCAGGATCAAAATCCTGTCAGCCCCTTCCTTGGTTCCAGCCGGTAACCATTTGGGATACGAACGACATTCGACAACCCACATGCGTCCTCGATCGTCGAACGTAATCGACATCGGCTGCGCCACATCCGGTTCGCCCGCAAACAGAGTTGCTCGAAATCCCGCTGGCAACTTGATGCTGGCTGCCGCTTCCTTTGGAGGAAGAGGCCCGTCGGCACAACTCGCCAAAGCAGGAATGAGCAAAAAAACGGTCGCCAGGAACGCCGTGCGTCGAATCATCGGTATCGCTTTCGTGGAATGGGAAAAATTGCCCGCGCCATCCTAATGAAATCGCCACCAAATGTTGAGCGTCAACCTGATCAGATGAAGTGATCTGCACATGCGAGGTTTGCGACGCTGGCAAGAAAAAGCATTTATCACCGAGATCCTCAAAAAGGTTGGCACCGTTTTACCGTCGCAGGTATGGCAGTGGCCTTCGAAGACGCTATCGAACCATGAAGATACGCCGTTGTCGAAGACGCCAGCGAGGCATTGCCTCAGACCAAAGTGGCCATCATCGCTCCGCGTGATGAGCATCGTTCGAGAACCGACCAAAGTCCAATCCGCAGTTTTTTCAAAACAGGAATTCAAACAGAATATCTGTCCCGATGCGTCGGCAACGTTTGAATCGTTTTCGACGCATGCTCATCACGCGGAGCGATGATGGCTACTTTGGAAGAAGTCAGAAACCGTGCCACCCCGAGTTTGGGCCGCTTTATCGTTCATATGGCGCAACAGCATAACATGATACCGGTTTGTCTTTTTGATCAGGTCAGCGTCAAACATTGACCCAATTTGAAATTGACTCGCAATTGGGTTAAGAACCAGCATGAAATTCATCCACGCCGCCGACATACACCTTGACAGTCCACTGGAAGGACTGGAACGCTACGAAGGCGCTCCGGTCGATCTCATTCGTGGAGCGACTCGTCGAGCTCTTGAAAACCTCGTCGCACTCGCGGTGCGTGAACGAGTCGATTTCGTCGTGATCGCCGGAGACCTGTACGACGGCGACTGGCGAGACTTCAACACCGGCATGTTCTTCATCCGACAGATGAACAAGCTCTGTGAAGCGGGAATCCGTCTGTACCTGATCGCTGGTAACCACGACGCGGCAAACAATATGACTCGCAAGCTGCGATTGCCGGTGAATCCGGGTGGCGACACGGTGATGCTGTCGCACGAACAGCCCGAAACCCGGCGGCTTGAAGATCTCGGAGTGGCGATTCATGGACGCAGCTTCGCGAATCAGGCCGAAAAACAGAACATGGTACCGGACTACCCGACCCCCGTTTCTCACTGGTTCAATCTGGGAATCCTGCACACCAGCCTGATCGGGTCTGATGGCGGACACGATACTTATGCACCTTGTACTCCAACTGACCTCCGTTCAAAGGGCTATGATTACTGGGCTCTCGGACATATCCACAAACGATCCCTGTTACCTGGCGAAGGATCACCGCTCGTTCCACCGCCGATCTTGTATTCCGGGAACATTCAGGGCCGACACATCCGCGAACCCGGTGCGCGAGGATGCTTTCTCGTCACCGTTGACCAACGACAGCAGATGGAGATCGAATTCCGACCGCTCGATGTCTTCCGATGGGAGGTCTGCGTCGTTTCGTGTGTCGGGTGTTCAACCACGGACGAAATCCTGGAACGATTTCGAGACTCCCTTCGATCCCTTCTGGCCACACACGACCGACTGCCGCTCGGCGTCCGAGTTCGCCTCGAAGGCCCCACCACCGCTCATCAGCGCCTGACCAGCCAGCGAACTGCGATCACGGCCGAGATTCGATCGACCGCAACAACCGTGTCAGACGGCCAGGCATGGATCGAACAGGTCCGCATCGCCACCCAGGAACCCATAGCAAAAGCGTCGCCCGAACTCGCTGAGGGGCCGCTTGCAGAGCTGGAACGTTACTTCGACGAACTCCCTGGAAATGACCAGGCAATCGCTCAATTGACTGAAGAGCTAAAAGATCTGGCAAAAAAGCTTCCTGCAGAACTGATGCTACCACCTGATGGACTTCAGCTCGATAATCCGGATTGGATTAGAGAAATCGTCCGCGAACTGAAGCCAATGCTGATGGACCGCTTCGGTGGGACAAAGTGAAGAACTCTTCTTTGACCTTCATCTCAACGTGCCACTGCTTCGGAGTCTTCGCAGAAGCAGTGGCTTCTCGTTCGTATTGGCCAAAGAGCACTGCTTGGCCGAGGACGGTCAAGCAGTGGCACAGTTTCACGAGGAACACATGTTTTCTGAAAATATGGACTCGTCAGAGTGTCGGATTTAGCCCGAATCGCAAGCGAGGGATCTTCTTCATCTCACGTGCCACTGCTTCGGAGTCTTCGCAGAAGCAGTGTCTTCTCCTTGGTATTGGCCAAAGAGCACTGCTTGACCGAGGACGGTCAAGCAGTGGCACAGCGTTCTGTGAAACCGTTTTCTTGTCGATGAAAAACGCGGTGCCGTATGAGCGTCATCAGATGTTTTCCGAAGATTTCTTCACCGAAAACGGCCTGCTGAATTTTTGCTAACCTTTGGTAAATCAGGCAGGATCAGCAGCACGAATCCGGTTAGAATGGGTAGGATGAACAAGCTTGCCGGTTGCTTTTCCAACACGAAAAATCAGCCGGAAGACGGGTCCGATCCCCACTTTTCGAATGGCGTCTCATAAGGAAAAAAAGCATGTCGCAGCTCAAATTGATTTCGATGGCCGCGTTATTCAGTCTCATCATGGTCGGAACTGCTTCCGCGAACCCCTGGGTGAGGTACAACCGTGGTTTCTATGGTCCCTACGGCCCGCCCGTTTACGCCTATCCCCCCGTTGTCGTGGCTCCTCCGCCGGTTGTTGTTGCGCCGCTTCCGCCCCGTGTAATCGTCGCACCTCCTCCAGTGGTCTATGGTCCGCCTGCGTATCCTTACGCAGTCGTCGGCCCTCGAGGTCGAGTCCGTTACGGATACACCACACCCGGATTTGGCGTTTATTACCGCTGATCGTATTGCGTCTTCCGACGTGAATTATTTCTGGTGCCACTGGATGACCGTCTTCGGTCACCCAGTGCTCTTCGATTGCTATAATAAAAGAGAAGCCACTGCGTCTCCGAAGACGCGCGACGCAGTGGCACTCAAACCAGACTTCGAGTCTCGACAACGCACTCGTCGCAAAGATCAATGCTCGCGGGTCAGAGAATATCGCATTTTCATGGCGAAACATGAGCGACCCCAAATGAACCAATGCTGCCCGATTCATATTTGCTCGTGCAAATCAATCTGTCCCCCTGCATTGTCCCTGAACGGTGACTCGCAAAGACAAACCGCTCGTTTCGATTGAAATGACTGAATATCTGTTGTTACGCTGTCATGGCATTTCAACGTAACGATTCACGGGCCGGGGACTGACGTATTTTCATGGCGAAAAACATCCAAGTTCTTTGGGTCGCTCAAGCCTGATTCATCGCTTGACCACCAAAATGGGTCTGCCCCCGCCCCTGCATTGCCCGTGAACCGTGATAAGTTCAACAGAATCATTTCTCAGCGGTCCAAGTCAAAATGACAATCCAGGTTGCATGCGAAGAGTGCGGCAAGCGGTATCGTTATTCGGATGAGCGAGCGGGTCAGACCGTCGAATGCAAAGAATGTGGGTCAGATATCGAAATCCCCGGCGGCCGACCACGCGGAGGAAAGAAGAAAAAGTCGAAAAAAGGCACGGGGCTGCCAGTCGGCTTGCTCGCAGGAGGCGGCTTCGCCGCACTTGCCTTAATCGGGGTGCTGGCGTTTCTGTTCTTAAATCGTAAACAAGCGGCATTGCCGACCCCACCTGCTGCCGTCACCGGCGAACAAGCCTTGGCAGCAAATCCCGCACAGCCTCCGTCAGCTGTCGTCGTCCCAACGATCCCGGCACCTCCCGCGAACTCGGGCACGACTCCCTCCAATCTGGCTTCACAACCAGATCCTTCCAACCCGACTCCGGCAACGAGTCCTGTTGCTCCTCCGGCAAACACGAAACCGGTCCCGTCCGGTGTCGCCTCCGGGTTCCAGCAGTCCAAAAAAGCGAAAGGGTTTAAGCCGGTTGAAAACTGGAAAGTCTCCGTTGACCCGTCACCCGACGCCGTTGCCCTGGACGAAAGCAAACCCTTCAAGATCAAAACTGTGACAGGATTTTCTGTTGAATCCGTTGTCAGTTATCCAACCACGCCAAGCCCATTCGTTTTAATTGGTCAAGAAGTTGCGTCAAAGGACCCGATGGAGCTGTGGAATATTGTCACCGGCGCAAAAACGGCCACGATCAAGGGGCCTAAGACCGGCGGACATGATTGCGGCATCAGCCCCGATGGATCGCTCTTCGCCTGGTTCCGACACGAAGGGGGCGGTGGAGGTATCGAGGTTTATGACATCAAGGCAAAGAAGTCACTTGGTGTCCTTCCCGTCGACTCGACAAAGTTCAACGTCGCCCGAGTATGCCTGCCGACACCAAAACGAATCATCGCCTTGTCGAATGTCCATCGAAGCATTCTGTCCTGGTCGCTCCCCTCAGGTGACCTCGAACGTCAAATTGCAATGGGTGAGAACGGCCAGCCAGATCCCATATTCGCTTTCAGCCCGGGTGGCCGATTTCTGGCAGTCGTCGCCGATTTCCTCAAAGAATCCGTCGATATCTATGACATGGACAGCGGCGAGATAGCCGGTTCGCTGCAGTTTGTGGACCGCGGACCAGACCTGTTTGGAATTGCATTTTCTCTTGATGGGACGCAACTGGCTGCCGTGTATGCGAAGTCATACACCAGTGACGCCGAACGCGTTGCCGTGTGGAATGTCGCCGACGGTGCGATCACCGCTGACTTCGAACTCCCCGATCCTGATCAACGAAAACGCGATCTTCTTAATAGTAAATCCGGCCTTCAATGGTTCCCGGACGGGAAACGATTATTGTTCAGCGGCCAGTATGTCATCGATCTCGATTCGAAAAGCGTGGTCTTCGAACTCCCGAAACCGACACTGGATTTCTCCCGAATGATCACTCGCCGTGTCGTTTCGAACACCTCCGTCGCAGCCTGGGAAGGGACAAAAAAATCGGCAACCATTTCACCAATTGTCATCCAGGCTGAAGACATTGCCCGAGCCAAGGAAGTGGCCGCCGCAGGCGGCTTGATGTTTGATGCCAAACTACCCAAGTTGACCGCATTTGATCGCAGTAAGGCGGCAGATCGTTCGGCGTCGAATTCCGCATGGAAAGCCGGATCCGATCCTGCACCCGGCACAGCCAGCCTGCTGGATTCAATCCCCTTCACGACGGACGAGGGACGCTGTCGCCAACTTGAATTTTCCTCGTCCAATTCCGGGATTGCCTGTGCTCGAATTGCGGATGAAGGGGATCCCTCATCTGTCGCGATGAAATCCCTGTTTATCCGAACTCAGTTGATTACGGGGAACAAGCGAAGTCGAATCCGCAGCCGGGTTCCCCCGCTTCCCTGTTTAAAGAACTGGCTCGAGATTGTTGACGTATCCAAACAGGCTCCAAGCCGCCGCATCGACGTGAGCTTCCCCTGCGAATTGATGGCTGTCAGTCCCGATGGCTCGCATGTGCTCGTCCAGGCCATAGATGGTGAGGGTCGACTGGATATCTTCAGCGCCGACGGACAACATGTTGCCGGATGCCGTCCCTATCAGGAGGAATCTGACAAACTGAAACGCGAGATCGCTTCGGCAGTGTTTCTGAATGCCAATACCATCGCTGCAGCGAGCATGGACGATCACTTAATTGTCTTTCGACTGCCGGCATGCGAACCCGTTTACTCCGTGGACGACGCGGGGACCGTCACAGTCTCGCCGGGAGGTAAATACATCGCCACATGTGCACAGGACAGAGTCGAGTTGCGTGAGGCACTGTCAGGCGAATCGCGCGGTGTTGTCCAGGTCGAAGGAACTGTTGTTGAACTCTCCTTCAACGTGAAAGGGGACAAGCTGGCAGTGTTGACGGATAGTCGCCGAGGGACAGCCGTGATTGTCATCGACATGGCCACCGGTTCTCCCGCATCAGTCCCGATTCCGCAGGCAACCCTGCCCATGGTCTGGTGCGGTGAAAACGAACTTTTGTTGGGCAACCCGCTCACCAATGCTCCGAGAGCTCAAGGCACGAAGTTCAATGTTGGTCGGACACTCATGCTGCTTGATCTGAGCCGTAAGGCCATCGTCTGGTCGTACGTCTACGATTCTCAGGACAATTTGACTTTCGCGTCGAAAACTTTTGACGGTCGGTTCTGGCTGGCGGGTGCCGGCGAGAGCGGAAAGCCGAGCCAGATTAAAGCACTGTCACTTCCCGAACCAGCAACCACGAAACTTCTGGAGGGTAAAACCTTCGACGCGCAAGCATTAGTGCAACCGGGAAGTTCCGTTGGACTGAAGTTCGAATGCCCGGATCCCGCAGGACTGTCAGGCTACTCCAAAAAGGTCCGCGAACAGATCGAGAGCGGGATCAAATTGAATGAGCTGACCATCAACGAAAGTTCGCCGGTCAAAATGGTTGTCTCGATCGCCCCGTTAAATGAATCTGGAACTGTCACGATAAAAATGCTGGGTGTTTCGCAAGCGGATAAAGTCCCCGACTTCACTCTGCAGCGCAAAGGAGTTTCTGTACGGATCTCTTACGAAACTGACGGCAAAACGATTTGGGCGTCTAACCACCAGGTTTTTAATTACTCATTTGGACTGGTTCGGATCCCGGAAGGTAAGGATCTTCAGGCGTACTTCGATCAACTCATGTGGCAACAAGCGTCAAATCTCGTCGACGGAAGCATCCCCCCATCGCACGTCTTCGCCCCGGATTCAACGCGCGGCCTGGGATCGTCACGCCTGACAGAAAAGGGACTTGTGCCAGCGAAAAAATAATATTGGCAGCCATGTAACAAGGGTACTCATTTAATCGTGCGAGCTTTCAGCCTGCACGACAGATTCATGGCCTATGTGTTGAAAGTTACAGTTATCGATCCCTGAACGCGCAGAGAGAGCGAAGAGTTTTTGCCACAGATGAACGCAGATTCACACAGATAAATGCACAACATGTAAGCACAGGCAAAGAATTCTTTTCACTGTATTTGATAGGATTTCCTCTTTTTTATCTGTGTGGTTCTGTGTGCATCTGTGGCAAACCTTGTATTGAATTTCATTGATACGAGCGTCGCTATCAGCGATCGAACGGATACGTCCGACTACGCTAACTCAGGTTGCCGATGCACCACCCAGCCTGGCACGTCAACCCGCACCTGATAAACGGTCTTCCCCGCTGTGATATAAAGAGTCTTGAGATCGGCACCTCCCCACGTGCAGTTCGTGATCACGTCTTCATAGACGGGGATCCGTCCGAGACACTTTCCATCCAGCCGAACCGCATAAACACCGGGTGGAACCTCATTGGTTTCATTCGCGCTGCGTGCGTTGGCGACCCCTGCGGCAATGTACAACGTCCCCTGCGAATCGACACACATCCCATCGCCTCCCCGGCCTGGGGCAAAGTCGATGACCAGCTTCTGATGACTGAGTGTTCCATCGCTGGCCAGATCAAACGACCAGATCTTGCGATGTCCGTTAGCAATCGGACAACTGTCGACGACGTACAACGTCTTCTCATCGGGACTCAACGCGATCCCGTTTGGTCGTTGAATCTGAGGTTGCGTCAGAACTCGTGAGACCGTCCCATCAACATCAATTCGATAAACCGAATCATGGTCGAGTTCCATCGTACTCCGATCCCAATAGCAGGGGTCGGTAAAAAACAGTTGCCCATTCGAACATGCCGCGATGTCGTTAGGTGCGTTGTATTTCTTCCCGCCGTAATGATCGGTCAAGACCTCGACAGCACCCGTCGTCAAATCGGTTCGAGTGATTCGGCGATGCCCATCATTCGGACAAAACTCATTCCCTTCGCAGGCCAGCAGTCGCCCTTGAGCATCGAACAGCAGGCCATTGGCTCGTCCGCTCGGTGAACGGAAAACCCGGTAATACTTCGCCCCGGCATCCAGCACCAGAATTCGGTTGTTGACAATATCCGTAAAGTAAAGATTCCCTGCCGCATCACATGCAGGCCCCTCTGTAAATGCCACCCCAGCAGCAGTCGTTGGAGCAGCCAACACGCCCGGAGGCAAACCGATATTGATGAATGTCATTGAAATATTACTCCGTGATGAGATCGTTTCAAAATTACGATTTAATCAACCAGCAATCCGTGTCGACAAGGATCGAATTTTGCCGATTGAATTACCATTTCTTATTCGTATTAGTGCAAATTAGCGAAGATTAGTGTTCCAAACCTCTTTTCTTCATCTTCCCTGTTTTCGACGTCGCGTGATCGTCTACGGGAAACTGCTTCAGGCGTTCGGCAAACTGCCGCGCGGTCACGGATAACGGGTACTCGTCAAATTTGTCCGGCGGAACCCATTCCCATTCTTCGCTGGATTTCAGTCGACCCTGGACCCCATCCGCAACAAAACATTTCAGCGTGATCCGGTACCGAGTCACACCATGCTTGAACTCGGCGATTTGAGGCCCCATGACGACCGACAGCCCCGTCCGGCCCAGCACCGCACCAACGATGAACGGGATATCGATTGTCGCGGCCGAATGTTCAATCTCGAATCGGACAAAATCCCACAGCCCGGCCCAGCGTTCGTTCGAAGTCCGCTTTCGCAGCAGGTACTTCGACCCCATATGGATGGCGATGGAAACTTCCGTCATTTCTGTCATGACTGTTTTCGGTTTGGGCATTGGAATCGTCGCTTGCGTCCCCTCTCGAAAAGCCTGGCAGTACGCATGCACCGGACAGGATTCACAGTCAGGTTCACGGGGCGAACAGACGGTTGCCCCCAATTCCATTAACGCCTGGTTCAGCCGCCCCGCCCCTTTTCGCGGTAAAACATCCTCCGCGAATGTCCATAACCGCTCCTGTCCGTCGCGAGACCGAGGATCTCCGGCATAACCGATCAGACGGCTATAAAGCCGCAGCGTATTGGCCTCGACAATTGGAGCTCGCTGGTCAAATGCAAACGAGGCGATCGCTCCGGCGGTATAGCGACCAACTCCTGGCAAAGATTGCAATTCGCCAAGTTCCCTGGGAAAAGTCCCCGCGTGCTGCTCAACGATGACTTTCGCCGCCCGGTGCAGGTTTCGAGCACGACTGTAGTAGCCAAGCCCTTCCCACAACCTCAAGACTTCGGACTCGTCGGCGGCTGCCAGTTCCACAACTGTAGGGAACCGCCCCAAAAACCTTTCAAAATAGGGAATCACTGCCACAACCGTCGTTTGCTGCAGCATGATCTCGCTGATCCAGATCTGGTACGGTTCAAAGTTGCGACGCCACGGCAGATCCCGCCCCTGATCGGCGTACCAGTTGTTCAACTTGCGGCGAAAGCCGGAATAATCAGCGGGATTCATGAGGCCGCTCGTAATGGATTGAGCTATGACGGCTGAAAAACCGTTCGTTTTGTACTCCGGGCAGTTGCCCGAACAAACCGCCTGCGGCGGTCACCAGTTTTCGATCGGACCGGACGGTACGGGAATCACGAGATCAGGCAACACTCCCGTTCGAGTCCCACGGGCGGGACCGGAGTTGGCAATCTCTCGTACAGCCGCTTCGAATTCCGACCGAGTACGAGCACTTTGCATCAGGTTGCGCAAATAGGCGTTGACGCACATCGCCTTCAGATACCAATGAGCCATTTTGCGGAACGAAACAATCGCCCGCTCGGTCCCTCGCTGTTGTTCGAGGTACCCGAACTGCCGCACCAGAAGAGCCAATCGATCCTCAAAGTGACCCGGGGGCGAGTACTGTCCGGTCGTCTCCCATTCGACGAACTGTCGGAAGATCCAGGGATTCGCGAGCGCGCCACGTCCCATCGAAATCCCATGACAGCCGGTCTCAGCAAACATTCGTTCGCCATCGGCAATCGATCGAATGTCCCCGTTACCAATCACAGGAATTTTCTCAACCGCCTCGACAACCTGGCGAATTCCGTCCCGATCGACCGCGCCACTAAACCCCTGCTCGCGAGTCCGACCATGGATCGCCACAGCCGCCACACCAACCTGCTCAAATTCTCGAGCAAACTTTGGTGCCGTTAGTTGTGTACTGTCCCAACCAAGTCGCATTTTGACAGTCACAGGAATCCGCACCGATTCGACCACGGTCCGGACGAGTTCGACAGTGCTGTCAACCCGGCACATCATGCTGGCCCCTGCCCCACCCTTCGTGATCCGTTGGACCGGGCAACCCATGTTGATGTCGATGGAATCAACGCCACGCCCTTCCAGTAACTGAGCCGCATCGCGCATGACGGCTGGTTCGCTCCCAAAAATCTGCACAGCAAACGGCCGATCCTCAGGACAAGTCTCAACCAGATGCAGCGTCTTCCCCTTACCTTCCAGCAATCCACGCGCATTGACCAGATCGGTCGTCCCCAGTCCGACACCACCAATTTCCCGCACAATCCGCCGAAACGGCAGATTGGTATATCCAGCCAAAGGCGAAAGCAGATACCGCGACGGCAGGGTCAACGGACCATAAGCCAGCGGCGGCAGTTTTAAAAGGCGTTCACGAACAGAAGAAATCGGCAATTCATCAACAATCATGCGAAGGTCTTGAAACGGTCCAGTAGTATTCGAGAAACGGCATCAACGAATGATGATGAACGATCAATCTCTTGGCGACAATCCAAACCTCGATTATTATGTGATGGAGTAACGAACAACGGGATGTAGCTCAGCTTGGCTAGAGCGCTACGTTCGGGACGTAGAGGTCGCAGGTTCAAATCCTGTCATCCCGATTTTCTGGCCGTGCAGGCCAAAAAATAGAGAGGAGAGGGGGAGAAAGTCGAAAGTAGACCCGAAAGCGCTTTATTCCCTCTCCTCGGTCTCCTTTCCACTCTCTCCTTTCTTCCTGATATTTTTTCCTGTTTCTTAGGCAGTTAGATGGCCTTCGCCTTCGAGAAGCTGATCGTCTACCAAAAGTCCGTCGACTTCGCTGACGCCGTTTGTCGGCAATCGGAAAGCTTCTCGCGAGGTTTCGGTTTTCTTGTCGATCAACTCAATCGGGCAGCGCTTTCTATCGCCGCTAACATCGCAGAGGGGAACGGCCGTTTTACCAAGCCAGACCGAAAACACATTTTTGGCATCGCTCGTGGTTCAGTCCAAGAATGCGTTCCACTACTTGAACTAGCGAAACGTCGCAATTTGCTGTCTGAAAAGTCCCACATGGAATTGAAGTCGCATCTGGAAGAAATTGGCCGCATGTTATCGGGCCTCATCAGTGGCCTGGAAAATCGCGAATCTTGAACTGATTTTTTGCCGTCCAGGCAAAAAATCAGAGCAGGGGAGACGAGAACAGTGGATCAGTTGACACAGAAGATTTGAGAAACGACAGGCCTCACCTGCGGTCCACTGCTCACCTGTTCTCCTGCTCAGATTGCATCTCCTCAATCGAAGCGGGCCACAAATGGCTTTCATGTTCGAAAACTGGAAGACTACCAGAAGGCCGTGCTTGGCGGATCAAATGGCAGAGATGTCGCAATCATTTCCGCGCGGATTTTATTTCCTGTCAGACCAACGCAATCGTGCTGACCTATCGCCCTGACCTTTCGATCGCTACCAGTCTTGCCGAAGGGTACGATCGATTCCCCCGGGAGCAGAAAAGTTGACAGGTTCAGTTCTGACGATTCTTCCGTGTGTCTTTATTGGACCTGCCCCCCCCTTTTGTTGTCACTCGAAGTGAGCTTTGACGAATCGAATATCTGTATTTGATCGCCTCGAACAACTCATCAAAAACTTTCATCGTGACATGGAACTGCAATGGAAGCAGCGGGGGAACTGGCTTGACGTCGCGCGGCGCTTGCGGCTTGCAGGCTGGCCCGAATTCGGAGCGATGAGTTGCGATGGCCGAGCGACAAATTCAATTAACTTCACGCGTCTGAAACGGCTCAGGGAATCCGCGATCCGCGTTAATGGATGACGCGTAGTAGTAGCTGATGCACGGATAACACAGCCCGTGACTTGTGTTCGGCGGAATAGCCGCGACCCAACTTGGCACCATATCCCATTGTTGATTCAATCCATTTCTTCGAACTCGGCGACAGTGACAACACTGAATAACCAACCCTTCCTGATTTCTGTAAAGCCCTTCGTTCGGCTCGCACAGTATTTCTGTATGGGGATCCTCTTGCACGAGCGAGTTGACCACCAGAATCCTCTCCGCCTCTCCCAATGGATAGCTTAACATGTGGAATCGGCGAAATAAGTCAGGGGATGAGCATTCAAATTGGTGTTCCCACGGACGATTCTCTGCAAAAACCTTTGCAAAATGTTCCCGATAAAATGGCCGTAAAAAGGAGGGAATTGCATCCATAAAGCGACTGCCGACAGACCACCTTTCGGAGACGGTGTCGCCACCATTATTCTCCGCAAATCGTATCCACCCATGATTCACATAGGTGATTTCGAGAGCTGCATTCAAGGCAAAAACAATGTCGTCGGCGTTGTCTATGTCTTGAAACGATAGCCCATCGAGGAGCTTTGACAGTACCGGGTCGTAATGCATCTTTAGCCATTCCGAAATCGGATCGACTGAATTCAGTGATTTGAGTTTGGAGATGTGCAGTCATTGCACTAAGCAGCATTAATATTATGAATCGACGAAGAAAACACCACAACAAACTAACGAACGTTAGAATATTTCGCGTTACCGCAAACAATTACGTTTTTCGAAAGCAAAAGCTGACCGAGTGGATGCGGGCCAACATTGATCCAGAGACGCGCTATCGGGCTGATCCGAACAAGTTCAACGCGCTGGACCTTCAGACGGCACAGACGTGGATGGAACGAAGAGGTTTAAACGAAGATCCACACAGTTCAGCGGCAGGCATTATCCAATCAATTCTGGCCAATATCGCTGATGAAGCGATTCGTGAACTTTGGAAAGACTCCATGGCGGAATTTTTTCAGAAGCGCTTTGAACTCCTTTTCGGCTGATCGAGATACGACCGGCGCCAACCTTTTAAAAAAAGTCCATAAAGGTCAATTTGCAGCATGATACTCCCGACGCTCTCCGTGGTGGCCGCCCCCGAGTTACCACAATCACAATTCAGAGTAAACTGAAACGTGACCGTTGTTTTCAGGGTGGGTATTTTTTTGATTGTTCGCCGTTTGTTGGAGCATTTGCTCTTTTTCCGGAATTCGATATCGAAGAATATCGGATAACTGAGTTCCTGGCGGGCTGCATTGTCGCGGCTTGCCGATGTTTACCACACCTGACCCCTTGGTTCGACAGATGATTCAAGCCCTGATATTCGATTGCGACGGCACGCTGACCGACTCGATGCCTCTTCATTTCCTCGCGTGGAACCAAACCATGCGTCGCTTTGGGATCGAATTCTCGGAAGACCGTTTCTATGCGCTGGGGGGGATCCCCAGTGACAAGATTATCCGAATGCTGGCAGACGAGGTGAATATGTCGCTCGACGTCGCCGCTGTCACGCAGGAAAAGGAACAAGCGTTCCTCGACAGCATGCATTTGCTCGAGGAAATCGAGGCGATTACCTCGATTGTCCGGGAAAGTAAAGGGAAATTCCCCATGGCGGTGGCCAGTGGCGGTTTCCGTGACATCGTCGTGAAACAGGTTGCGCACATCGGGCTGGAGGGTTGGTTCGATACGATCGTCACTGCCGAAGACACCACCCGGCACAAACCGGAACCCGACGTCTTCCTGGAAGCGGCCCGAAGGCTTGGCGCGGCCCCTGCCCACTGCCGCGTCTACGAGGATTCTGACCTGGGGATCGAAGCCGCCCGACGGGCTGGTATGCAATGGGTCGATGTGCGCACGCTCCATCGACCGCGAAGAATTACGGGCTAGAGGTTTCGTTTGACGGATGGGCACGTCAGAATTCGCAAATCGGGGACTGGCTCCATCAGGGGTGTCTGTCCCCGTTTCCTCTTTGCAGTTACAGCGATCAGAATACGCAATATAGTCGAATTGCCCCTTAAATTCGTAATTCTTTTCCCACGTCCAGGATCGAATGAGTCAACGTCCTATGCGATCTTTATTACCACGATTTCCAGCCTCACACTGTGTGGCATTCCTTTTCTGCATTATGCCAATCTTGATGACTTCGGACGCCAGCTCCGCGCCGCCGAATGTGATCGTGTTTTTGGCGGATGACGCCGGTTGGGGAGATTATAGTCATTCCGGTAATAAGCAAGTTTCAACTCCTCATATCGATTCCATCGCTCAGCATGGCGTATCGCTCGATCGATTTTACGTCTGTCCCGTTTGCGCGCCGACGCGAGCAGAATTCCTGACGGGCCGTTACCATCCACGCGGCGGAGTGCGTGGTGTCTCCACGGGTCAAGAACGACTGGATCCTGGTGAAAAGACGGTTGCCGACGCCTTCAAAGCAGCTGGATATGCAACCGGTGCATTTGGCAAGTGGCACAATGGCACGCAATGGCCGTATCACGCGATGGCCCGTGGATTCGACGAGTATTTTGGACATTCCTCGGGACATTGGGGCGAATACTTTGATCCGCCGCTGGAAGAAAACGGGCGGATGATTCGCACGCACGGTTACATAGCCGATATCTGCACTGATCGAGCTCTTGGCTTTATCGACAAAAACAGGGACCGGCCCTTTTTCTGTTTCGTGCCATTTACGACTCCACACTCGCCATGGTCCGCTCCCGAAAAGGAATGGGAACGGTTTAAAGACAAACCGATCACCCAACGTGCGACCGACCCCGACAAAGAGGACATCAACGAAACGCGGTGCGTCCTGGCGATGATCGAAAATCAGGACGCAAATGTTGGACGCGTGCTCGCGAAGCTCGACGAGCTGCGATTACGGGACAATACAATCATCTTCTATTTTTCGGATAACGGTCCGAACACGTCGCGCTGGACGGGGGGAATGAAAGGTAAGAAAGCTGGCACCGACGAAGGGTCCGTGCGTAGTGTCGGCTACCTGAGCTGGCCCGCGAAACTCCCTGCGGGAAAAACGGTGACTCAGATTAGCGGTGCCATCGATCTGCTGCCGACATTATTATCGCTTGCCGGAATTCCCCGTGTTGGGGATAAGCCACTGGATGGCCGCGATCTTAGTCCCCTGTTGTTCGACCAATCGACGGACTGGCCCGACCGACCAATCTTTACGACCTGGGCCGGTCGCGTGAGTGTCCGGACGCAACAGCATCGACTTGACGAGCAAGGAAGGCTGTTCGATATGGTCGCCGATCCCGGGCAAACCGTACCGATCAATGATCGCCAGCCCGAAGTCGCCGCTCGTTTGACCGCAGCCGTTCACGCATGGCGGAAGGAAGTATTACCCGCGCCCGACCCAAGTCCGCTCGCCCAAGGCACAAACAGGCCCCGCGCGGCGGTTGCCAACGCCGTGGACCCGCGTCCTTTCACGGTGGGGTATCGCGAGTTTCCGATCACAATGCTCGAAGCCCGCGACGGCGAACCCGATGGCAATGTTCGGCGCAGCTCCAGCGCACCGAATTGTTCGTTCTTCGTAAACTGGACGAAAAAGGAAGATCGTATTGTCTGGCTGATCGACGTACATACCTCAGGTCGTTACGAAGTCTCTATCGACTACACCTGTCCTCTTGCCGATGTTGGTTCAGAGGTGGCACTAAGTTTTCGTAACAGTCGTCTGACGGGGCGAGTCGCTTCCGGTTGGGATCCGCCGCTGAACACCAATCAGGACACGCTTCCTCGGCCCCATGGCGAATCTCAGTTGAAAGAGTTTCGCCCGTTGAAACTCGGCGTGATACAACTCGAACAAGGGGTCGCCCCTTTGACGCTACAAGCTCTGGAAATCCCCGGGAAATCGGTGATGGATGTACGACGCTTAACGCTCACGTTGCTGCCGTAGCGGTCCTTCATGAGGTCGACGACGAATTTCTGGCCATCGAAGCCTGTGGTGGACCAAGCCCCAAATTGCTTTCTGAGATCAGAATTGAGAATGGTTTCATTCACCGTCCTTACGGGGATTCTCTTTCGCTCCCGTCCAGCGAGAGATTTGACGGTGGGCAGTCCCAGGTCTGAACGCGGGGGTTTTGATAAGGATGTCGCCGTTGTTTCCCTGCGGGTTTGACCAGCGATCAGGTCAAGGAGGCGCTAGAATTCAAAGGGCGGTTCGGTCAGTGCGCGGCAGTCGTCACGAACGGATTGACCGCTGGCTGACACGCAACCCAAATGGCTCGGCCGATGACATTCCTTGTTCGGCGGCCGTTGTCATATTGCCGCGATTCAATTCGACACGACAAAAAAGCGGGAAATGGCAAGAGTTTAGCCAGACGGTTGGCTATGGTTATCGCCGTCATTCCCCGTTCGGAGGCTGACGTCCGGCGTCCACCAGGCATTCAGCCAGCGACGGGCCGGACGTTCAATGACGAAATAGGACCCCAAACCGAATAGCAAAGCACCTGCCACTGCGGTTGCAACACCCATCCCACCCTTGAAATAGTAGAATGGCTGCTGCCATAAATAGAGAGAGTAAGAAACTTGCCCCAAGCCAATCAGCGGTCGGAAGACCACTGAGCAAGCCGTTATGTGCTGGGAGATCAGCACAATAGACACTGCGACGACGGCTGTTCCAATGGAATACTTGACAGGATCAGGCACGATGTCGAGATGACACAACACACCCGTGCTCAACAGTCCCAATCCCAGCCAGTCACTTTCGATACCGAAGTAGTTTTTACTGGCCCCGATACCGCTTGATGTCAGACAGACTGCAATTGCGCCGGCCATGATCGAACTGGCTCGCGTGTCGCTTCGCCAATAAACACGAAAGTAGTCCCAATGATACGCCTCACCCAGATAGATAGTTACTAAGCCGCAGAGGCCCACGGCTCCGCAAAGTAAAAACATTGGCGAGGCCTTCGTCCAACGGGCGAGTAGCGCCATAATTGAAAGTGCTATGTAGGTGTGTTCCTCAACGCAAAGTGACCAGAAGTGGTGGGCAGGCAGAAACATCTCCACACCCGGCCGAATCGCAATGTAATAGTTTATATAAAACAGAAAGCACGCTAATGTCGAATATACATCTGATGGCGCCATTCGTAATCGCCATGTCTTAACGAGAAGCCAAAACATGAGAAACCCATGAGCGGCCGGAAAAGTGCGTGCGATGCGACGTTTGTAAAAAATATCGAGAGGGGTCTTCTTGACAAATAGGATTTTCCCCATGAGAAACCCGCTCAGCACGAAGAACAGTTCCACTCCGAGTCGCCCGAGGTTGATCCCGGGAACTGGAGTAAAGTGACCAACGTAAAGAAGTAGTATCGCGAGACCGCGCCAAACGTCCAAGACCGGATTGTGAGTCAGGTCGCTCGGATTCACCGTCGTTCTCTGAACTATTGACACCATACGGCCTTTTCTTTTTAAGTTAACAACCTTTTCTATCTAACTTGAAGGGGCGACCGGATCATTCGCCCATAAATAAGAATGGAGCAATTGTACTGTCGAAGGAGTAGGACGTTGACGAGGATACTGGTCAATGCTCAAAGTCTGCATCGGCGGCATGAATTCATCCACTAATTCACTGCACACATTCTGAGTCTATAGGGAAATCATAGGGCGTCAAGTTTCTTGCCTTATTATTCATCTCCTGATCACTGTCAGCGATAAATATCACATTCGCCTGCGAAAAGATGGTGTTTCACGGAAAGGCGATCGACTTCGCAGATTTGATGTGCTCCGTTGTTTTTCGCCGTTGACGGAAAGGCCGGTGCACGAAGTGGGGACAGGCACCGCAGACGGAGCCAGTCCCCCTTGGTGCCCTTTGGTTGTCCCAGACACTACTCTTCTGATTCTCGGTTCAGCCAATATTCGATGCCCGCTTGCAAATCTTGAGTTGAAACATCGTATCCTTCGAGGCGTGTACCGCTCCAATTGGTGCCAATAAAAATTCTTTCTTCGGCAAGTTTTGGAAACCACTGGATGAACTCGTCGAGACCCATTTCGGTAATTTCGTATCGCAGGTATTGCTGATGCGACTTCTGCACCGTCATTATGCGGCGACGGCTAGACCAGAACGGAATCACTTCTTGTCCACGAACAGGGAAGACCAGGTATTCGCCTTCAATCGTGAAGGTAAACACCTTACCCTCTTCAGCCACCTGCTGCTTGAATTTGTTATATTGTAGTGCGGCGGTACTCATCAGAGTTCTCACTCCAGCCAACGACGATTTCATGGTCAGTCTCGACACGCGAAGGGTATGACGCAACTTTATTTCGCAGTGATCGACGGGAGCCCAATCACGATGATTGTTGCTTTCTCTTAGACTTCAGGCAACAGTTCGATTATCAGGAGCGTCAACAATTGGGCGCTTAACAGTCGAAGATGCGAGCCTTCCAAGGTGTAGGCGATACAGATCTCATCAGCAATCAGAAATGCGCCCCACTGCAAAAGTGAGGTCGTGAAGGCAAGATACAGTTCTTTGTGACCCGATTTCATGCCTCGAAAGGCCCAGGCCGCTCGACAGAACAATATCGAGGCTAAGCCTTCCCAAATGATCACACATGCAAACATCAGGGCATTAACAACATCGGAAGTGCCATAGCGTGCGAATGTCTCTTTCACGAATTTCAGATTACCAGACGCAAAGCTCCACGATTCGCCAAGTATCCCGGCAGCTTTCCCAGCGTCCGCCAGATTGCTGAGGAATACAACACTCATCCAAACCGCCCAGAAGAGCAGCAGAAACCTTTTCAGGAAGATGACGTAATTGATCTCAACAACGAGGTATTTCATCTCGCTCCATTCGATCTGGACCCGTTACCGGCTCTACCACTTCGACCGTGCCGAATCATCTCATGGGCTTTTTTACGAGGGTTCATGACGTACTGGTCCTAGTCACGATCCTGCTCGGGCTCAGCCCAGACACTGGCGTTCCCATCTTCTGTCATCAATACGTGGATCGTGTTGGCCCGGCAGCAGACGGGACAATCTTCGACATACGTTTGATTGCTGCCTTCAGTCAGATCGAGGGGAATGATGATCTCTTCTCCACAAGCATCACAGATGTAGCAGGATTCCTTCTGGGACGTCGCTGAAATCATGTCTGGCGCCGAGTCTTCGTCCAACTGCGATAAATCTCGTCCTGATCCGAGTAATTCGCACGCCCAGAGCATGACCGAAAGAGGCTCGGGGTCCGCCAGCCGATGATCATTTCCCACTTCGATCAACGTCGCTTCATTGGCCTTTGCCAATTCTTCGGAATGGGCAAAGGGAATGACGTCATCGGCTCTCGAATGCAGAATGACCGTGCCGGGATTCACCTTAGTGACTGTTCCCCAATTCTTCCATGCGGGACACAGCAGAACCAGTTTTGCTGAACCGCTGTAGATGTTCATCGCAACGGCGCCGCCTCTTGATGATCCAACAACAATTTGAGGCTGGTGTTTGTCGAATTCGGCCTGAGCCGTCTTCAATGCCAGCGCAAAGTCGTCGTCATCAAGGGCGGGGTTGATGACTTCGTGGCCATGGTCCTTAAGGTACGTCGGTTTGACGCCACCAGGGACAGAGTGCCAGCCGTGAAGGAAAAGGATTTTCATATTCGACCACTCTTTACGTCGCTTCTTGCCGGGCCAGTGAAATCAGCATCGTTTCTGGCAGCTTATCCGCACCGGCCTGCCGAAGCATGTTGACGACTTGTGCCGCCGTGTACTGGGCGTGAGTGCAAACGTGAAGCAGGACATCGGCTCGGCGAGCTCCGAACCGTTTGCCGAGGCCGGAACTCGTGCTTTTCTTGTAAACGAGTTCGTCCAGCGATTCGGACGTCAGCGATGCCAGACAGGTGAGCCACCGCTGATCCAGGGTCGCCCACTTTTGACGAAGATCGTCCAAACCCGTAATGCCACCTTCACCTTGCTGATTCCCCGGCAGCTTGCCGGGCAGGTCACCTTGAACGAGTGGATCATCGTTGCCGAGCAGTGCTTCGAGCCATACAAACTCAGCAGCGTAGAGATGCACCAGTGACTTCCAGATGGATCCCTGGCCAATCTGGAACGTCGACTGTAACTGCTGGTCGGTCAGGCCTGCAGCAGCGTCCAAGAGATTGCCGTTGACCCACGTTCGATGCTGATGCAGACGATTCAATAATTCGATTGCGTTCATGGCTCTCCTTTGGATTTTGTTCGCAGGATTGTAGCGGTTCTCTCACTGCCACCGAAAGAACCGCATGCAAGAAGAACAAAGGGGACTGGCACAGAGGATGGCGCCAGTCCCCCTTTTTCTGACAAATCCATCGACATTTTTTTAGATCCTGCAAACTCGTTACACTCTTTCGTCGTGTGCCGGCGGAGCGTGTCCGCAGAAATCATCTGCAAGTTAATCACGTCCCTGCCTACAACAGCTACTTCAATAAAGCCATTCCCAACATAATGGGCGTGAAAACTGACTCGACAAACGAACTGCGATAAGTTGAGGTGAGAATTGGCTCCTGTTTTTGATTGGTTGCGGCTGTTGGTACTCGTTGGGTTTTCTGCAGTTTCCATTGCCAATGCAGATGATCGGCCGAATTTGTTGTTCATTGTGGCCGATGATCAGGCGGAATGGACGATGGGTTGTTCGGGCAATAAAGAGGCGAAAACGCCAAATATGGACCGATTGGCGCGGGAGGGTGTTCGTCTGACGAATTGCTTTACTCCGACGCCGGTCTGCAGCCCTTCGCGAGTCGCCATTCTGACCAGTCGCTATGGTACGGAGGTCGGCATCTACGACTGGCTGAATCCCGACAAAGAGCCGCAGCATGGCTTGGATCCAACCACCGTTGCCTGGCCGCGAATCCTGTCTGCCGCAGGGTATCGGACGGGCCTGATCGGCAAGTGGCACCTGGGATTACAGGAACAGTTTCAGCCCGACAAGTTCGGCTATCAGTATTTCATGGGTTTTCTGGGTGGCGGTACGACACCCTTAAATCCCGAGTTGACCGTTGATGGTCAAAAGCGAACTGTGAATGGCTTCATCGTCGACTTGCTGGCTGACGACGCTTTGAAGTTTTTGAGGAAGGACCCAGGCCGTCCGTTCGCGCTGTCGCTGCATTTTCGCGAACCGCATGCGCCTTATGCACCCCTTCCCGAAAGCGAAGCGAAATGGTCCGCCACCATCGATCCCACAGTCCCGAATCCCGATTTTCCGAAGCTGAATATCTCCAGAGTCAAGCAACTCACCAAAAACTATCTGGGCAGTGTTGCGGCCATCGATCGTAATCTGGGACGGATTCTTGACGAACTGGATCGTTTGAAACTGAGCGACAATACGCTGGTAATCTACACGAGTGACCACGGGTACAACATCGGCCAGCATGGGATCCTGCACAAAGGAAACGGGACATGGATCCTCACTGAGAATCCTCCAGCAACAGAGCACATTCCGTCCGGCCTGCGACCAAACATGTACGACACGTCACTGCGCGTCCCTGCCTTGATCCGCTGGCCGAAGCGAATCCCCATGGGAAAGAGAATCGACCGCACGATCACGCATCTCGACTGGCTGCCGACGATCTTGTCCGCGACGGGGACATCTCTTCCGTCCAACACAAAGATTCATGGACAGACCATCCTGCCACTCATCACAGGAGAAGGTCCGCTGAATCGTGCCGACGATCTGTATACAGAATTCAGTGTTCAGCACACGATGCGCGCGGATATGCGTTCGTATCGCACGACACAGTGGAAATTGATGCAGGACTTTCTGAATCCCGGTCGTGACGAACTTTATGATCTGCAAGCCGACCCCGGTGAAACAATCAACCTGGCCAATTCAGACCGGCCAGACGCCCAGGCCGCATACAAGCACCTGGCTCAATTGATTCGAGCCCGGATGACGGAACTGCACGATCCTTTTTTGAAATGACCGCAGTTTTCAAAAAAGGGGACAGGCACCGCGGACGGAGCCAGTCCCCATTTTTGAAACGCTTCGAATGAAGCACTAGAGACCATGTCGATGCACCAGTAGACTCGGGCTGACGACCCCTTAACCATACGGGAATCCAAACGATGTGGCAGGTTGCGACAATCGGGAGTTTGTTCGTTTTCGCAGGTGTTGTATCGGGAGCACCGATCGACACTTCGAGGTTTCGCGATTCCGCCAGCCACTGGCGCGGTATTCGAGACGATTCCCGGATCATCCAACCGGAAAAAAGCCAGCCCGTCTATTCGGCAGACCAAGTCGAAGAAATCGTTGCCAACATTTTGTTGTTCCAACGAGCGAATGGCGGTTGGCCCAAAAATTACGACATGCTGGCGATCCTGACGGAATCTCAGAAACACGCGCTCGAAGCCACGCGAGATAAGAATGATACGTCGTTCGACAATCATAATGTTCATTCCCAAATCGACTATCTGGCAAAAGCTTTCCTTCAGCTGAAAACCGACGCCTGTCGTGACGCATGCCTGCGCGGTTTCGATTTCATGCTGAACGCTCAATATCCGAACGGCGGCTTTCCTCAACGTTACCCTTCGCCAACGGGTTATGCGGCTCATATCACCTTCAACGACGGAGTCATGATTGGAATCCTGAATGTTTTGAAAGATGCCGCAGACGGGAGGCCGCACTGGAAGTGGCTCGACGAAGAGCGACGTCAAAAAGCACGTCATGCGGTTGACCTGGGTGTTGACTGTCTCTTGAAGTGTCAGATCCGCGTTCGAGGAGTCAGGACTGGCTGGTGTCAACAACATGACAGTCGAACGTTCGAAGCAGTTCCTGCACGGACGTTTGAGTTGGCCTCGATCTGCCCTCAGGATACGACGGAAATCGTTCGCTTTCTGATGCGGATCGACCGGCCTGAAGCGGCAATCATCTCGGCTGTTCACGACGCAGTCGAATGGCTTGGGCAAGTCAAACTGAAAGGACTTCGAGTCGATCGGGTCCCGACCGAAGCAGTCGAGTTTCCGCGTCATCGAGCAGACTTCGATGTCGTTGTTGTCGCCGATGAATTGGCCAAACCGATCTGGGCCAGGCACTATGAAATTGAAACGAATCGACCCATTTTTGCTGGCCGCGACAGCGTTAAGAAATATGATCTTGCGGAAATCGAACGTGAACGAAGAACTGGTACGGTCTGGTATGGTGCGTGGCCGACGAAACTGATTGAAAACGATTATCCGAAATGGCGTGAACCCTATATTGCCTTTCCAGGTGCGGAAGGCTTTGGTCGTTTCGCTCGCGGCGGTCGTGGTGGCGATGTCTATCATGTGAAAAACCTTCAGGACGACGGACCTGGCTCCTTGCGTGAAGGAATTCGATCAGCGACCGGACCACGAACGATCGTCTTTGATCTCTCGGGAACGATCGAATTAAAGTCTCGACTGACGGTCGACAAGTCGTTTCTGACGATTGCCGGACAGTCGGCTCCAGGAGATGGGATCTGCTTAAAGGACCAGACCTTTGTCATCAAGAAGTCGTCGCACATTATTGTTCGCTATTTGCGAGTTCGACTGGGGGACAAGAACAAGCCGCCCGACTCTGGTCCAGATGGTATGACGACGGACGACATTGATCATGTGATCTTCGATCATCTCTCGGTCTCATGGGGCATCGACGGAAATCATGATTTGCGACGCGGAGGCAATTTTACTCTTCAATGGTCAATTTATGCCGAGGCGCTCAACAATAGCCTGCACGAAAAGGGACCGCACGCGATGCTCGCCTCGTTTCGAGATTTGACTGACGGAATTTCGATTCATCACAACCTTTTCGCCAGCAGTCGTGATCGCCATCCGACGATTGCCGGCAGCCCGAACACCAGGCCAGACGCGATCGCCGATTTTCGGAACAATGCGATCTACAACCTGAGCGGAGCAACGAATCTGGGCAATTGCCGCATCAACGTCATCAACAATTATTATCGACCGGGCCCGAATACTCCCTCCGACAACCACCCATTGGCCACAAAGACCGAAACGAAAGAATCGTTAAAGGTTTTTCTCGGTGGAAACAAGTTTGAAGGCAACTCGGAATTCAATCTCGACAACTGGGCCGCCGTCGATTTTCGTCGCTGGACATCCGGAAATTATCTGGCGACAACGTTGGAGCAGATTCGAGTCGATCAGGAATTTGATACGGGAAAAGCAAAACCGCAAACCCACTCGGCCACCGAAGCGTACGAGATAATCTTAAAAAAGGCTGGAGCATCCCGTCGACGCGATTCGGCCGACATTCGTCTTGTCGATGGCGTGATCAGTCGAACCAACCGCCTGATCGATTCACAGGATGAAGTTGGCGGATGGCCCCAACTCAAAAGCGAAAAGACTCTGCAAGACTCGGATCAGGACGGTATGCCCGATGAATGGGAGATCCGTTCTGGCCTGAATCCAAACGATCCAAGTGATGGTAACAACGATCAAAACCGTAACGGTTTTACGAATCTCGAAGAATATTTGAATTCGCTTTGAGCAGGCGAACCAGAATCAAAAAAGGGGACAGGCACCGTCCCAATGGA
>CAIULL010000244.1 GCA_903899985.1 uncultured Schlesneria sp.
AAAATTCGATGAGCTTGAAATCACCCTCCCGAATGGCACTTGAAGGGGTTGCCCTGCCGACATAACAAGGGAAGTGCCAGAACAATCGCTTTCGAGCCACGTCGCTCGCACCGTTGAACGCCGGCACGAGACTGACACCATCCAGCGTCTGCCGAGCGGGTGGGTTTATTCCCGCCAGCTCCAAAAGTGTCGGATACAGATCGACGCTCGATACCGGCGCATCACATTTGCTTCCAGGATTCTTCAGCCCCGGCCATGAAACAACCAATGGGACACGAATGCCTCCTTCGTAAAGCTCACCTTTGCTCCCTTTCAAGGGGGCCGTGTACTGCGGTGTACCACCGTTATCCGAGGTAAAAATGACAACCGTGTTATCGGTCAACTTTTTCCGTGCAAGCAATTCAACGATACGTCCGACATTCTGATCGACGGCTTCTATCGTTGCTGCATAGGCGGGGTCGTCGCGACGATCGTTACTGTGCTTCGCCTTTTGTTCGTACTTCTTCAGCAGATCAGGTTTGGGCTCGAACGGAGCGTGAACCGCGTGGTCAGGCAGATAGACAAAGAACGGCTGTTCCCGATTTTGTTCGACGAATTTGAGTACCTCGTCAGTCAGGCGATCGCTCAGGTAGTTTCCTTCTTTGTCGAAGTACGCGTCTTTGGCAAAGCCCAGGTTCTCTGGAAATACCACATGCTTGAATCCTTGCCCCCCTGGGGTCACCGGGCCGGTTCGCCCACGACCGAGATTCCACATCCCCAAGAATGCCGTCGCATAGCCCCCGGCCTGCAGAGATTCAGCGATTGTCACCACATCGGTCGCCAGCTCTGATTTACTTTCCGCTGCCGTCAATTTGTGCCAAGGAGACCCGACCGGTTGCCGTGGATCGACGACGGTGTAGATGCCATGTCGCGGTGTGTACTGGCCAGACATCAGGCAGGCCCGAGTTGGAGAACAGTTCGGCGCGCTGGCGTATGATTGCGAAAACACTAACCCGTTTTTGGCGAGACGGTCGATATTCGGCGTTTCCACAAACCGATTGCCGACAAAACCGACATCGCGCCATCCCATATCGTCCATCAAGATGACGATGAAATTCGGTGGCCGCGGGCGATCGGCAGCAATTGCTGGCAACGAACTGACGATCAGAGCTGGTAATAACACCAATCGCAAAAGTTGCAGTACACCGCTGTCAAAAATCTTATTCCGTATCGTCGTGATCATTTCTGGCCCTTTCGCTCGTACTGAAAATCCAGCGTTCCTTCGGCAAGCGTGATGTCTTTAATGGCTTCGAGAAGGTTGGCGCGTGTCGCTTTCTCGGGGGCAAGCTTGAGTTCTGCGGACAGGGCATACACAGTAATGTGATACTGTTTCATGCCTGGGCCCTTCGACTTCATAGGGTCGTACTCGCGGCGGTTCTTGTCATTGAGGCCCACGGTCCCGGTTGATTTGTCGTTTTTTGAGAGCTTTGTGGCATTCGCCGGAATGTTGTAGACAACCCAGTAGGATTTCAGATCGCCAGGGCCGGGGACATGCCACAGATTTACCACGAAAGACTTCGTTCCGGCCGGAGCCTCTTTCCATTCGACTGGAGGAGAGGCGCTGGCGCCATCACCCGTGTACTCGACGGGAATCGTTCCGCCAGGTTCAAACGCGGAACTGGTCACAACCAGCTTTGGCAAGTTGTTTTTTGATACGGGCGGTGAGGCAGTTTGCTCGTTGTTGCGAGGCGGCGGAGGCCCCTCATCTCGACGAGGTGGTGGCGGAGGTGGCGGATTCTCACCTCGCCTTGGTGGAGACCCACGATCTCGACCACCATTATTCGGACCGCGCCGTTTGGGTGAGTAAGTTTCAGTCGTCGTTTTACCGGTGGTGTCAACAAACACAAACTTGGCCGAGCCATCGCCCGCAAACGAGTAGCTGACCGAACCTTTCTTCCCCTGCACGTCGTATGTCAGTTGATAGGCGCCTGGCTTGGTTTCGACGAAGTCAGTGATCTTGGCATCTCGAAGCGGCTGAAGATCGGGTCGAATCGGTTCGGCACGAGGTTGCGGATCGACC
>CAIULL010000245.1 GCA_903899985.1 uncultured Schlesneria sp.
AGCCTGAGCGGAACTCTTGGATTTCTCTTCTCTTCGCCTTTAAGGTTGGGTTGCGGGTAAAGCCCGCGCCAGGTGTTTCGCGTGTTTCGTGGTTCTGACTCTTCTCGCGATTGGGTTACGGGCGAAGCCCACAACAGGTCCTTCGTGGTGAAATCAACCAATGAGGCCAGGGCTCATCAATAGAATTCATAGCCGCACTTGCAAATTATTTACCCCGACGCGGAACTTCGCTTCCCTAATGAGGCTGGGTATGATTACGACGAGGAGATCATGGGACAATTTCCACCTGAAACACTGCGATAATCGGAAATCCTGAATGCAGAACGATCCCGCTTTTAAAGCTGCGTTCCCTTACCAGAAGGATGTCTTAGCCCTTCCTGTCACGGATCTCGATAACACTTATGCTTGGTACTCCAAAAACTTCGGTATGGCTGAAGTTCAACGGCACGACCTGCCAGTACCGACAGTGATCCTGGAACGAGATGGTACTCGCATTGGTTTTGCGATCAGCGGCGGCGATGCGTCTCAGGACGGTGCGGCAGTGCTCGTGTCAGGGATCCAGAAACTCAAAGAGGAATTCGAGGCAAACGGAGTGAAGGTCAGCAACTGGCGTGTGGATGAACGAAATGGCAAAAAGCTCCAGGTCTTTTTCGTCGTTGCTCCCGATGGGCTGTGCTATTACTTCCACGAACCGATTGACGAAGCATAGCCTTGCCGCGCAATTTTCTTGCCGGGTATTCTCAAGTCAGCGTTTTGTCGAAGACTCATCAATTCATCGCAACAGTCAAAGAGGGCGAAACGACGAAAATTCGCCCCAATTTAATTGTACTTTCTCACGGCGTCCGAATTCTGGCCGCTCTGGCCATTCAGTGGAGCCGGGAGGAGGCGAATCGAACTCGCTCGAGATGGAACGTGAGAGTGGTTAGGCAGCGGCGAAATACTGGTCGAGCTCTGAGGTCCATTAACGGGAATGACATGGACGTCACGCACCGGATCGACCTTTGTTTTTGAGCCACCGACCTTGACCAGTTTCGCCACATCTTTCACGGTTGCTGCTCGGCCAATGTAGGGTTCAATATCAACAATTTTACCCAGAACGATTCCCACCAGCTTGCCGTCTGCGGTAAAGACACCCGATCCACTGCGGCCCTCTTGCGGCGGATTTGAATAAAGATATTCGCTGTTTTCGATCTTATGCAGGGAATGAAGCTCAATCGAGAACGTTCCGTCTTTTTGCCGACCAACACTCGTCAATTCGTCCTCTGGTGAGGGGTGTCTGTCCGTAAGAACGGCTTCCGAATGGGGATTTGACCAATTGACGGACAGCAGCGCCAGATCATGGGCTTCATCGACATTCACGACTTTTGCCGTTGCCGACTCCCCGTCGCAATCGACGGTGAATTCCGAAAACCCATCAACGACATGAGCACAAGTCACGATCCCATCCGCAGTATTGACCCCGGAGGCCAGTGCCGATCTCGTGTTCTTCGCTCGAAGTTTGACGGCGTACTTCAATAGATTTGCGGATCGAACCCGAATGGCATCACCAGGTCGAACGTCATCCTCAACCTGATTGAGTAACCGTGGCGCTGTCGGAGTTCGAAGAGACAACACCTCGTCTTCGGCAAACAAGAGTTTCTCACCACTGACAACAAGCACTTCGACAAGAAGAAAACAGACTGCATTTCGCGTTAAGAACGGCATTCCTTGCCTCCCCAACCAAGCTCTTAGAGCCCTCGTCTATTACTGCCGCCATCCTGGGCCTGATCGATAGCGGTAAAACGCGATTCCCAAACTTCAGCTGCGTACCTTGCAGCACGAACAATCCCTTGAGCCGGATTCGATCCCCCAAACGAATCGAGGGATCGAATGACGAGTCGACCTTTGCATCACCTTGATTTGTAGTCTTAATCCGTCACTTCGACCAGACGAATTTGACGCGTGCAGAAAAGTCGTTAATCAGGCATCGGATAAACCCATTGACATTCCCTTGATCTAAGGAGTTTTTTTGAGCGGATCTGCGGCGGGTTCGTTTGAGGTAATCTGTTTCTGGTTTCGACGGAATTGATTCTCAGGTCAAATGTCTTTGTTGTTCCACGGGACGTGCGAACGGTTTTGCTGATGGACTCTGACGTTTCAGACGTCAGTCACGTCTCGTATTCATCGCGAGCACCGCTGGCGAGGCGACGGTCTTACGCTGCAATCCCAATCACTCGCCGCAACGGAGTTGCGTCATCAGATTGCTCGATCCTACGATGTGAGAACGATCCACAGTGGTCAATAATGACATTGTCTAAACTGATAACCGTATGCTCCAGAAGGTCGAAATGATCCGCAAGTTTTTAGTCCTTTTCGGCATCGCCGGGGCATTTCTCTGCCAGGTGGCAAATGCACAGAACGATGTTGACGAATTCCGGACGATCAAAAAACTTGAATTGCTCGGTGCCTTTGTCGAGCGTGACGAGCAGTTGCCGGAAAAGCCCGTCGTCCTTGTCTGGTTCAATGACAATTGTCGCTTCAATGACAAATACATTCACCTCTTGAAGTCGTTCAAGCACTTGGCGGCCGTCGAATGCCGCTTTCGCAGCCGTGAAGACAGTGCCAAGTTTACTGACGCTGGCGTGGCCTCATGGAAAGAACTGACAGGCCTCACGTTTCTGAATCTGAATCACACTTCCATTACTGATTCAGGCGTCAGAGGTCTGTGTGACCTCAAGAATCTGACATCGCTTGACATGAGCATGACGCGCATCACAAACGTGGGTCTGGCATATTTGAAGGAACTGAAAAACCTGAAAAGCCTTCGCCTGCAAGAGGTCAATATCAGCGGCAAAGGGCTGAAAGAATTGCGGGAACTGAAACATCTGACCGAACTTGATCTTCAGAAGGTCTCACTTGCGGAGGGCGGCCTGATCGGACTGGGTGAACTGAAACAACTGAAGTCGCTTAACCTTGGTTTTGTGGCACTCTTGAATGAAGACCTGAAGGAGTTAAGTAAACTGACGAACCTCGAGACGCTGCTGGTAAACTATACACAAATCACCGACAGCGGCCTCACACATCTGAAGGAACTCAAGAAACTTAAGTGGCTGGCACTGCAGGGGAACAATATCTCAGACCAAGGCCTTTCAGAACTGGCGGGGCTGACGAACCTGACGACATTCAGTATTGGCGATTGCCAAGTGACCGACGCCAGTGTCCAGCTCCTGGCGGAGCTGAAGAACCTGACATCGCTCAGCATCCGCTTGACCCAGATCACGGACACGGGCTTGGAGAAGCTTGTCGGATTCCAGAATTTGAAAACGCTCGCGATCACCGGGACGAAAATCTCTGCCGACGAAATTACGAAACACGAGCAGAATCGGCCTGACCTGAAGATCATTCACTAGCCAGCCAATAATTTCTCCCCCGCGAATCGGCCCAGTTGCACAAGATCACGACGCGTTGGGCGGAACTTTTCGACTTGATTTCTCTTCCACCAAAGCCTAATGTGGATATGGTGATCCACATGTCGTGATTTGCCGCTATAAGGACGATGGATGACCTCCGCAACCAGCGACCACTACGCTCCCGCAAAACCTGACAAACGAGTGGTCGTCCTGCCTGATAATTGATTAGAGAAGAGGAGTCAGACACTATGTTGACAATTCTGGGTCGGTCAAACGGTGGTTTCTGCGACCGCGTCAATCGACGAAGTTTCTTGCGAATCGGGGCTTTGGCGACCGGTGCCGCGACACTCAATCTGGCCGATGTTTTCCGAGCCGAAGCGGGGCAGTCATCAAAGCCCAAGTCTGTGATCAACATTTTTCTCGGTGGCGGTCCGCCTCATCAGGATCTGTGGGACTTGAAGCCCCAGGCTCCAAGTGAGATTCGTGGCGAATTCCGACCGATCGACACAACAGTGCCTGGAATCCAGATTTGCGAAGTCTTTCCCAGAATCGCATCGATGATGGAGAAATTCGCGATTATTCGTTCGGTCGTCGGGGCAACGGGTCAGCATGATGCCTGGCAATGCATGACGGGCTGGCCGGCTCGGGAGCTGCAGTTCCTCGGTGGCCACCCATCAATTGGAGCTGTGGCAAATAAGATTCTGGGACCTGTCGACCCGTCGGTACCGGCATTCGTCGGACTGGCAGAGAAATCCCAGCATGTTCCGTGGTCTGACCCTGGTTCTCCCGGTTTTCTCGGCCAGGGATTCGGTTGTTTTCGTCCCGAGGGTCCCGGCTTGGCCGACATGCGATTGAACGGAGTGACCGTTGAACATCTTGATGACCGCAAAGCACTGTTGTCGAGTTTCGACCGCATGCGTCGCGACGTGGATGCGAGCGGAATGATGTCGGGGATCGATTCCTATAATCGACTTGCGTTCAATGTACTGACGAGCAGTAAGCTTCTGGAGGCACTCGATCTTTCCAAGGAACCTGCGGAAGTCCGGGCGCGATACGGCGACGGGAAACCGTACCAGTTCCAGTACGACGGTGCTCCGACGGTCAACGAACAACTCCTGATGGCGCGGCGTCTGGTGGAAGCGGGGGTTCGTTGTGTGTCCTTAAGTTACGGTCGGTGGGACAGTCACGGCCAGAATTTTCCACTGGTACGGGATCACGGAGCGAAACTGGACCAGTGTCTCAGCGCGCTCGTTGAAGATCTTAACTACAGAGGGATGCTCAACGATGTCACCGTAATTGCATGGGGCGAGTTTGGTCGGACACCCCAAATCAACAAAGACGCCGGTCGTGATCACTGGCCAAAGGTCAGTTGCGCAATCATGGCAGGGGGCGGTATGACGACCGGGCAAGTCATCGGTGCAACGAACCGATGGGGCGAATTCGCAGAACAGCGTCCAGTCCATTTTCAGGAAGTGGTTGCCACGCTTTACAACAATCTGGGCATCGACCCCGGCTCAAAACCAATCGTCGATCAGGCGGGCCGACCGCAACCGCTCGTCGAAAGTGGAATTATCCGCGAGCTGGTCTGATCAATCCTCAATTTTTCAGTCGAGATTCCTATCGGGAAGGGGGCCATGATTCCAGGTGATTCAACCTGGAGGCATGGCCCCGCGTCACTTTGTCGACACCGGACTGCATAAGAAAACTACACTTTGTAGCACTCCTGAAATACAAAGTTTTCCTTAACATAACCGTGTTTTATTGTTGAAAACGCGACTCTCCCGGAGTACAAGAGTCAGTAAAATTGATCGAGCAAGCGACACGTGATCAATTGTGCTGCATCTGTTTGGTGCAACATCGACTCAGTCACGCAACCTCGATTCCGAAAAAGTCTATCCAACGATTTTGCAATCTCGCTATGGACGGCGATTCAGTGACCCTCCGCGGGGTTCCTTCCTCCAAATTGCCGTTCCACGGGAGAAACTGAAATGACATTGAAGTATGGTTTCGTAAAGTGCACTTTGAAGACCGACCCGAAGTTACAGTCTAGTGGTGGCCATAACGGAGATGAAACCCAGTATCACTTGCATTCCACGCTGGATGTCGACGGTGAAGATTGGGATACCGCGATAAACGTTGGCACTGACGACTCGGATGACTTGCTTAAATATATTTTCGTATTTGACTTTCACCATGACGTGATTCAGACGCTGTCAACTACGCCGGCCGGCTTCAATGATCTGACCGGGACATCGGCACTGCCCGCTCTCGACTTCTTGCGAAGCGATCTGCTGAAGGAAACCGGTCCTTGGCGCGACAGTGGCATTATGGATGGGTCGGACACACCCGAACCGGTCGCCTCGCTGAAACGCTTGTCGACAAAAGCCCGCGCGAGCGGTGCGACGGTCTACATCTTCGGACGGACGTATACTCATGGTGGAAACGGAATTCATGACATCCACATGAATCAGGGGTCTAATTCCAATCACTTCTGGAATAAAGGGGACGATCACAACGACCATAACGACATCTGGCAAGATGGCGGAGTCCTCGTCGATTTTGGTACCCCCAAATGGGCTGCCTACTTCACCGCATTCACTCAACAGGTTGTTCCGACGGATGATTCAGGCAACCCGGTGCAACAACATCACCCGATTCAAGACAGCGACAACGGCAGCATGATTGCTGGATAGAGCCTTCTATGAGCTCGCCTGATACTTCTTGCCACGCAGACTTTTTCGGACGTATAAGAAAGAACATACAAAAATGGCGAGCGGAGAATCAGGGAGCGGGCTGCCTGCGTGGTTGTCGATGGGGTCCGTCGGTTTTGCTGGAATTTTAGGAGCGTTAGCTCTATCGAGTTCAGGAAGCGCACCGACGCCGACCGCTACCGTCGCGGCAGTCGTCGGATCACAACACGTCCCGGTCGAAACAAAAGAAGAGCCGCACCGTGTTCAGAGGATGCGAGCACCGATTCGTGATTTCTTGGGTCTTGTCCCCCCTGATGAGCCAGCGCAAGATGGAGGCGACCCTAAAAAGGTGCCCGTCTACTTGTTCGAATTGCCCAAAGAAAAGCCCGCGAAACCAGATCCCGAAGAGGCTTGGAAGGTTGATTCCGAACTGAAGGAACAGCTTGCGAAATACAAGTTGAACTTTCTCGTCATGACGGTTGCTGATCCGATCGATTCGGTTGAAAACTATTTTTTTGACCATCAGATCGATGCACTTCTGAAGGCGCTTGCGGCAGATCAACACGACCGATGGCTGTACTGCTCGAGCTATTTGCCGTGGCAGGTTTTTAAGGATCGTCGATCCGTAGACAATAAAACGCCGCTGCTCCGGCAGAAACATTGGTATCAGGATGAGCCAGGTGTCTTGGTGTTTCGAAAATACCAGGAAAAGAAAGAGACACCACCCGAACTCTTGATGGTTTATCTTGTTGGAGAACTCCCGACATTTGGCATCCAAAGAGATGCCATGGATCATGCAATCCACGAGATCACTACGCTGTCGAGCTTGGGTGTGCTGGATGATGCCGCGAAAACCACAAATAAATCTCCGATCGATGTCCGCATAATTGGTCCCTATTTTACTGGCGGTGCGTTTTCGTTGCGTGAATCTTTGCGGCACGCTGTTGATGTGTATCCGGTGCGGCCGCAAATCATCACCCCGGCAGCATCTGCACTTGAAAAAAACTTCTTTGATGAAAAGGGAGAACATTTCATCGGTGCAACTGTATGCAGTTGGCACGACACGTTCGGTGCGATCAACAAGTTAGTGGACGGACACAAATGTGCCTGGCTTGTCGAAACAGGCACGGGTTTCAGCAGTCGATTCCATGGAAGAACCGTCGGCACACAACTGGAATTCATTTTTCCTGTTCCCGCAGGAATTTCACGCGTTCGAGGTGGATTCGAAAAGCAAATTTCGGCTGCGAGGCAACAGGCGAAGGGACTTCAACCTTTCAATTCCAAGTCTCCGCTCCCCTTTGACGTGGACGAAGTCGCCCGCGACTTTCCAACGACACAAACCCCCTTGATGACGATCCCCAGCGTGGAAATGGTCCTTGACCAGATTCTTCGCACGATCAACGAACAGGGGATACTCTTTGTGGCAATCATGGCAACTGACGTTCGAGACACAATCTTTTTAGGGGAGATTTTGAAGCTGCATTGCCCTCATGTTCAATTGGTGATTGCAGAAGCGGACATCCTGCTCACGCATCCTGAATACAATGACAGCCTACGGGGCGCAATTGTGGCGAGCAGTTATCCTATGTTTCCCTCGGGCATGATGGCATGTCAGGCAGATAAGAATTTAAAAGCAATGCCGATCATGTCAGGACAGGCGGTCTATGGGGTTTATAACGCGGTCTTGATTCACCGTGGCTTGGATCGAGGTGTTATCGTTTCGAACGGTTCAGCTTTATCTTTTGATCCGAAACACGAAGCCTCCCCGCCGCCCGGATTGTTTGGGCTCCTGGCGAACCAAAATCGCATATCGCCTCAAATCTGGATGCACACTATCGGTTACGATCGCTTTGAACCACTAAAGGTCGAGCCGGAAAGTAACGCCAACTATGGAATCGTCGTCAATAAGAATATTGATGACAGTTCGTTTCGGATGTGCGTCAATTTTCGGGCTTGGTTGCCTTTCGTCATCCTCAGTATGTTAACACCGTTTTTACTTGTGTTTTACGCAATGTCTCTTATTGACCCATTCAAGGCGTGGTTACACGAGTGTTTTCGAAAAAGGGATGCAGCAGGCGACGACGTACAGGAAAATGAGTTACTCCAACCCCTGTTCCAATTCTCATCCTTCAGGCCACAGGTGCGACATCTTGTTCTGACCCTGATGATCGGGATGATCGCATTAATGGACATCCCCTTCGCCTGGTTGGCCTGGCGACTTTGTCTGAACAACTGTCCGGCGAAGAATCTCAGTTGGATTGCAGAGACCAATATTTTTTCAGGAGTCTCTTTACTGCTACCACTTTTCCTGTCAGGAAGCGCGATAATCTTCATGTGCTATCTGAAGCTGCGACAAAGTTATCTGGTCAGCGAGAAGCGACTCAAAAAGATTGTCGGCTCGGAAAACGTCAATGACCTCGAACCCTTGTGGTGGGCCGGAGGGAGTCACGTCAATGACCCGACACCCATCATCTGGTTAGGCGTGATCGGAGGTCTGATCTGTATCTGGAGTTTCTTCATGACGTGGTTCACGACTTTTAACACGTCAGAAAAGCCTTGTCTGTTCTGGACTGCGTGGGGCGGGATCGTCCTTGGCTACGCGATCTGGTGGTTGGCTGCATTGGAACTTTACGCATTGCAGCGTCAAGTGCGAGACTACGCCAAGGGACTGAGCCATGCTCCGGAAAGTGAGCTCTGGATTCGTGCCTTTGAAAAACTGCACCAAAACGATCTGATGGGGGTCTATCGGCTGCTATTCGGGTCCGGCCCTGGAAATCATGACCCCGTGGCCGATAGCCTCGCCAAAAACGCAGACTGCAAGCCTGTCACAGAGGGATTGTCGTTTTTTCGGAACATTCAATATCGAATGGTGATCATCAAAAATCAGTTCTATATTCTTCTGGGTGGTGCAATTCTATTGTTTATGGCGGTCGTTGCTTATCCCTTTACCTCGGGTGGGATGCTGAACACGGTATCAATGGGAACCATGATCACGTTCGTTGCCGCCGTCTGCCTCAGTTTCTGGAAGCTGGAAACGGATCGCGACTTGAGCAAAGTACTCGGGACAAAACCGAATGAAATCCGATGGGACTGGGGAACCATCTCGTTCTTCGGTCGCAACGTGTTGCTGGTTGCTCTCGTCCTGATCGTTCAGTTTGTGCCAGGTACCTGGGTCTGGCTCGGAAAAGTCCTGGCGCCATTCAGCCACTTTGGACACTAGCGTGGCTCGCAACCACTGGTCTTAACGTCGGTTGGGGCCGCAAATAGATCAAACTCCTGATGGATTTTATCCCATACAAGCAAGTCGTATTTTGATCAGGTTGCCGCTGACGATTAAAAGCTTTCGCGACCTGTGGGGATCGTTGATGTCACTCCATGCGTCTTATGGCGCATTTCCTGGCTGTCCGAATAAACCCACCGGCGAGCACGGTTGATCCCCCCCAAAGGACGGTGTTCCGGCAAGAAATTCCAAGGTGACCAGGTCGTGTTTTCGACAAACTGGATTTGTTGTTCTGAATCGAAACGCTGCGGATAAATCGAAATCGTCGCCAGACGTATCGGCGCAGAAGTCCATTCCACCGTTGGGTCTTCCACGGGCATCGTGTTGGCATCGGTTTGCGGATTGATACAAAAATCGAAGTTCACTCCGATCTTTCTTTTCGTCAATTGCTCAACCATCGCCTCCCGCAGGGAGTTCTCAGAATCTGATAATTTAATATCAAGCAGAGGCTGGTCCTGTTCCACCGCCGGATGCGCGAAATATTTCACCGCGCCAGAGCCAAACTGGTAAGGGGTTTGGCTCCAATACGACATCCGTAAGGGGCTTTTCGTGGCGATCGAGTTAAATCCTTTCAATTTTGGATAGGTTGTTTCGGCAAGTGCTGCAGCGGGTGTCCCCGTCGACGTCGCAATCAAGAATTCAAGAACATGTTGCACATTACGGGCGAAGAAGACGGGATGATCGGCGAGAAGGAAGTCATGATTGACCGCAGGGTCGTTCTCATTCTGAGTGGTGAAAACTTTAATGGCCATTCCGCGGACATTCGGAACACGGTCATCAAAGGATCGGCCATTCGAGAATCGAATGAGGGCTCGAAACGAATGAGGCTCTTTAAACAGGCCAATCCCGTACGGTGCTGGAATGTCCGCCGCGACTCGAAATGTCGCCCAGACCCCACCAAGCGACTTGGGATGTTCACCGCGCAAACCAGGCCCGGGGCTCGCTTCATGAACTTTGAGGTGCAGTTGTCGCAGTCCGGCGATTGCCGCTTCTTCGCCCAGCGGCGGATACTCCAAACCAATTTTCAGGGTGTCTACAGCGACGGGCTCTGAAGTGTTCAGTTGAGATTCCGGCTGACTGCTAACCATGATTACCGCCACATTGTTTTTAAATTCATTTACTTGCAACTACCGACTGTTCAAAGCGTCTTCAGATACTCAATTAAATCAAAAAGCGATTCTGTATTCTCAGCGCCGCTCCAATCGAGTCGTACCTTGTATTCATCAGGCATTTCGGGGCCGCCCCAGTCCATGCGAAGAATTTTTCCATTTTGATCGACTGTCAGGTTCTTATCGTGGCCCCGATTTGAAGAACTGTCCCAGTTCGTATCAAACACTGAGACGGTTGGATCGACTTCCCTGAGTTGATCGATCTGGTCAATTCTCCACTGCCAGCCGACATGCTTTTTGTCATAACTGATTGAACCTCTTGCAAACGTTGCGGGTCTCTCGCCAGGGACCAGCAAATGGTACAGCGTTGGCACTGATCCATTGTGAAGATAGGGAGCACGAGACCATGCTCCTTCGAGGGCGTTCGTTACATACCCCTGGTTCGCCAGCTCTGACCGATCAAACACGATGTCATCGGGATGAAGGTCATGAGGGCGGTATGTCTTTCCATTCGCGTCCTTGGTTTCATAAGTTTCGGGAACGCTTGCGACGAAATGCTTCAGAAACAGTTGCAAAGCATCAGCGTTGAGAACTTGCGAGCGATTCGGATTGGTCCCGATCTGTTCTGCAAACTCGGTGTTCTCTGCTTTGTAAACGATATCGTTGTGATTTCTATGACAATGGCTGCAGTTATTCTGGTAAAGCTTCTGGCCACGTTCGACTCGAGCGATGTCGACGTCAAAAGGGTATGCCGGAGCCGGTAACGCGTGAATAAACCCGGCAGTGATGTCCGCATTCACGACGTTGACTTGCCTGGGATCACCCGCGACGGCAAGGCTTGCTGCAACATTCCGATAAAATGGAGATTTCACGCTTCCATCGATCTGGGCGATATTGCGAGCCCCTTGATTGAACGTGCTGACGATGTCGGTCACGGTCGCCTTTTTGATCGGGAGCGCCGGGAATGTCATCTCCGCGAATTTTTGCTGAGTCTCCTCGGGGCCAATCGAGGCCAGCGTGTCGAGCAAACAAAGTCGCGGGATCAAATCGCCGCTCCCATCGGATTGACCGGGACTTCCACCGTCAAGAGGAGGTGCGTTTTCCTTGGAATAGCTGGTCTTTTTTTGCTTGTCGACCGCCAGTTTGCCGTCAATAATCTTCGCCGCGAATCCCGTAAGAATGGATGCTGCAACATCGTTTGGTTCGGTGACAGCAAACAGCTCTCGCTCTTTGGCTTCGACTCCGGCATCAAGACCTCGGTATTGACCGTAATAGTAATTCGCAGGCTTCGAGGCGATGATTTCACGTAGACGGCTTGCCGTTTTTGCAAGCTTCTCAGGCGAACTCAAATACTCGCTGACCGTTTGCTCAAAGGCATGTCGCCAGCGTCTGACATCGAACTGCGTGTTCGGTGCGCCGACTAACGCCCGATAGTTCACGACACCTCCGTCAGGGACACGAACGCGTCCGATATGACAGGCGCCGCAGGTAAGTGCGACTCCTTTCAATGGACCTGCCGTATGCCCCTCAACCATCGGATCCCAGCTGAGTCCCAGCGGTAAAGGCCGGTCTGGTTCGGTGGGGCTGGGAATCAATCCGAACCGTGAAAAGTTTTCCTGAGGTGTTCCCCAGATTTCAGGAGCGAGGTCGGGAAACGAGCGGAGGAGAATGACGGGGACACCCGCAAACCCATCAGTCGCGTTGGCAAACCAGTCATAGCCTTCGGCATTCGTACTCAGATAATCGAGATGCGCCTTCTCTGTTGCGGCTTGAATTTCGGCCCACGAACGGGAATTTTTCTGATCAACGGTTTTTGGCGATGCCGCATCACCGGAAAGGGAAGGAGTCCGGTGAACTTTCAGGTATTCAATCAAAGCCCATCGATCATCATCGGACAAGTCAGTACCAAATTCATGCCCTGTGTTATGATTGCCGGAGATCGTTGTATCAACCTTTGTCAACTTCTTCTGCGGATTGTGCTTATCTGTCAGCGTTGAGAAATCTTTTGGATTCCACTCGAAACCGACTTCTTTCGGCAAATAATCCTGTGAACCGACGACAAATTCGGTTGGCCGCTCTTTAGCTGGCGATAACAGGTGATAAAGCGTTGGAACTGACCCGTTATGCAGATAGGGCGCGGTCGCCCAAATGCCATCGAGTGGCTTGGCGGGATAGACCTTTCCACCATTATCATGCATCGGGTCTCGCCATTTGACGGGACGACGGGGCATTTCCAGTTCTTCCATCAGTCGCTGATGATCGGGGGACATTGTTGACTTGGCGGTGGCCTGTAGTTTTTCAAGCAGACCTCCGATTGCTGTTGCAAATCCGACTTGTGAGCCATCGGGCAGAAAGACAGGCTTGGCAAAATTGAGTGCATCGGATCGATCCGTTCCGGCTTCGTCGAGAGTGAAGTGCTCAAACTTCAAAAGCCCTTTTTCGTCCCGCTCCGAAGGATTATGACAGCTGGCACATTTATCTTGATAAATTGCCCAACCTCGTTTCTGTTTGACAGGATCAATTTTTCCTAAAACATCCTCGGGCCATTCAGGCGTAGCGATGTGAGGGATTTGCTGCTCAATCTTCATCTGATTGACAATATTGACCGAAGTAATATTGGAGTGTGTGAACGTCGCTCCGACGCCGATCGACTCGCCAATACTGCGTTGAATGACGGAGTTCGTGTTTGAGTTCCAGTGCAACCAGGCAAACTGTTCGATATTCCACAAAGGAGGAACGCTCACTGGCGCGTTGACGGGCTCCATATTTCGATGCTCAGGCGACCCTTTCGTTTCATCAAGGTCCCCAAACAATTCGACACGAGCTGTTCCGAAGTCGTCCGCGCGGCCGTATCCAGCGGTCAGACGGTGCCCGGGTTCTGCCAGCCAACCCCGCATCTTCAGGAATCGGAGTCGGTATTCAATCAGTTCGCGGCATTCCTCAAGTCTGGAAAGAATGTCCGTAATTGCAGTCAGGCGATGGTCTTCCGCCAGTTTCTTGAGAGAACTGTCAGCCCGGTGAGTCAGCTTTTGCAACTTTGCAGCAATGCTCGCCAGAAAGGTTTTGTTAATCGGAGGCTTTACGTCAACCAGGATCGACGCGAACCGTTCTTCAATATGCTCAACTAATGCCTTGCCGAATTCTCCGTCATCGATGATTCGGTGAAAATCGTCGAGACCAGGCAATGTTTTCCCGTCACGCTCAACAAGTTCCCGCAATAATCGCTTGAGAAATGCTGCCAATTCTTTCTTATCTTTAAGTGTCTTTTGCATGGAATTCGCAATCGCGTCTCCCAAGGCATCAACGAAAAACAGCCCCGATCCTCCTTCGATTCGAACCGTTTTATCGCCATAACGGATGTCCGACGTGTGACAGGCAGCACACGTAAAGCCGAACATTTCAACGGGTTTTTCACCGACCGAATTCAAAACAATCCCGACAGGATATCCGTTGGGATTGTTTTCCGATTTCTCGCCCGGCAGAAGTCCGAACCGTTCGAGATTCTCGAGAAAAGGCCGATTGGTTTCGCTGTCGATCAGCGACTTCACAACAATAAACGGGAAGAAACCACTCCCTTGATCAAGATATTGAAACGCCTGAGCATCGAAGCCCGGTTTCCGGTTAATGCTTGGTGGAACCGTTCGGTCGACGTGTACTGCGGCCGCTTCTGGTCCTGCCTGAGTCATGGATACGGAGACTTTTTCAGGCAGTTGATTCGCTGGCTGGCTTGGGTTTTGAGCCTGCGGTTTGCCGCATCCAAACATCAAGGCTGCCACGAAAAGGAGTGCTTGCTTCGAGCATTTCATGGAGAGAATCCAGTATCGCGATTGCAGGGACATGAAACAGCAGGAGCAACTTACAGCGACGAATCCGGGGCGCCAAGCATCACAAACGAACATTTTTGCGGTATAAGAACCGCAAACTATAGCGTTCATGTTGCTTGACTGAGCCATTTCGCGCGACTTCGCATCGGCAAGTGCGAGTTTAATCAATGCGTCTTAGTGTGCCTCTATACAAATGGTCCGAAGACTTCCACGTTGGGTGGCATGAAAGAATTATCACGTTTTTTTCATGCTCGAATGAAATGATTATCTTCTCAATCGGTCGAGCACTGTCTATTGAGAACCAGAAAAATGAATCCGATGACCTTTGCGCAAATTCAGCGGGACCTTGAGCGATATCCGCGTATGCACGGCTACTACCTTTGTAAAACAGTGCGTATGCAGTGGAATTGGGAGATGGACGAGGAACGTTCGCTGACGACGGCGTTTGAAGCGCTGGACGACCATCCTTGGCCACCTCACGAACGACATCCGGTTGAACAACGTGGCGCAGATTACGAAGTCGTCGAATCTCAAGCTCGCGAGCATACGGTCACCGCACTCGTCGGCGGGATCGAAATTGGCCATGCGCGTGAGACAATCCCTCACGATATTGCGATCTTGATTTGGGATCGCTTTCGTAAACTTTTTTCCCCTCAAGCCAGGTTCTTTGTCCGCCTCAGCCTCGGCGATCCGGAGTACGTTTTCCAATCGGGGGCGGTCGTGGTCGACGAAGAGTACGCAGGCTGTCTGTGGGTTGTTGAGAGTGATTGAGTGATGGCAACGTGAGTGCCGAAAGACCTCACCCTGTACAATCCGTTCGGTTTCTTTAACAGTTTGCATACGGTGAACTCTCGATCACCAAATCTGTCAGGCAATACCAGCCGAAGCGGCTGGTATTGCCTTTTAGAATCAAATTAATCTGAGACCATCTATGTCTGTTTTGCCAATCGAATTCAATACACAACGACTGGCCTTCCGAATGTGGCAGGACCGGCATCGCGCTCCTTTTGCTGCGATGAATGCGGACGCGGATGTCATGCGGTATTTTCCGGCCCTGATGACTGCCGAACAAACCAATGCAGGGGTCGACGCCTGTTGCCTGCAGTTTCTGGAACGAGGCTGGGGCAACTGGGCTGTTGAGCTTTTCGACTCGGGAGAATTTATTGGCTTTATCGGCCTGTCGATACCGAGGCGGCAACTTCCATTCAGTCCATGCGTCGAAATCGGCTGGCGTCTGAAAAAGACAGCCTGGGGACACGGTTACGCGACTGAAGGAGCGAGCGCGTGTCTGCAACTGGGATTTGAACAGTTACACCTGAATGAAATCGTTTCATTCACCGCATTGGTCAATCTGCGTTCAATCGCTGTGATGGAGCGAATTGGTATGATTAACTGTCAGTCCAACTTCGAGCATCCGGCAGTCCCTGAAGGTCATTCATTGCGGCCTCACTGCCTCTATAAGATCACTCGATCACAGTGGCAATCGCGTCAGATTCGATAACAATTGATGAACGGAATCGAAATGAGTCGCAAATACCTTGCATTTGATATCGAGACCGCCAAAGAGATTCCTGGCGTTGACTTCAACTGGAAGCCCCATCGTCCGCTAGGAATTACGTGCATTGCATCTCTAGAAACGGGGGAAGAGGAGCCGCGAATCTGGATGTCACAAACCAATTCGGGAACTCCTGCACCTCAAATGACAAGACCAGATGTTGTTTCGTTTGTCCGTCACCTCTCGGGCGCTGCCGCTCGAGGAATCGTCCCGTTGTCTTGGAACGGACTGAGTTTTGACTTTGATGTTTTAGCTGAAGAATCTGGACTTATCGATGAGTGCCGAACGCTGGCTCTTGGTCACGTCGACATAATGTTTCACGTCGTCTGCGAAAAGGGATTTCCTGTTTCGTTGAACAGTGCGGCATCAGGCTTAGGCGTTCCGGGGAAACTGGCGGGTGTTGAAGGAGTCAATGCACCCGCACTCTGGGCGAACGGCAAATATGATCTTGTTAAGAAATACGTTGCACAAGACGTTAACGCGACTCTTGCGGTCGCCTTGATGTCAGAGAGTCAGAAATCGTTTGCCTGGACGACTCGCAAGGGTACCATCAGCACAATGCCGCTCACAAAAGGATGGTTGAACGTTAAAGAGGCGAATCGATTGCCGCTGCCCGACACTTCGTGGATGTCGAATCCGCTTTCTCGAGGTGACTATCTATCGTGGCTGGACGAGACTGAGAGCAATTGACTCGGGTCTCGATTTCTTTTCTTCAGTACGCGCGACGTTACCGAGGAATCTTCGCGATTAATACCTTTAGTGACAGGGGACCAATCGGATCGTCGCCCTTAAAACTAATGGTGTAAAATGCAGGATCCAGACATCAATGACGCTCATTTCGAGGAACGTTGGTGCCAATCGCAGCAGACGGATGTTGCTGACTATCTCCGATCGCAGAAGGTCATACATGGTCGAATTGGAGAGTAGCCCGCGTGGCGCATATCTCCCTTTGCATCGATTTGGGCGATTGAAAGTGTGATTCAGCCCGAATGGATGGGCTGGTGGGTCATCGCTGGAAATCTTCCAACGGATTATGTTTCAGCGTCAGATTTGGAACCTCCACAACATCCACGAAAAGCGATGCGTGCATTCGCTGGCCGATGGATCAAGATTGTTTGAAAATTGGAGTCAAGGCGACGATGACAAAGGCATTCAAATCTCCGGCTCTCGAACGACAGAAGAACTGACACCGCTCCAGGAGTCACGAGCGAAGCTTCTTACGGAATGGGCCGACGACGATTCATTGTAGAAATTCGAATGAGCGATCGGTAACAAGTCAACTTGTTCGATGAATCATTGGCGATTACTTCTGTGCGTTGGCAATAACCGGCGCGATGATGCGGGATGCATGCGTTTGACTGACATGCAAATTATTTTTTGCGATCACCGTCTTGGCAGGAAATTCGAGCGTGAGTGGTTCTCCCGTGTTCGGGTTTGGCTCGTAGAACGGCGCTCCCGTGCTGGCGACCGTGATTCGAATGCGATGGCCTTTATTGAAAACCTGGCTCAGCCAACCGACATCGAATTTCACTTTTGTCACTTCACCCGGCTTGAGAAAGACCTCGTGATCGTAACCTTCGCGGTAGCGGGCCCGGCGAACATAATCCATGATCAGGATTGATCGACCGTCCGGATAAACGTCACTGACGCGCACTATAAAGTCCGTGTCTTTGGCATCGGAAGAAACAAATAACTCCGCCTGCACTTTTCCAGTCCATTCCACCGGTTCTGAAAGGACTTCGCTGGTAAAAGTGCGAACTTCCGACTGTTTTTCGAATTCACGCGCATCCTTTGCACCGGGAAATGCAATGGTAGGTACTGATGCCGGATGAAGTGGGTCGGCCAGCCAGGTGACCGTTGCATCCTTCAATTGCGATGCAGTCTGGGTAAGCGTTCCATCCGCGTGTGGGTAATACGCCGTTGGTGTCGTGGGAATTGGCCAGTCTGCGGCCGTCCGCCATTCGTTACCGGGAGTGTCTGGCTCATCAACGGCGCCCATGACGTAGTAACGGATGGTTGGCTCTTTGGTGACTCCATTATCAATTCCTTTCAAGTAGTGTTCGAACCAACGAATCATATGAGCATCCATCGCAAACTTCGCATTTTCAGGGTAGGTCAGTTCGCCTGATTTGTTGGTCTCTTTGAATCGGCCGTGAAGCCAGGGGCCCAACAGCAGTTGCTGAGTTCCTCGAGAGTTGCTCCCCCCGCGGTGCTGCCGCCCGATGTAACTGTCAACGGACCCGACACACATAAAGTCGTACCAGCTACCGATGGTAAAGCAGGGGACATTCATCTGGTCGAAGAACCGTGTGCAGTCTTCGTCGGCCCAGTAACCGTCGTAAGCCGGATGAGTAAACCACTCGGCCAGCAATTCGCGATTCTGCTGGGGCTCTCGCGCAACCTTATCAAGCGACTTGAATCGTTCGGGGCGTGTCGTACCTCCGATTCGGTATCCTTCGTGAAAAAGGCTCAATCCAGTATCGATCATGTACTGAGCAGTGAGATGCGGAGGACGCGTAACGGCCAGAAAATTTTGCGCGAAGCCCGCTTGCGAACTGCCAAACGTTCCGACTTTCCCTGTCGACCAGGGTTGGGTCCCCAGCCATTCGACCAGATCGTACCCATCTTTCCGTTCACCCCAGCCCAGTGATCGGTATCCGCGCCAGTCTCCTTCGGACTTCTGGGAACCTCGAAAGTTAGCCAGCACAGTGACGTATCCCCCCGTCTTGGCAAGCTTGGCAAAGTACTGTTGCGTTCCCGGATCGTTTGCGTTGGCATAGCGTTGTTCCAACAGCACTGGCCAGGGCCCCGTTCCCGGCGGAGTGTAGATATAGGCAGACAGACGCACTCCGTCTCGCATCGGGATCATCTCATGCTTCTCAGTGACACCGCCCAGATCGATCGGATCTGCGGCGTAAAGTTGCTGTGTCTGGAAAGCAAACGAGAAGGCAAGGACAAGTATTGGACGGAAGGATGTCATCACAATTTTCCTGTTGGGTTGGAAGATTCTTCAATCGCTTGCCTGAGGATTTTCTCGAACGACGACGTAGACGTATTGAGGTTGTTTGACGGACATTGTCGACATTCACAAACCTCTGCTAAATCATGACCTGACGATTCCTGGAATGGAAATATAGGGGGAAGCCCGTAGGACCGTTGATTTCAAATTTGTCACGAAAATCACCGTTTAACGACTGAAAGACATGTGATCGCGTAGTCCGGCACGACGTCTAAAGAAATGCGCTCAATTTTCGACTTCCTTCCGATAACGATGGTTAAAGTCGATGGTATCGATCCCTTTCAGTTGAATCTGGTTCGTCACCTTCGTACCGTGGAGGGAATTCCGCGCAAGCGGCCTACCCCATCCCTCACGCATTGCAACCGTTAATGATACTGACCGGCGAAGAAATCAAGGCTCAATTGGGTAAGAATATCGTGATCGAGCCATTCGATCCTTCGATGCTCAACCCCAACAGCTATAACCTCAGCCTGCACGACGAGTTGCTGGTTTACGAGGAAATTGTGCTCGACGTTCGTCGACCGAACCGCTACCGACGTCACATTATTCCCCCAGAGGGACTTGTTCTTCATCCTGGGCAATTGTACCTCGGCCGAACCGTCGAACGAACCGAAACTCATAACCTCGTTCCGATGCTTGAGGGGCGATCGTCAATCGGACGCCTTGGACTGTTCGCTCACGTCAGCGCGGGATTTGGCGATGTCGGTTTTTGCGGTTATTGGACACTTGAGTTGTACGCCATTCACCCCATACGTATTTACCCCGGACTGCCGATCTGCCAGATTTTTTACCATACAATTGTCGGCGATGTCTCGGAGTATCGGGGCGGTAAATATCAGAATAACCGCGACATTCAACCGAGCCTTTTCTTTAAGGAACTTCAGCCGCCCCCGAAAGACCCGCAAATGCGCCTTTCATTTGGCCAGGAAATGTCCGAGTAGCTGAAATGTCGGTAAAAGCGTTCCGAGAAGATCGATTGAATCTACGTTGAGATTCAAAGTCCATAATTGAGAAGTTTCGGCAGCGAATGTCTCGACGTGAGCTCCCCGTCGGATCTAGAATACAGGCGAGATGTTTGGCACACATCTCAATGAACGCGAAACAATCCGACAATTTCGTTAACGTCAGATACAGTATCTCGAATCGTTTTCGAGCACTTGTGTAAATTCGCGCTGTTTATGACATCCCGCCTGAATCGATGTTTTACCCGCCTCATTTAAGCGACATCTTGATGCCGACCCGACCAACTGGTTATTTCGAACAACTTCTCTCTGAACGAATTCTCGTGCTCGACGGTGCGATGGGGACGATGATTCAGAGATATTCGCCCACAGAAGCAGACTATCGCGGCGATCGGTTCGCAAAACATCCGATCGATCTTAAGAACGCTGGCGATGTGCTGGTACTGACCCAGCCAAAAATGATCAGTGAGATTCACTGCCAATACCTGGCAGCTGGCGCCGATATCATCGAAACAGATTCGTTCAACGCCAACATCATCTCGATGGAAGAGTTTGGGTTGGCCGAGTTCACTCGTGAAATTAATGTGACTGCGGCGAGACTCGCCAAAGCGGCTTGTGACCAGTTCACCGCGACGACCCCCAGTAAACCGCGATTCGTTGCAGGGAGCATTGGACCGACGAAGGTATTGTTGTCATTCAATGCAGACAAACCCGGATATCGTCCCGTGACGTTCGATCAGATGGTCGATTCATATGCCATCCAGATCCGCGGACTGATCGAAGGCGGAGTCGATTTGCTTCTGCCAGAGACTTCCTTTGATACGCTGAACATGAAGGCCTGTCTCTTCGCGATAGAAGATGTATTCGCCGAACTTGGTGTCCGCCTGCCGGTGATGGTTTCAGGCACAATTTTCAATGGCGGACGCACGCTGACCGGTCAGTCGGTCGAAGCGTTCTGGACATCGGTCTCGCATGCCCCGATGTTGACGATCGGGCTGAACTGCGCGCTGGGTCCGAAGCAGATGCGAGAGCACGTTGAGACCCTGGCAAACCTCGCACCGAAATATATCAGCTGTTACCCCAACGCGGGGATGCCCGATGGGTTTGGAGGATTCGATTCGAATCCCGCTGAAGTCGCGGCGAATTTGCGTGAATTCGCTCAAAACGGCTGGTTGAATATCGTTGGCGGATGCTGCGGAACGAACCCGGACTTCATCAAAGCCATCGCCGAAGCTGTTGACGGGGTCGCTCCGCGCCGCATACCAGACATCGCTCCCATTTCGTCCTACTGCGGGAAAGAACGGGTCGACCTGCGTCCGAGCGCCAATTTCATGATGATTGGCGAACGAACTAACGTGACGGGCTCACGGAAGTTTGCACGCCTGATTAAAGAGGGAAAATTCGACGATGCCCTGGCCGTTGCTCGCGAGCAGGTTGAAGGGGGCGCGAACATGATCGACGTCAACATGGACGAAGGGCTGCTGGACAGCCAGGCGGCCATGACGACGTTCGTGAACCTGATTTCGGACGATCCCGACGTGAACAAGGTTCCCGTCATGGTCGATAGTTCAAAGTTCAGCGTGATTGAAGCAGGCCTGAAATGCCTTGACGGCAAAGGGGTCGTGAATTCAATCAGCATGAAAGAGGGGGAAGCTGCGTTTCTCGCCCAAGCCCGACGAATTCGCCGATACGGCGCTGCCGTCGTGGTCATGGCGTTCGATGAAAAGGGGCAGGCTACCGACTGTGCGGATAAGGTTCGAATCTGTAAGCGGGCCTATGACCTGTTGACGACGCAGGCTGGTTTTCCTCCTGAAGACATCATTTTCGACGCGAACATTCTGACCGTCGGCACGGGAATGGAAGAGCATTCCAATTACGCCGTCGAATTCATCGAAGCACTTCGTCGGATCAAAGCCGAATGCCCTGGCGCCAAAACGTCTGGCGGGGTCAGTAACGTTTCGTTTTCGTTCCGCGGCAACGATGTTGTTCGTGAAGCGATGAATGCGGCATTCCTGTATCACGCGATTCAGGCCGGTCTCGACATGGGCATCGTTAACGCGGGCCAACTGGAAGTCTACGAAGAGATCGACAAAGAGTTGATCGTCTACATCGAAGATGTGCTACTTAACCGCCGACCCGATGCGACCGAACGGCTGATCTCTTTCTCGGAGAAATTCAAACACGGGGCGAAAGAGACAGCGGAAGATGCCATTGAAGAATGGAGACTCGGTTCGGTGGAAGATCGCCTGAAGCATGCTTTGCTGAAAGGGATCACCGACCTCATCGACAACGACACGGAAGAAGCACGCCTGAAATACGGAAAGCCCCTCGACATCATCCAGGGGCCGCTGATGGATGGCATGAATGTCGTAGGCGAACTGTTCGGTGCAGGAAAAATGTTCCTGCCACAGGTCGTGAAAAGTGCACGCGTCATGAAAAAGGCGGTCGCGTATCTCGAACCGTTCATGGAAGCCGAACGAGTTGCTGCCGAAGCGGCGCTCGCACCTGGCGAAACAGCCGCAGTCGTCGATACGACTCGTGGTCGCGGTCGAGTTGTCCTCGCCACCGTTAAGGGGGACGTTCACGATATCGGCAAAAACATCGTCGGCGTCGTCTTACGTTGCAACAGCTTCGACGTGATCGACCTGGGGGTGATGGTCTCGTGCGATAAGATTCTTGAAGCGGCGAAAGCGAAAGGAGCCGACGTGATCGGCCTCAGCGGCCTGATCACTCCGTCACTCGACGAAATGGTGCACGTTGCGAAGGAAATGCAGCGACTGGACTTCTCGATTCCCTTGATCATCGGTGGAGCGACCACTTCAGCCAAACATACGGCAGTGAAAATTGCCCAGCATTACAAACACCCCGTTGTCCACGTTGTGGATGCATCGCTGTCGGTTCCAGTCGTCGAAAATCTACTCGATGCGGAACGCAGGGCAGACTTTATTGAAAAGAATCGCAGCTCACAGTCGCGAGATCGCTCTAACTATGAAGCGATGCAATCCAATCGCAAACTCGTCACTTATGCCGAATCGCTGGCTCGCCGGTTTGCCACCGACTGGTCTAAGGTCCAGATCGACACGCCAGCGTTTCTCGGCACGAAATTACTCGCCGATGTTCCGTTAAGCGAACTGGTTCCGTACATCGACTGGTCACCATTCTTTCAGACTTGGGAACTGAAAGGAAAATATCCAAAAATCTTCACAGATCCCGTGGTGGGTGAGCAAGCGCGCAAGGTTTTCGAAGATGCACAAGCTCTTCTCAAACGGATCGTGGACGAAAAACTGCTCACCGCCAAAGGAGTCTATGGCTTCTGGCCCGCCGTTTCGGAAGGGGATGACATCGTTGTCTCAGGCGTCTCCCATGGCAAGGTCGATCCTAACGCACCCTCGTATCGATTCTCGATGCTTCGCCAGCAATGGGAGCGGCAGGGTCAAAACGATTTCCGATCGCTCGCCGACTACATCGCCCCGCGCGAATCCGGCCGCCAGGATTATCTGGGTGCATTTGCAGTCACGACAGGGATCGGCTGCGATGAACTGGCCGACAAATTCCAGAACGAACTGCACGACGATTATTTGTCGATCATGACCAAAGCGCTGGCCGATCGGTTGGCGGAAGCCTTCGCCGAATACCTGCACAAAAAGGCTCGGGACGACTGGGGTTACGGCAAGGACGAAAAGCTGTCAACCGACGATCTGATCGATGAAAAATATCGAGGCATTCGCCCCGCGCATGGTTATCCGGCGTGTCCAGATCACACCGAAAAGACGAAGCTGTTTCAGCTGCTTGACGCCGAACGACAAACGGGAATTCGCCTGACCGAGAGTTATGCAATGCACCCGGCTTCGAGTGTCAGCGGTCTGTATTTTGCGCATCCTGAGGCGAGATATTTCGCGGTCGATAAGATTACGAAGGATCAGGTTGAAGATTACGCCACACGAAAAGGGATGCCACTGAATACACTGGAGCGATGGCTTTCGCCCAACCTGGGATATGATACGTAAATAAACACGACGTTGTGACTGCGGAGTAAGAATCGTGGAATGGGGCGCGGTCTGGCTGACGATCCGGCTGGCCACGGTCGTCACGACAATTCTCTTCTTCGTCGGGCTTCCCCTGGCTTACTGGCTGGCCATGACGCGGTGGCGAGGGCGTTTTCTCGTGGAAGCGGTCGTGGCACTGCCGCTCGTCCTGCCCCCTACAGTTCTTGGTTTCTATCTTCTCCTGGCCATGGGACCCCACGGTCCTTTGGGACTTATGGCAAGCCGACTGTTTGGTATGAGATTGCCATTCACGTTTACGGGAATCCTGATCGGCGCTCTTTTATTCAATCTGCCATTCGCAGTTCGTCCCTTTACCGCCGCCTTTGCAGGGTTGGACCGGACATTGATCGAAGCCTCGTGGTGCCTTGGTGTCCCGCCGTTCGAAACATTTCGCCGAGTCACTGTGCCGCTTTGCTGGCCGGGGATCTTGACCGGACTGATCCTCACTTTCGCCCATACTGTGGGTGAGTTCGGAGTCGTATTAATGGTCGGGGGTAATATCCCTGGTGTCACACGGACGTTGTCGATCTCGATCTATGATTCGGTACAAGGCCTCGATTATCCATCGGCACGACAGACAGCGACAGCGTTGCTTGTATTCTCGTTCATCGTACTCTGTGTGACGCAGTGGCTAGGGCAACGAGGCGAAACGAGATGACCACCGATCTTGTCGCCCGCTTTGAAAAACGATTTGTACGCGGCCCCACGATTGATGTTGATTTCGTACAGTCGACAACCGGCTTTTCGGTGACGGCATTGATTGGTCCGTCGGGTTGCGGCAAAACGACGATGTTGCGGTGCATCGCCGGGTTAACCAAGCCTGATCAGGGAACGATCCAATTCTGTGATCGGACTTGGTTCAGCAGTAAAATAAAGACCGATCTCTCCCCTCAGCAGCGTGATATCGGGTTTCTGTTCCAGGGTTATGCGCTGTTTCCGCATTTGACCGTAGAGGACAACATTGGTTTTGGTCTGCGTCATCTGACAGAGGCCGGGCGACGTTCCCGCGTGACGGAAATCATCAAGCAGTTTGACTTGAAGGGACTTGAACAACGTCTTCCCCGTCAGATCTCCGGCGGGCAACAGCAACGAGTTGCCCTGGGGCGAGTATTGGCCCGCAAACCTAAGCTGCTGTTATTGGACGAACCGCTTTCTGCCCTGGATTCGATGCTGCGAGAACAATTGCGAGTCGAGCTTCGTCAAATGCTGGGCGAATTTCAAACGCCTGTCATCCTGGTAACACATGACCGCGTGGAAGCGATTTCTCTAGCCGACCGAGTGGCCGTGATGGAGGCTGGAAAGATCGAGCAGATCGGTTCGATCCAGGATGTTTTCTCTCGTCCAAAGAATGCCAATCTGGCGCGACTTGTCGGAGTTGAAACGGTCTTACCCGGAGAAATCGTCGAGACACACGAGGGACTTGCCACCGTGCGTGTCGGTTCCGCGTCATTATTGGCTGTCGCGCCATCGCCACCGACACATCTGGTTCACGTTTGTATCAAAGGGGAAGACGTTTCCCTGAGCAGGGAGTCAAACGACACGACCTCAGTCCGTAACCAGTTACCGGCCATCATTAAGCTGCTGATGCCAGAGGGACCTTTGATTCGAGTGGTACTTGATTGCGGTTTCGAACTCACGGCGCTCATCACCCGCCCCGCCAGCGAGGACTTGCAACTACAGGTTGGTTTGAGTGTCACCGCGATGATCAAAGCCCCGGCGATTCATTTGATTCCTCGCATGGCATGAGCTACTCACCTGCGATTCCGAACCGTTCCCGATAAAAACTCCAGTTGGGCACTGCGTTCATCAAGTCCTGGAGGTCCCATACGTCGCATTCTTTCATCCAAACACGTTTTTGCTTGAAGAACTTCGCAGCGTCGCGGACCGACACCTGGCGGGATCACCAGCCAAGGAAGGTCCAACGAACACGGTTCAAACAAAAGGCGTTACATCGGCTCTTGGCAATTCACGTTCTTTTCGATCACATCCCCGAGTTGACCGCCAACGCCACGATGCCGATCGTCAGCAGGGCCACGCCTAGCCCTAAACAGATCATAATTGCGGCCATCTTCTTCTGTTGAGTTCCAAGGTACATAGCCACTCCAACAAAAACGGCCACAATCCCAATTAAAATTCCAGAGGTCAACGGCACGTCGGCGCTCCTTTATTTCTTAAAATAGCCGCCCGCGATCCGACTCTGCAGACGGACTTTGCCGTGAGTGTTCGTCGCTTCCCGTGGTTCGATGATTCATCATTTGCGTTGCCGACAAATCTGAGCGTTCAGAGACTCCAAGAGAGATTTCTGGGTCATCTTGGGAATATCGCTCGGTAGCAATTCGAGAATCACCGGGGGCATCAAACCGGGGACCACGAGTCTAACCCTTCGGCCCTCGCTTGCGGTTCCACCTGCCCATATCGGCTGATCGGTACCGCCAAGCACTTTGCTGATGAAGCGGACGACGATCTCTTCGAAGGTGGCCAGCTTTTGTTCTTCAGCGGAGTTCAACATCGTGTAACTCATTTTGCTCGTCTTCACGTCTGTAATAATGACTCTCCCAAGTTGCGATTTGTTCATAACGGCGATTATCTTCGAAATCATGCCCGCCCTGATTGTACGCAAAACTCACCTCGGGGGCACGGCCTTCTCGTGAGATCCCTGAGATAGATCTTCAAATTAATTCGCCGGAAGTCACTAAAAAAGAGGCTAGTCAAACGGCCAAAGCGAGATTGGCGACATTTGGAAGAAACCGGTAAGCGACAACGTGTTGTCGTCCGGTGACGGCTCGACCTCCGCTCTCCCCTCACCTCAATCAACGTCCCTGCCGCTTCGGATGCGTTCCAACGTCCCCTTCAACTGCACGACGATCTCTGGATGTCGGTCCGAGATGTTTGTCGTCTCCCCGAGGTCTGTGTCCAGATCGTACAATTGCGTCGGTTGCGGATTCTTCGCTGCTCCTGGGGTACCTGGGATCAGTTTCCAGCGTCCGGATCGGATCGCCAGTCCGTTGGCGTGCTCAATGATATGGTCACGACCGACTTCGGTCTCACCGAGCAGTGCCGGAGAGAGATCGCGGCTATCGGGACTCACAGCCGGATCTGATTTTGCCCCGACGAGTTTCCCGAGCGTGGCGCACAGGTCGACCTGACAGATCATCGCCGGCGATTCCCCAGGCTTGACCTTGCCGGGCCAACGAGCGAGAAACGGCACTCGTGTTCCCCCTTCGTTCAGACTGTACTTGCCCCCCTTCAGCGGGCCGGCCGGCTTGTGATCGCCGAGAGCTTCGACAGCCTGGTCTTTGTAACCGTCGTCCAGCACCGGGCCGTTGTCACTCGACACAATCACCAATGTGTTTTCGGCGAGACCGAGGTCGTCGAGCGTCCGCAGGACCTCGCCGACGCACCAGTCGAATTGAACCAAGGCGTCGCCACGCGGTCCCATCGCGCTCTTGCCGACGAAACGTGGATGAGGCACTCGCGGGACGTGAATGTCGTGCGTCGAGAAATACAGGAAGAACGGCCGTTCCTTGTGGCGCGCAATGAAATCGACCGCGCGCCGTGTGAAGACGTCAGCCATGTCCTCGTCCTTCCATAACGCCGCCTTGCCCCCCTTCATGTAACCGATGCGGCCAACCCCATTGACCACCGCCATGTTGTGGCCGTGGCTCCAATCGAGCGTGAGCGAGTTCCGTTGGTCGACGCCGTTCGGCTCGCCAGGAAAGGGCGCTTTGTAGCTGACGGAGATCGGATCGGCCGGATCGAGCCCGAATACTTTTTGGTTCTCAAGATAGACGCAGGGGACACGGTCGCCGGTCGCGGCGAGAATGAACGATTCGTCGAAGCCGACGTCGAAAGGGCCTGGCGAAAGTTCTCCGTTCCAATTCTGGCTGCCAGTTTCTGAGCCGATCCCGAGATGCCACTTGCCAACGACTCCAGTTCGCAGCCCGGCGTCTCGCATCAGGCGCGGCAGTGTTGCCCGCCCCGGTTCGACAATCAGCGCCGCGTCGCCGGGGAGCACGCCGGTCCCCTTGCGACGGAAGGCATATTCGCCTGTGAGCATCGAATACCGTGACGGCGTGCAGGTGGCTGACGAACAATACCCCGACGTGAACCGCCGCCCCTCCCGAGCAAGCCGATCAACATGCGGCGTCTTGGCACCAGTTCCACCGTAGCAACCAAGGTCGCCGTAACCGATGTCATCAGCGTAGATCACAATAATGTTTGGCGGTGCGGCACTTACCGTGCCTGCAAGCAACGTCGCAACGACGACGGCGAGGATTCTGAGAACAGACATCTGGGTGCTCCCTAGTAAACGAGAAGATCAGAATGAACGAGATGTTCACGAGGAACAGAGACTGGTGCTTCGATGTGTCAATTTCGCCATGAACCGTCTGCCCATTCAGAGCCAGTTACTCCGGTTCATCAATCGTAATCGTCAGAACGCATTCTGCTGGCATGTTGTCCCCGAAATTGGTCACTCGTAAAGTCCAATAGCGATCACCGAGTTCTTTAATGTCTTCTTCAGAAATCTCGACTTCGATTTTGAGCAATTCTCCCTGGAAGGCGTCTGTCCGCGTCCAGTGGTTTCGACCTTCATTCTGCCCCATAAAGAGGAGCATCATCGAATTTGAGCCCTTATGCTCAAGCCGTGCATGGAAAGATCTGGATTTGGTAAATTGAAAATAACAGGTCTTTTCAAACGGCTGGTCGATACTGCCTCGCGGGGCCAGTTTAAATTCGTAAGTTCCAGGCTTCATGACTTCCCAACGCGCCGAAGAGAAGGTTTCGAGCTTTCGTTTCTGCAGCGCCAGGCATGCTTCACGAATCAGGTCGGTATAGGCGGGCGTCCATTGAGTTGCCGGTGCCGGAATTCCAACCAGAATGCAATTGCCCTGACGGACAATTGGTGCATAGTTCATATCGTTTGTCCAGCGCGCGATCGGATCAACAACGGATGCCTTTGATCCGCCAGCCGGTAGAAAAACAGCGAAAAGATCCAGTTTTTTTGCATCCAGCTCGGCGACAGACTTTTCCTGCAGTATCAGCAGCGACTCCGTCTGTTTTGGCTCACCAAGCAACTCGCTCTTCACAATCGTCAAACTGGGCGGTGCCTGGACGCCGTGTGCACAGGATCCGCCATCAATCTCCAGGCCCAGTTGTCCAAAAAGATGCGCCGCACCATAACCAATTCCGACGATCTTGCGTTTTTTAAGCAATTCGAGCGTATTCTTTTCAAGCTTAGGGAGATCACGGTTTGGAATGACGAAGATCAACACCTCTCCATCAGACTCAACAGCCTCTTCAATCGTCTGCGCTTTGACGAATCGCTCGCGCTTCCCCTGGGTGTAGAGCGCACGAAACAGAGACGATCCAAGCACCGCATCGGCCTCAGATGAATAAACGACAAATCGAGGGGGGAGAGGTTTATCGACGCTATCAAGATCGGCGGCAGATGTTGAAATCACACGACCTATCATGATCAAACAACAGAAGAGTCCGGTATTTCTCATGACACTGCGACCTTCGAGGTGACGGATTGACGAGTTACACGGAGTTCGAAAGTAACGAAGCTTCGGGCGGAAGTCATCCCCGCCAACTCCCGTAAGATTATTTTGATTCCTGAACGATTCTTTCTGTTCCGGCGCACGATCCATAAGAAGGCGCTTACCAGTATTCAATCACGTAAGCCTCGTTTTCGATTATCGCGAATGACGGTGTCGGGAACAAAAGTGATGGCCACTCATGCTGAAGGTAGTACGACCTGTGTTGTCTGTATCATGGATTCCCAATTCTCCAATCGTCGCGCGTCAGGAAAAGGATCGGGTGAAACATCTGCGCAGTCAACCTGCTGCGGATTACACTCCAACGCCACAATTCAAGACTCCTCACGGCGTTTCACGAAGTCCCGAATGAGACATGACGCAGTATCGTTTGTCGTGGCAAGTATGCGCTTTTTTCTTCCGCCGAGCACTGGTTTCTCAAGCGAGTGTTTTGGTTGCAACCCCCAGCAATTACCAATAGGATCGCGACGCAGTTTCCGCACACACATCCGATGACAAGGGCCATTGTGCGCGTGGTCGATCAGTAATACACTCATTTTAGGCATAGCGTTGCGACAGATGTTTGCCAGAAGAATCGCGATATCGATCTTGCTCCTGGCACTGACGACCGGGGGAAGTCCGTCCGCTATAGCTCAGACCGAATCAAAGTCCACATCGACAAGCGACGGAGCCGGGGTAGGGGCGCAACAAAACTCCAAGGTTCGTTTTTCGTTGGAATCGCAATCGAGACTTGGCGCTTATCCCTTCGTGCCGGAACAATGGTGCGACTTGCATATGCGACTGGAAAATGGCGGTGATGCTACCCACGAATTGCTTTGCACTTCATATTTCGAAGCCAATCCCAGTTTGCAATACGGTCGGCAAGTTTGGCTCCCCCCGCATGCCCGGCTAACCTTGCCGCATCGGGCGTTGATACCCAAGGTGGCTCGGGATAAGGCTGCATCGATCAACGTCAGTTCACTGGTTCTCGAACGAACGGCCGGAACCGAGGTGCTGCTGAAAGCCGAATCGGAACAGCTGCGGCACGATCGAACATTGATGCTGACACCGGAGTCGCGGATTACGGGAATTGTTTTCAGCGGCAGCGGGAAATCGGAAAGGTTGCAGGAGGTCTTGGACATTGTGATCGCCTGCCGTGTGACTCAACGCCTGAATAACAAGGTAACGATCCTGGCGGATGACTTTCTGCCGACAGACGAAAGCAGCCTGCGTTATTTGGACCACCTTGTGATCGCCGACAACCGGTTGATCGATGACTATGCCGCATTAGCCGCTGTTCGCCGCTGGCTAAACGGTGGCGGACGGTTGTGGGTGATGCTCGACCGGGTGAATCCGGAATTACTGGAGCGGATCTTAGGCGACGAATTTCATGGTCATGTGGCAGACCGCGTCAGTTTAGCATCGGTCCGAATCGACAGCGGGCCGACATTTAAGAATCCCGAGGGAGAAGCCGGCGAAATCTTGAGCTTTGATGAGCCAGTTGAGATGTCGCGGCTGTTAGTCACGGGCATGAAAGTATGGAACACAGTCGATGGCTGGCCCGCCGCGCTAAGCATGCCGTGCGGCGAGGGAAGTCTGTTCATTACCACGGTAGGGCCGCGAGCCTGGATCAAACCCACGCCTCCCAACACGCTCGAGGACGAAGGCCCATTGCTGAGGTCGGCAAACATTCCTCGTACCCCAATGAAAGATCTCTCAACCCAGATTCTCGCCAAGCGAGAGCCACCTTTGCTGATGACTTCTGATGTTGAATCGCTGGCTCGAGAATACATCTCGTACAAAATTCCGAACAGGAAACTGATCGCGGGAGCGATGGGCGGATTTCTGGCGACAATGCTCGTGCTGGGTGGCCTCTTGTGGTCGCAACAACGCTTGGAGCACTTCGGCTGGAGCGGATCACTCGTCGCAACATTGGCGTGCCTCGTGTTCCTGGGAATCGGCCAATCAAGCCGACAGGGAATTCCACCCACTGAAGCCAGTTTTCAATTAGCTCAAGCGATCAGCGGGACCGACGATCTGCGCAGCAAGGGGGCGGTCGCCGTCTATCGCTCTGAACCGGCCGACACCGCAATTCAAACCCGTCAGGGTGGCGTCATTGAAACAGATCTGAACGGAATGGAAGGTGCAACCCTTCGAATGATTACGACGGATCTTCTGACGTACTCCTTGGAAGGGCTGCCGCAGCGGAGTGGTTTGCAACTGTTTTCCGAGTCGACATCTCGCTCGAATTTCCCACGATACGAGGCCCGAGCCACGTTGAATCCGAATGGACTTTCGGGAAAATTCGCTGGAAATTTGAGTGCGGGTGCTGACGCGATGTTAGCCACCCGATTTGGACGAATCGGAGTGGAGATGCGGGCTGATGGAACATGGTCGGGAGGTGTTGAGGATATTTTCGCCGCCGATCAATACCTTGCTGCCAACTTTTTAGGGACAGAACAGGAACGCCGTCGTCATATCCTCGAAATGTTATTTACCAAAAAGAACTGGAAGAACTTGCTCCAACGGCCGCAACTTCTGGTCTGGCTGAAAGAATGGCCGCAGGGATTCAGTTTTGGCGACGGTTTGACCCGTCAGGGTCAGACGTTGCTCATCTTGCCCGTGCAATTCACTCGACCGCCGCTGGGGACTCAAATGCAGATCCCGGCTCCGTTAATCACCTATGGTACTCGAATGCCTCCCGATGGTAGTGTGCCGTCTGGTTGCTGGGACGACAACCAGGGAAAATGGCAAGAGCGCACAGGCCCGAGTACCACATGGCTTAACTTTCAAATTCCGACGACGCTGTTGCCAGCGCAGCTAACGAAAGCACACCTTGCAATCAAGGTTTCCGGCGCCATTGACCGAATCGAAGTGCTGAGCGTAAAGAATAACGCCGTCGTCAGTTTGCAGAGGATGATGAATCCCGTCGGGACGGTGCAGATGGAGATCGCCGATGCCTCGGATCTGGACCTTAGCGCCGATGGTGAACTGGTGATCGGAATCAGTGTCGGTGATCCCGATCGAGCAGCAACAAGCGGCGACATCGCGAATTCCAAAGTGGGTACCACGTCGGACTATTGGAAAATTGAATCGTTAGGATTGAACGTTTGGGCGAAAACCACCGACACGATCGAAAATGAATGAACCTCGAGTTCTGAAGATGCCGCATCGTGAATTGCAGACCGATCTGAACGAAGTGTTCTTGATGTTGGCACCTCCTCAGGACTTAGTTCGCGCGGAGCAGCCACAATGCGGTAGAGGGATGCAAAATGTTTAGCGCCTTGTTGCGAAGAGAATTAATTTCGTTTCTGCGCCGCCGGCGAATGATCGCATTCCAGATTGGATTAGCCGCACTTTTCGGTCTGTTAGTCGTTATCCGATGGCCGACGGACGGTAACGCTGCTTTTAGCGGCTTGCAGTCGCAGCAGATCTTTCGCTTGTTCGCATATGGCCTGATGGCCATGATGCTTTTGCTGTTGCCCGTTTTTCCGGCGACCAGCATCGTGAGCGAGAAAAAACGCGGCACCCTGCAATTGCTGTTCAATACGCCGTTTGGGCCGACAAGGATTTTCTCGGCAAAATTGTTAGCCGTGATGTCGCTGGCGGGAATGATACTCGCCATGAGCCTGCCTGCGGCAGCGGCCTGCTTCTGCATGGGGGGCCTGTCGTTGTTCGGTGACATCAGCAAGGTTTACCAATTGCTGTTGATGGCCGCACTGCAATATGCCGCCATCGGTTTGCTCGTCAGTAGCTATTCCCAGTCGGTGGATTCTGCCGTGCGAATCACCTATGGCATCGTCCTGGGAATGAGCGTTTTGACGATGATTCCACAGTATTTTTTCCAGGGAACACAGGGCCAATTGGCTGTTGTAAGTGAATATCTCCGATGCGTCTCTCCACTGGCGGTCCTGACTGCTATTACCGGCACGACCAACATGGGAGGCCAGGGTCTGATGGCCAAAACGGATGTTATAGGGCGATTCACGATTGTTGCGCTGCTCAGTGCGTTAGTCGCTTCGATCTGGACGATCGGTCGGCTGAACCATAGGATTTTTGATCAGTCCCGAGACGCAGGCACAATGAGCGACGATCTGTCGTCGCGAGGCAAAGTGCTGCGTCGCCTGTTCTTTCTCGTTGATCCGCAAAAGCGGTCCGCCGGGATTCCATCTTTTTTGAATCCTGTGATGGTCAAGGAATTTCGATGTCGCCGGTTTGGTCGACTGCATTGGTTGCTTCGGCTGGTGGCGGTTTGTATGGTCCTTTCGCTGGGACTCACTTACGCAACCACCGCCGGTACATTTGATTGGGGCGTGGAAACAATCGGCGCCATCATGGTGGTACTACAAGTGGCGCTGATTGTCTTGATTGCCCCCAGTTTGTCGGCCGGATTGATCAGCGTCGAACGGGAATCGGGCGGCTGGCTTCTCTTGCTGACGACTCCGCTGGGTTTCCGACGGATCGTCTGGGGAAAACTCTTGAGCTCACTCATTCCGCTGATCCTGCTGCTTGGTGCGACGATGCCCGGCTATCTGGTGATGGCCTACATCCAACCAGGAATGGCACTTCAAGTGCAACGCGTCCTCGTTTGCCTTCTGCTGACGTCCGTGTTCGCCATGATGATCAGCGCGGCGGTGGGGAGTTATTTTGTTCGCACTGCGGCCGCCACTGCTGGTGCCTACAGCGTGCTGCTCGTCCTTAGTGCAGTCCCCATTCTTGTATGGATGGGAAGGAATGCTCCTTTCGGTCACAATACTGTGGAAGCGGCGCTTTCAACGAGTTCAATAGGCGCGGCGCTCTCTGTGATACAATTCCCCGGGTTTGAAAACTATAACCTGATTCCTGTGAATTGGTGGTTTCTCGGGACCACTTCTGCTGCGGCGTTATTGCTGCTTTTGGCTCAAGCTTATCGAATTTCCAAACCTCAGTGAGACGTCTTGATGTGGTTGAGACAATGGACGCGGCGGTTGCTCGCGATTGGCTTGTTCGCTATTTGCTGCGGAAGCACCACCCCCGGTTACGCTGAGCTTCGGACTGACTTCCTGATGGATTCTGATCCGAAGCTGAACATTCCCGATCCAGTCATGCACTTCAGCCCTGAGCTCAAGTCATTGTGGCTGACAGCGCTGGAGCGTCCAGAAGCCGACATGCAACGACTGGCTGCAGAAACCATCGCTCGGGGGCATCAGTACGGCGTGCCAGACTTGATGGAAGCCGTGCCCCGATTGGAATCGCTACTACTGGCAGACACGTCTCAGCCAGCAACCCGATTTGCCGCAGCGCGTGCCTTGATTGTGCTGGAATCCCGCAACTCGAGTGACGTATTATTTCAGGTCTCTCAAAAGTACGAAGCGGACTTGCGTCAGCTGATCGAACCGGCGTTGGCAACTTGGAATTTCGCTCCGGCGATTCCCCTTTGGAAAGAGCGACTGGGAAATTCAGAGACCAGACCACGTGATTTGATCTTAGCGCTGCGGGGACTAGCGAAAGTCCGTGAGCCATCAGCGAAATCAGCCCTGTTGGCAATTGTGCATGACGAATCTCGCAGCGCTGACGTCCGAATGGAAGCCGCGGCCGCAGCCGGCCAATGTGAGTCTTCTGGGCTGGAGCCAGATGCCGTCAGACTCGCTCATCACACGTCCAAACTTCAATTGGTCAATTCGATTTGTACTTGCCGACTACTTGCCCGGCATGACAGCGAGGCGGCCCGAACACTTTTGATCGAACTGGCGGGCCATCAGCGGTCCATTGTTGCCACCAGTGCGCTCAACCGGCTGTTGGAAATTGATTCGACGCTGGTTTTGCCGTTAGCCGAGACGGCGATAAACCACACAGATCCGAATGTTCGTCGAGCCGGTGCGGCGGCCTATCTTCAGCATCCGACCCCGGAAAGGATCGCCTTTGTGTCGCGTTTGCTGGCGGATACGCATCCCGACGTACGTCGAGAAGTCTGCGAAAATCTATTCCGCTTGTCGGACCAGAATGAACTGATCGAATCCATTCGTACGATTATTAACAACTTGCTCGTGCAAGAGACATGGCAAGGACAGGAACAGGCCGCGCTGCTCGCGGGGATGCTAAAGCATCAACCGGCGTCCAGTCGTCTCGTCGAATTACTGGAATCGCCTCGCGCGGAAGTGGGAATCTCGTCCGCCTGGGCGCTCCGGAAAGTCGCCGTACCGGAAACCATTCCGGCGATCATTGACAAGGTCTCTCGCCAGACAGAACGCCGCAGGCATGTTAGCGAGCCACCACTTGACGAACAGGTGGCGCATCTCTGCGAAGCCCTTGGTGTTTTAAAGGCAAACGATGCGGAGTCGTTGCTCGTGCGATATATTCCCAAAGATCCGTTCATGGGGGAAAAATCGCGGTGCGCGGCCGTCTCGGCACTCGGCCTCATCAAGCAAGAAAAACGGGATTCCGAGTTGGAAGACAAACTCCGTGACCGGATCAGAGATTTTTCCGACGTTGATCCCGAACTCGACACGGTTAAAGAGAAGTGTGCCGTAACCCTGGCCCGCATGAAGGCCGTAGAGCTGGCGCCACAGTTGCGAGGGATTGCACAATCGGACGCGATTGGAACTCGACTAAGCATCGCGTTGAGATGGGCAGTCAAGGACCTGACGGGCGAAGATTTGCCGCCCGTGGAACCACCACGCCTGCCGCGAGGCAACTGGTTTCTCGAACCTTACACCCGGTGAAGACGGTCCGGAAGCCTTTGTTATAAACCCGCCTCAACCTGGCGGATCAGCTGCGTCGGACGCGGATCAGCCGGTCTCAATTTCTGGGCAACGCGAAGTTGCGAAATTCCCTCTGCCAACCGCCGTTGAGAAATCAGAAAGACCCCCACGTTATACCGGTTTTCGAAAGAGTCTGGTGCCAATGAAATCGCCTTGTTCGCATGAACCATGGCTTTCCCGTACTGACCCGCCTGGGCGAGCGCCATGAAAAAATGGGCATGGGCGTCGGCAGACTCGGGGTGAGATTGAATTGCCTGTTCAAAACATTCCAGGGCCTCATTTGGCCGATGAAGTGAAATCAAAAGTTGCCCCAATGAGATGTTTGCGTTCACAAAATCGGGTGCCAGTCGAATCGCTTCGCGAAACTCGGCAATCGCCTCATCGAATTTCTGCAGCTGAACTAAGGCCAATCCCAATTCATAATGGTCAGGTGACGAATCAGGGTATTTTTGCAAGTATTCAGAGAATTCGATGACCGCCTGTTCGAAATCCCCTTGCGATGAACAGATTCTGCCTAGCTTATGATGGGCAATGGTAAAATCAGGACAGTGTGCCAGCACTGTGCGATACACCATTTTGGCGTCTTCCAGGCGGTGCGTTTCCGCAAGGCAGCTGGCCAGCAAATAACCGGCCGATGGAAATTCATTTGTTTCGACAACGATTTGCTGTAGCAGCCCAATCGCCTCTTCGAACTTGCCCTCCGATAATATCAGGCGGGCCTTGTCATATTTTTCCAGCAGCGGCAGCATGTCTTTGACGTCTCGCAATTTCTCTGCGTCTTTTGCGCCAACGCCGTTTTGATTGGCGCTCGTGCCGGACAAATATCCTAAAGTCAACAATTTTGCGCGATCACTGTCCGAGAGTTTCAAGTTCTGGGCTGTCGCAGGGACGAGTTTAGCTTCTAAATCCACCAGGCGGTCCCGCATTTGTTCGGATTCATCGGTCGCCGTGTCGGCCAGATTCGTCAGCTCACGAGGATCCTTTTCAAGATCGTAAAGTTCGGGGCGAGTGGTCTGAATGTACTTCCACCGATCGGAAATGATTGCGCGCTGCGGCGACCATCGATTCGTAATGAATGGCGTGTCCGTCTCCGCATAGCAATCGCGTGCGCCGAGGGCTTTTCCCTTCAAGGCCGTTCGCAAACTTCGACCACTGACGTGCTTCGGAGACGGAATTTTCGCGATGTCGAGTAGCGTCGGCGTGATGTCGACCAGCGAAACCACATCCTGAACGTGGATGTTCGGCCGACATAGCGGAGGATAGACGAAGACGAGAGGTACCTGCAAAGTGGTGTTATAAAGGAGCATGCCATGGTCCGTTTCCAGATGCTCGTGAAGACCTTCCCCGTGGTCACCCGCGACAACAACAACAGTCCGAGAATCAAGTTTGCTCTGCTTAAGATATTCTGTTAATCGTCCGAACTGACGTGTTTGCCAGGCAATCCCGGCATCGTAAGGTTGCTGCATAAATCGATCTGCAAAATTCTCGGGGCGGTGGTCATAAGGCCCGTGAGCATCGTACAGATGGATCCAGCAAAAGAATGGGCGAGAGGTCCTCTTTCGCAGCCAGGCGAGGGCGGATGTGATGACATGTTGCCCATCGCGTCGAGGCTCGCTGACGTTCCGGCTGATTTTTTTTGCAGGCATCTGATCGTCGTAGACGTCAAATCCCCGGTCGAGGCCGTATTGAGAATCCAATACAGAGGCTGAGATAAACGCCCCGGTGTCATAACCGTGTTGCTTGAGGGTTTCCGGCAGAATTGGGATCTGTCCACCCAGCCTTCCCGTACCGTTCACGCGCAGGCCATGCTCGGGAGGATAGAGCCCAGTCAACATGGTTGCATGCGAGGGCAATGTGACAGGAGAGGGAGTGAAGGCTCGATCAAAAATCACACCTTTTCGCGCAAAATCATCGAACGCCTCTGTCAGGCCTTGATTGTAACCGTAAGCCCCCAAATGATCCGCGCGGGTGGTGTCGAAAGTGACAAGAATCATGTTTGGTCGAGGGGCACCCCAATACCACCAAGTCGCTCCGAAGGCACCAATGGAAACGAATGCCAGCAGAAGCTTATATTTCATGATTTACCAACATCCAACCATCTGTGCTGAGGATCACTGCGTCTCTATTCACACACTTTTTTAAAACGTGGTCCTTGAGTCGCGATCTTTAGAAACCTGGATTTTAGACATTTCTCACGAATTGTCGGCGCGCAGTTAGTCACGACTTCGATTGCGAAGAAAGTCTATTGACGATGAAATACTGGGATCGTATCTCAAGGCTTCTCCAAATCGGAATTCTGCGTCATCCGTTTTATGTGAATACCATGAATGTTCTCCGAGCTTGAAATTCGCAAGAGCCCGTTGTCGTGATGTTTTGGCTTTTTCCAGAGCCGTCAAATAATTCTTCAGAGCGGCGTCAGTGTTTCCTCGATAGAACTGAATGCCTCCCAACGTTAACAGGATATCCGAGTCATCGGGGAATCGCTCACGCAATGTTTCGAGGCGCTGCATCGCTTCGTCGTTATTTCCGAAATTCGCCAGAAGAATGGCCAACCGCAGTTGTGCGTATCGATCCTTCTTGACAGTCTCTGCAATGATTCTTGCGTGCTCGTACTGCGAGTAAATCCAGCTCCGATCCTCGTCACTCTTTGGAAGCATTGGATTACCCATTAGAGATTGAGCATAGATCTTTTCAAGTTGATTCTTGTGCGAGGTCGTCATCGGAGGGCTCAGCAGGTCGTCTGAAAAAAGCAAACCCAGCACGACAATCGCAGGACTCCACTTGACGAGATGGGGAATTCGAAGCCTGATCCATGGTAAGCCTGTCGAGGCGCTTTTCCCGGATTCGATTCCCAGGCTGACAATGTTTTCTCTTTCACGTACTTTCCAGATGAATCCGTCGTAGTAGTAATGCAAAACTGTCGAGGTAAAGATAACGCCATAAAAAATCCTGCTGACGGTACCATCGAGTACGAAACTACCGGCAAACGCAAAAGCCCCGTATGACGCGATCAACCCCAGGTACAAAAGCACCATGCCGCGACGAAATACGTACCTCATAAATACGCCAAGCGAGGCATTCGAGGTGACTCGACGGCAATTGAACAACCAGACGATGGCTAAGTACTGGATATCGTGGCAGATATCAAACAACGCGACACTGATCAGCAGGTTCTCGACCGACAACATGACGAACCACCACAAGCCAACACCGCTGACGAGCATCAGGAGTTTCAGCGAACTGGGTTTCGGTCCTCGATACGACTGAATTGCGTAGTGAGCGAGATAGCCAACGAAAACGGCGATCGAACCCGCCAGGCTTCCCCACTGGCCTGTTTGAACAACCCAAGACGGAATCACCGGCCCGCCCGCCGCATACCAGTGTCCCAACGTATTGGAAATCTGATCAGGACGAAGCAATTGAGGGGTGATGAAACCAATCAAGCAAATCAGCCAATCCCAAAAAGCGGTCGTGCGAGAGACCGATCCGACTTTCGCGTCATAAATTCGCATGAATCCATAAAGCTGCATCAATCCATGCCAAGTCGCCCAGACCAAGATGATCAATCGATAAAGAGGAAAATGGTACGTATACAGCGGGAAGTAAGAGAGGAAAATGAGTGGTGGTGCGAAAAGAAATCGCCACTTGAATCGTTCAAACAACTCGCGATCACCATAGGCACGAAGGAGGCCGGGCAAATGGTGCCCGGTGGCAAAGAACGCGGTGACGATCAGGGAGATTGTTTCCGCCTCGATTCCAACCGAATTGGAATAAAGGAGAAGGACAATGGGAGTCGCCAATAATGGCGTCAGAATGATAAAGATTAAATCGAACCAGGAGCTGAAAATCCATCGTCGAGATGAAGAAGCCGCCGTCGCGTTATTGGCAGGTGGCCGCTCATTGGGATGAAAAGAAACGGCAGACATGGAAAAACTTCACGATCATGGCAAAAGAAAAGGGCCAACTTACAGATCGTAACGTACCAATCTATGGCCCTTATTCTCACCCGGCATTTATTTCAACTTCAAGTCGTAATCAACATCCGTTTCGGGAGAGTCCGCCACGACGGTTAATTTAAATCCGCTCTTCCTGGGGTCTTGGTACTTTCCCTTGAATAAATCGACCCCTGAACCATTCTTCCTCGGTTTCGGGACGTACGTAAAGCCTATCAAATACTTACCGGGTTCCAAGCCATCGCATCTCGTGTGAGTCGTCCAACAGTATTTGCCATCCTCGTCCGTTCGACACTCCATAATCGGATTATCATTGCCCTCACGATACAAGAACAGGTTAACCCCTGCCTCGGGGTTTCCGTCTACGTTCACGACCCCCTCGATCGCCACGACATTCTTCAGTTCACCCCCCGCCATGGCCTTAATTCGCTTCTCAGACATATCCGCTTTTGTTTTGTCAGCGCAACCGGAAAACGAGATCAACACCAACAAACAGACCACTTTTGCAATTTGACTTGGTTTCACAATTCCGTTTCCGCAACGAGCTCAAAGATCGGGATAAAAATGAGGCCACGCACCACTCGATGCTTCTCGAAATGGTGCGTGACTGCAAGGATCAGCTATAGAAGGCACAATCTGATGTGCCTTCCGTTGAATTAGAAATCACCAACCACAAAACCGTCATTGACAAGAACAAGACGTGCCATCGTTTCGGTATTCACATTCTGACTGACGAATCGAACAGTGCCGTCAGCTAAGGCAATGTGCGCACCCCCAACATGGAAACTATAGTAATTCTTATAGTTCTCACAATTGACGGTACATCCGCCACCCGTTTCCGTGCCATATTTATGAACCGATCCGGGTGTCACTCCTGAAAGATCCGTTCCTGTCGACCATTGCCAGTCGTTCCATGCTGGACCCTGAGCCCAGTTACCGGAACTACAAGCATCGCAGAATCTGCCATAAGGTTTCCCCATGGCCCACATTTGGATGCCGGGGGCGGTGTTCTCACCAACAAGAATCGTGTTCGACGTACCGTCGATGATCGATGCAATCTTCACTCCACCACAGCCAGCACCATTCGCCGAGTTAATATCCAGCATCGCATATTTCGGATCACCGTATGAATTCCCATTCAGTGTCCCATGCATGTTGCCTCGAGGCCACTTACCCACATAATCCAGGGGACCACCACCGTGATAAGTCGGAGGTGCTCCCGAAAAGCTGCCCCCCAGCCAGTCATCGACATACGCTGCATACAGGTTACCGGTGTGCGGGCTCGAAGGACAGATAAAGCCAGTAATCACCGCCTTGGGAACCGCCGTACTTTGAGCGCCTGGGTAGTTGGCACTGGTAATGAAGTTGTACACAGTTCCGGTTGAGAAGGTGCTGTCAGTGTAGGTGAGAGGAAGCGCAAAGTTGATCGTGTTGTAGAGGGGAGCCTGATCAATATAGGGAAGAATAAATTCCGGCCAGGCGTGAAAATTGCCATCATCCCTGTTACTGGGGATACCTTCACCAACCGCATTACCCCAGACTGGACCCGACAGCGCGGTCAGCGCCGGGGGAAACATCCCATAGGTGCTCTCGTAGTTGTGGAACGCCAAACCCATCTGCTTCAAATTGTTTTTGCATTGTGTGCGTCGTGCTGCTTCACGAGCTTGCTGAACCGCTGGCAACAACAAAGCAATGAGAACTGCAATGATCGCAATGACGACAAGCAATTCTATCAACGTGAACGCTCGTTGCCGCGATCGCGCACTGACATTTGACCGAACCATCAGACCCTCCTTTGAAACTACAAATGAAAACCATGAAAACACGGGCTAGAAAAGCCGACAGGCTAAGAACGTGACCGGGAACAGAAAAAACCGCAGACTGAAGCAAAATTAAACTCAATCGATGCCCTGTGATGTTACCGTATTTTAGCTTTGGACTTTCGGAAATCAAAGCTGAAAGCATTAAATTCCTGTTAAAATACAGGCTCATTGGCAACCCCGCCAATTTGCCACAACCGTATGGCATTATTATGCGCATCTTACTTCGTATTAATAATACAAAAACTGCTAAATATATAACGATCAGCGAAGGCAACCTAGCTTTACTTAGCGAGAGCACGTTTTTTTGCCGCAAATAAACACACCAGAACGTCCACCTGGGCGTACAGTCATTGCAGTGAGTTGCGCCCACAACAAATCCTGCAAGACTCTCAAAATCAGGTTTGGAAGACCGCTCAAGTCAAGTCGCTGGTCGCCAAATACCCCGCGATAGGGCTGTCCGAGTGGCAGCATTCGTGAGTTTTGCTGAAAGAATCGGGCTAAAACTTATTGCCAACTTCGGTAGTCGCTGATGCGGAATCTTCTTGCGGGCGAGTGAAGGAAATAAACGCCTCCTCCAAGTCAGTTTGAACTTCTCGAAACTGTGTGACGTTGGCGTCTGACTGGATGAGTTGTTTCAACAAGATTCCCAGTTCCCGTTCGGATTTCGCCGTACGAAATCGAACGACCGCTTCTGTAATAGCTTCCGTCACTTCAGCGGCAGGCTCAAGGTACTTGCGGATCACGTTGGCAGTTCCGGCGACCTCTTCAGACGAAAGGAGTTGTACTTCGATCGTCCGTTTCTGGCTTACCTGACGTCCGATCTCTTCGACAGTTCCGAAGGCCCGCAACTTGCCATGCGTGACAATGGCGACTTGCTGACAAATTCTGGCCAGCTCCGGAAGGATATGACTCGTGACGACAAGCGTTTTGCCTTGGCGTGCCAGCTCGATCAACAGGTCGCGCATTTCGATTCGCGCCTGTGGATCGAGCCCATTCACAGGCTCGTCAAGAATTAACACCTTTGGGTCATGTAGCAAAGTTCTAGTCAGTCCAACGCGTTGCTGCATTCCATGACTTAAACTCTCGACAAAACGATCCTTCATGTATGTAGTTCCGGTCATGTCCATGACTTCGGCAATTCGTTTGGCTCGGATTCCTGTCGGAATGGAAAACGCTGCACCGAAGAAATCGAGATACTCCCGGACCCGCATATTGTCATAAGAACCGAACTTATCGGGCATGTACCCGACGAGTCGCTTAATCTGCTCCGAATCGCTGACGCAATCCACACCGGCGATCGTTGCTGACCCTGATGTCGGCTTGATCAACCCCACGAGAATCTTGATCGTCGTTGTTTTGCCCGCACCATTCGGACCAATCAGCCCCAGAATCTGACCGGCTTTCAGAGATAAACTGACACCATCGAGCGCGGTGAATGTCCCGTAGCGTTTCGTCAGGTTTTCGAGGCGCAGGACGGGTTCGCCACCAGCGTTTTCCGAAGATGCATTCATGTTCTTCTAGAGCTTTTTCCGTAAATTATTTGAGATGGAGATTCAGTTCTCGCCATTGTTCGGGTACATAGATGTGCTTGAAGAAGCTCCAATTCATTTCCAGAACGAATCGCGAAGAAGCTACTGAATAAAACAATCACCCACAACTATACCTTGGTGAAGCATACATGTCCTCGACTCAGCCCGCCATCCCTTCGGCCGACACATCAAGCAACTTATCGAAACCGATGGCATTGCCCGGACGCGTCGGCTCTCTTGACCAGTTCCGTGGCTACGCTGTTGCCACAATGTTCATCGTGAATTTCTGTGGAGACTTGAAGGCGATTCCCGACTGGATCAAGCATCATGACACATTTTTCAGTTACGCCGACTCCATCATGCCCGGCTTCCTTTTCGCCGCTGGCTTCTCATACCGGTTAACGATGCTTCGGCGTGTTGCACGCGACGGGGTTGCCGTGGCCTATCGACACGCGGTGTGGCGCGGATTGGGGTTGGTCGCCGTGTCTCTGGCGATGTATGGCTTCAACGGTGAGATTGCAAAGTCATGGAACGAAATCAATCCGAAACAAGCCTGGGATTTCTTCGCAGGCTTACTCAAGGCAAACCTCTGGGAAACCTTGGCGGTGATCGGAGTCAGCCAGATCGTCGTGCTTCCATTTATTTGTGCTCGAACACCGGTAATCGTGTTGGGAATGCTGGGGCTACTGACTGGCCACATGCTGTTCAGTTATTCATTCAATTTCGCGTTTATTTTTGGTCAACCAAACTGGCTGGACGCCTATTGGGGTGCGGCAAAACAGGGATGCTGGGACGGCGGTATTTTTGGGACCATGTCCTGGGGTGCAATCATGCTCGCTGGCGCACTGGCTCATGATCTGGTCATCGGGCGACGACCCGGACAAGCGGCTATTCGGTTATTCGGTTGTGGTATTTTGCTGATGGTTGTCGCCTACGGACTTTCGTGCATCTCAACGATCTACGACGTACCGCCCGATACCCCTCCACAACCACGCGATATCGCTGTATCGCCCGTATTTCCTTCGAGTGCGCAATGGAGCGCCAACAAAATTCACCTGGCCGAAGCACCATTCTTCGCCCCGCCGCCAAAAACCGCTGGCGAATTGCAACGATTACAGGAAGAAGGAAAAGCGCCCTCACCGCCGCGCCTGCGTCCTTACAACTATTGGATGATGAGCAAGCGAATTGTCACGATGCCGTTTTCCCTGTTCGCTGCAGGCTTTTCGATGGCGATCCTGGCAGCATTCACTGTGTTTACTGACGTTTACGGTATTACGATTGGGCTGTTTCGCACGTTCGGTACCAACGCATTGGCCGCCTATTTTCTGCATCACGCGATCGAAATGGCCGTGCATGGGATTGTCCCCAAGGATTCGCCTCTCTGGTGGTGCTTGATCGGCCTGGCGATATTTTATTTCACAACCTACGTGTTTGTTCGCTTCCTCGAGAAGCAGAAGCTATTCATCCGATTGTGAGGACGCCAACGGTGATTGGCGTGGTTTCGCCAGATGCCTTAACGAGATGGGATGCGGCGAAATTTGCGTTGGCGGCGCACCTTGAAATTGCAGCAACACGAGGTCACTTTCCATTTGATCGGTTATCTCATCCCGCCAACACATTTTTTTGTAAAAGACGCAGTAAACTACCCAGCCTGCTGCGAGGTAGTCCGCCGAAACCACTCGCTTTTACCCAATCGGCAAAGTCACATTAATCTGCGACGTCGCGTTACCCGGTTTGGAAATTCTGCCACGTCCGGCGCGGTGTTTCCATCATGCCCGATCCACCGTCGGTTCGATGTATTCTGATAGCGATCATGGTTTCTTTAGCCATTCGCCCGACATGATGTTGGAGATACGGCAGATATGTTCAAGACACTCAGGTCATCGCCCCAGTCAGACGAATCACTCATTGACACATCGGCTGAGGTTTCGATCCGGCTCCAGTTTGAACATCAATCAATCCCCGTCACGCGTGACGGCTTTGCAATCGGCTCGGGTCGCCATTGTGATCTGAAGCTGGGTGAACCCTCGATCCCTTTCCTGCACAGCGTGATCCACAATCAGTGTCGCGCCATCTGGATTGAGGCGGCAGACGAAGCGGCAATTTTATCAGTCAATGAACACCCTTGCCGCCGAATGGCGCTTCGACACGGAGATCGGCTCAAGATTGGCCCGGTAGAATTGGTGGTCGATCTCGGAAATCCATGTGACCACGGCGTGGGTGATTTCGTCAGTAGTGAGCACGCCATGGATGACTTACATTCGCTCACGGCCGAAGAACTGTGCGATCGAATCACGACGGAACAGGCGATGGTGGAAGAGCTGTCCGACGACGAGCGATCTGGCTGGGAAGCGCTGCTCCACGCGATTGAAGCAGTTCGGGTCGAGCCAGGGCTTGGTGAGAAAGTCGAAAGCGGGACTCTTCCAATGCCGGAAGAAATCGTCTCATATGACACACTTTTCGGGCAGATCCGGGAGCTTCACGAGACGATCGTCGACCGGTCGAGAGAACTGGATCAAAAAGAGGCCGAAGTGTTGGCTTCAACATCAATCATCGAAGAATCTCAGCAACGGGTCTCGCAAAGACTCGATGAAATCCTCGATCATTTGAACAAGTCGGATGGTCCGACAGAACTGAGGGCGAGTGCATAGCCGCGATTCGAGCTCGCCTGCCCCAGACGCTCCGCAAACACGCATCGAAGCCCATGACTTCCGAAGCCGCGCGAGTAGTTAGCTGAGCATGCTTTGCGCTGCAGCTGACGCACGCGTTCATCGCAGCAGATATTCGATCAATCGTTTGCAGGCGCTGCATTTGCCGAGGGACGGCGCTTCCTTTGCATTTCTCTCTGGAACTCTTCGTCCTTCCATTTCCGGAACTCCTTCGAAGATTCCACGAGTGATTTGTATGCGTCTTCCATGTGGATTGACACCTCATCGCTCGTATTCGATTTGGCAGCCGCTGCCAGACTGTCGCCGAATGCGAGAAGCGAATTACGTATGGGGTGCTTTGAATTCAGATTTCTGATTTTGCGTTTTATGGATTCGATCTTATAGACGCTTTCTTTTCTGGCGAAAGCCCACAGCTCCATTGTTTGATTTTCCGACCGTTTTTCCACAAGCGTGCGGTGGATCATGCACAGATCATTGTACGGGGCGATAAAATCTTCGACGCCAGCGGTCATCAGGCTTCTCCATGCAAATAACAGTGCAAGAGAGATTCCCACCATCATGATCGTAGTCTTGGCATTGATCAGTTGAGGCTCTTTGAATTGACCTCTTCGGAGTTTGTGTTTGCTTTCACCCTGGACAGTGCGGGGCAGTTCGCCGATCTGCTGGTCAGAGGATTGATTTGCGTCGAAGTTGACTTCTGTCGCCCGTGGGTTAGGGAGACTCTTTGTTTGAGCATATGCGGATTGTCGATGGGGTTCCGTTGTCGGGCGAGGACCATTTATCAACGGAGACTGCACCACCGGCGTCGCCTCCGTTGATCGCGAAGGTCGCGGAGCCGCCGAATTTGAAGTTGGTGGTGCGATCGATGGCCGAGCAGCCTGCTGTTCGAGCTGAGGAGCCACCGTCATAATTTGCGGAATGGGAATCACATGTGCCGAAAAACCGCCTTTTTTCGAGTAAGTCTGCGGCACAGGAATAGTAGGGCGAACCGATCTCAGCGAAAACGTCGGTTCGGCCTGGTTCGATTTGGCGGTCGACGGGAAGAGAACCGGAATTGCGTGTGCTTGTGTCCATTCTGATTTATCGCTTCGGCGAACTCGATCAATTGGCAAGATGCGCCCGGCTTCAACCATCTCGATCATTTTCTGAAGTTCAATCGGTCCATGCTCGACATGCCCCATCCGTACGTACCACTGCGAATTCGCCTCGGTGTTATCAGACACAGGCTGATGGTCCGCCACAACAGGTCGATGATCCGCAGCGACAACCTGGTATCCCGCTGACATCGGGGCGATCGCTTGCGAGGCATGCTCAGCTGTAACATTTGTCGCTTCTGACAATAAAGGACTGATGGTCTCCGATATTTCAAGCTGAGGTATCTCTGCCATCAATCGCTCGATTGACCGAACTGGCGTCCATGGGCCGTGCTCCGTGAGAGACAATTCATCGTCAGCTACGAGCTCTCGACGACGAGCGTAAGAACAGAGCTCCTCAAACTTGTAGGGTCCTCTCCCGATTTGTGATCCGCGGCAGAACCACGGCCCCAGCGTTTTTGTCGATTGACCAGCAACACCAGCATCCGCTGTTTCGATGTCATCGTGTCCGCCATCCCACGTCAGTGTCGAGTCGGGTGGTTGCTGCACCGGATTCCGATCAGTTAATCGTTGAGCAAATTGAGCAACAAAATCGTCAACGCGAGTCCAAGTTGTCTCATTCTCAACTCGAACTTCGTGGTGATCGAGTAGCTGACCAGACGCAATTTCATGTTGCAGAAGATCGAGTGAGACAGGCCCAAATTTCACTCCGAAAATTCGGTAATAATATTGCGGCATCCTAGTACCTCGGTTCGAAGAAAGCCCGTCAGCTCAGAACGTGCACTACATCTTGTTAAAGCGGAGAAGTCAATTCATATTCAATGGTTGCGAATTGTTCTTTATTGATAATTAATAAAGAATGTAAGTGCTCTGCGTCATTTGCCATGTCGTATTGACAACTTCGTGCTGGCAGCTCGCTGAACGTGAACATTCTGGCACGCTGGCATGTCTGAATTTGGGGTATGACCCCACCCGTTTTGCAGGTTCAAAGCCATTTTCAGCCTCTTTGCACCAACTGTCACATTTTTCCAAATGATCGCGAATTCTTCACGAAATGTTCGCGGGTTCTTCACGAAATCTTGCCGTTGAAATGATACAAACATGACTAAGGGCGATGTTTCTGGCGCATCTTTCGTGTTTTGCGCGTGACTTGGAACGTATGAATGGCCATGGAAACCACAACTGATCGACAGGAAGCACGGGGTTCTTCTACCAGCCCGACGTTCCTGGTTGTGGACGATTCCCCGATGGATTCATTACTCGCAGGAAAATTGCTTTCGAAGATCGAGCACTCGAATATCGTCTATGCCAAAAATGGAGCTGAGGCACTTGAACTTGTCGAAAAAACGAAGCCGAACTTGATCCTTACCGATCTCCAGATGCCAGAAATGGATGGTTTAGAACTCGTCGAAGCCATTCGCAGGCGGTTTCCATCGATTCCGACGATTCTCATGACCGCAAATGGTAGCGAAGATATCGCCTTGCGGGCGTTGCGTCGGGGAGCTGCGTCGTATGTTCCCAAGCGAATGCTCTCGACGGAGCTGCTGGAGATTGTTCGACAGATTTCCCAGGTGTCGTGGGTCGGCGAACAGCAACGTCGGATTTTCGGGTGTTGGGAACGACTTGGGCTTTCATTTCGACTGGAAAACGACAATTCCATTATTCCCCCACTCGTCAGCCATCTACAGCAATACCACTCGGGGATTCATGCGTACGATGAAACTGAATCCATCCGGGTCGGTGTTGCGCTGCAAGAAGCCCTTCGAAATGCCATGCACCACGGCAATCTGGAATTGAGTTCCGAGATGCGTCGAGAGAATTCAGACTCATATTATCAGGAAGCCGCGAGACGGCAGCATTTACCTCCGTTTGATCGCCGTCGCGTCATCTTCACTGTCGACGAATCTCCCGACGAATCGTGTTATGTCATTCGTGACGAAGGACCTGGCTTTGATCCTTCCTCGGTCGTAGATCCACTCGAGGGGGACAACCTCTTGAAGCCCTGCGGGCGAGGACTCTTTCTGATTCGGATGTTCATGAGCGAAGTCCGCTTCAACGAGAAAGGGAATGAAATCACGATGATTCATCGTCGTTCCAAAGCCCCTTCCGCTGACACCAGCATAGCCACCACAACGCATCCCTGATAAATCATTTTTGTCGAGCGATAGATTTACCATTGAGAAATTGTTTACCCGAGGAATCGACTGATGAACCCTGTCCAGATTCAAATGTTGCTAGGCCAAGGGGACATCGTCGTTCTGGAACTTCACGGACGACTGTCCCGCGATGAATGGATGGACAACCGCGACCCGATTGCAAGCGCCTGTGGAGACGACATCTTTTCTCGAAAGGTAATGTTGAGTCTGGCGAATGCGAATTATCTCGATTCGACCGGCGTGGAATGGCTGCTTGTCAGCGATCAAAAATTCAATGACGCAGGGGGAAAACTGGTTTTGCATTCCGCTTCGCGGACGACCTCTGATTTCCTCAAAATGATGCGGATGCATCTCGTGTTAGACCTGGTTCCGGACGAAGCGACCGCACGAGCAAGACTGATGAACTACAGCAACGGAAGCCCAAAAAATGCTTAGATCCACTTTGCCGGAAACGACTGACGAGCATGATTCCACCGCCGAGGGCGGTCGAAATTTTCTGCTGGATGTCGAAGAGTTCCCTGATCAGCCGATCGAACAAAGTGTCGCCGAACTGATCGAGCATGCCGTCAGCCTTGGTGCAAGCGACCTGTTTATTTGTTGCAACGAAGACGATGTCGATGTCACAGTTCGGCATCTTGGCATTATCCGCTACGTCGCGAGTCTCGATGCGGACACAGGGAATCGGTGTATCGCTCATACACGTGCCGCAGCGGGAATGAAATTTGCCGACCGCAGACATCCGCAAGATGGCCGCTGGACATTCCGCAACAGGAATGGACGCGTCACAAATCTGCGATTGAGTTCCATTCCTTCGATGCACGGCGAAAGCTTCGCCATGCGGTTACTGGAACGAGACTCACCGCTTACAAATATCGACTCCCTGGGTCTCGTCGGCCCACAGACGGAAATTATGCGTTCATTGCTGGGGAACTCCAGCGGACTGGTCATCGTCTCTGGCCCAACAGGTTCCGGCAAAACAACGACCATGTACGCCTGCATGCACCACCTCAACGATGGGCGGCGCAAGATTCACACGATTGAAGACCCGATTGAGTATGGCGTCAGAGGGCTTCGACAATCGGAAGCGGACGAAGTTAACGGACCAAAGTTTAGTGAACTGCTCCGCGGCGTCGTTCGTCAAAGCCCGGACGTGATTATGGTCGGTGAGATCCGCGATTCAGTGACCGCCGAGACGGCAGTTCTGGCGGCAAACAGTGGCCAGCTAGTGTTTGTAACACTGCATGCCTCAATTGCAGCCTCCGCCATTCACAGCATGCTGTCGCTGGGCGTGCCCCCGTACTTCCTCTGTACGTCTTTGCTTGCCGTCATCAGCCAGCGACTTGTGCGAACACTCCATCCCGAGAAAAAGATTCGCCTGAATCTCACTCACGCGCCTCGCACATTCGATGAAGTCCGTCCTTATCTGCATGGCGAAGAAGGGAATTACATCTATGCGGCTGATTCCAGCCAGGGAGACGAAGGATTCGTTGGTCGCACCGGATTGTTTGAAGTCATGCCGATGTCTCCTGCAATCCGCACGATGGTCAGCCAGATAGCCCCGGCAAACGTGATTCATCAGCGGGCACTGGACGAAGGAATGATCGACTTCCGTCGAGCGGCTTTGCTGAAGGTCGCACAGGGTGTGACCAGCTTTGAAGAATTACTGCGAGTGCTTCCGTCGGCCGAATTCTGGGGCGAATTCATGGAAGCCATTTGACGAGTTCCTTACGACTAATCACTGAGATTAAAGCGACAACTCGTTGTCCCTGCCGATCGCAAGAACAAGGCGATCGGCAACGGCCGCGTGCGACCAGCAATCAGTACCCATCGAAAAAGGTGAGTCGTGACAGGCTCTTCGGCTCGTCACATCAGTTATCAATCAGATTCAATTCTCTCTAGAATCCGATTGCCGGAACTCGATCACCGGTTGGGATCAATGATCGATGACTTCGAGACGCGACGTCGATTGTAAAGACGAGCACGAGCGCCCTCCTATTGTTGGAAGGAATTTCAAAGCGCCTGCATGGTTTTACGGCGTCACATTTCAGGGAAAATCCCTCGCACAATTCATTAACTGTCGGAGCAACGTCAAGAAATCGAGGCGGCTCGGAAAGGATTTCGTAATTGCAGAAAAGGATTCCTTGTACCACGGGATGACATTTCTGGCCCGGTGAACCCCTCGTTTGCGAGCAGGGCTTCTGCTTATAATAGGCCCTCGGCAATCTCTTCGTACAGAAACGATGCGTGGCGACGACAGTCGATGTTAACATTAAATAGTCCCTCTGATGTGCAGGATGAGCAAAAATCCTGGCAAGAATTTCTCTTAAATGACGATTCATACGGTTGACCAACTGATCGACAATATGAGCTTGGCATATATCGGTCCGGGCGCGGGTTTTGCGTTGGCAGGTACTTTCCTGGCTGTGTTTGGTGCCATCTTCTCTGCGCTTACAATGTTCTTGTTTTGGCCGATTCGTCGTTTGATGCGATTGATCCTTAAGCGGCATCCCCCCCGAAAACCTCGGTTCAAACGTGTCGTGATACTGGGACTTGATGGACTCGATCATAGTCTGACAACTCGTTTGCTTGACGAAGGAAAACTGCCAAATCTGGCAGCGTTGCGAAGTCAGGGGAGCTTTCACTCACTGGGAAGCACGCTCCCTCCGATTTCGCCTGTGGCATGGTCAACGTTTCAAACAGGGGTGAACCCAGGCAAACACAATATTTTTGACTTTCTTTCACCCGACGAAAAAACCTATCAGCCAAAGCTCAGCTCAGTTGAAATCCTTTCAGCGGCTCGTCGTCGCAGCGTCTGGCCATTCAACATGACGATTAAACGGCCAGAAATACGCATGCTGCGAAAAAGTCAGCCCTTCTGGAGCATCCTGAGCAAGTACGGCATCTTCAATTGCATTATCCGAGTGCCAATCACGTTCCCCCCTGAAAAACTGCATGGGGTCCAGTTATCGGCGATGTGTGTTCCTGATTTGCGTGGCACTCAGGGAACTTTTTCGCAATATACGACGCGCCCTAAAGTTGGAAATCAAAAAACGGGGGGTGACGTCCACTACGTTCAGCAGACTGGAAATGTCATCGTCGGCCATCTGGTTGGTCCTCCGCATCCAACACACACCGATCAAGGGCATCTCAAGCAGCATTTTACCGTGACCTTTGATGATCGTGACCAGGCGACGCTCGCCATTGACGGGGCGAAATTCAAGTTAATACCGGGCGAATACACCGACTGGATTTCGGTCAAGTTTCGCGCGGGCTGGAATCTGTCGATTCAAGGAGTCTGTCGGTTCCTGCTTTTGAGTACTCAACCCATATTCGACCTGTATGTCACTCCGATCAACATCGACCCTGAATATCCCGCGATGGCAATTGGTTACCCTCCGGTCTATCCGATTTATCTCGCGAAACGTCAGGGGCCCTACGCAACACTCGGGCTGGCCGAAGATACGTGGGGTCTGAACGAAGAAGTTCTAAACGACGAACATTTCCTTCAGCAATGCACTGACATCGATCAAGAGCGTGAATTGATGTTCTTCGACAGCCTCGACAAAGTGCCGACGGGACTGTGTGTCTGTGTGTTTGACGGAACAGATCGAATGCAGCACATGTTCTGGCGATATCTGGACAAAGAACATCCCGCCCGTCCGTTACATATTCCGGCGACGTTCGAGACGGCCATTGAAGATCTTTACGTTCGCATGGACGAACTCGTCGGACGTACGATGGCCAAATGCCATGATAAAGATAACGTGCTGATGGTCCTTTCGGATCATGGTTTTAATACATTTCGTCGCGGAATTGACCTGAATCGATGGCTCGAAGAAAACGGATTCCTTGTCGTCAACGAGGAACTCCGCGACAAGGACTACCTCGCCGGAATCGACTGGACAAAAACAAAAGCATTCGCAATTGGCCTGACAGGGATCTTTATCAACTTGCGAGGCAAGTTCAGTCAGGGAATCGTTGAGCCTGGCATCGAAGCAGACACAATTCGTGATCAGATCGCGTCTCAGCTAGGTCAACTCATCGACCCTCAGTCGGGCTCGCAAGCCATTAAGCGCGTGTATCAGGCGACCAAAGTCTATCGCGGTCCCTATAAAGAAAATGCTCCTGACCTGATTGTCGGCTACGCCAGCGGTTATCGCGTATCGTGGGATGCGGCTGTTGGCCGTTCCAGCCAACAGATATTTCATGACAATCGGAAGGCCTGGAGCGGCGATCATTGCGTCGATCCGTCGGTGGTACCAGGCGTCCTTTTCTGTAATCACGAAATCCTTACCGAGTCGTCTCGATTGCTTGACATTGCTCCGACCATTCTCGATCTGTTTGGCTGCCCGATTCCCGAATATATGGATGGAAAAGTGCTCTCCGTTGGTTCGCGTCAAACGGGTGAGCTTATTCCTAAGGACGACTTAGTTCTCGCAGGAGGTGGGGTCCAATGAATTCAGGACGTAAACCCAAAATCTCCCGTAGAAAAATCCTGTCGGGTGCTGCTGCCAGCGCGGGGGCATTAGCGACAGCATGCTGGCTCGGTGGTTGCAATCGAGCGTCGCGATCTTTGGGTAAGAAAGTCATCGTCATCGGCATTGACGGGATGGACCCTCGGCTTTGTCGCAGCATGATGCTGGCCGGAATGCTCCCCAATCTGGCGAAGCTGGCATCCGCCGGCAGCTTCAGCAATCTGGCGACAAGCATGCCGCCTCAAAGTCCCGTGGCTTGGGCCAGTTTTATCAACGGTGCAGGACCGGGATCGCACGGGATTTTTGACTTTATCCACCGACATCCTCACCAACAGTGTGCACCCTTTTTTTCCGCGGCTGAGACGCTTCCCGGCGAAGGCTCAATCGAAGTCGGTGATCATCGGCTTCAGTTCAATTTTCCTCCGTTCAGTCACACGCTACCGAAAACCGTATTGCGGAGGCAGGGGATTCCATTTTGGGATGAATTGGATGCCAAAGGAATCCCCTCCACATTTTACGATCTTCCGTCGAACTATCCCCCAAGCCCATCGCACTATGGACATCATCGCTGCATTTCGGGAATGGGGACACCAGATGTTCTGGGGACATACGGAACCTATCAATATTTCAGCGACGATTCGCCGTCAAAAGGTCTGGAGGAAGGGGGTGGACGAAGATCAAAGCTACGCTTCATTCGCGATTCAGCAAAAACCAAAATCGTCGGCCCCGATAACGCGATGTTGAAAACGCCGACGCCGACAACGATCGAAATGTCCGTCCATCGCGATCGAAGGTCGGATGCAGCACTGCTCATTGTTGGCGATCACAAAATCATGCTGAGGGCAGGGGAGTGGAGCGGATGGACGCGGCTCGATTTTAAGATGTCAACGCCACCCCCGCTTCCGAGTCAGTCAGCGAGTGGGATCTGTCGTTTTTATCTTCAAGAGGTTGCTCCGAACTTTCGTCTTTACATGACCCCCATCAATATCGATCCGTCGAAACCTGCGGTGCAATTATCTGAGCCGAAGAATTTTATCACGGACATTTCGAATGCCCTTGGCCTGTTCTATACGACGGGGTTTCAAGAGGATCATAAGGCTCGATCGAATGGCATTTTCAACGACGACGAATTTCGGCAGCAGGCCACGATGGTCCTGGAGGAACGACTGACTCTTTTCGAATATGCTCTTAAGAATTACGAAGACGGACTATTGTTCTTTTATTTCTCAAGCAGCGATCTGCAGTCACATATGTTCTGGTGGAATTCTGACGAGGATGCGCTACATCCCACCCGGACCACGCCAGAAGCAGCCAGTCGATTTCAATATGTCAAAGACCTTTACCAAAAGCTCGACGGAATCATCGGCGATCTCGACCAGCGCTATGGCAGCAAGGCAACTCTGTTTGTGATGAGCGATCATGGCTTCGCCAACTTCGGCAGGCAATTCAATGTCAATTCCTGGCTGCGTGATTCTGGCTATTTAAATCCACGGGAAACCACGTCGGTCCTCACCGATGTCGACTGGTCCCGAACACGCGCGTATGGAATGGGGATCAACGCACTCTATCTGAATCTCAAGGGACGCGAACGGGACGGTATTGTCGAACCCGACGACACTGCCGAGAAGCTGACAAAGCAATTAATTGCACAGTTGGAAGCGGTTCGCGATATCAACGGACAACAGGTCATTCGCAAGGTCTACAGGTCGAGTGAAATCTATTCCGGACCAGCGATGGAATTTGCTCCCGATTTGATTATCGGCTACTCCCGTGGCTACCGCGCCTCGTGGGAAACGTGTCTTGGCGAATTGACTCCCGAAGTGCTGCTGGACAACCCATCCCCTTGGAGTGCCGATCATTGTGCGGACGCACTGGAGGTTCCTGGCGTCTTGTTTAGTAACAAGAGTATTCGATCACCCCAGCCATCGCTGACTGATCTGGCGCCATCGATACTCGATGAATTTGGCCTACCAACACCGAAGACGATGACGGGAAAAAGTATCTTTCAATCCTGAAAGGGAGTATCACACGTGACGAAGGTGGCGATTGATTCCAATCTGTTTGAACGAGCCAGGCAGGCCGCGACAAAAGCGGGTTTCAGCAGCGTGGAGGAACTGATTACAACGGCAATCGAAAAAGAACTCAAACGGCTTGGTGAAGCTGATGCGGAAAAACAAGTTGCCGATCAGCTTCGCGGCCTGGGATACATCGAGTAGACCTATGCTGGTAACGCTGGTCCTTTGGCTGAATACGATTTCGAATTCGATTGCGCAGATCCTGCTTGCGCCAGTCGCATGGTTGCCCGGTTGGTTGTCCGCCTCATTGATTGCAAGCGTCACGGGCATTGTGATGCTCTTTGTGTTTAAACAGACCTCCAATCAGTCAGCACTCAAACGGACGCGGAATCAGATCAAAGCGAATCTCATCGCGCTGTCTCTTTTCAAAGAAGAGCTGCGAGTCTGTCTTCGAGTGCAACTGACATTGCTTGCACAGGCGGGGCGATTACTTGCGTTATCGGCTGTTCCAATTCTTGTCATGGCAGTCCCTATGTGCCTTTCATTGGCACAATTGTCGTTGTGGTATCAAGCTCGTCCACTCGCCTGTGGCGAGCAGGCGATTGTTACCGTTCATCTGAAGCCGACAAACAACGAAGTGCTCCCTGAAATTGAGCTTACTCCGACTTCTGCCGTCGATGTGACGATGGGCCCGGTTCGAGTCCCCGCCAGTAACATGATCTGCTGGAAGATCGAAGCAATTTCTCGTGGCCTGCACGACTTGACGTTCGAATGGGGCGAGCAGATTTTCACAAAGGAACTCGCCATCAGTAACTCGTTTCTTCCGGTCAGTCGAGAAAGGCCATCGAGTAATCCAAGTTCCATGCTTAAGTATCCACGCGAGCGACCCTTTGCTGCTGATTCACCCGTCCAATCCATTCAAATCGAGTACCCTGATCGCGTTTCATGGACATCGGGAACAAAAAGCTGGATGGCCTACTGGTTCTTTACTTCGTTAATTGCCGCTTTTGTAGCTCGGCCCTTATTGAAGGTTGATTTTTAGGATGTCGCTCGACTCACAAATCGTCATCGTCTCTGGACTGCCTCGTGCCGGTACGTCACTGATGATGCAGATGTTGCATCAGGGTGGACTGACGATACTGACGGACGAAATTCGCATGGCAGATACTGACAACCCGCGCGGATATTTCGAATTTGAACAAGCGAAGAAGACGAAGCAAGATCCATCATGGCTGACCGAAGCGCGCGGAAAAGTGGTGAAAATGGTGTCGGCATTGCTTTACGATTTGCCCGCGACTGAAAGTTACCGCGTCATTTTCATGAGGCGTGATCTCGACGAAATCCTGGAATCCCAGGAAAAAATGCTCGCCCGACTTTCGCGTCCGGCGGCACCTCGTCATCAGATGAAGCAGTCGTTTGCGATTCATCTTGATCGACTTTCCCAATGGCTACTCACGCAAAGCCACATGAACGTTCTTGAAGTGAATTTCAATCAGCTCATCAGCAATCCCGTACCCGAAGTTCATCGTATCGCTGAATTTCTCGATCACCGTCCATCAGTCGAGTTGATGATCAACGCCATAGATCCGACGCTCTATCGAAACCGGAAACCGGCTGAGTCGGACCAGTGATCAGACCTGAAAAATCATTCTCTAGCAAAATTGACACCTTTTTAAAGTTTGCGCAACTATGGCGGAAACCAGGCGTTTTTCGAAATTTCAGCGGTCTGCAAGCTTGAACGACTATGATGAGCAACATTGCCCGAACCGTAGCGGCGGCTTGTCGCCTCTGATCGCGGACGAAAAGGGATGCAGCATATCGAGGCCCACCAAAACACCGAATGAAACACTCATCGCCATCCCCAAAAAACAAAAGTTGGCCAAGTTCGACAGAGTTGGCCAAGTTCCCTGTTTCATAGTGTTTTTGCAGGTTTGAAGCTGGCCAACTTGGCCAACTTCATACTTTCTCGTCTCATCCTCGGGACCCGAAACCACCAGAGGATGTCGAGTCTTCGCGGCCTACCAAAGCAATTTAAAACACTGCAAATGCGAAGACTTTTGAACAGAAGTTAACAACGTTAACGAAGGAATTCGGAATTGAGCGTTCGCACCATTCTGCCTGGACGGCTGTGACATCACCAGACTTGTATGCGATTTTCTTCACTTCGTTACCTTCCATACCCTCTGTTCAAAAATCTTCTCTTCCGTTCTGCCATCATCACGAGTTACGAAATTTGGTGATAGAGTTCGACCGAGTTTGACTAACTTTATGATTTCGACTTTCCGTGTTTTCGTCATTGGTCTTCATATTCAATTCGCGGAAAGCAAAATCAACAGGAGGACCACAAATGACCGCAGTCGTTTGTGGCCCCCAAATAAAAGTACGCTACGGAACACCAAGCGACTCAACCAACGACAGGGCCATACGGTTGAAATTCATCCCAAGTTGTCACGAAGCAATTGTCTTCGTCAGGTTTTGATTTCCGGAAGTCTGGGTGAGCCGATGATTTGAATTATAGGACTCTCCCCCTCCTGCCCTCTGCTCAATCAAAACATCTCTCCAGCCGTTTCTGGGCAGCATCTCACACTTCACTTGTCGCAACACACAACATCACGACAAATGTATATAACAACTGTTATGTCACGTCGATTGAAAAACGGAGATGTTTTCTTAACGTTTGGAAGGTGCTCATGGAATTCGATGAGAGGCTACGGGAACAGAGCTTTTTCGTGCATTAAACAGAGGCATCGCCGGTGAGAGCATTGGAATACATTAAAGATTCGACTTTGTGACGTCAGCGGCGAAAGCAAACAAAGTGTAACTCGCTTGAAAAGAAATCGTTTTTTGTGGGTCGGCAAGCCTGATCGAATGTGGGCGACGTTTGTTGCCAGCTCGCTGTCTATCGACGAGAAAGTTCGATCGCCCGCAATACTCTTAATGGATGGTCCGTCTGAATACAGTCGATTTCCCAATTAATTGCCTGCGTGTATTGCTCGATGGTTTCGTTCTTTCCCAGCGCGTCCGAAAACACTTGAATACCACGGCGGTGGCATTCGGAAATCATTTCTTTCGACAGGATGGACCAGGATGCATCGACACCATACGGCTTAATCGCCGCAACAGAATCCAATTGTTCCATGTTTTTCAGGGGCGGCAACGTGCGAACAAGGGGATCCAGTTGGCGCAGCCGTTCGCAATACTGTCGCGACTGAAACACGACGTGCCGGTCCTGGAAGCCCCATTGATGGATTGCTTTCAGCAACACTTCGGGCTCGATATTCTTGGCGTCCAGATATGCGCCTGTTCGAGAGCCGTACGCCCTAAGCCCCTCATCGAATGACGGCACACGTTCTTGCGCATATCGCTTTCCGAACCATGTCCCGGCAGACAAGCCGCTGACCGATTCAAAAGTCAGGTCTCTCACCTTTCCGCTGCCATTTGTCGTCCGGTTCACTGTGCCATCGTGCATGAGCACCGTCTGATTGTCCTGAGTTGTCTGGATATCGATTTCGATAAAATCCGCTCCTAAATTGACCGCTTCACGAATCGCCGGGATCGTATTCTCAGGCGCATAACGATTTGCTCCGCGATGACACGCAATTTTCACAGGTAATGTTCCGCCCAATCTAAGACGAGCATTCAGAAACAAGATGCCTGCTGGATGGTCGGTTTGCAGCCAGTCGACTCCTGCTTCAATAACGTTGCGCCAGACTTCAGGGTTGTCCCATTTCTCACCGAGCACTTTTGCCTGGACCTTGATTCCGGTGGCGTGAAACTGTTCGCACAGCTCTTTGCTGACATCATCAGCGTCAATCTCGACGGCGGCAGGGGAGACTTCTGAGACAAAAGAAGCAAACGGCATTGTGGGACGATATTTCGTCATCCCGGCGACCGCCTCGTTCGAGGCCGCCTTCACTTTCATCAGGACGTCGGGAGAACTGTAAACAACAACTTGCGCTTGCATGCCAGCGTCGAGAATATCTGCCGCAAGTTGCTGGGGATTGACCTGCTTGCAATCCAAATAGAGATTCACTTTACCCTTGGCGATCATCAGGGCCTCGCTCAGCGTGAGGATACGAATCCCCTTAAATCGTGGGGCGAACCATGAACCCGCATCGAGGTTTTTGAGGTCTTCGAGCGTCAACTCGTCGACGCGCCCGGTTCCGTCCGTCGTCGAGTCGACAGTGTCATTATGGATGATCACATGCTTCCCATCCTTTGTCAGCCGCACATCAATCTCAACCCACTCACAGAAATCGTGAGCGCACATTTCGATTGCTGCGGCAGAGTTCTCTGGAGCGGCGCACATCATTCCCCGATGTACCATGACCTGAATGGCTCGCGGAGGTGTCACCGGCTCAAAAAAAGAAAAACGTGGCTGTGCGTCGGCAAGCGACGATTGCAACAAGAGCAGGGTAACAGCCAAGAAAAACTGACAACGCATGATCTGGTTCGCCCTGTCGAAAAATGTGACGTCAAAAGGAACCGTGCCGTTCCCTGAAACACTCGTTTCGTCGCCAGTCTACTCGGGCCATCCTGCGATTGTTGCGTCGCGATTTATTTTTCACAGAAACTTAATGAGCGATCCGCTCGATGTCTTTCTTGCCACGACAGTATGCGCCAAAGGCGAAGAATGAACCGGCCATCAACAGGTAGCCGACGGCGACGTTCCATGACCGGTAAGTTGTCGCCGCTTCCGATGTCGGGGCAGCGAAGGCGAAAAGAAAATCGACGACGTTTCCGTTGATCTGATAGGCGTGCGTTAACCCAATAGCCGCACAGATGGCACCAATAACTGACCACGCGCCAGCGGCAAAGAATCTTCGGTCAATCAAAAAGGCCGAAATCGCTGCCAGGATCATGCAGGTGAAGATATAGCCCTGTTGCAATGAGATCATGCCGTGCAGTACGAAGTCGTTGACATTGGCTCGTGGGTCCGAAACGAGAAGATCTTGAAGCGTCTTTCCACCGGATTTGAAGAACGCGCCCTGTGTTACGGTGAAACCCCAGGCGGCGATGGCGGGAAACAGGCCAACGGCGACAGCGGGGGCGTGCTCTCTGGAAACGACGGAAAACGCCTGCGCGGTGATGATGATCCCGATCCAGAGCACAATCGCAATCCCGGATTCCATCGGGATCAGGCTTTCGATCAGACTGACGGCTCCTGTGAGACAGATGGCGGTGATCACCACGCCGTTCAAGGTGGAATAACCGGCTCGTGCCCCCAGCGCTTTCCATCCGGGGTGACCAATATAGATGGTTGTGGGAAAGCAACTGCCGAAGAGAGCGGCGCAAATGGTGCTGACTCCGTTTGCTGCCAGCGACGATCGGGTTCCATACTTGTCCCCGGCCGCTTCGGCAGATTCGATGTTCTGCAAACTGCCAATCAGGTTGAACAGTCCCATCGGGACAATGACCGACAGAAATCCGCCCCACTTTGATGGATCAGCCAGCAGTTCGAAGACCCGTACACCAACGAAGTGTGGCCAGTAGAACTTCAGTTGCTGGCAGGCACTCTGCACCGCTTCGATGTTCATCGTTGATTCCGTCAGGTACGGAGCGGCAGCGGGAATAAATCCCGCGATCGCCGACATCAGCCATGCAATTCCTGTCCCAAGCACGACCGCAACCAGTCCCCCCGGAAGATGCCACGGGAAGGGGGCTTGTGCGAAGTAAGTGATCAGGACAATCGCAAGAGGCAACATCGCGATCAGGGGTTTTTGGAAGATTTGCAGAGCGAAGCTCATCGAGATGAAGCCGATCGCAATCCCTGCCAGAGTTGAAAGCAAGGCGGCACGAGGAGTACGGAAGCGAATGGCGTCAGCGACAAACGCTCCGAAAAACTCGATCAGACCACTGCCGATACAGGCGACCAAACCCATTTCCCAGGCGAGTCTGGCGGCGGCCTCGTTCGTTTGACCTTCTCCCAAAGCCTTACTGTAAACAGGATTCATCACGAAGAAGACGTAAACGAGCAGAGATGGTGTGTTAATGCCGTACGGAAGTGCGGTGACGTCGCTACGTCCTTCTTTTAAAGCAAGCTGGCGAGCCTGCCACGCATAAAAAATATTTCCGATGAGGATACTGACTGCAGCACCGGGCAGAATATGCTGAAAAAGCAGGTACGCACCATCGCCCGTCATCCCGCAGAGCCCTTTACAGAGCGCCAGAATCAACAGCAATTGAATCAGATTGTCGACAAACAGACCAAAGAATCCGTCCAGGTCACGGCGAACAAATTGACGGTAGGCAGAAGACAATTTTTGGTTCCAGTCAGCTGAAAATCGAAAATCGGTTTTTTTGAACTTGCCTATTTCGACTTTTTTGGAAGAGCAAGAGCAAACCCAAGTCTGCAATCCCATGATACCCGACTGATTCGCGGTTACAACGCTCGAAGCACGTCATCGACGGTCAGTCGTTAACCGCACATTGGGCTGCCAGTCCCGGAACTCGATGCGATCGGACCAGACGCCAAAACGGCTGATTAACTTCAAAAGATATCGCTGCAAGCCGCATCGTTTTTTGGACTTGAACTCGCGTCTGAATGGGATTACGCTGGAATTTGAGGTTAGACAATTTGTCATTACATGGCCGCTTCGGAGAATTCGTCGCATTCAAAGGGTGGCTTTCAATGAGAAAATCAAATCGTCAATTCTCCCGTCATGGATATACGATTACTGAACTGCTTGTTTCTATCGCAATCATTGCCATATTACTGGCTCTGCTCTTTCCAGCCATCCAACAAGCACGAGAATCTGCTCGACGGAGTACTTGCAAGAACAACCTGAAGCAGATTGGGCTGGCACTTCATAATTACGCCGATGCCTTTGGTCAGTTTCCAATTGGCGCTGGACTTGGCATTCCTGGCTTTAATTCGTTTGACCCTGGTTTACATAGAAAGGGTTCGGTTCTTGTGAGCATCCTTCCCTATCTGGATCAGGCACCGTTTTACTCGCTGATTGATTTTCAAGGCGATGTTGTCACCCAATTCGAATCAGATCCATCCCTTTGCGGCACTAGCTTCCCGGTCTATACCTGTCCAAGTGACGATCATCCCAAAACGGTGCTGTTTCAAGACGTGCAACGAGGTCAGTCCAATTATGGACCAAGCCAGGGATCGCAAATTATGGTGGCGAACTACAATTCGTGCTCTGAGTTTGCTGGCAATATTTTTGGGACGGGTTCAAAGCAGTATGGCGATACCGCGAACAGCGAATTGATATCAGGCGTATTCGGTCGCTCTGTATGGTCTGCACGTACCTCGGATGTAATCGATGGTACTTCCAACACGATCGCGTTTGGTGAGATTCGTGTGAAATGCAGCGATCACCCCAGTACGCTCGGCTGGTACACGACGCAGGCCTGGTTGTTAACGACTTCTGTACCAATCAATTACCCCACTTGCCCAAATGAAGGCCCAGGAAACGGTGATACACCGCCAACATCCTGCAATTCATGGAGCAACTGGACAACGTCCAGCGGATTCAAGTCCCGGCATCCAGGCGGTGCTCACTTCGCTCTCTGTGACGGCTCTGTTCGATTCATCAATGAAAACATTGATTTTCTCACATACCAGGCTGTTGGGGACAGACGCGACGGCACCGCTATTAGTGATTTTTAGGAGTGACCGTGACTAGCTGGTTAAAGAATGATAATGACAACAGGCGTTTCGCCTTTGCCTTAACATCGCTCTATTTTCTGGTTGGTTGTTTTTCAATATCCATGCATGAGCCATGGCGAGATGAACTACAAGCCTGGTTGATTGCGAGAGACAGCACGTCCGTCGCTGATCTATTTTCGCATTTGAAATATGAAGGTCAACCGGCCGTCTGGCATTTGTGTCTCATGGGCATTTCCAGGGTTTGGGACAACCCGTTTGGGATGCAGTTATTCCATTTGCTGCTGGCTACTGGAACCACATTTTTGGTCGCCCTTTGCAGTCCGTTCAGCCGCCTGCAAAAGTGCCTGTTTGCATTTGGTTATTTTTCAGTATTTGAATACTCGGTGATCTCTCGCAACTATGCGATCGCGATTTTGATCATCGTCGTTTTTTCGAGTTTGTGTCGGCGAAGATTTGAATTGTTTGTGCCCATCGCGGTATTGCTCGGAATTCTTTGTCACACTTGTGTGCAGGGCGCGATCGTTGCATTTGCCTTTATGACATCTCTAATCGTTGAATATTCTGTTCGCCGCTCCCGCCGTCTCGATCTTGATGGATTGCCAATGCGCCGTGTGCTTATTGGCAGCTCCCTATTCCTGGTGGCTTTCGGTGCTTTCTGTTTTCAGCTACTGCCACCGGCGGATAGCGGGTCTACCAGCGGCTGGAAAATGGATTTCAACTTGGCCCGTGCCGTAACTGTTTTCAGTGCGATTGCCCGGTCGTATTTGCCTGTACCAGTCTTGCAGAGGGATTTCTGGAATTCCAATTTCACTGAAATCTTCCCACGGACTCCACTAATTCAGGTGATCTTCGCGGGCAGTTTGCTTTTCGTAAGCGCTCGAATTCTTCTCAAAAGCACGTTCTCAACGTCGATCTTTTGTCTGGGAACGGCTGGTCTTATTTTATTCGCATATCTCACACATTCCGGTGTGATGCGGCATGATGGATTTCTATTCGTCGTATGGTTTGTTTCCATCTGGATCGCAAAGTGTCTCGAGGACGACGGGAAAACGGATCGTGTCTCGGATTATTCGATGAGCTGGGCGAATGCTTCGAGTTTTCTTACGGCTTTGCTTTTCGTTCATTTTGCGGGCGGGCTGGTTGCATTAGTACAGGAATATCGCTTTGCGTTTTCAGGCGGACGCCAGGCGGCTGCGATCATCGCGAACAGCGATCTATCGTCGTCGACGGTTCTCGTGTGTGAACCTGACTACATCGGCCCGGCGATATTGCCGTATTTGCATCGATCGAGTGCATGGTATCTGAGAGGGGATCGATCTGGTTCATTTATTGTCTGGGATCGAGAACGGCTTCGTGGTGAGCCGGAGTCGGAGCAAGAGATTCTTCGACGAGTCACCGCCTTGACTGAAGACGCCGTGCTTGCAATGAATTCCCCGTTGCTTGATGTGTCTGAATGGAAGGTGGATCCCTTGGGCCGGAGTAGCCCTGCGATTGTTCCTGACGAGCAGATTTTCCTTTACCGAGTCAGGCGAATCCCCAGAAGCGATTGGCAGTATGGTTTTGGCGAATTGAATGCTGACAAATCCAAAGTATTAGGATTCCAGACTTTCCCGTATTACCAGGATGGCAATTGGGTCGCCTCGAAAAAGCACGACGAACTTGTGCTTGGCTTTTGTATGTTGAGCCGAGTTGGTGGGCATCCCGGCGGTGACTTGAAGCATTGCTGCATTCGGAGGTGGATGGCGGACAAAGACTGCTCCATTCGAGTCAGTGGCAAGGTCGCACACCTTCAGCCACAGGGTGATGGAATTGATGCTCATCTATTTATTTCCAATCAAGCAGTACAAAGCGTCCATACAATCAACGAATCGCGTGAACTCAAGTCTGATTGGCGAGAAGTTAAGGTCGGAGATTTCGTCGATTTTGTTGTTGATTGCTGCGGAGATCCGTTATTCGATCAGTTTGACTGTCGCATCATCATTGAGCAACATGTGAAGGGCGAAAAAGGTCGACAGTGGGTTTCCGATGGGACACCCGTGCTGGGAGGGCACGACGTGTTGTCGGCCGGATGGCATTATGGTTGGGGCCAGATCAATGATCAGAGAACAGAATTGATTTACTTTGAACTTTTCAAGAATTTTCAAAACGACACCTGGTGCGGCAAATCAGGAATCCCAGACGCTGAACTCGGTTGGTCCATGCTAACACGGGGGGGCGGACATCCCGGTGGCGATCTCAAGCATTGCTGTATTCGACGATGGGTCGCAAACAGCGAATGTCAGATTAAGATCACGAGTAATCTCATTCATTCTCAAGCCGATGGTGATGGTGTGAATGGTCACATTTTTTACCAGAAGAGGTTGATCAAAAGTGTTCATGCTCACAATAATTCTAAGCCATTTACGACCGATTGGATCCCCGTAGAGAGCGGCGCTGTTGTGGATTTTGTCGTGGACTGCGTCGGCAGCGAACAGTTTGATGAGTTTGATTGGCGAATCTCGATTGAGCAAAGAATTGGAGCGTCGAGGATACACCTCTGGAATTCCGATACCCAGTTTTCATCCGATCAGTGAAATAGAAATTCGTTTTTCGGATTCATCGAGCGCAAACCATGACTCAATCAGTCATGTTGCGTTTCTTCCAAAGTAGCCATCATCGGTCAGAGTGCTGAGAATTTCAGGGGGGATTCACAATTGAATCTGCGATTTACTTTTATTTAAGTAAATTGTTTGACGAAATGAACTGGGGGTGAGGCAACGGTCGGCCTGCAAGCAAAATGTTTGACAAACATTTTGCATACATCGACTTCCCCATCTGAAGGGTCATCCGTCGCAGGGCCTGACTTGTGTCTTGTGTTCAGATGTGATCCAGCCGCGATAAACTCCTTCGCTGTTGCGCGCCGTGGTGAACTGACCGGACTATCGAGGACGATGGTGACTCCTTCAGCGCTGACTCCTTTGAGTTGCCTGTTCATGACGTCGTCAACAGCCTACTTCACCGTGACTTTTTTGTATTCGATCTGCGTGACGATCTCGTGTACCCATCACAGAGAATAACGAATTCTGTGAGTTGGGTACACGAGATGACGGCGTGTTTGGAATACCAGACGACCGCAGTGGTGGAATCGCGTTGGATTCCGTGATCGTTCGTATCGCAGAAAGAGGAGCGCAGAAGAGGAGGGGCGCAGACTATCCTTTACGCATCAACGACCAGGTCCGACTGTGGTCGAGCCTGACAGGCGAGAATCCATCCGTTTGCCTTCTCCGTCGCACTCAGGGCGTCTTCGCATTCCATGGCGACGGTTCCCTGGTTCAATCGCGTTTTGCATTGACCGCAAATCCCGGAGCGACATTCATAAGGGAGTTCGATCCCAGATGCTTCAGCAGCCTCTAAAACTGTCGTATCAAAGGTCGTGCCCGCGCGGACATTCGAACGAGCAAACGAAACGGTCCGTATCACATTCGTGACCTCTGGCAACGAGCAGGACTCGTCATTCGACTCTTCCAGCTTAAGAGAACTGTTGGAAGGCTCAGCCGACTCCATTGGCGACAATATCCGCCGATTCGCTCCAAACGCCTCTGTTTTGAGTTGGTCATCGGAAAGGCCCATACTCAAGAGCAGGTCTTTCGTCGCGTCCATCATTTCATTCGGACCGCAGAGATAGACTGGAAGCTGCATAAGATCGGGAACGAAACTTCTCAATAAAGCCTCTGTGACACGACCTTTTTCACCTGTCCACGTCGTGTCAGGAGTGCAACGGGTCAAAGTCACGCACACATTCAGTCGAGGAAACCGACGCTTTAACCACTGAATCTCGTCGTAAAAAATGAGATCCTGTTCAGTTTTCGCAACGATCAAAAAGTAAATCTCACCCGACCACGCTCGATCGGTCAAATAGCGAAGGATGGACATTACGGGAGTGATCCCGACGCCCCCTGCAATCAATACGACTCCCGGTGAATCTTTTCCCGTGAAAACAAACCTTCCCGAAGGCCCCGAAATTTTGAGGGTATCGCCCACCTTGATATGATCGTGCAGAAAACGCGAGGCGATACCCATCGGTTCGCGCTTGATCGAAAGTTCACAGGCGTCAGTCCGAGTTGGCGATGATGCGATCGTATAAGACCGATTGATCCGCTTACCATCAATTGTCAACTGAAGGTTGAGAAACTGACCCGGCTTGTAGGCGAAGGGAAACGGTCCTTCGTCGATCGGAACGAGTCGAAACGTTTTGACATCTGGCGTTTCCTGAAAGATTGCCGCAACTTTCAGTTCGCCTTTCCACTGCTGCCCGAGCTTTGTGGAATCGGCAGTCGCCACATGTGAGGGGGAGGGAGTCCAGCTCGACGCAGCGGCGCTTGGTGGCATTTTTGGTTGCTTCATCGCGGCTTGTTGAAGTTCAAAGTAGTGGCGTCCGAAGCGAGCACCAAGCAAAACTGAAAGAACACCCGCGAATGCGAGCGGTTGACGAACATCGGATTTGACCAGCATGTAATAGTGAACGACTCCAAGGATGGACACGACATAAGCCAGTCGATGAAGGTTTTTCCATCGCGCAGTCCCCATGATTCGAATCATCGAGTTTGTGGACGTCACAGCGAGCGGAATCATCAGGAATATCGCCACGGTACCAACCTGCAAAAATCGCCGCGTCCAGATTTCATGTAGAGTACTCGTGACGTTCAGAGCTCGATCAAATCCGACGTAGATGACGACGTGCAGAATCGAATAGAAAAACCCGTAAAGCCCAAGCGATCTTCGAAATGCAAGCCAGCCACTCCAACCTGTCACCCATCGCAGTGGAGTGATGAGCAGTGAGAAAAACAGAAACACCAGAGAAAGAATGCCTGTCACGTGCAACGAGTAGTTGACGGAATTGACTCCGAGCTGCCCTCGGTACGCGTCCCAGACAAGCATCAGTAACGGAACAGCGCCGTTCAGAATGACCAGCAATCGATAGTACTGAATTTGATTCATATTGATGATCAGGAAAGCGACGGTTGGCCTTGGTCGAAACACTGTACACGCTTTAACGCAGATGCTTTTTTTATATCGCCACTGGACTCAATATCGACAGGGCATGCATCGAGTTTGACGACTAGAAATGCTTTGATAAGTCCAGATCAGCATAGAGATCGGCGACTTGCTCTTCATAGCCGTTGAACATCAACGTTCGTCGTCGACCCGATTCTCCGATCCGCTGTTCCGTTGCCTGACTCCAGCGCGGATGATCAACGTTTGGATTGACATTCGCATAAAAGCCGTACTCACGCGGAGCATACCGACTCCAACTGGTTTTTGGCTGATCCGCGACGAGCGTCAACCGGACAATAGACTTGATACCTTTGAAACCATACTTCCAGGGAACGACCAATCGAACCGGGGCGCCGTCTTGTGGTGGCAACGTTTTTCCGTAAAGACCTGTTGCGAGAAACGTTAAAGGATGCATCGCTTCGTCGAGCCGCAGACCTTCAATGTACGGCCATTCGAGTGCGGCGGTCTTTTGACCCGGCATCCGGACAGGGTCAAAAAGGGTCTCGAAAGCAACATATTTTGCATTCGCCATTGGCTCAACAGCCTCTAACAGATGTGCAAGTGGCACCCCGACCCAGGGAATCACCATCGACCAGGCTTCGACACACCGCATTCGATAAACCCGTTCCTGCGGCGGACTGATCGCATGCAGTTCGTCAATTGTGAAACTTCGAGGTTTGTTGACCATTCCGTCAACAACCAGTTGCCAACCGTCCGTTTTGAAATCTTTGGCAGCCCTCGCAACGGCTTCTTTCTGGGTCGTAAACTCATAAAAGTTGTTGTAGTTAAGGATATTGAGCTCTGATGTCGATGGCTCATTCACGCGCAACCCACGAGCAATCAGTTCTTCCTCGGCTTCAGTCGTTGCCTCGAATTCCACAGCCTGGGTTGAGGCGACGTCGGTCATTTTCGACGGATTGAACCAGCGATAAACCGAAGCTGTGGCGATCGCCGTCCCCGCAGCAACTCCCGTCCGCAGAAAACTGCGGCGATTGAAATACACAGCTGGTGGAGTGATTTCGTCGTATGAAGTCTTTGAAATGTCTCGCACGTCGAATGTCCTCTTATGGTGTCACCCGCGATTCGGCAAAAGAACGTAATCTTTCCTCATTTTTATCACCAGATGCTTCACAGACCCAATGCAGACGCACCGGTAACCGCCCCCGACGACATGGACTGGACATAAGCAACGACCCGCGAATGCTTCGGCTTGACCAATGATCGTTCGAATTCAAACATCCCTTCGAGAGAACTGAGCGGGATGACTTGAAGATGTTTGACGACTGAGACGTGTGAAAGCTTTCGACCACTGTTCTCTCCCCGGGCGACTGACACAGACTCCATATCTGTCACGACAGCGATATTCAAGACTTCATCCCCCTTCTCACGGGCCATCGAAAGTGGACCTGTAATCTGATAGCGAAATGACAGTCGACTCTGATCGTCGATATTTGCGGTGGCGAGAGCGATCGTATGTTTAGCGGGAATCTCGAGAGCTTTACGAATGGCTTGATCCGAGAGTCGCCGTTCTGAGCCGACAAATTCCGACGTTCCGTTGACGATCATTTGAGGCGTGTAGGTATCGCTTCCGAGAAGTTCGGCATATTCACGCTGTCGTTGAGAAAACGTCACTTGACTGAACGGATCTTTCCAACCGAGTCGGTTCCAGTAATCGACATGGAACGACAGCGGGAACACTTTCTGTCCCAGCTTGATTGCAACGCCCTCGATTCGTCGAAGGTTTTCGTCAGCAGGGGGACAGCTGCTGCATCCTTCTGACGTGAAGAGTTCGACGACGGCAATCGACTCGCTTTCGTTTCTTGTCATGTCCGACTTCGCGCGTTTGAGTCCTTCGGCAAACGCCGTCGGCTGTTTCATATTCGTCAACCAAAACGCACCGCCAATCAATGCCACAGCCACGTAGCCAACAACAAATGTTTTTGAACGGAGAGACGCCATTGAAATATCCTTTCTTGTTTTGTCGCCTGAGAACGCAAAAGTGCATGGCGACGAGGGACGCCTGACATGAGGAGGTGAGTACTCGTCAGACGCCCTCTCGGGCGAAATCTTTCGACAAGATTGAGTCAGTCAAAGGGTTACTTGTCAGTCGCATCGCCTTTCTCCATTTTCTCCTCTGACATGCTATTCATTTTCGGGCCGCTCATCTTTTCCGTTTTGGACATCTTGTCCATTGAATTCATCTTGTTCGTTGCATTCATCTTGTCCATTGAGGGCATCTTGTCTTCTGACATCATGTTCCCGGACATCTTGGAATCAGACGACATCATCGGGCTCGACATTTCCATTTTGGGTTTAGTCGCGGGGGTTGCGCCACAACCACTGACGAAAACGCAAACTCCAAACAGCATACAGGACACAGCAGCGGCAATCGTGAAGCTCTTCATAGAAACAATCTCCTCGCAGAAAATAGTTGGGACTCGTGAATTCCTGGATTTCAATTCAGCAATTCCGACGTCAACACTCGGTCGGGCGAATTGTCTGATTCACGGTAACGACACAGCTTTTGATGCAACGATTCGCGATCAGTTACACAAATTCCAATCGCGATGTGACGTTCTGAAGAGACATTCCAGCGAAACGACTTATTCTGGGGCCCTGAATCAGAGGAGATTTCGTGAATTTTGATGATGTTTGCAGCGGATATCCGTTATTCGACACGTTTGATTGTCACATCATCATTCATCAACTCGCGAAGGGGCAAATTAGAGAATCGGGGAAGAACCACGCCAATTCCAATACGCAGTTTTCATCAGGCCTGTGAAGTTGAAAACAAAAAAACGACTTGGGATTTCCAGCGACCGCAGTTGGAACGTCACTTCTTTTGGCGCAGTTTGCGATATTTTTTGGGCTCATTGTTCCGAACCTTCGGCATCACAACTGAACATGGCTGACAAGAGCGTTCGCAAGCCTGGTGTTTGACAAACACTTTGCGTAATTCGGGTTGTTGATCTAAAGGGTCATTCGTCGTAGAGCCTGACCTGCGTCTTGCCTTCGGATGTGATCCATCCGCGATAAAGACCTTCGCTGTTGCGTGCCGTGGTGAACTGACCATGCTTGTCAAGGACGATCGCAGCCCCCTCTGCATTCACACCTTTGAGCTGCCCGTTGATGACGTCTTCCACAGCCTCTTTCGCGGTGACTTTTTTGTATTTGATCTGAGAGACGATCTCGTGGGATACCGCGAAGCGGATGAAGAATTCGCCATGTCCGGTACACGAGATAGCCGCTGTTTCATTCTCGGCATAAGTCCCCGCGCCGATGATGGGTGAATCGCCGACTCGACCAAACATCTTGTTCGTCATTCCGCCCGTCGATGTTCCAGCAGCCAGATTTCCATTTTTGTCGATCGCGACGGCTCCAACAGTTCCAAAATGAGGTTTCCGAAGTGACGGGGATTCTGATGTGGAATTCTCGTCACAGTTCCCTTTTTTCTTCGCTTCTTCAGCAGCTTCCTGCTTCCAGATCTCGCTGATGGAGTCCCATTGGTGCTTGGTCCAGAAATAGTTCGGATCGACGATTTCAAGGCCTTGCCTTGTCGCAAAAACTTCCGCGCCGCGGCCTATCAGCATGACATGCTTGGATTTTTCCATCACGGCCCTTGCAGCAGAGATCGGGTTTTTAATGACTGTGACACTGGCAACCGATCCAGCTTTTTTGGTTTTGCCATCCATGATCGAAGCGTCGAGTTCGTTGCGACCTTCGTGAGTGAATACGGCTCCGCGCCCCGCATTAAGGACCGGATCATCCTCCATGACTCTGATCGCGGCTTCGATAGCATCCAGGCTCGACCCACCCTCATCCAGTTTCAGCTTTCCCGCTTTGAGAGCCGCGTTAAGCGCGGCTCGGACTTTGACCTCAAGCTCCGGCGTCATGTCTTTTTTGTCTTCGCCGATTCCGCCATGAATCCCCAGGACGACATGCGGCGTCACTTCGTCTCCTGCCTCAGAGTGTTGATTCGCTGCCAAGATCGTCATTCCAATTAACAGACACCATCGAACCATCAGGACACCTCGTGCGAAGAGCGTTCTTCGTCATGCGTAAGTTTACGCCAGTTCTCACCCGTGGAAGGAGTATATCAACGAGGTTGATTGCATGCATTCTGCTCCAACAGAACACTTCGCCTTCCTTTTTCCGTAAGCCCGACGTGCAGGCGAGGGATCTCATCGAAATCGTAGCCATGTCCCGTCACCAAGCATCGGGCTAAATTGAGTCAGTGTTCTCGGCATGATGGCCGGAACGCCGATCTGCAAGCGTCTGAGACTTTGAATGAAGCAACAACAGCGACGAAGCTAAAGCATTCTTTAACGAATTTTTCTCAATCAACCTCGAATTGACAAAAAACGCAAAAATGGACTAAAAGCTCCACTATTCCGTTGCGGCAAAAATGCGGAACGGAATTCAGGGAATCAAACGAGTCAATAGCACTTCAAAACGTTGGTATTGACCCCGTTTGAGCGATGGCTAAGCTTCGGTCGCCTTGCATCGGCAGAATCTGCGGGACGCGAATGTTCGCGTCACATAAAATACCGTTATTCGTCGGAGTTCCAAGGAGGGAACATGATGAAACGCTGGTTTTCAAGCGCTGTGATTGGTGTTTATCTCACCGCTCTGTCGGCCGGACTCGTTTCACAAACGATGAACTTCGGATCGGCATCGCATCCAATCATGTACTTTTTTGTCTGGGACATGTTCTGCGGCTGGTCCTCGCATGAGATTCGTTATCATGTGATCGGAGAAGGGGAAAGCGGTACCTACTACGAATTGGCACCGGGCCCCTGGAAGCAATTCATGCCGTACGGTGACATCCCGCGGTCTCACTACGATGTTCTCGGGAACGCTCACCGCAAGATGGCACTGGTTGCACTCGCAAAAACGGAACATGAGCCGATCCACCGCGTCGTTATCCTCGAAGAGGTCTGGCCGAAGAAATACAACATGTCTGATCGCTCGTGGGCGAACAGGTTCGACGAGCCAAAGGATCGAATCAGCTATTTCTGGCAGCGTTCAGAGATGACGGAAGACGGTCGAGTCATCAGTGTTGTTCCGGATTATCTCTCGTACCTGCAAACGAAAACCGTTGCAGACAACCCGAGACTGATCCAGGACATGAATCGAGGTCGGGATCATTACGTGATCAGCCCGTATCAACGATTCACGTCGGATGAGATGAGCAATGACTGACTTCAGAGACGCCGTCGTTCGCATACTTCCGTAATTCTGGGACACAAACAGGGAGGTGGAAAAATGTCAGATCTTGAGAATGCGATCCGCCGAATACAAAAGTTCTTTTTCGACGTTGAAGTCCCTTTCGGGCTGGCACTATGCCGTATTTGCCTGCCGCTTGTACTGATGGGAATGGTTCTGCCTCGCTGGTCCGTTTGCCGGGAACTTTACTCCGCTGACGGAGCAACAGGTCAACTGTCCGTGGGTTTCGGTTACATCGACATGCTTCCCGAGTTTTCGGGCACCGTTGTCGCCGCACTCTATGCAGTCTTGATATTTGCGATGGTCACGCTCTGCATCGGATTTTGCAGTCGAATTTCGGCACTGATCGTATGTGTTTTGATGACCTACTTCAGCATGCTTGATTGTGTCAGCACGATGACGAAATATACGGCCATTGTCACTCATCTGACGTTCATCCTGTTTCTTTCAGAGGCGGGTTCAATCTGGTCAGTCGATGCCTGGCTGGCCAATCGCAAACGGAATATTGATCCGACTCAACCGCGATTTGCCTACCCCAAATCGGCGGCATGGCCTCGTCGATTGATGCAGTTTTTTATTGCGTGTGTCTATTTTGGAGCGGGTATTACTAAAATTCATACCCCCAGCTTCTTCACGGGTGATCAACTTCAGTATTGGATGCTCACAAATCTCAATTATCAGCATCGTTTGGGCGAATTACTCAGCGGTTATCCAATTCTGCTGGTCGCCTTCGGCTACATTGTCGTTGTCTGGGAACTGGCCTTTATTTTCTGTTCATGGAAAAGCTCCTGGCGGTTCGTGATGTTGCCCGTGGGAGTCCTGTTTCACTTTATGACCACGCTGACGCTGGGATTGCTGATGTTCCCCATGGTCTGCTACTGCACCTATTTGTCGTTCATCGACGAAGAAGACATCCAGAAATCCAGTGCCTGGGTAAGGCGCCAGATCCGCCAGTTCAGCGGCCTGAAGTTTGCCTACTCGAAACTGATTGAGTTCCGAGACTTCATGGGTGATCGGCCTCAGTGGCAAGTACCTGCTCGACTTGCATTTGCCGTTGCGATTCCCGTCGTCGCCATTGCCGGGATTCAGATCGAGTATCAAATGGACAATTACGGTGAGCGTCGGCCGGAAGGTCGGCATCATCTGGTCGCCATCGAACCCGAACGGGCTCGGATGATGCTCGCTCCTGTTCAGCCGCAACGGGATATCGACAAGTTTTTCGCCGTCGATATGGGGACATTTCTTGTCAGTGACATCGTGGCGAATCGTCGAACATCTTTCCGACAGGGTGAACGTGTCATCGCTCAATGCAGCTTGACTCCACCGCACGAAGATATGATCGTCGAATGCAAGATTCGAGATTCAGAAAATCGGATTGTCGAGAAGAGACTGGAGATTGCCACTCGAGAAATGCTTCGAGTCAATCTTCGCTTTCAAATCACGGATGATATGCGTCCTGGTGAGTACTACATGAACATCGAAACTGCTGGCCGTCACGTTCTGAAGAAGAAGTTCACCGTACTACCCAAGTATGGTACGGTCGCTTCACGTTGATTGATTTGATTTCTTGTTGAGCACAGACGCATAGACGTCCCGAATCTGCTTTGTCATCGTCTGATGGCGGAACTGGTCTGTAAACCGAGCACGGCCAGTTTCGCCAAGACGATTCCTCAACTGCGAATCGCAAGCCAGCATGCAAAGGGCTTCAGACAGCTCTGGAATTGCACGAGGCGGAACGAGAAAGCCAGTCTCGCCTGGAATGACCACCTCTCTGGCTCCGTCGACGTCATAACTCACGACGGGTTTTCCTGCGATCAGTCCTTGAGGAAGGACTCGAGCGAGACCTTCCCAGACACTTGTATGGACCACGATGTCCATGGCGTGGACAAGCTCGGGAACTTTTTCCGGCGGGACAAGACCCGCAAAAATGAAATAATCTCGCAGTCCGAGTGATTTCAGTTCTTCTTCAAACCCCTTTCGCAAAATGCCATCGCCAACGAACAGAAAGCGAACGAAGGGACACTTCTCAATAACCGCTTTTGCCGCACGAACAACGTATTCGTGGCCTTTGAGCGGAAACAGGCGAGCCACCTTGCCGATCACGACATGCTCGGCCTTCAATCCGAGTTCTGCGCGAATCTGTTCCGGCGGTCGAACGGGAGCCAAAAACGGCTCGACATCGAAACCGCTGTAGACCGTGACAAACTTGTCGCGAGGTGCCACGCCAGCGGCAACGTACTGCTCGGTCATCGAGTCGCAAACAGAAATGAACTTGTCGGTCTTTTTGCCGGCCCAGCATTCGAGACTTTTGTACAAGTGGAACGCCAGCGGGCTCTGACCGTAATGAAATGCAGAACCGTGTATGGTATGCACGCAAGGCATGTTCAGCTTTGCGGCGGCCGCACGACCGATAATCCCCGCCTTCGATGAGTGCGTATGAAGAAGATCGGGCTTGATCTCTCGCAGCATTCGAGTCAACTGACGATAAGTTTGCCAGTCATGCCAAGGGTGGATGGCCCGCTGTGAAGATCCAATCAGTTGCAAATCCAGCCCACTGTTCCTGGCCCGTTGTTCCAGTGAACCTTCAGGTCCAACACCGGGGCCTGTAATCAACGTTACGCGGTCCCCAAACAGATGGTGTTGATCTTCCACCGTCAGCAGCGTGTTTTCTTGAGCACCGCCAATGATCAGCCGAGTGATGTAGTGAACGATATGCATAGAGTGCGACAACTAAGATTCATGTGCCACTGCTTGACCGTCTTCGGTCAAGCAGTGCTCTTCCCATGTTTGAACTAACAGCGAAGACTCCGCGTCTCCTCAGACTCTGATGCTGTGGCAAGCGCTCCACATCCAGGCGATAGCAAATCGGTCATTTTTGCGATTCGCTGGCGATTGCACGAGCCAGTTTCTCGATATCAGCGCGACTGACATTGGAGTCGTGGTTCGTAAGCCATTCCACTTCAGACCTGGCTTGTTGCCAACGTTCGGATTGATAGCTGAGGATACCGCGATACATATGATCCGGACCCGAATCAGGTGAGATGACCAGAATGGCATTCACATACCTCAGCATTCGCTCCACTTCGTGCGTCTCCGAAGCGGCGCCAAAAAGATTACGCAAGATCCTTTCCAGAGTGGCTTGTGGCGTGATCGAGTCGAGGAACGAATCCTTCCAGGGCGAATCGGTCAGTTCTTCGAATTTTGCCCTTGCTTCTTCCGATGTGAGCAGGCGACCCCGTTCGAAGGCATCAATCAATTGCGGTGAACCGATTTTCGGTTCATGTCGAGATAGAAAATGACGTGGCATGCCAACTCCGACAACATTCAGGCCCAGACGCTTGGCAATTTCGATATACAAGACCGAAAGCGTAATTGGTAACCCCTCGCGATCGTCCAGCACTTCATTGAGATAACTGTTCGAGCGATTGTTATAATCGGTTCGGCTTCCGTGAAAGCCTTGCTCTTCAAATACGTATCGATTGAGTGCTGTCAGTCGTTCATTTTCGCTGGCATCTTCAGCAACTGCGTTCTTGATTTGTCTGACATGGCGATCAACTTCCTGGACGTAGCCTTCGATTTCCAATTCGGGATTATCAAGTTTGGCAATTAAGAGCGCCCCTCGAATGAGATCAATATTTTCGGCTTTGAGGACTGCCTGAAATTCAGCAATTGTTCTCGCTGTGTTTACATCCATCGCAATCCGTCGGACACGAGCGGCTCGTAACTCCAGCGATTTGGCTTCGTCCTCGAGGAGATCGACCACGCGAATATCTTCGGCTGCCAATTCCTGGACGGCAGCGGTGTGTGTCGTGTCCTCGGCGCCAATCCCCTCGATCGCCCTGGAGACACGTGAAATCAGTTCTTCGGATGCTCGTTGCTCAAGTTTTTCACCGACTCGAAACCCCTTGAATTCTGCCTCCGTCTGACGGAATTTGCACAGCCCGACTTTGCCCGACTTGTAATTCGAGTCGCTCGATTCAAAAGTGAGCTCTCCGTTCAAATAACAAAGGATTCGGTTCGATTCGACCCGGATTTTTAAAGAGTTCCATCCCTCTTTTCTCAATGACTTCGGTCGTGCTTCGCGGAGAACTGTCCAGGAAAAAACATCAGGACCATCAAACCGACTGAATCTGACGCCGCCATTACTTGGATAAAAGCCATAATGTTTATCGCCCCCATCGGAATGAATAACCAATCCGGCCGCACCGTCGCTCGGAGTAAATTTCACCTGGACGGCAACTTCAAACGGGACCGCAGGCACTGCTTGAGTCGACAAACACAAGGCACGCCCGCCAAAACCACCTCCCTGACCGTCGACGGAAATCTGGCCGGCGCGTTGACGCCATCGGCCGCCGGGAAGCACTGTCCATTCGTCAGGATCCATCGCCCCAATTGTCAGCCAACGGCTCATAGGGATGGGGTTTGGCTTCTCCAGTAACGGCTTGAGCGAATTGATGCAGATTGCAAAGCCAAGATTTTCTGTTTTCAAGGATTTTAATGTCAGCAGTCCGTGCACTCGGCCCTGAAGGTCGAGCAGGGGACCGCCGCTGTTTCCTCGTTCGATGGGCAACGCGATCTGCAGCATGGACCGCCCTTCAATATCACGGCGTCCCGATAAAACACCACTCACGACGCTTCGTTCAAGCCCCAACGGATTGCCGATGGCGACCACAGATTGTCCTTCCTGAAGATCATCGGAATTTCCGAGAGGGAGTGCTGGCAGATTCCGAGCATCAATTTTCAGTACGGCGAGATCCTGTGAACGTTCTGTTGCATGAATAGAAACAACATCGAACTTTCGACCGTCGTGTAATTCGACCCGAATTGGCCTCGCTTCACCAATAACGTGGAGATTTGTGGCGATTAACCCGTCATCTGAGATGATGACCCCCGACCCCAGCCCTTGGGGTTGACCATCGCGACCGGTAAACGTCACCACAACGACGGATTTCTTTGCAATCGCCGCCAGCTCTTCGACCGTCTTCGTCACCGTTGGCTTAACTGCCAGTGCAGGATCATCGACGGCTTGAGTTGAATTCGACGTTCCTTCATTTTCAGAGACCTCCTGCGCAAATATCAAATCGCATGTCGAAAAAAAGACCGCCAGCAAGATCGTGGATCGAAAAATACCGACCATCGGGGAGTCCTTTTTGCACAGAGCAAATCTAAAAACGGCGAATCAACCACAGGATTCTACGCGTCTCTGCAAGGGGCGTGCAACAAATGTTGTTTATGCTTCGGTCAGGAATTGGAAGTTCCGTCCGCGTCGATCCTTGTCGACATCGTGCCGCAGAGTCGTCATACGCTGGGCGATTCGCTAATCTTCGCGTTTCCCACGAAATTCCATTCGGCGACGTAGGTCCCGGTTGTTTCGTCGTCTTTTGGAAGGATCACTTGTGAATCTTGCGACGATTGCCTGGAAAAGTATCCGTCAGCGCGGGCTGGCATCGACATTAACGGCCCTGAGTGTGGCACTGGGTGTCATGCTGATGGTGGCGGTGCTGGTCATCTATGGAATTCTACAAAGCACGTTCAGCCAACGGGCGATTAATTACGACTTGATTGTGGGGGCGAAGGGAGATCCGCTTCAACTGGTTCTCAGCACCGTCTATCACATCAGCCCACCGATCGAAAACCTTCCCTATCGGTACTATCTCGACTTGAAGAAGGATCCTCGCGTCAGTGTCGCAATTCCCGTCGCGATGGGAGACACGACAGAGCAGGGCGGGTTCCCGATCGTTGGCACTGTTCCAGAATTTTTTGATGTCGATTACGCTCCGAAACATCCATTCCTGGTGAAGGGGCATGGATTTCGACGTGATTTTGACGCGTATATCGGGGACCGAGTGGCTCGTGAAAACGGCTGGGGACTGGGAACCAAGTTGAAATTGGTACACGGCGGAGCCGAAACGGGTCACGTGCATAACGAAGAATTCGAAGTCGTGGGATTGCTCGCTCCCACAGGAACCCCGCACGATAAGACGGTCTACGTCAATCTGAAGGGTTTTTATCAGATTCAAGGGCATGATAAGCCGCTGAATGAAGCAATTGTGCGTGAGCGAAAGTTTTTTGGTGAGCCGGTATTCAGTCCGGAAGAACTTGAAGGCGAGATTGCCAGAATCAAAAAGAAATTCGGCGTACACGACCACGGCGCTGACGATCATGCACACCACGCACATGCTCATGATTTACCGGATGTTCAAAAAGAAGTGACCGCCATTCTTTTACAGTGTAAATCTCCGATCGCTGCGAACCTTTTAGGGGGCGAACTCAAAAAAGGGAATCAGGCGCAGGGGATCAATCCAATCGTACCCATGCAGAAGCTGTTGACGGAATTCCTGGGACCTGCACAGTCATTGCTCCTGGTAATGACGTCACTGATCATTCTCGTGTCGGGAATTGGAATATTCGTCAGTATCTACAACTCAATGTCCGCACGCCGGCGTGAAATTGCAATTATGCGCGCACTGGGGGCACAGCGTGGGACCGTGCTGTCGATCATCCTGGCTGAATCAATCATTCTCTGCGTCGGGGGCGGATTACTCGGTCTGCTGTTGGGGCACAGTCTTGTTTTTGCAGCAGCGCCGATCGTTGCCAGTAAAACCGGCTTGATTGTCGACCCCCGTACGTTCTCGCCGTACGAATTTATTTTATTCCCCATCCTGTTTGCTCTGGGAGTACTGGTTGGTTTCCTTCCCGGGATGACCGCCTACCGAACAGACGTTGCCGAATCGCTAAGCGGTTAATTTCTAAGCCAGTGGCAAACTTAATTCGAGATTTCAACATCACTCACGTTCATCCCGTCGATGTCGTTTGAAGCCATGCCTAGACTTCATGAGAATCGTGAGTAAGCTTTCCGCTGAATAAATCTGGGTCAAAGCGATCCAGCCATTACCCCCACTGGATTCTAAGGGACTATCATGGACGACGTCCAAACTCGACGACGAAATGGGTTAAAACTTACAACCGCGTTTCTGCTGGTCACCATTCTCGTCCTGACTGGTCTTGGACTGGCACAGTCGTCAAAAACCATCGGGGTGCGTGTTGTCGACAAAGCGGGATATGACAAAGTTATTGCAGCGAACAAAGGAAAGGTGATCGTCGTCGATTGCTGGGCCACCTGGTGCGTCCCGTGCCGAAAGGCATTTCCAAAAACAGTGGAATTGAGCAAGGCATACGCAGACAAAGATGTCGTTGTCGTTTCGCTTTGTTTCGACGGAACCGTAAAAGGGCAAGCTCCCGAACCAGTTAAACAGTTCCTGGTCCTGAATGACGCCTACTTTGAGAATCTTCTCAGTTCCCTTGATATTTCGGAGGAAGGGGCAGAGGCATTCGACATCCCCGACGGGGCCTTGCCGCACTTCAAAATCTATGGCAAGGACGGCAAATTGTTCAAAGTGTTTAAAAGCGGTGAAGATCAAGAGTTCAAACACGAAGATATCGAAGCGGCAGTGAAATCGGCTCTCAAGGCTCAAAAGAAATAGGCCCTCACCTATAATCTCATCAGCCTGCATGGATCGCTACCAGTTTTGCATTGGCTGTACGTCTTAACGAATCGGCTTATCGATTCCGCCAGGGCCGATTTGAGAAAGAGGTTGGGTTTCAAAAGTGTGCCATACCAACGAAGAATAATTTATTGTGAATTTGACAATCCCTACCATCGACTGTTCTGTCCAGGATCCATTCCAAGCCCTGGCCGAACTGCGAAGAAAATTAAGCCCACAAGGTGATGTCGTCTCGGAATCTGGCCGTCAGCGGACAATGGCTTTGTTCGGCGAGCCTTTAGCGCCGCGTCAGGTCGTCCAGCGGATCTGTGCAGATGTCCGCGAACGTGGTCTGGCTGCGGTGTTGGAATATACCTCGAAACTCGACGGCAAGAGCCTGAGCCTTGAGACAATGAGGGTCGGGGCGGATGAGCTTTCAGCAGCACATGCAGCCTGCGACAAATCGTTTTTAGCGGCGATTCGACGGATTCGCGAGAACATCATCGAGTTTCAGTCTCGAATTCTGCACGAAGATGTCCAACTGATTCGCCAGGATGGGTTGAGTCGTGTTGAACTGCGGCAGCGTTATTTACCCTTAAGGCGAATTGGAATTTGCGTTCCGGGCGGAGCGGCTGCGTATCCTTCCACTGTGCTAATGACGGCGGTTCCGGCAAAAACGGCGGGGGTAAAAGAGATTGCTGTCGTCGTCCCACCGACAGAATTTGGTGGCTATAACCAGTCACTACTCGCCACTTGTGCCGAAGTCGGGATCACCGAAGTCTACCGTATCGGCGGTGCTCAGGCGGTGGCTGCCATGGCCTTTGGCGTCGAAGGTTTGCCACGCGTCGACAAAATCGTCGGGCCGGGAAACCTGTTTGTTGCTCTCGCAAAACAACACGTCTACGGCGAAGTCGATATCGACAGCATTGCTGGCCCCAGTGAAGTTGTCCTGCTGGCAGACGATTCGGCGATCGACCGATACATCGCATCTGATCTCATTTCCCAAGCGGAACATAGCCCTGGATCCGCAGTCTTCATCACCTGGCATGCACCGTTGATTGAAGCCGTTCGAAAAGAGCTAACACGTCAACTGGCGCAACTTCCTCGGGGCGATCTGGCACTGACCAGCTTGAATGAATACGGTGCGATGATACTTGCCCGTGATGAAGATCAGGCGGCAGAACTTGCAGACTGGCTTGCACCTGAGCACCTGCACATATCAACCAAAGATCCCGAACGATTGCTCGATCGAATCCAAAATGCCGGCGCAATCTTTTTGGGACACAACACTCCCGTCGCCGTGGGGGACTATTTTGCAGGGCCTTCACACGTATTGCCAACCGGCGGGACCGCCCGCTTCGCCAATGGCCTTTGTGCGAACGATTTTTTGAAAAGATCAAGCGTTATTGCTTATAACCGCGAAGCCCTTGATGACGCCGCTGATGATATTCGTCGGATTGCGGCGGTAGAAGGATTGACGGCTCACAGCGCGAGTGTCGACGTACGCCTCGATGACTGAATTCGTTAAATCAGCATCACTCGACGAGTTAATATAGGCAGTTTGCGCGGCACCGGGCGTCCGATTTTTCCGTAAAGTCGATAGAGTCGCCCTAACCATGTGAAGCCAATCGTTCGGCGTAACCGATCCGAAGACTGTCTGGTGTGTTGAAAAGCATTCCACGTCGTTCGAGTTCGCCAAAGGATTTGCGAATGGTGATTTTTCGTGCGATCTATGCGTCGTGGCCTCGCCGAATCCAGTTCGCGGCCTTCGCGGGACTGACATCACTTTCAATTCTGGCTGGCAATTCCAAATGCCTGCGAGCGGAGTGGTTTTCGTTGAAGAAAGGTCCGGCGCGGGCAGAGACTGCCGAACCACGAGCGAATGAAGGATTCGATAAAGCAATCCGCACCTTATTGAAGGAAGCCAATCGGCTGGAAAACAAGGGCGAACTGGACCAGGCCATTATCCTTGCCGACCGTGCTGCGAAGATCGCCGAAGAATCTTCAAGCCTCGTCAAAGTTTCATCGGATATTTCTTCTTCAGCGATATCCGAATATGCAAATTCGCTTCGCAAAAAAAAGCAGCAAGTCGAGCTTGGCTTGAGGCAGACAAAAAAGCAAAACTCGAACACATCCGCGAACGTGCCTGGTCGTTCGACGAACGAATCGTCTGACCAACATCGACAAGTTCGCTCCTCCCGCGTCAAATCCCAGCTCGTTGTGGAACCTGCTCCAAGTCCCATTCGGAGTAAAGACAACCCACAAGCGGCTCCAGATTCAACGTTCAGCGACGAACCAGTTTCATCGCGACCAGAATCTCGTCGAAATTACGCTTCAACGACGATCGAAAATCGTCGTCAATCTCCTCAAGTTCCCGTATCAGAATTCGACGATCTGAGTTCAACGAAAGAGCGAACCGTCGAAAACGTCACGACGAGGGAACGAGCCGCGCCCGCGAGCACAATTGTTGCCTCAGATGTCGAACCCCCTTTTGAACCGTTCGTTGAGGATGAGCCTCGTCCGGCGCAAGCCAGAAATGATATTCGTTCGCTTTCCCCAGGCGGAGTCTCATCAGAGGAAGTGATTCAAACCCAGAGTGTGAATGCGCAGCCGGCCCCTGAGAATGTCACGCTGATTTCATCGTCATCAATTGATTCAGAGCCTCTAACACATCGATCCGATTCGCCAGTGGTTAAGTTACGCTACCGTTATCGAGAGACCGAGACACAGCCGACGGCATTGATCGACTCGACAGGCGAAGAACGGACACAAGAAAGAAAGTCAAAAGTAACGACGGCCGCAATCGAAACCGATGGGAGTTCAAGCGACCAAGAAGAACCGATTCTTGCCAGTCATCGAACTGACGAATTTCCCACCACGCAAGTCAAGGACTTAAGAGCGGCAGTCGATCCTTCGTCCGCAATCAATCAGAGCGAAACTCGGTCGACGTCGATAATTTTGAAAAAAGCAACCCCTGAAACTGAAATCAATGAGGAATATCAGTTCACTGCAGCGAAATCACATTCGCCCTTCCGTATTCGTCGCACATTGAAACTTCGGAATACGTACAGCGTGCTACCACTACTGACCCCAGTTGTTGCCCGCACGACGCGGGAGCCGATTGTGGGCCGAACCTCGATCGTACACTGGCGACCTGCCAAAGCGGCGTCATCGATCGCGATCGACGATGTCACCTCAGAAAATGAACTGAAGACGGAGAAGTCAGCCGTCGAAATTCGTCGGATGCAAAGCGATAACGACAGGTCCCTTATTGATCACGTTTCCGCAGCAATTCGTCACAGTTCTGGAAGCGGCTTTGAAGCTCAAACCGCAGAGGCGGCCAAACATGATTTAACAGAAGAAAGCACAACCAGGCAATCTGACGAAGGTAGTTCAATTATCCGTCGTGAAATCCGAGGTTCACTTTGGGATCAAGCAGCCGTCCCCACGTTTGAAGGAACTTGGAAACCTGCGAAGTCCCAGCCCGAAAACGTACGCACCGCACCCTTGCCGCCAAAAACAAATCGTGTCGAACAGACCGCGTTCGTTCGACCAGATCTCGTGACCAAACGAGATCTCCGCACTGAAATAAATCGCGACTCGTTTGAGGAGTCGGAACAGGCGGCGGACACCTCACTGGAATCAAACTCTACAACGGCTGAGTTTGCTGAAGCACGCGTGGAAGCACAACCTGATCAATCCGACTCATGGATGGACGATGCGGAATCGATCGAAACCGTTGAGAATAGGGATTCGATTCAACAAACTTCCGGTCAAACTGGACTTCCAGAGTCAACCGTCTCTACGATACTGGGCGCTTTTGGAGTCGCGTTGCTGATCACAGGCATCTGGATGGTTCGTGCCACCGCCGGAATCAAGCACGATTAATTTGGAGCCTTCGCCATGCGAATCGGAATCCCACGTGAAGTCAAATCGGATGAATATCGAGTGGCGCTGTTGCCCGTCGGCGCGGATGAACTGACTCGCGCAGGCCATGAAGTTCTGGTTGAAACTGGCGCGGGTGCCGGAAGCGGGCTTTCGGACGAGATGTACTCGGCCCATGGTGCTCGTATTGCGTCAACTGCAGCTGAAGTCTGGGATTTCGCTGACCTGATCGTCAAAGTGAAGGAACCACAATCCTTTGAGTGGCCGCTGCTCCGCTCAGGGCAATTGATTTTTACTTACTTCCACTTCGCCGCCAGCGAAGAGTTGACGAGCAATGTCCTGGCTCGCGGCGTGACCGCGATTGCCTATGAGACGCTTCGTGGCCCCAGGGGAGATCTTCCTTGTTTGACGCCGATGAGCGAGGTTGCCGGCCGGATGAGCATCCAAGAGGGGGCAAAATATCTTGAACGACCTCAATTGGGGCGCGGAATCCTGCTGGCCGGGGTCCCCGGAGTTGCACCGGCACACATCGCGATTCTTGGAGGAGGTGTCGTGGGAAAGAACGCGGCAAGAATCGCGGCCGGATTCCAGGCGGATGTTGTGATCCTGGACGTCAACGTTGATCGGCTGCGATATCTGGAAGATATCATGCCACCAAACGTTAACACGGTCTTCAGTGATCGCCACAATATTCGTGAGCAACTGCAACTGGCAGACCTCGTCATCGGCGCAGTTCTGGTCGAAGGTGCCCGTGCACCACGACTTGTGACGCACGAAGATTTAAAGTTAATGAAACCGGGTGCGGTAATCATCGATGTCGCTGTCGACCAGGGAGGATGCTTTGAAACAACTCGCCCGACGACACATTCGAGCCCGACGTACGTGGTGGACGGGATCGTCCATTATTGCGTGACGAACATGCCGGGAGCCGTCGGACGAACGAGCACACATGCACTTTGTAACGTGACTCTTCCGTATGTTCTGCGACTGGCAAACCAGGGGCTGGAAGCAACGGCAGCAGCCGACCCCGGCTTCGTGAACGCGATCAATATGCACAAAGGCAAGATTACTAATAAACCCGTCGCCGAAACGTTCAAAATGCCCTTTTCAGCGTTTCGTTAATTTTTCAGCACTCGGTGAATGTAATATCCGCCTGCGATCAGCAACGCCAGATTCGCCAGCCAGGCAGACCAGATTGGATCGATTTGGCCGCTCTTTGCCATATTCTGTGTCATCATCGCAATCGGATAATAAACCGTCAGGATTGGAAGGAAGCAGAACAGGAAGCAGGTGAGAAACTGCTTCTTTGCCATCAGGATCGCGAAAGGACTGCCCAGCAATACGAAAAAGAAGCAACTGACGGACATTGCAAAACGGTTGTAATACTCCGTCCTCAATCCGTGGATTGAATTTGTCGCCGCTTCGATTCCACCCTGATGCCCGCGAAAGCTGTCGCTGAGCATTCCGTCGAAGTCACCCCTGGCGAGTGCAAACGATGCTTCGACGGCCTGCTTGCGTCTGATGTCAACTTGACGTTGTTTCATCAGTTCCATTTCGCGCATCAGGTCCTGTGTGCGCAACACACGGTTTCCCGCTGATTCGCCATGACGCGGTAGATGCTGAGGAATACGGTCGTGCTCGAGATAAAACGTCGAGTTCTTTCCGGCAAAATTCCCCTGCATCCCCCACAGGCTGAGATAGAACGTCTGGTTTTTGACGTCGAATTCGATCTGGGCTTCACTCGCCTGCATAATCACCGATTGACCACCTCGCGGCGTGTATTTAATCGTCGGATGGATCAATGTCCGTCCTTTAACCCCGGTCACATTGATCGTGATCCCGTGATCCTTGTCGTTAATCTGGTTCTCGGTTCGCAACTTGTCGAAAATGATGTCCTCAATCGCGAGCGCGACGATGCGTTCAATGTTTCCGAATGACCAGGGGATGATCTGATCTGTCAGAAACAGTGCTAAAACACTGAGGATTCCCGCAAGAAAGAACGAAGGCCACATCAAGTGCATGACGTGAATTCCCGCCGCACGAACGGCAATAATCTCGTTATCACCGGCCATCCGACCATAAACCACACAGACGCTTAGAAGAAGTGTCGCGGGAATCGTGTAAGGCATCAGGCTCGGTATGACATACGGCATGATTTGCAAGACCTGCCAGATACCGAGATCGAACTTTCTCGCTTCGCCAAATACTCCAACAAAGACCAGTAGCAATGTGGAAATGGTGATTAAACCGCCAAAAACGCGGAGCAATTCCACCAAGACATAGCGTTCCACTTGCCGCATGAGCAAAACTTCGTCTCAAAGAATGAACAGCCTGAAAACGAGCCGTCGTATATGCGAACCCTTAGAGTTTGGTCAAGATGGGTTCTGTCTGGCGTGAATCGACCGAAAAATCAGGAGTGATGATGGATGGATTAGGCAGGCGTTTTCAGATTGCGGACTTGGGATTTGCCGGTAATTCGGTCTGCTGAAATCCGAAATCTGAAGCGATGCACTTGCCGCAGTCGCCCCTTCCTGCTGAGATCGCTTTTCCAGGGCAGTCTCTTATTGTTTGGGCGAATTGAAATGAATGCAGTTTCGCAAAAAGCAGTTGTGTTAGTGAGCGGTGGGTTGGATTCTGCGACAATCCTGGCGATGGCTGCCAAAAGCGGATACGAATTAAATGCCATGAGTTTTGACTACGGGCAGAGACATCGATTCGAGCTGGAGGCGGCTCGGCGCGTTTGTGCTGCGGCGAACGTCGCACGCCACGTTATCGTGCCACTCGACCTCAGGGCATTTGGCGGTTCGGCACTGACGGACAATATTGCCGTCCCCAAGGACCGATCCGAATCAGAAATGTCAGGCGGGGTCCCAATTACATACGTTCCCGCGCGAAATACGATCTTTCTATCGGTCGCACTCGGCTGGGCCGAAGTTCTGGGTGCCATGGATCTGTTCATTGGAGTCAACGCGGTCGATTACAGCGGATATCCTGACTGTCGTCCGGAATTCATCACGGCATTTCAAAAGCTGGCAAACCTTGCGACGAAATCAGGAGTTGAAGGAACTGCGACGTGGACGATTCATGCACCTCTTGTCTCACTCTCTAAGGCAGAGATTATTCGGCAGGGAATCGAGCTGGGTGTCGACTATTCGTTAACACACAGTTGCTATGATCCCGATCCGATAGGTCGATCGTGTGGACGTTGCGATTCGTGCCAGCTTCGAATGAAGGGGTTCGCCGACGCAGGCCTGGTCGACCCGGTTTCGTACGTTCGTTAGGATCCAGCTGGTTTGCAGCGGTCGGTTTGCTATAGTTCATTCAGTGACTCGTTCGCGGGGGCGACGGAACTCTGGTCCAACTCTTGTGCGTTCTGATTTTGAATTCCGACCCCGATTGTTTCCACTATCTTGTTCGGCGACTTTATGACCGTTATTACGATTCGCGATCATCTCAGCGGTTCAACGGCTCGAATCCTTCCAAACCTTGGGTTCAACTGCTTTGATTTTCGGGGTGTGGTTGAGGGGAAAACGGTCGACGTCCTGGATTCGGTCCCGAATTTTGAGTCAGGAAACGAGCAGCCCAGCAGCAGTGGAATTCCGATCCTTTTTCCGTTTCCCAACCGAATCCGCAACGGCAAATTTACCTGGAACGGAAATGATTTCGCTTTGCCTGGAACCGACAAATGGGGTAATGCGATTCATGGATTGTGTATGGATCGGCCATGGCGAGTTGTGCGTCAATCAGATGATTTCGTCACCGGCCAATTTCAACTGAGCGTTGATGCCCCGGATCGAAGATCACTTTGGCCTGCCGATTTTGTCATCGAAGTTGACTATGAACTCGTGCGATCGCGGCTGCGAGCCCGGTTTCGTATCTTGAACCCCGACAGTCGGCCACTTCCCTGGGGATTAGGTACGCATCCCTACTTTAAAGTTCCATTGACCACTGAAAGCCGTTATGACGACTGTCTCGTCGAGGTCCCCGCTCAAAGGCGATGGGAGCTCCAGGATTGTTTGCCAACGGGAAAGACCGTAGCGCTCGATGATTCTTACGATCTGCGCGATGGAGCTTACCTGAACGTCCTCAAGCTGGACGACGTTTACACCGGGCTGGAATGTGACGGCCCGCAATTCGACTGTCTGGTCATGGATGAATCAGCCGGCCTTCAGGTGACGCTGACCTGTCCACCGATCTTCCGCGAAATCGTCGCGTTCACCCCGCCGAATCGATCTGCCGTTTGTCTTGAACCGTATACATGCCCGACAGACGCGATAAACTTACAAACGAGTGGTCTCGACGTAGGCTGGCGCGTCTTGGGGCCGGGCCAGGAATTTCATACGTGGATCGATCTTTCCGTAGGATCGGTGATCGTATGAGGGATTAAAAAACATGCAGAGAATCATTATCCGAACCTTGGTTACATTGGTTGCCTGGATTGTATTTCTAACGGCATCCCCGATTGGTTTGCAAAACGCGGCCAGAGCACAAGAGGATGCACCGAAGCTTGATACCTCGACCGACCCGGTTTCGTTGCGGAAACTGGTTGAACGAATTAATAAGCTGGAAGCGGAAATCGATCGACTGAGAAACGGAGCACCCGGAGCCGTAACGCGCGTCGACGAGCAAGTCATGGCCATGCTTGACGTGGCTCACATGGGACTGTTTTTTTCAGGAAACGCCCAGACGCGTTACCTGATTCTGCATGTGATGCTGGCCAACACAACGAAACAGTCATTCACGATCCCTCGCGATCAAGTGATCGCCGAAATCGACGGAGAAGAGAGAAAGCTGAAGGAAATTCCGCAGCAACTACAGAACCACCAGTTTCAATTTGCGAAGCAGAATTACTCGATTTCGACAATGAAGCCGTTGAAAGAATGGAAGCTTCCCGCCGGTGGCCAGACTGGCATCTGGTTAGTTTACACTGATCTGCCAATTGGACCGAACGTCCCCAAATGCTTGCTGAAAATCAAACTTGGTGACGTCACCAAAGAAATCAACGTCAACGACCTGCAACGCGCCCAGTTAAGCCTTGATGTCGAGCGGATCGGTCCGAAGCAGAGCCTTGCCCTGTTCACGATCAGCGGAGCAATTAATACGTTTAATGCGGGAGCATTCGCTGATGAACTCGATGCAGTCGTCGCAAAGAAAGTTGCTCGCGTTGTCGTGCGATGGGTCGACGGCGCAACTCCGCCTGATCCCCAGTTGATGAATTGGCTGCAATCTGCCGCATCAGGAAATCATGGCAACAACAATCCAAATCAGTTGTATCCAGTGATTCCAGCTGCAATTCAAGAATTTCATCTCACTGAATTTCCTGTCAGCGACGACGTTCAAGCGAGAAATCAGACTTTCAACATGCGGGTGAACGGCCAAGTCAGAATGCACAAAACATCGTCCGAATCGGTAGGGGCAGCACTGAGGACCGCTTACCTTAATCTTCCTCGCGATGAATTGCTCAAAGAAATACGAACGGGACACCCCTTATCACGCGCCGCAGCGTTGGCCTATGGAGGCGGCCGACTCGATGTCGAAAACCTTCCGCAGATTTTTGATTGGGCAGAAGAGAAAGATCCCGAGTTACAGAAGGCGGCACTGCAAGCACTCAGTCATTTCGGTGAGCCGCAAGCGGTCGAAAAGTTAGTTTTGTACGCGAAACGTAATATCGAACCGTTGTCGTCAGCCGCGATTGAAAGCCTTGCCGGATCTCGATTCGGAGCGGCGCATGATGCATTGCTCGCGTTGTTGAAAAATGAACCTGTGGAATCGAGAAAAAAAATTGTGCAAGTACTTGCCAAGTATCCTCGCCCGATCTGGTCGGACGCTCTGTACGAATTCGTGTCAAATGGCCCGGCGGGAATGGATGCTGAATCGCTGAAGGCTCTCGTCCAAGTAGGACATCCTCAATTAATTGATGTCCTGGAACGAGCCCTGAAATCGCCAGATAAAATCATTCGAGATCAGGCGTTCCAGACATTATCCCAGCGAAATGATCAGCGAAGCGAAGCTCTGTCGATCGAATATGCACTGAAAATGCTGGAATCCGGCCCGCCCGATGTAAATGTCGTCCAATTACTCTCACGGACGAAGGATGCTCGCGCCATCCCATTGCTGCTGAAACAATTGGAATCCGGAAATGACCGCGTCACCTCGATCAACCTGCTCATTCAAATAGGAGACATGGAGGTCGCCGACAAGCTGGTTCAAAAATACGTCTCTTTGAATAACAACGAAAAAGCCCAAATCTTGCAGGGACTGAAGATTTTCCGGCACACAAAATTCCGTGAGATCTGTGGTGACGCGCTTCTGTCGAACGATAATCAACTTGTTACGACCGCTGCGACTGCGTTAACTGCGGATGGAAGCCCTGAAAGTGAACGACTGCTGGTCGTCGCGATTGAGAAACAAAGGACGAATCACCTGCTTGGCAATATCATGCAGTCCTTGGCGAACTTCGGAACACCAACGGCTCGTGCCGCATTAATCAAGGCACGCGACTCCGGTGACCCGAGCAAAAAAAATTATGCTAACACAGCCCTGTTGGCATTGCGTCAACGTTCACCTGGATTTCAGTACGCATTCCAGGGAGACGCGCTCAGTAAAAATCAACAGGAAAAGGAGGCAATGGAGGCCTACAACATGGCGATTCAACTCGATGCAGAACTCCCCGAAGCCTATCTTGGGCGCGGTCAGTTATTCCTGAAACAAGAGAAATTCGGTGACGCGTGCAAAGATTTTGACAAAGTCATCGAACTCAAGCATGAGCCGCAGTTTCCGAGTGAATTTGCCACGAGCTTTGCAATCGCTCGAATTGCAGACGGGAGACTCGCGGAAGGATTGAAGTTCCTTGAAGAGCATCGGCCGACGGACGATCCTCGTGATCCAAACAGAAAAGCGATGAACGCACTATTTCTTTATAATTCTGCATGTGCTTATTCGCGAGCCGTAGAACAAGTTGACAAGCAGACCGACCTGCCTGACCGAGCCAACGTACGCGAAGCCTATCGCAAACGAGCACTCACCGACTTGCGCGATTCATTTAAACAGGGCTTCGACGATTATGCCTGGATGGCAAAAGACCCCGATTTCAAAGTCATCCGCGATGACCCCGACTTCAAAAAGATCCTTGCAGAAAAGCCTTCAGAAAATCCAGACGAAAAGCCCGCAAAGCCATAGTCCGACGGCCGAGACCGCTTCGAAATCGTCGCAGCTGACTTGGCTGCGAAGTGCCTGCGAAGCTGTTTATTGGTCCGTTTTGAACAGTCTTCGGCACCACGGTAGAAATACGTGTTACGGCTCTTTAAATGGTGCTGTGAAGCCCAAAAGGCGGTTAGTTGAGTTCCTGCCGAGCCAAACTACAGGCACTCGCAGAGAGCACCTGCACTCGGCCTTGAATCGCTAAAAGATGGTGCCCGTGTAAAGCGGCTCAATAATGTCGCCGTTTAACAGATGATTAGCTCGGCCAAGCGGATCGTTGATGGATGCGTCGTGGCTCACTCCGAGGGCATCAAACAAGGTCGTACAAACATCGGCGGGCGACCACGATCGTGAGACAGGGTAAGCGGCGATGTCGTCCGTTTTTCCAATGACCTGGCCACCGCGAATCCCTGCGCCTGCAAATAATCCTGAATAGGTATGCGCCCAGTGATCGCGGCCGGGAATCGATTGCCCCGGCAATGTGGAAATCCTTGGCGTTCGCCCAAACTCGCCCATGACAATCACCATTGTCTGTTCGAGAAGCCCGGTGTCCGCAAGGTCATCCATCAAGGCGGCAAGCCCCAGATCCAATTGAGGCAAGAGCGTGTTCTTTAATCGCCCCCAGTTATCCACGTGAGTATCCCAGGTTTGAACGATCCCCATCGCGGCCTGAACAATCGGGACTCCCGCTTCAATCAGCCGACGTGACAACAAAAGAGATTGACCAAACTTGTTGCGACCGTAACGGTCACGGACCGCTGCTTCTTCCCGTTGAATCTCGAACGCCTTCGCAACACGGTCTGACGTGAGCAAAGATAAAGCAAGTTCTTGCTGCTGGCCAAACGATTCCATACGGCCGCTGTCCGTGCAAGACGTCGAATTTCGGTTCAGTTCGTCGAGCAAATGCTGACGCGACAACAGTCGTGGCGACGTCACCCCTGGTTGAAGACTCAGGGAGTCAATACGAAAATTCGGGTCATTCGGATCTTGATTGATCTGCCACGGATCATGCTTTGGCCCGAGAAATCCAGCGTACTGACCTGGCCAGGTGAGTGGACCTTCGATGAAGTAATTCGGCAATGACACGCCGGTCGGGATCCCATCGTTTCTGGGCCGGATCCAATCAAGCGCTGACGCGACATTCGGAAAATCAAAGCGAGATTCAACGCGATCCAGATCGCTTCCGCCACGTGGAATCGGCGTGGGCCGTCCAGTGAGCGCAACATGAGTTGCCAAGAGATGATTGTGCTCTAAATGAGCCAGCGAGCGAATGATTGACCAGCGACTCATCTGTTGAGCGAGTTTCGGCAGGTGTTCACAAATCGAGATCCCCGGTACAGCCGTCTCAATCGCCGCGAATTCACCTCGGACCTCTGCTGGTGAGTTCGGCTTCGGGTCGAGCGTGTCTAACTGGCTTGGCCCTCCACTGAGCAAGACCAGCAAAACCGATTTCGCGCGACCTGTTCCATGCGAAGCAGCGGCAGTTCCAGGTGAAAATGGCAGCGCGGATCCAACGACCCCGACGGCTCCAACTTGCAGAAAGCGACGGCGATCAAAGTGGTTTCGAGAAATCATGACGATCCTCTCGGTAAATGAGTTTGAGTCATCAAGGCCAGATAGCACATGATTGAATGATACGAAGTCCCCGAGTATTCAATGCCTGGTAATTTCCCGATAAATGCTTATCCCCGATGACGAACTATTTCCTGGACTCAAAACAATTGAAATCCCTGGTTGGGTTCGAATATCGATTGCGGCTCTTGTCATATTCAGAAAGTATTTTTACATTTCCATCGTGACATGCACAAGAGGGGACATCCATGCCCTCAAGCCGATCTCGTTCTTCGCAGATGAATTCATCAACCCCCTCAATCCTAGAACGGCTCGATCGTCCGCGTAGATCGATTGATACAGCCCCTGCCGCAATTCAGTAAATGCGCAATGTTGTCGTGGTTATGGCTTGCATACCTATCAAACCTTTCCTGGCTGATCATTGTCATTATCAAAACAAGACGCTTATTAACTGCGGTCGCAAGAAAAGCGGGCGGCCAAAAAACAATGCCGTATCAAGCCGAAAAACTCGCTTGATACGGCATTCCCTGAGTTGCGTCGAATCAATGAACTCGACACCAAATTCCGCAAGATATTCCGGTGATTCTTGTTACTAACGAGCCTTCCGACGCGCCGCAAAAAACGCACCGACTCCAAGCGTCGCCAAAACCTGACCAAGCGTTCCAGGTTCCGGAACTGCTGATGACGTCGTCACGGACATCTGATAGGGAGTCGATGAATCAGCATTTGCATACACAGTGAGAACACCGCCTGGACTATAGGCCCAGTATTCGTTGCTCACACCCACCCCGGCACTCGATGATGCATAGTTCCACTCCACAACCGAAGTCGCGCCTGACACGCTGTTCAACTCAATCCAATACCGAGTGTTCGCTGCCAGTACATACGAATTCACAGAAATATCATACACCGACGCCGACAACGATAAATCGCTGTCATTAAAATTACCTAGCGTCTTAATAAAGGCTCCAGGAGATTTTGATGAGTCACTGAGAAGTGTGACCGTGAAATGGGACGCAGTGCCCAGGCTTCTCTGAAGTAACATTTTAACGTCAGTAAGTACTGCAACGCTGCTGCCTGTTGAAAAAGAGTTATAAGACGGACCATCGACTGCGATCGGGTCCGTACCGCCAATCGAGGTCACCGGAGGAAGGTTATTGTAGATCACACCTGCATCTGCAGCATTTTCAAAAGAGAAAATGCCAATTGATAAAGCCAGAAACACAAGCTTCCTAAAAAACAACATTCGTCAAACCCTCATTCTTAGGACAAATTCTGCACAAAACGCTTGATTTTGATGGCAGAATCGGGCTCGGCCAGACTGAAAGTCACGTTGACTAACAGCTCATCAATTGACTCAAACAGGGCGCAGCGAAGTGTAACCGTCAACGGTAACGAGACTAACTCGGCTATCGATCACACCGAAGCAAGAATGCTCAGCAAATGTGATGAGCATTCGTATTTGTTGATATTTGGCACAAGCCTGTCATGTAGATTGTAAACAATCGATCTTGACTGTAACCAGACAACCAACGCGGAAGTCTTGCCTTATACACCAAAACAATACCGCCAAATCAATTGCCTTATTTTCCAACACCCATGACAACCCTCCTGAAAACAAGTGGGCCGACGAGGTCGCTTCAATAAGCTAACAAATGATTAATGAGATTGATGACCGTACCTTCAACAAAGTTCAGGGAACGCAATGAGCTTCGGCGTAATTGGCCGAAACCCCCGCGGCTTATCACAGTTGCCCGATCAAAGATGCTCCAATCAAAATAAAGTTGGCAAATATCAAATCCGCGTCTTCGCTATCGGCTGCAAAAAAGGAAAAAACATTAGTGTCTGCCCAACTGTACTCGGCAGGATTTTTGTTTGACATTAAATCATAAATCAAATTTTTTGAACAAGGCAATGCCCCAAAGAAGTGGAACACGGATGCATCAAGCCAACATCGGCTCGAAACATCCGTATACACACGGCATCTTTGGTATACATCTCAGCAAGCGTCCCCCAGGAACTTGCTAAGAATTATCGTGGTCAGGTTCCAATAATGCGACGACGGGCAATCACGACAGTTCCGATCGCGAGCGCAGTGAGAGCTTGGCAAAGTGTCCCGGGCTCTGGGAGTGACGAAGGAGGATTGGGCGGATTGGGATCGGGCGGGTTAGGAGTAGGGTCAACTATGACAGGTGGCAGGTTCGATGTTTGCGTTGTTGTCACTCGCATGAGGTAAGGAGCAGTGTCATGCGTATTCGGACTCACTGTGAGATCGCCTCCTGGACTGTAGGCATTGTATTCTCCTCCGATTCCCGCTCCAGTCACATTCGATGCGTAGCTCCACGCCGCGACTGACGAAGCACCGCTCAGCTCAATCCAATAACGGGTATCCGGAGCGAGATCATAGTTCGCAACAGAAATGTCGTACACAGAAGGCGCAACAAAGTTTAAAGTACTGTCGCTGAAGGTTCCAAGCGTCGTGAGAAGTGAGCCTGGTGTGCCAGGTGTGCTAGATGAGTCGCTCAACAGACTCACCGTGAAGCTCGACCGGCTGCCGAGAGTTCCAGAAAGAAACAATTTGACATCGAGCAACTGTGAAGCGGTATCTCCTGTGGAAAAGGAGTTATACGCAGGTCCATCCACGTAAATCGCATCAGTTCCACCGGAAGTGGACAGGGGAGGCAGGTTATCGTAAATAACCCCTGCCCTGAGGGCACTCCCCAACGATAATATGCCACTTGCGACGGCCGCAAGTACAAGCTTCCGAAAACAAACCATTCATCAGATCCTCATTCTTAAGACAGACCCTGCAGAATACACCTTTTCAGGCGGCAGAATCGGGGGGCTAAATCTGCAAGTCACATTGACTAACAGAATATCAGTGATTGAAGGCGACCCAGACACTCATTTAACGAAACATGGAAAGTCACAATTGATAATTAACACATACGCAGTTCCTGCTCGCGATAAAGTGTGTACGTTACGCCTGTGTACTCAGGACTCGCATTCGCGGAATAATGTTTACAATAAGAGCAATGATGCCTATCACCAGGAAGGCCACTGATGCTTTCCAAGGATCGAAGGCGTCTGCGTCTGCAAATGACAACTGAGGATCTTCAGCGGCAAAGTCGTCCGATTTCTCGTCCCAGGAGCCTTCATCGGACTCTTCATCGAAATTCTCGCCATCAGAATACTCTTGATCTGTCGCTGCACGTTCAGGCATTCGAATGGACGCCGTTTTGCCCGGCGTCACATCTTTCGCGATAAACGTCGTAGTGAATGCTGCAGCCCTTGAGTGCAAAGACTGATGATCCTGATCGCTTGCTGTTTGTGACCGAAGATGGAGAAACACGGAATCATTCTCCTGATCGCAGACCTGGAATTGATTGATGTGATCGCCGCGATGATCTTTAAACCCGATTGAAAGCAACTCGTCTTGATCTGAGAGTGCAGAGGCATCGCCCCCGTCACAGCAACGCAAGACTTGACCGGCATCGTCGCTGGAAGCAAACCTGAGACTCGCAGAGGCGTGAGCGTTGATCAGAGCCGCAGTGAACTCCCCGAGCGTGAGGTCCAGAGTCTTTGACTCATGCAAGGTTGACAAATCCAAGGACTTAGCGTGGTATCCGGCAGACATGTTCACTGAATTGCCGGTAAGCTTAAGCAACCACAAGACTGATGGGGTTTTATTCTTTGTGGAATCATCAGCAGGCGAATCGCCTGAATCGACGGCGGCTTTGGCAGAGGATGCCTTGGAACTTGAGTGTTTCGCGGCTTCAATCAAGCCCGCGTGAGCGGCTTGCGCATTATGGATCGAGCAAGCGACGGCCGCGATTGTCGTAATTCGGATTGAACTTGAAACGACACTGCGCAGATTGCTGACGTACGTACTAAATCTCATTGGCGTAGGCCTTATTTGATATTGAGCAAACGTGTATAAAGCGCAGATACGTCTCAAATTAGTTCTCGAAGTCAGTCAGAGCAGATTCATCAGACAAATTGCCGCGCTGCAGATCTTTATTTATGGCTGTACTAAGCTCGTCTCGATTTATTTTTCCGGTTCGAGCTGATTGAGGCGTCGCGATGCACGAAATTGACAGAGTGCGTCGCAATCTATGGCGAAGTCAGCACGACGGAATGAAGATATCGTCTTGATCACCAGAAGCGATCTGCATTTGGTAGCTGCAATCGTGCCGCGAAGACGCGCACAGCGTCTGCAACGGTTAAGAAAAGGCACGTTACGATAATGATCGGGAAGTTCCCAAGCGTAATGGAAATGTTACTGAACTGTTTCGTAGAGGCGATCATGGGGATAGTCCTTAAATCTAGAAAACCTTTGAGAGATGAAACACGCTGTTTCATTCCGTCCGAGAGAACTCGGTGAGGAAAATTGGGACGCGGAGCCTGAGGGGCGTGAGCGCGAATGAGATCAATATTGCAAAAAGCTTCTCGTTTGCTCACGGCCTGCCTCTCCCTCGACGACTTTAAACGACAGTGGATGTCGACCCGGCAATGACCTCGCGATTCAGCACAATCTTCGGAGCGAGGTAAATCTATCCTGCTCTGCTTTCAATCGATGGCATTGTTGACATTTTTCCAATCCGACTACGCCGTCAACATGGGGCTGAAACCGAGCGGACAAAACTGCATGGAGTGGGCGTCATTCTTCCTTCTGACGAACGCCTCTCTCGCAAATGATCAGTTCAATTGAGAGTGGCGAAGGTGGTCGGTGAACCCGAAAAAACTTTCCGACCCACGCCGATGAAAGCCGTAACCCCCGCCAGAGCGAATGCGAACAAGCCAATCAATGTCATATTCGATGTACTTGGTACGATTTCGGCTGCATCACGACTGGCCGCCTGGTCGGCTCCAACATCTCGATTGCTTTTAAACTGTTGTGCAAAATGGGCGAAGGTTGAAATCGGCTGCGATTCTGTACCGGCGGGTGGCACTGGAGTCACTTGCTGACCGCGACCGGGGAATCGCTTTGCTTCATCCTGGCGCGGTTCGGCTGCGACACCGCGTCTCACGCATTGAGACATCAGCCAAGACCCCGTACTTCGCTTATTGATCAAGCTGCCAGAAACAAAAACGGCACGCAATCGACTTGTGCTACCAACTGATTCCCTATCAGTGACATCAGACGACACCAAAGCACCCCTGTCGCGAGTTTCTGCAAAACTGCCAACCATGAAAACGTCGGCATCTGCCTGGCTGGCGATGGCTGAGCAAGCAACAACAGCAGTGACCCACGACTTCATAGTTCTCATTTCAATTGGCCCTTTTGAAGATTCCTATGCACACTTCCGAAGAGGACTCGGCGATTCGCCCCAAGGGAGTCATCACCCACCACGGAGAGCAACGCATTCGACCACCTCAACCGTGGTCTCCTCTCGCCGCGATGACCCTTTCAACGAAGTCCAACGCGTTAAAACCGATCGTTCAACAAACCGGATCTGCATCGCTTGCAAGCCTGATTTGTTTGTCAGACTCAGTAATTCATCCGGCTCGAAATGGTTCTAGACCGTCGTTCGTACACGTCAATGGTCAAATTCGCCAAAAAATATAAAAAAGACCGTATTCGTCTGTACTTCGATCAACACCAAAGTACTGGCGGTGCAAAATAAGGACTGCACGAACGAAAGAAATGCTAGAAGAAACGACGTAAACACTATCCTTAAAACAGGATGGAACGCGTCACACAAGCATTCATGTTCCCCACAACTCCGCTGAACGTCCTCTAAATTGAATGGTTGATGCCGATCTTGCGACCTTACGATCAAAGCAGAATTGAAATTAGCACTTCGATCCGATCTGACGGCAACCCTTCGACCTGCTTCGACGCATGCCACAGCAAAATAAGGACTTATATTCAGCCGATGTACAATAGGAAGAACGTACGAAAGCCCTCGACGGGCCACGCCGGACGCGTCCGTTCCTTACGATGCGGTCCGCGAACAACCGCCAATGACAGTCAGTGACGGCGTGACAAGTCCATTGCCGGCCTGTCGAAGCTCGCCATTGCTCGTCAGAAATAAAAAAATCGGATAGCGAAAACACACATGTGCCGGTGGCGAACTCTGCAGTCAGCTCGTTGAAAACGGCGAAAAGCGGCTTCAGCAGCCAGCATGGGAAGAATTCTCGAATCCGGATTCTACATACCATTTTCAAGGTCAAAAATGACCGAACTTGAGCGGCATTTCGCTTAGCAGAACTAGTCCGACGACTGCCAGCGACCTTCGAAGTTAATCAGCGATGATACTCAGTTGTTTCCGAGGCAAAACAAGAACTCCTGACGCTTGTCGTCAGACTTTGTTGCGACCCGCATGTAGATTCGACTGCCACAGATCGTGGGAGTGGCAAAGACGTCGTCGGCGAGTTTGTTCTCGGCGATTTTTTCGAACCCAGCAGGGGAAGCTTTGAATATCCAGGTCATTCCCGTTTCATTCGTCGCGAAAATCAGATCCCCTACGAGAACAGGAGACGCGCTGAATGTTCCCTCAAGACGCTGTTTCCATTTTTCTTCGCCGGTATCTGACTTCCAGCAAGTTGCTACGCCGGCATCCAATACCGCGTACAGGTAACCATCTTTCTGCAACAGGGAAGGGACATAGACTCTTGTGCCATTTTCCCACGCGACTTTCCCAGATCCGTCAGCGTGGATCGCACTCAGATGGTTTCTGGGGTACCCACCGCTCGTATAGATTAAATTGCCGTCAGTCACAGTTGAAGTGACGCATTCTTCTGTTGAACCCTTGATCTCCCATAATTTGTTTCCGGTCAAGGGATCAAAACTGGTGACAAGATTGCAGCCACTGAAAAAAAGCTGTTCTTTTCCGGCGACGCTCAGAATAATCGGTGACGTATAGTTTGGAAGTTTCGGTCGGTCCTGCTTCCAGACAATCTTGCCTGTTGTCCGTTCCAGCCCCACGATTGCCCCAGTCCCTTTATTGTCAGCGGAAACAATCACGAGCGGACCATAGACGGTCGGAGAAGATCCAAACCCCTGATGCAGGATGTAGTCAGTGATTTTCGTCTGCCAGATCTGCTGCCCGTCCAATCCAAGAGCGGTGGCATACACGGCCCCATCATGCAGAAAACTGGCGAAAACTCGATCACCATCGCAAGCGACGGTGGAGTTGGCGAGCGAGCTTTTCGAGTTACCCTTCAGATTCAGCCCCCCCTTATGGAGCTCCTTTTGCCACATTCGGTCTCCCGACTTCCGGCTGTAGCAGATGACCGATTGAACTTCTCGATCATGTTCAGCGGTCAACAGAAATATTTGATCACCCACGACGATTGGCGAGCCGTGCCCTCGACCTGGAACGGTTGACTTCCAGACGACGTTTTCGGTTTCACTCCAACTGAGCGGCGGCTTCTGGTCTGACGAGGCCACTCCGTTTCGTTCTGGACCGCGCCACCACGGCCAATCGGTACTGTTAGAAGATCGATTCGCGGCTGAAGCGGATTGGCCTGGTTCATTGGCTTCGATGATGGATGTTACAAAAAACGACCACAAACAACATGCAGCAGCGATGCTCAAACGTGGCATGGGATAGCGTCCTTCTGATCTGATTCCCGTTGATGTTCAGCCCGTTACTGACGTTGGCGACGAGGTACCAATTCATCTCGCCACGTTTTGTAGGGCTGTTCGTTCTCATCAGAAACAATTCGAGGCCAGTCAACGATGCGTAATCATCGTGAACCAAAGTAAAACAGCGTAAATCCAAGCGCTACTCGGTAAAAAACGGTCGGGACCGCGTCCTGCCGGTCGAGAAATTCAGGGATCGCAACCAGCGTCAACGCTCCGAGCACTGCAAGCGCCTTCAAGTCTCCCCAAGTGCCCGCAGATTTTTGAATTCGATATCCGTTCCACCAGTGGCCGATCCCTCGAACCATAGCTCCCAGGAGAAAGGCGGCCATCATTCCCAGTAGCGACGCGGCGTGGTGTTCCTGCAGTCGACCATTCGAGTACAGGTAATAGGCTAACCAACCAAACGCACCGACAATAATGACTCTGATCGAATTTTGAGGCAAAAACAGGGGATTACGTTCCCTGTCGATCACGCCGTCGTCTTCAAGTTGGCGACGGATTTCCGGTGTCAGAGCCACAAATCGACGCGACGTAAAATAGTGTGTCAGCGAAATCAAAAGAGTGACAATCCAAAGCTTGTCACCCTCGGTTTGAAAGGTATCAAAACGAGCCAACTTTGTGATCACCACCGCCACCACAAGCAGACCTAACAACGCTCGAACGCTGCCTGTCGGCATTCCCAATGGAGGCCATGTCTTAGGTGATCCTTCAAATTCGTTCAGTTCCATGATTCTGCACCTCCTGGATGATCAGGGCCATAACAACCGCGTTTGATGACACAGAATGTCGAGATCCTCTGCCACAAAGCTGGAATATTGATCCTACTCGATTAGGAACGTGCGTGCCCACTACTCGGATCAAATCGATCGGCATTCCGCGAAGTGTTGTTTGCCTGATGGTCTTCATCCTGGATCGGCGGTCAGACGATCGGTTCCCAACCTTTTCGATATTCCCGACCCCAGAGTGCCGTGGCCTCTTTATCACCAATGATCGTTCGCGTTTCTGGATCGAACTTGATCATCCTTCCCAGTTTGTAAGAGATATTCCCCAGGTGGCACATAAGAGTACTTCGTTGCCCTTCTTCGATTTCGGAATTGAGTGGATTTCCCGACCGAATCGAGTCCAGGAAGTTTTGTATGTGTTCTTGCTCCCCGCCACTTCCACTTCCCTTGCCGATTTCCTCCCCTTTTGGATTCAGGATGCGGTAACCGGTGTCGATGATGTTCATCGTCCCCTCAGTCCCGTAGAAATTCACAATACTATGTTTTTCATCGCGGCGCGGCAGGCAACTGCTGACTTCCCAGCTGCAACCTTTGTCTCCAAAATGGAACACTGCTACGCCGGTATCAGGTGTTTCCTGGTCGTCGTCGAAATGATAGCGGCCTCCGAGAAAACTTATCTGAGTGGGGTAGTCGACACCCAATCCCCACCGGGCCACGTCCAAAGAATGGATCCCGTTATTGGCCAACTCTCCACCGCCCCAATGCCATCGCCAGTGCCAGTTATAGTGCACGAGATTGTCCACATAGGGCCGCTCGGGCGCCGGACCTTGCCAGGTGGAATAATCCAGGTAATCGGGCACCGGGATCTGCTTTCCTTTGCCGATCGATTTGCGATCTGCGTCATACCAGCAGCGTGCAAACAAGACTTTTCCAATGGCGCCATCTTTCAGCTTGCTGATGGCTTCCCTGATACCGGGCCATGTCCGCCGCTGATTACCCATCTGGACACGGCGCTGGTTCTTTCTCGCCGCCTGGACCATCAATTCGCCTTCACGTGCGTTATGACTCCCGGGCTTTTCAACGTAAACATGCTTTCCCGCTGAACATGCTAGAATCGTCGCGGGAGCGTGCCAATGGTTACATGTCGCGATAAAAACGGCATCCAGCTTGGGATCGTCAAGCATCTGTCGGAAATCACTGATCCCTTTTGGTTTGGCGCCGCGTCCTTCGACCGTCTTCATCGCCAGTGCCAGTCGATTCTGGTCCACGTCACAGACATAATTGAGTGAAACACCCTTGGCGTTCAGGGCAGCATTTGCATGTGCCATGCCTCGTCCCGTCCCAATTACTCCGACGTTCAGGTCACGGCCAGTGCTCTCTTGAGCAGAAACCGCGTTGAACATCCATGGTGCTAATGTTGCGGCGGAAGCCAACACAGACGATTTCTGAAGAAAATCACGACGGTCAATCGCGGTCATGGTCGGGCCCTTTCAGTGCGGTTGAAGCAACGACAACCCGGATCAGCAAAAAAGCACCTTCCAAGGGTGAGTCGTACTGGTACAGATCATCATTGCGTTTTGTTCGGAAAAATCGAAGTCACGTAAAACAGAAATCTCAATTTATTACTCTTTGAATCAGTGAAATCGGCCTGAAGCAAACTGATTGACGAATCTCCAGTGCAGCCCAAGCCCACATAAAACAGCGACATGCCAGATTTCGTGCGGGCCGATAATTCCCGCAATCAGAATTGGCCGATGAAGTATCAGGCCGATCGCTCCAATCGTGTACGCCAATCCAGAAAGCACCGCAGGTTGAACGAACTTCCAGCCGAATCGACGCCAGATCACAAACGCCGTAATCGCGCTTCCCCAGCCGAATAACAGGAAAAATGCAATTCCGGCAGGTCCCGGAGTGTTCTCGCAAAACAACATCCTCCAGACAATTCCGGTGATCGCGACAAACCAGATCACTGTGAGTGCACCCCAACGTGCCGCCCCGGTAAAAAGTATAGCGTGAACCGGAGTCATGCTTCCCGCTATTAACAAAAAGACCGCAGAAACATCAGCGCGCAACATCAATTCACGTGTCGGACCAGGCCAGAAGACGTGATAGATTCCGCTCAGAATTAAAAGGATGACGGATGTCACACTAAAAACCGTCAGGCTTGTTACCCTTAGCCAGTCATCCCCGCCCCGACGAATCAGATTCGATGCCAGGCCTGCGAATACTCCAGCCCCCAAAAGGTGACTTAACGAACTGAACGGTTCCCGACATCCCATCCAGGGTAAAACATCGATTTGATGCAGATCAGGTGACAGGCTGAAAACTCCTTTCACCGTCAGGTGCGCAAACGAAATTCAATCACCAGTAATGTCACGACCACACTCGCGATCAGGAAATTCATTCCGGAAGGACGTAAGGTTTTCGATAGTCGCTTCTCAACCATTTGTTGGCGGATTCGTTATTAGTGAAAAGTTCGGTTTTTGCGTCCCATTCGAGGAGTGATTTCGTACGGTGTGCAATGTTGGCGATCAGGGCCGCCGAAGTGCAACGATGGCCGTATTCGATGTCACAAGGTGGCGTTTTACGGCTTTTCACACTGTCGAGAAATGTTCGGGCGTGATCGGCGTCGCGAATCACGCCATCAACTTTCTTAGCCTCGATTTCTGGTCGGGCGCCGGTTCGCCAACCTCGTTCGCGTTCCCGATCGATCGGCGAGCGAGCCGCAAATTCGTTGGGAGTGATGTTTTCAGGGACGATCTCATAACCACTCGTGCTGAAATACATTGTCCCCTTGGTCCCACGAAACTCAATTTCACAGGGGCGACCTGTTGGTGAGGCTCCCGTCGCATTGAATTGCGAGAAGGTCACCAATGTATCGCCGGGGTAGTGCCAGACGACCTCAAGCGTGTCTGGGACTTCTCGATTGTCGTAGTTGGCAAATTTGCCCCCCATGGCCATCACTGCCAAAGGAGCGTCGACCCCCAGTGACCGATGGATCTGGGCGAGGTAGTGGACACCGAAATTGGTGAGTTGGCCGCCGGAAAAATCATAAAACCAGCGAAAACGATAAAATGTTCGATTCTTGTTGTATTGCCTTTTCTTCGCGGGTCCGACCCAGGCGTCCCAGTCAAAGTCTTTGGGTGGTTCTTCGTCTGGCGGATTACCGATCCCCTTGGGCCATTCGTTTTGAACGTGAAAGCATCTTACGACGGTGACCTTCCCGATTGCGCCGCTACGAATAAGTTCTGCTGCTTCGCCACAGAAACCCGATGATAATCGCTGAATGCCAACCTGGACGATTCGCTGGTTTTCTCGTGCCGCCTTAACCATCGCACGACCTTCGTTTACAAACGTTGAGACCGGCTTTTCGACGTAAACGTCTTTTCCTGCCTGACACGCATGAATCATTTGTAAGGCGTGCCAATGGTCGGGCGTGGCGATGACCACGGCGTCGAGATCCTTCCGATCCAGGAGCTTGCGGTAGTCACTGAACTGTTCTGGCTGGTTCCCGATTTTTGTCGCAGCAAATTCCCGATACGGCTGGTACAGGTCGCAGACAGCCGCCGCCTCACAGTCTGTCTGTTCGAGGAAGCCACTCAAGACCTGGTCGCCTCGATTTCCGAGTCCGATGAACCCGACTCGCACGCGTTCGTTCGCGCCGAGCACACGACTCGCGCTCGCAGCGGTCACGACGGAAGATGCAGCGGCAACAATCGTTGCCTTCGTGAAATCTCGGCGAGTAAGGCGTGACATGCAGATGCTCCTGAAAATGAAAACAAACAAGTAAATCTTTGTTGGCTGAATTTACCGGCCCGACAGGCCCATCATTTGCGTTAGACTAGAGTCTTGGAATAACAAATCCTAAGGCGACTTGACATCTGGCGGCTGCCGCAATCCAACGTCGCCGGCGGACGGAGGCCGATGCCGTTGGACCATCGAATGAAAATCACCAAGGTTATTTCGCCAGAAATAACGCTCATTTAAATCGACTTCTGCGATCGCAATTTCGTCCCAGTCGTTGGCTTTGACGATTGGTTCTCCGGCATGGTTGTAGATAGCCGAGATCGTCCAGTTTGCCTTCACATCGCAGAAAGTATTGCTGACGAGATACACGTGATTCTCGCAGGCGCGAGCCTGAGCGAGTAGCGGGTTACATCCCCAGACAGGCCAGGCGATGACTTCAGCACCACGATTTGTCAATTCGCGAGCAACTTCTGGGAAAAAGCCATCGTAACAGACCATCATTCCGACTTTACCGAATTTTGTCTGAAACACGGGATATTCATTTCCAGGTGTCACCCCTTGTTCGATCTCACGGTGTGGTAAACAGACTTTGCGATACTTGCCGATCAATTTGCCATCAGGCCCCAGCAATGCTGCCACGTTGTAAACAATGTGCTCGGCTCGTTCGTACAGACCGACCACGATGTGGATCTGGTGCTGTTTGGCGAGCGATGCAAAATAGTCAGTTGTCGGGCCAGGCACCGATTCGGCGACTTCGTGAGGCTGCTTCTTCACCCCCACGTACGGAATCGTTTCGCCGAGCACAATAAGGTCTGCACGCTTTTTTGCTGCTTCCGCAATCAAAGGTGCGAATTCTTCGCAGTTCGCTTGTGACGATTGGCCTGACGGAACGTGATGGATCGTTGCCAACCGAACCTTTCGAGATGGCGGCGTTGGCGTCTCTTCAAATCGGACGTCACTCCATTCACACGTTCCCTTGGGTGCCCATTGCAAATGTAGTTCAACAACAGCTTGCGTGGCATTTGGCGGGACCTGATACGTCCCCTCGACGTGCGTCCAACCGTCAGATGAAGTCTCCTTGTCCAAAGGATGTTCTGGCTCTGCTAGAGGGACGATTCCGGGCTTCGATTCCAATCCTGCAGGGACCTTCGCCAATACCGGCTTATCATTCGCGTCCAGCCAGACAACCCTTGCAACAGCACTTCGGTAAGGTGCTGCGACTTGCGTGGTTTTACGGTCTGCCGTGAACCGAACATACGTTCCGCCGACGACCGGGAATGGCTTCTGGAACCAGCCGTTTTCGCCAACGGAGTCGGAAGATGTGATAATCAGCGCGCCTTGATGCCGAGGCCCTCCTTGGGCATTGTATGAGAATTGAGGCCTGGTCTCATCACGGTGGGCCGTTGGTACCCATCCGTCCGGATATTGATTGATCCCTTTTGTGAATTTCAAGGCCGCTGGCTCAGAATAAACGGGATTGTTTATGAACGAGGCAAAGGTCATCGCGGAGACAAGTGTTATGACTTTCAGGATTCGGGTCATCCTCTAAGTTCTCCATTATCGAGAGAATTGCGTCGAAACGAATCGGCCATCGCATCGAAGTCCGCTGTCTTACCAGAAAACCCGTATCACTTCTTTTCCGGAGTTTTCACGAGATGTTTATCAAACCAGTCCGCCAGGATCGCGATATCATTGCCGAGTTCTGGCCAGCCATGGCCTTGCCCCTTCCGAACGACCAATTCGCAGGGAACGTTGCTGGTCTTCAGTTTTTCGATGACGATTTCGGCCTGTTGAATCGGGACGAGAGCATCGGCATCGCCGTGAATGATTAACGTTGGTGGATCGTCGCTGCTGACATGGTTCACGGGTGAAATGTTCCGACCGATTTCAATCAAACGCTTCTCGTCGGTGATCGGGACGAACGCATTGATACTTTTGTCGAACTCGTGAAAGTCGAATGGGGCCCGATAATTCTTAAGAATCCCTCGACCCATCGCGTTTTCATCCGGCTTACCATAATTCAGAAAATCAGTAGGCGGAAAAAAACACGCCACGGCCTGAACGCGGCTTGACTCACGATCGACCGGATCAGCTGCCTCGCGATTGCCAAGCGTCCCCGCCGTCCCCTGCATGAGAGACAGGTGCCCACCCGCCGAAGCGCCACTAATGCCAATTCGGTCGGGGTCGATCTGATACATTGAGGCACGACTGCGGATGAAACGAACCGCCCGATGCATGTCGTCGACAATCTCCAGAATCGTGAACTTCGGCTGACTTCCATGAACAACCGCGAAAACCGTGTATCCACGTTTCAGAAATTCATTCACGAATCCCTGGTTGATTGCCTCGTGCGAAGAGTACCAGCCACCGCTGACAACAAATATCACCGCCGCGCCGTTTCCAGGTTTGCCCTCGGCTTGCTTCGGTGAAAAAACGTCCAGCGTCAATGCTGTACCGAATTTCCGTGCATAAATGACGTCTTCAGTTCGAGTCACCGCTTCATCGGCGTTCGCGGAGATCGGCGCGAACGACAGAAACAAGGTCAAACAAAGCCAAATTGCGGGTTTGTGTCTCATCGGTTTCTCCAGTGCCTTCTTTCCGACTGTGTCTTTTGCCGAATTTTGAGAACAAATCAGTCTTTATCCATGTTCAGGCTAACCAAATTCACAGTCATTTCGCAATTCTGAGCTCATCCCACAATTTCATCCGCCACACATGACGCCAATTTTGACGTGGTTAAATGCCTCTTCAGTCGCACTCGATGAAGACGTTATGGCACGAAGCAAGATATCGCTTGGATATTCCAGCCCGGATGTCATCCTCAATTCGATTGGAAGCACCCCGAAATCAACATCACGGATTTTTCTCGTTTGAGCCCGACGTCCGATCGTGTATTTTGTATTGCCACACACCCAGCCAGTGCGTGTATTTTTTACATACTTGGCAGATTTTCTGCTGAATACCCGTCGACAATCGGTTTTTCATCCACTTTATACAGTCATTTCACTACGGCGCATCATTTGCCAATTCCCTCCAGCACAGTGACCAGTAAGCTCCTGAAACTCAAACGGGCTTACGAGCTTCAATCTAAAAACTCCAAGAACGTCTCAGGTTAATTTCCTGTCGCGCTTGAAGCACTGACCGCGACCTATTTTTTACGCTCTGACGTGGTTGTGCGGCAGTAACAGAAAAAGTTTTGAATAAGGGTGATCGAAAATGAGATTTCTTTCCTGGCTGACTGCGTTTGTTGTTTTCGCCGCGTTTTCCCCAATCGCAAGGGCGGATGCCTTGTTTAACCTGTCAGTTTGCGATGCAGACAGCAATCGCGGGGATCAAAATGTGTTTCTTTCGGGCTGGACTGATTCCGATCAGTCTGCTTTTCGAGCGCCAGCCGATCGGGAGTTTCCGAGCGAAAGGCAGATGCCCCTCAACGTTCGCCTGCCGGAAATAGTTCGTTTATCGGAATCTCGTCCACAATTACACGCGTCGACGAAAGGCATTACTCCGATCCCTGAGCAGGCAACCGACGTTCCTTCGATCTCTACGTTCTCGCAATTTGTACAGCTCTTTAAATCGTCTACGAGTGTGGAGAGTGAATCGAGCGAGCGTGTTAGCGAAATCACGCGAGAGATTCTTCCCAAAGCGTTTAATTTGACGATTTTCGTCCTGTTTTTCCTCGGTTTTGCGGGAACATGTTCCGTGATCAGCATGAGCCGCGTTGGAATTTTCGGACGAACTGCATGTCAATAAGGGCTCGATTGCGGTGGGATGAAGAATGGAGAGGTTCGAGATAATCGTTACTGCGGTGACACCGTGACGGCCGTTTAACAGGACGAAAAAGGGTTCGGAACCCCCATCCGCCGACTCGATGTGATCATCAAGATGGGAACCTGTTCTTCGTGCTGCGAACAGCCATAATCTTTCCATGTATTTGCGTTTTCGTCATTTAAATCTGAGTGGCAATTCAATTCAGCCTCAAGCTTAGCTGGGTTGGTAAATTCCCCAGCCTTCATCACGACACTGCGATCGGCCCGTCAGACCAGTGGCTCAAACTCGTAACTGATTGCCGGATGGAAACCTGCAGTTGCGGCTGCCGTCGATTAATTGACGCCTACGGCCTCGCATCAGCAGGAGCCGACCTGATGCCCCCGTCACAGCGCTCCACTTTCACTGAGAAACCTGGCCAGCCACAACTGAATGCTCATCTTGCTTTCACTGAACATTAGAATTCCCGACAAACTTCCGGCTCGCTGACTTTCTCGGCGTGAGAAATTCACACGCCGGACCCCGTCTGCCTCGCGCCAACCCTAATCCTTGCGGCTTCGGACTGACAATCAACACTGACCACCCGCCTCCGGGCTTCAATCGGCCGCATCTTTTGTATCCCTCATTAAAACCAAAAACCGAACTTAAAAGCGTTCAAGCACCGACGACGCCCTCCAGCACGATCAAAAAAAATTTATCTCGTGCCTACCGGACTCGAACAAAGAAAATATCGTCACCATCAACTTCGCTCACAAAAGGTGTATTTCGAGATGCTGCCAGAGGCGTGATGGAGGCATTACTTCTCCCTTTGAGGCTGCTTTCGTGGCTGTTTGCGTGCTGCGATCGGAGCTTTAAGTTGAAGCGTTAAGTAGGCAGTTTCCTGCTTAAAAGGCGCGAAGAATGATCGCAGGTCTGCATGCCGACCACGCGGCGGACATGCGCACCAGTTGGATCTTAAGTCTTCCGGTTTTGCGACGCGTTTCTTGGAAACCTCTGTGCCGAGTCACTCGCGGACAGCGACTTGTGGGCTGTGAACAAGGTACGCTCCGGTGCTTTTGAGTGAAAAATAAGTCTCGAAATACAGTTAGTGCCTCTCTTTTCGAGACCGATGCGACAGGTTAGAGATGGAGTAAGTCTTCGCGGTCGGAGCACACCAAGCCGCAGTCGGCACCTTCTTCAGACGCGTTACAACCAGCCATGAGCCTGCGGCAAGCGTCAGCGCTGTCGTAATGCCAACCATCGACTTCGCTTTAACGCGATTCGTGGCTCCAGAACCCTCGCCGCACCAACTGTTGGAGCCTGGAACAACAGGTTGAGTAACTCATTTGATGCCGCAACGACGCAATTCAGCATTCATTTACTCACCCCAATGGGAATCATCCCCCGTATCGACCAAAGGAGCCCTTTGACATTCCATCACGCGAAATCTGGGCATAGACAAGCGGATTTGAAACCGCCGGTCGCCGAGCAGAACTGGGAGGGTCTGTCGTGATTCTCGAGCTCGAATATTTCAACAACAGATGCTACCAGTTCCCGGCTGAAGAATTCGTATCACCCAAACCGAAGGAGTAATTTTTACACCACGCAGAAGCCGCTCGCTGAACTCGCCAACGCCTTTAGTGCCGAACAAAATACTGTTCCGCGAGATTTTCTTGGGCTCCCACGGCTTTCAACCGAACCATAAACTGTATTATTTACATCACCTTGACTGGTACCTGATTTGCGTGACGAGAGATGAGCAAAGGCTTGAACCCTATTTTAAAGCATCGTCGGCCGGAGCGTCTCAACGGGGCTTCGATCGTGTAAAACGAGCGAGATGCGAAGTGTTTCGCCTTTGATTTAATGTATTACGAATGAATTGTACTCCTGCGAGTCATCATTTGTTTCCAGGAATCATTCGAGTGTTTTGTCTTGTAGAATCGCCTTCGGGTCCGGGATGGGAATCGCTGGCGATTCGTGCAAGTGTCATCTGTTGCTACGAGATGGGACACAAGAAGAAAAACGTAAAAAAAGATTTTTTCTGACAATTTTGTCCATTGCCGTGCACGAGTGGCTGCCTAAAACTCTCCCAACTCGGACACGTTAATCGAACCTTAATGAATCCGGGACGTAAAAATTTTTCAGCCCGTGCAGACAAGAATGCATGGACTGGAGAAGTGTGAACAAGGGAGTGTTTTTGTGACGTTGATGCGTGCCATCCTCTTCAATGAGGTGAGCAAAGATTCAAGTTTGAGAACGAGTGCGAATTGAAGCACTTCCTGCTTGTATCGTGAATGTCGATTGGCCGGTTGGCCCCACTTCGACGCGGTTGAAAAACGTCTTTTTGCAAGTTGCAGGCCAGGTTGAATCCTCGCCGCGTGATTGGCTGCGTCACGTTTTGACCGGTTGCGAGCGTTGGATTTGAACTTCTGCGCAATCGGTGCGCAAAAGTTGAATGACACTTATTAACAGTATCAATAAGTGTTTTAAAGACAAGTTGGATGTGTCGTTTTATCTACTGTTGATGCCGCTTCATGACCCATCGTTCACGAAGTGGTTGGTCATTTAAAGTAAGGAGTTTTTTGAAATGAAAGCTTTGAAGTCGTGGGTTGCCGCTGTCGTTACGTGTTCAGCCATTGCTAGTCAGGCGAACGCCGATGTTCTGATGCTCGGCGTTTCGGATGGTGCTCGTGATGCGAACACCGAAAGTCATGTTCAGCCGCTGAACGGCGCAGGTATCGCTGCCGATGAAAATCAGCGAAGCTCTCACCGAGCTAACCCCATTTTCGTTCCGGGCAGTTTAATCAACAAGACGAGCACGGGAGCCTGGTTAATGGCTCAAAGCGTTCGTCGCGACGACACTTCTCGAACACCAAAAGTCGAAGCTCGCCTGCTGGCCGTTTGTGGTCACGAAATCACTCCGATTCCACCTGAGGGAACTGAGATGCGAGCCATCTCAACGTTCGCTCAGTTTGCTCAAATGTTTAAGCCCACAGCAAGCAGCTTCGACGATAGCGGTGAGATCCAGGCGATGCTTGGCGACGACGATGAGATTGTTCCGAAAACATCTAACATGACCCTGATCGGCCTGTTTACTTTTAGTCTGGCAGGAATCACGGCGGTGATCAGCGCGAGCCGTCGAGGTTTTTTTGGGCGAACACCACGTCAACGTCGAGCCCGCATGTTCTGATCGGATTTTTCCGACGCCGATTTCATTCCAAACCGCCGACTTGGCATTGGATACGGAATTTCGATCGTCCGACCTCTTAGGAAAATCTTAATTTTCAGAAAACAATTGTCAGATTTCAACGCGACGAAATCGAATCGGTAATTGAATCAACGCGACCTCCACATTACTGGGGCATTCCAGGGCCAGAGAAATGAAGCCGGAAATGAAAATCAACCTCGTTCGCAACTTGTTCTCTGCAGGATTTCGTACGGTTGCATCAGCTGTCACCGCAGTAGCGATACTTGCCGTTCGAACAGGTCACGCTGGTTTGATTGAAACGGTGGAAGCGCCGGGCGTCCAAACCACGACCGCCGCGAATACAACATCGATTGACTTCAACGATCTTTCGACCGGCTTCTCTAACAGCTTGACAGTGAAAGTTACTCCAACACTCACTGCGACTTATAGTGGTGACTTTTTCATTAAATCCGCCGACCAATATGGGGGAGCTGTTGACCCAACTAGTGGTAAAGACTCGAACTATTTCGCAGTTGCGTCAGGCGATGTCACGATGACGCTGAGCAATGCACAAGCCTATTTCGGACTGTGGATCTCTGCCGCTGACAAATTCAATCAAATTGCTTTCTATAACGGGAGCACGGAAGTCGCAGCGTTAACCGGGACAGGAGCTTTCCTTTCCGCGCTGCCGTCAACATACAACGGCAATCCCACTGCAGGCTTCAAAGGTCAGGACAACAGCGAGAAGTTTGTCTTCGTGAATTTCTTCGCTCAAACGGCAAACGATGAGTTTGACAAGATTGTCTTCACGAACACCCCCAATAGTGGGACGATCTTCGAAAGCGACAATCATACCTTCAGCACGACACTTCAGGCTCCCACTTCCGGCGGCACACAATTGCAGACGCCGTCTGCCGTCCCGGAGCCATCATCCCTGGCACTGCTCAGCCTCGGTGGAATCGGCCTGGCGGCTCGAGCAATTCGACGCCGTGTGAAGAATTAGTCCCCAGAAACGTCGCGTCGTGTTTGCGGCCTGCGTCTTTATTATTCTAAGATTATTGGTTTCCCGTAAATGATTTCGAAAATTCTCGTTGTCTGTTTCGCAGCCGTGATCATAGGCTTTGGCCTGGTTGAAACCGTTAATGCGGGAAATCTCGTTTTGAACGGCTCATTTGAACAGACTCAGTTCAACGGGACCAGCTACGAACTTGGAAGCAACAATTGGAAGCCGACCGGAATCACCGGTTCAGGACTCACAAATTGGACTAACGGATCGAACTCACAAGGTGGCTCCGTTTATAACCTCTGGTTCAACGCCAGCAACGCAACCACTGTCGATGCTGTCTCACAATACCCATCCGAGCCTCAGCGGCTTTCAGCGTCGTTTACCGGCTCAAGCCCTGACGGCGGAAACTTTGTCGCGATGGATGGCGACCCGAGTGTGAACGGTGCGTTATCGCAACAGATCAGCGGATTGACAGTCGGTGCTGATTACCGCCTCAGCTTCTATTGGGGGGCCATCGAGCTTTCCAATCGACACGGCTACACGACGGAATCAATCCACGTGACACTCGGTGATTCCCCCATGCAAGCCGTGTCTTACGGCGACCCCAACGGTCCAGACAGCCAGAAACTGGCACCCAACGCATTTACGGGATGGATTCAGGCAACCATGGACTTCCAGGCAGACAGTACCAGTGAGTTGTTGTCGTTCCTTTCCGTGGGTACGCCAAACGGATTGCCTCCGATCGCTCTGCTGGACGGAGTGTCGCTCGTGGAGGCGTCCTCTGTTCCAGAGCCAAGCTCCCTCGCACTTTCTGCACTGGGCCTGATCGGCTTCGTTGTGATCCGCTCCCGTCGTAGACGCATCACCTCAACACTCGCTTGAGCAATAGAGATGTCGATTGCGCGTGAGGCTCTTTCAGGCATCACACATTAAGAATTGTTCGGCGAATGAAGAATTTATTCGTCGAGCAATATCATTCAAGAGTTTTTTTAAACGGCTGGATAGGGACTTTTCCTATCCGGCCGTTTTGTTTTTTATTTAGTAATCATTGTAACTTTGTCAGGCACACTTCATAGACAACGCACTAACGTTGATTCCAGAGAGATAAAACAGGAAATAATGTGACTTGAGTGTCACAAAATGTTGTGGACGGGACGGATCTCGAGGCTATAACCAGTCCGTATCTTGGATACGGGGTTCTGTGAGTCGAATCGACCAGAAAACCGACAGTTTAACAGAACGATCACTTTTTTATGGTTTGATTGTCCAATGTTACGATCCGCTGTTTTTTCCGTTGCGTTGCTCCTTTTGTGCGCCTCACTGTCGTCTGCCGGGTTAATCAACTCTGGCTTTGAGTATGGACAGGCGAATAACAGCTGGAGCGACCACAGCGATGCCTCGATCAACCCAACAGGAGGCTGGCTCACGACCGAGCCAGATCATCAGATTGAGATCTGGGGGAATGGTTACAGCGGAGTCAACGCCTATGACGGAACAAATTTTGCCGAATTGAATGCCAACGCCGTTGGAGCGCTTTATCAGAACACGACTGGGATTAAGTCGGGCGATCTGGTTGATTATCACTTTGCTCACCGAGGCCGCTTAGGCGTTGACACGATGGAGCTTAAGATCACAGACACAAAAACTGGCGTCGTGCTCTTTGATCACCAATATTCCGATGGCAATCAGGCGTGGGGATTTTACTCAGGTAGTTTTACCGTCGGAAACAACGTTGCTTCGACGGACTCAATTCAGTTCTCTTACGGATCGATCAGCGCTGCGGGCGGGAACGCTACGTACGGAAACTTACTTGATGACGCAGACTTTGGTATTGGAATTAACAGCACATCGCAATCATACCCTGTTCCCGAGCCGTCTTCATTTGCCCTGATGGGACTCGGTGCTCTTGGGTTGGCAATGGCCGCTTACCGACGACGCAAAATGTTGGTCTAGTTTTCACTCGTGCAGAGTCGGTGCATGCTCAGGAAAAAGTCTCGAGGCACTTCGTCGCTCCGGACAGCGACGTCAATAAATCTTCATTGGCCTGCGTCTGAATGTGCCATGGCTTCGGTCTCTTCAGAGCGACTTCCATCTGAATCGAATTACCTCGAGTTTCTTCAATTTCAGAGAACTCGGCGTCATTTCAGGCGCATGAGTTGCTTGCAATTCCTGAAGTCGAATTGCACTCCTGATTCCGATGACCAAAAAGCTGATTTCGCTCTTTATTCTCAGCGAAAGGGGCTCTGTGTCCTGGCGTCGGACTGGACTGCGGTTCCGGTGTTCGATCGGCGAAGTGAACTGTCTGGATATTGGCCAACTGGCCAATCCTTTTCCAGTACCACGATGATTTGGCAACGAACTGAACGACACAATTCAGGGTTCGTTTCCTTGTCTCGATCGTGTTTTGCCGGCGTGCGTCAAGATCCTGTATCCTGAAAGGAAATTCCATGTCGCACTCAGCCTTAATCCAGAAAATTCTGTTCGCAACCGACTTCAGCGATCCGTCGGAGAATGCTCGAAAGTATGCCTGTGAACTCGCCAACCGGACGGGCGCAGAATTGCATCTTTTGCATGTCGTCGTTCCTTTGGCGGTTCCGGCCATGGGAGCACCTTCGGTCGGTTACATCGAAGATACCGAGGCGATTGCCGCCTCGGTAAAACAGTCCGAACACGATCTGGAAAAATTACTCGACCCGGAATGGCGAAGCGGTCATCGAGTCGTTTCAGCGGTCACTGTCGGAACGCCCGTATTTGAAATCCTGAAGTATGCCAAAGACCATCACATCAGCATGATTGTGATGGGAACCTACGGCAGGACCGGATTGACGCACATGTTGATGGGAAGCGTCGCCGAAAACGTTGTTCGAAAGGCACATTGCCCGGTCCTGACAGTGCATCAGCCGAAGCATTCGCTGTAGAATGTCCGCGCACGCCTCAACGAGAAGCAAGTTTAACCGCGCCTCGCAGAGAAGCGAGTCAACCGGACCCACGGACTAGCCCGAGGTGTCATCAGTCGGTTGACTATAGGGCTTCTCCTAAGAGACTGATCTCAATCCATGCCCGGCAACGCTCGAAGAAATCGGCTGAACGCCGATTCGCCTGCGCCGCTGGCTACGGGTTAAACGAAGAATTCCAAACCGTTTATCCGCGCCTCGAAGAGAAGCGAGTTAACCGGCGCCACAAACAAACCAGGGACGTCGCTGCTCATTTGGCCAATGCGACAGCGTTTCAATCTGACGATCAACACTGAATGAAGCTCTATAAGATCAACTGGACGCCAAAGGCTGCAGATAATCCAGTATTGTTTTTCCTGAGCCTCAAAGAGTTCGGGATATTGGCGGCGGTTTTGGCGACAACCGAGGAATGATTTCTGGTTGAGAAAGTGAGTATCAGGCTCGCTTGACGGATTTGAACGTCCCTGATACCGTTCCGCTCCACCAACGATTTCGCAAAAATGCGGAAAAGAAATTGAGTTTCCGGTCTCAATCTGACGATTGTAACGGCAGCTTCAGTTCACCAAAGGGGGATTAGCTCAGTTGGGAGAGCGCTTGCATGGCATGCAAGAGGTCAGCGGTTCGACCCCGCTATCCTCCACTTTCAAAAAGCCTTAAACTGTAATGGTTTAAGGCTTTTTTTGTTGATAGCTTCTGCGTTCCTTTTGCATCCGATTTTCTCTGAGTACCTTTTCTGGTCACGCAAACGATGAAAATCCGGCCCTCATTGGGTTTGGGCGATTTTTGCCGGCTTGGTTGTTTTCGCTGCCGACGCCATCGGAGACTCCGACTCTGATAACAATGCCAAAGTGCAGATTGATCCCACCGTTCATAAGGAATATTGGCGATTCCGCTTTGCCAACTTTTCTGGCGACTGGATCGGTGGGAAGTATGAAGCGATGAATCGGGGCACGAATGGCTGATTGGACATGATGACCGAAATGCGGCTGAACAAATTTCGAAATGTTCAGTCAACATTCGCCCCGACTGCCGTTCTGGGCTAGAGGCACGAGCTCATTTTTCGTGTGGCTGGATCAATGACGCCGAAAATCGACGATCCTGATGAGACTTTAGAACCAACACCGATCGATCGGGTTCGGATCGAAGGGGACGATCCCTCCGTGTTCTTCTGGTGCAGTGATCGACGCCGAAGCCAACAGATACCGGAGTTGACCAGGCTGAAGACAATTCGCGGTTACTAGCGGAAATTCGACCGTATTTTCCCCGCTCTTACGAAGCAGTTCTCAAGCAGGTAGCCGACATCTTGAGGGACAAGTGGGAATTTTTCATCAAGGTTGATCCGACAGTTGAACTGTTAATTCACTGATTATTCACTGATCGGACGGACGACCACTCTCTACCACCATTTGCCAGAAACAACCTCATTTCGTCCTGTTGTGTTCGTACTTTTGTTTGCTGGTCATCTTCGCTGAATTAAACGTCCGATTGCGGAACTGCGAGCCATTCTTTGCTATCCTGCGAATCGAGCGACTCACCCATTTGAACTGAAAACCACGTCGACGACTGATATTGGCTATTCCCCAGGGCCGTACGATGCCAAACGCCGAATTCGATGTCTTTCTCTCGCATAACAGTGCCGACAAGCCCGAGGTCTTGAAACTTGCCACGAAACTGAAGGACTTCGGCCTGAATCCGTGGGTCGATGCCTGGCATCTGGTGGCCGGGGAACCCTGGTTGCCCGCGATCGAGCGGGCCTTAGCCAACAGTGATTCCTGCGCCGTCATCGTTGGACCGAACGGCTTGGGGAGCGTGCACGAAGACGAAATGTGGGTTGCGCTCCAGCGGGGTATTGAATCCAAGCGAGCGGATCGTCGATTCAGGATCATCCCTATCCTTTTACCAAAAGCCATTCGCGGCGACCGGACACACTTGCCGACCTTTCTGACGGCCAACACCTGGGTCGAGTTTCCACAAACGATCGATGACCCCCTGGCACTGGACAAACTGGTTAAAGCCATTCGAGGCCAGGCACCCGGTGCCGGCACCAAACTGTCCAACGGTGAATGCCCTTACCGCGGCCTGGCTCATTTCGACATTCCGCACGCGAATTTGTTCTTCGGCCGCGAGGCGCTGACCGACTGGCTGCTCAGTCGGTTACGCGGCACGGCGACCAAAGCGGGTCCGACCCGCTTCCTGGCGATTATCGGGGCCTCGGGGAGCGGAAAGTCGTCACTCGCTCGGGCAGGGGTGCTGGCCAGATTCAAAGCCGGTGAACTACCGGGGAGCGCGAACTGGCCCATGGTGGTCTGTCGCCCGGAAAGTCGGCCATTGGAAAGTCTGGCGACGAAGTTGGCCAGCCTCGAAGCGGACACGCTGGGACCGATTGCGAGATCCGAGATGATCGTGGGTCTCATCCGGTCGCTGCAGGAATCTCCTGAAAAACTGCACCTTGTCACGCAGGCCGCAATGCCGGACAACGACCCCGACTGGCGACTGGTTGTATTCGTTGACCAGTTCGAAGAGCTATTCACACTCAACGTCCCTGATTCCTACGAAGTTCAATCTGGTTCGCCGCGTTCAACGCTCAGTGCTGATCGCATTGCGTTCTTCCGGAATCTGCTGCACGCCGCGACGATCGAAAACGGGCGGACCATCGTCATCCTGACGATGCGGGCCGATTTCTACGGCAAATGTGCGGCCTTTCCCGAATTGGCGGACGCGGTCTCGGCTTACCAGCAACTCGTGGGGCCGATGGGTGCCGACGAGCTGCGCCGGGCCATTGAGACGCCGGCGCAACTTTCCGGCGGGGATATCGAGCCGGGCCTCGTCGATCTTCTGGTCCGTGAAGTCGCCGACCAGCCAGGAGCATTACCGCTCTTGCAGTATGCGTTGGCCGAGCTGTGGAACAGTTCCCGCAAATCGGGGCAAAGCAAGCTCACGACGGCGGCGTACCGCGCTCTCGGTGGCTGGGAGGGGGCATTGAGTCGACGGGCCGATGCCGTTTTGGCTGAGTTCAAAAACACGCCCCAGGAAAAACTTTGCCGGGAATTGTTCCTGAGACTGGTGCAACCGGGCGAGGGGACGGAAGACACCAAACGCCTGGTCCGCTGGGCAGAACTGAGCCGCGTCAACAGCAGCGAATCGGCGGCGCTCGAACTGACCGTGCGGAAACTGGCGGATAACCGGCTGATCACGACCGGCGGAGAGAGCCAATCGGGCGAGGCGCTGAAAGCCGACGCCACGATCGAAGTCGTTCACGAAGCGCTGATTCGGGGCTGGGGCGAGCTGCGCAACTGGCTGGAGTCCAACCGGGCTGGGCTGCGTATTCATCGGCAGTTGACGGAGGTTGCGAACGAATGGGCGAACAGCCACAGCAACGCCCGACAGCGCGATCCTTCGTTGCTTTACACGGGAACGCGACTGGCAGTGGTGCAAGACATGGCGAAGCGCGGCGACGTGGCATTTAACGACATCGAGAACGGGTTTCTTGATGCGAGTACACATGCTGTTCGAGCGCAGAAGCAACGTTTGATGCTCGCCTGGGCAGGAACCGGGACAATCATCGTGCTTCTTTCGCTCGTAGGAGCATTGATTGCACGAAACATCCAAAACGACGACCACGCTCAGGTCATAGTTGAGAATCTAAAGAACGAATCGCAGGCTCCTGACTTCGTTAAAGCGTTCGAAAAGTACCGGCCCTGGACGGATGGACGACTGCGCAAGTTATTCGACAGTTCCGATAACGACTCATCGGCCAAGCTGCATGCGGCGCTGGCGCTGGCACCCGTCGACACGGGAGTCATCAGCCATTTGCGCAACCGATTGCTGACGACGACCTCCGCTGAGTTCCCACTCGTCCGCGACTCGTTGCAGCGGCATGATCGCGAGCTAGGCCAGCAGATCGAAGAACTTTGGAAGACGGCAGAAGATGCCACGGTTCCCATCAGCCGCCGGTTTCAGGCAGCGTGCGCCCTGGCGACCTACGCCCCCGAGGATACGCGCTGGTCCAATATTGCCAGCATCGTCGCAGAGCACCTGGTCGGGCTGTCTGCCACCGATCATGTGGCCTGGCGCGCGGCTCTGAGACCATCAGGGGACCAGCTTATAAAGCCGCTGACATTGATCTTTCAAAACAGCTCCAACGACAGCCCACTTCGGCAGTTCGCCGCCGAGACGTTGACCGACTATGCCAGAAATAACGGCACACTTCTTGGGGAGCTGCTGCTGACGGCAGATCCCAGGACATTCGAGTCGTTGGTCACGGCAGCGGGCAAGGTCCCCGTGGATGCCGTCGCCCGTTTGAGGCAGGAGCTTGAAGCGAAGCCGAGACGGCGAGCTAACAGAGTTGTTATCCCGAATGTGCCTGCATTGACCGAAGTGACTGAAGATGATCGGGACGACCTGGCTCGGAGACAGTCACACGCGGGTGTGGCGTTAGCCCGACTTGGCCACATCGACTCGATCTGGGCCCTCCTTGCAATCAAACAGGACGCCCCGCACGCGGAAACGTTTGACCCTCGGCTGAAGACTGAACTGATTCACGACCTGGCCGTCTTTCGCGTCGACAGTGTCGCGCTGTTTGAACGAATTGGTGTGGAAAAGGATGTGTCGTCGCGGCGAGCGTTACTGCTTGCACTGGGGCAGTACCCGGTCGGACAACTTCCAGCGGATCGACAAGCGGCGTTGATCGACAAACTGATGATCGACTTCGAGACGGAAGCGGATGCAGGGCTGCATGGGGCGATCGAATGGCTGCTTCGAGCGTGGAACCGTGGCGACGATCTTCGTCGGATCATTGACCGACTGAAGCCCAAGGTAAAGGCGCCGCTGGGGCACCGAACGGCGAAAGAGAGGCAATGGTATCTCAACGGACAGGGGCAGACGTTCACCGTTTTTCCGTCAGGTGAGTTTTTGATGGGGTCACCGGAATCCGAATTCGAGCGAGATCAGGACGAAACGCCGCATCGCCGAAAGATCGAGCGTCCCTTCGCTTTGGCGACGACCGAAGTGACGCGCGAGCAGTATCTGGCCTTTGTCGAGCGGACAGGAGCGCGCGATCCCGCCAATCGTTACGGAAAATCATTCGATTCACCGCAGACGGGAATCGAATGGTATGAAGCCGCTCATTACTGTAACTGGCTGAGTGAACAAGAGGGGATTGATCGCGATCAATGGTGCTTCGAGCGGAACGAACAGGGGCAATACGGTCCTGGCATGAAGGCGAAAAAGAACTTTCTCAACCTCACGGGCTACCGCTTACCGACGGAGGCGGAATGGGAATACGCCTGTCGGGCCGGGGCCGGCACAAGTCGGTATTTTGGAAATTCCAAAGCACGTCTGGGAAATTTCGCGTGGTACCAGTTAAACAGTGATGAAGGATTGCACCCCGTGGGGGGCAAAAAGCCAAACGACGCCGGGTTATTTGACATTCTCGGCAACGCGCTCGAATGGTGTCACGATGCCGTTTCTCCGTATCCAGCTCAGCCAAGTCCAGTCCCCATGCTGACAGACGAAACGGCCAATATGGAAACGTCACTTTACCGCGTGTTGCGGGGGGCGTCGTTCGGAAGTCCGACGCAAGACGTCCGCTCAGCCTGTCGCAGCGGCAGCCGACCGGAAGACCACTTAAACCCAATTGGGTTTCGTCCTGCCAGAACGATGTGGCAAGCTGATGGCCTTCCCGGCCAGAATTAGTAGGCCCAAAAAAAGGGGACGTGTCATTCATTGGCCACGAGTCCTTTATTGGCGATATTGTCGGGAGGCGAGGGTCTGAAGAGATTGAAACACAGAGGCGCAGAGAGCACAGAGTCAGAGGAGGGGAAGAGGGGTTATATTTATTAAATTGGTCGATCGATTTCGTCATGCGTTTATCATCGGGAAACACAATCCGCTTCGACTTTCTTTGCACAGAATTCTCGTCTTCCTCTGTGATCTCTGCGCCTCTGTGTTTCACAATTCTTCTTGGGCCGCCCGTGAGGACCGAACCTGTTCGTCATTCCGCTGGCTTAGATGGATGTGGCAGCTTGATTGACCTAAGACACGCTTCCGTCATAACGTGCCGCGCGGATCTACGAAGAGCTCGAAGAGATTGAAACACAGAGGCGCAGAGAGCACAGAGTTAGACGAGGGGAAGAGGGGTTATATTTATTAAATTGGTCGATCGATTTCACCATGTGTTTTTCATCGGGAAACTCAATCCACTTCGATTTTTCTTTGCACAGAATTCTCGTCTTCCTCTGCGATCTCTGCGCCTCTGTGTTTCAACTTTCTTCTCGGGAATCCTTCAGTACCCATTCACGATTCAATCGACCCCTTCAACCAGCCTTTCCACATGGAAATTGATCAACAACCCAACGCGAAGTTCGAGTGCCCAAGACTTCCTATGTGTGATTGTTAAAGGGCGCGCACGTCATTGGCTTGAAATCTCGATCACGCTGACGTATATTGCAGCACGCGACTCCAGCGTAGATCTTATTTGCCACTCAATGCGGTCTTTACGGATGCATAATTACCCATCCTCATTGCACACGACCCATCTTTTATAATCCATTTGTACACAACCTGCCTATCAACGCCGCTGGATGGGCTAGTGCGATCTTGTGTTTTTCAGCGGCAACAGATTTCTAAGAGTTTCTCGGGCGTCAAACCCCGTTATCAGGTTCTTTATTCGAAAAAAAGGAGCGAGGAATGCGACAGCCAGCACTGGGAAGAGCGATACTAGTTTTGACTCTAATATCCGTCAGCCTTATGAAGGCTACGCCATCATCGGCGGGTTTCTTTCAAGACCTTGTCAGTGGTAACGGGGGCGCAGACCCGTTCAATAAGAACAACAACCTGGGTGTGGTCATCAAGATGCCACAAGCCCCACCACCGTCGGTTACGAGGTTCGACGACCCTCCCTCATATTCAAGAATTGTCGACAATCACGGGAGAATCTTTCAATCCGTAAATGGTGGAACCTATCAGTACATTGGTAATGCCAATAAACAGGAATACCCTAATGGCCAAACGTATTTCCAATTGCCAGGCCAGAAAGCCGTGATTGCAGATCCAACGCTGTGGGACCATCAGCGGATCAACCAGCTGAATCAACAGGCGATTGCAAAACAACATTATGAGCAGCAACAGAAACAGAGAGCAGATGCCCACCAACAGCTCATTCAGATGCAGCAGAATATCATCAACACACCGTTTGATCAGGTTCTTGCCGAAGTTCAGAATCTTCCTGATCAGCAGCTGATTGAAGCCAAGGTCAGGCTCGGTATTCTGATCCAGTATGTTAAAGCACAGCAACTGGCGGATACAACGGGCTTCGAAAGGCTGTTGGTCGCTCTCAACGACGAAGCCTCTCGCAGAACAGCCATTGCTAAACAGCAGGCTCAGCAAGCACAACCACAACCGCAACCGCACCCAGTGTTCCCGGCTTTGCCGGACGGAGCCATATTTGCGGCAAACCTTGGAATCTCTTATGTGCGTTTGAATAATGCGGATGGTACGTTCAACGCCAGAGTTGTTGGTGAGCCGCGTCCAAATTCTCCCGCTGCTCAGATTGGCCTTGAGGATGGAGATGTCATTTTTGAATTGGACGGGATGCGGTTCGATCAGCCGCAAGACGTGCTCGGCCACCGCTTTCAAACAGAAATCGGGTTCATCGATGTCCGTAGCAAGGACGAAAAACATTACCAGATTTACATCCCATGATTAACACATTGCTCAGATGGTAATCGAAATTTGTCATCTCAAAACGAGCTAAGACGCAGATTGATCAGCCGGCCAGGAAGAGGGGACAGATCCTTTATTGACGAGATAGACGGCATGCAACAGAATCGATTGGCGTCATACCAGGAATCCGTGGCATTGCTCGACAGAACGGTCTTTCAAATGCCAAATCGTGGATTGAGGCGACCGACTTCATTGCGGAAGCGTGCAGACGACGCGGCGCTTGCGAAATTGAAAACAACTGGACCTGTCCCCTTTGTTTTTCCTACGTACCGAAGTTTTAGACCTTCGATTGCGTCCTGGTGACGATGCTTTTCTCCTTCGTGTATTGGCTTCTGTATTGCCACCACGGTATCAACGTGATCGCCCATTGATACCGGCTTCCCATCAGTTACGGGGATTGATTCGGCAGACAACATAGCAACGGCCTCCTGTGTGTGATTCTTGCCACGCATGATCCCAACGTCTGCGCCCATGAAGTGGATCACAGAAAACGAAAATCTACGTTGCCAACATTAACAAAGTCAGTCAGCCCGGTAGACAGACACCCGCGAGGCGAAAAGCACTCAAAAACAGCGATCAAAGAGTTATTAGGGAAAAAACACCCCGATTCCCTTAAAACTTAGGAATTCCCGATATTTTTCGCTATTTTTTGGGATTCGATGAGACTGATTGACTCGATGTGATAATGCCGATAGACTCTATAAAACATGGGGTTTCTTACTGAAACTCTTGTTTTCATGGGATTTATGGCATGCAAGAGGTCAGCGGTTCGACCCCGCTATCCTCCACTTTTGGAAAGCCTTAAACTGTCATGGTTTAAGGCTTTTTTTGTTTTGATTTTCTTTTGACCTGGAATTCGTCGGCAAAGCAGTCGTTTCCGTGATCCGTGGCGAATCGTTTGCCGTTGTCGGAGTACCGGTTGGCAAACGAAACAAGGCCAAGTGGATTGATAACCGCAACAAGAAGTCGTTTACTGACCGTCGTCATGTTGTACGATTGGGATCTGGTGGGCTTCACTGCGGTAAACGGAGGATTCATGTCAGACGAGTTGCGATTTCAGCGGAAGTGTTACTACGCGTCAGCCGATTATGCCGAGTCGTTCTGGGGGAAGTATATCTACATCTACCAGGGGAAAGGGAGCCTCCGTCTGACGAGAAATTCGCTCTGCCTGGAGGGGAGTCCACAAGCAATCGACATCCCCTTTGAGGCAGTCAACAGCATCACGCTGGACCGTTTTTCGTCGTGGGCAAAGCCCCTCGGTCTCAGCCGTCTGACTGTGAACTACGTGCGGGAAGGGCAACCCAGAACCATTCACCTGGTTCCGTATGAGTCCGTATTCGACTCCACCGAAGTGACCAGTGATTTGGTAGCAAGCTGGCACGAGACTCTGCGAAAGGTTGAAACGCTCGCCGACCGAGTGCAGTTGTCAGATCTCGAACCAATGACGCAGCGGTTACCCCTTATCAATGGATTGGCCGTTGCTGGTGCTCTCGTTTTACCGCTGGTGGTTTCTTGGCTGGTTTGGTCTGCCTAGAACTTCCTGGCGACGTTGGGTTGAAGCCCGGAAAAAACAAGGGGAATAGGTTCAGTTGTCTTCATTGTCTTGGCATCGTGACACCGAGTGCTGTTGCCTGCCGTCTATCTAAAGTTTCAGGTGAGAAGGTCTTAATCACGGAAAACATGGTTGTGAGGCGGGTGTGGGTGCGGTTAACGTAGGAAATGAGCCCGCGCCCCAAGACCGAAAAAAAGCCGCAATATCGACATGATCAGTGACCGACAGAGCCAACATCTGGCGTTACTGGAACGCTTACAAGGTTGCTTTCTGGGTGATCCGAAGCCTGACACCTTGCCGGGCGGTCGCACCGAGGCTTTACGACAGCTTCATGCCTTTGATCCGGCGTCCTATGGGCGCACCCGCAATTACCTGGATGCTGCAGTCTCACGCCTTTCGCCCTACCTGCGACACGGCATGGTCTCGATCAACGAAGTACGGGACCATTTACGCTCGAGGTTTGCCCACGACCCAATCCGTCTGGAGGCGTTTTTCCGGCAACTAGCCTGGCGGGATTTCTTCGAGAAGGTGCTGACTTGGTACGGTCGTCGGCTGGAAAACGACATCGAGCAACCCAAGCACGGGGTGAGCAGGTCCGAACAGATCCCGCCCGACGTGCTGAATGGCGACACCGGGTTACCGTGTGTGGATGGGATGCTGCATGAGTTGTTCGCCAACGGCTACCTGCACAACCACGCCCGGCTCTGGTTCGCCGCGTATGTGTGCCACTTTCGCGGGGTGCGGTGGCAGGAGGGGGCGAGGCTGTTTCGCCAATACCTGTATGACGGCGATCACGCCAGTAACGGGGCAAGCTGGCAATGGGTGGAGGGGACCTTCGCCAGCAAACCGTACTTTATGAACAAGGAGAACATCGCCACGTTCAGCGGCGGCAAATGGTGTAACGACTGCAGTGCGAAGTGTCCGTTTGACGCCGACTACCCGACGCTGCAACACCGCCTGTTCGGCGGCTCGACCGCTCCACTGGCGAGCGAAAACGAAACCGATGAGCCGCAGGCCGATCCGCGACCTCTGACGTGCGCTAACGCAGACGACATCGGTCCGTTCACGCCTGCTTCCGATCTGGTCTGGGTCCACGATGCAGCGATGTCGTGGGACGACGAGGCTCTCAAGGCGAACCCCACTGCGGCGATCGTGTTTGTGTTCGATGAACCGGCGTTGCAGGCCGAGCCGTGGGCGTACCACCGCCTGGGTTTCGTCCTTGATGGACTCGACGACCTGTACGCTCACCTGCCAAACTCCATCAAACTGACTCTGGTTGGCGACCCGGCGGAGCTGCTCGGTGAGATTGCCAGTCGAATGGGTGCGACGACGATTCACGTCTCTGAGCACCCCAACCCGGCGGTGGTAAAAACGATCGATAAACTGCGGATGAATCTTCGGATGGTAGTTCACCCGCGGCCGGTCTTCGCTGATTATCCGCAGGAGCCGAAGAGGTTCTCGCGGTACTGGGACAAAGTGGCCTCACAAGTACTGGGCTATCAGCCAAACTCCTCCAAACGGATGCACCAGTGAACTGATCCTTCGCGGTGTGGCGAGAATCGATATTGTCGCATGCGGTCTCTCTCGCCAATTTTAACTCGCAAAAAAGGGGGTCGCTCGAGTCGTGAAGCGGCTATCAATGAGTCCTGACCCGTTTCTGCTTTCTGCGCATTTTTGTGCTGACCCCTTTTTACCTTTCCCGGCGGCAACGATCATAGTGATTTCTTTTCCGTGTTCCTTCCGTGCCCTTCAGTGGCTCAATAAGAAGTTCTTCCGCCACGGAAATCACGGAATTAAAACAAACAACGCTTGAATTTCATTGTGAACCAGGGCCGCTTCTCCCTCTTTTCCCTGTTCCGTCCGTGTGCTTGTTGAGAACTGATGTTGTCGCTTGCCGTCTGTCTCGCCAATTTTATTACGAAGACAAGGGGGCCGCCCAAGTCGTGAACCCGCTATCAGTGAGACCTGCCCCCTTTTTGCCTCAGAATTCCCAGCGTTTCGGTTTACCCGCCCCTTTGAGTTCGATCCAGTCGATCTCGACCGGCTGTTTCGTTGCCGGCAGGTAGAGGCGGACGATCCCGAGGCGGCCAGTTGCCGTGATATCGACATTGACGGATTTCCAGTCGCCTGGCGTCAGTGAGAATTCCGTCGATCCGGTCTGACCCTCTCCATTGGCAGGCGGAAGCCATTCGATCTTCCCGGGGCCGCCCACGGACGAGCGAACGCGAAACGTCACCACGGCAGGCCCATCGATTCCTGCCCCAACGCCCAAAAACGGAGTTTCGTTCTGGCCCGCCACAGTGAGGATGCCATCCTTAACGGTCGCATTGCAGCCTCTCGCCTTCCATCCTTGAAGCACGTCGGGAGCGGCCGTCGCGGCGGCAGGCTTGTAATCGGGATTTCGAACGGGCACGACAGCCTCGGTCTCCACCAGAAAACGGGTGATCTGCGAGTTTAACTCGCTGACAATCTCGGGCTTCTCAGAGGCGAGGTTTTTGGTCTCACCGAGGTCGTCGCGAAGGTTGTAAAGTTCGAGTTGGTCGGAGCCATCGGCGTTCTGGGCGAAGAGTCGAATCAGTTTCCAATCACCTCGGCGAACGCTCGTTCCAGGATGTTGACCGCTGGCAGGCGTATCGTGCGGGAAATGGGTGAAGACGGCTTCGCGAGCAAGAGTTCCCCCCTTGATCGCCTGAGCAAAGCTAACACCGTCGGGCTTCACAGCCTCTGGCAGTGGCACGCCAACCATGTCGAGTAAAGTCGGCATCCAGTCGATGCTCTGGATAATGGTTTCATTCTCGGTGCCGGCTCTGGTCACACCAGGCCAGACAACGATGCAAGGCTCGCGGACGCCCCCTTCGTAAAGGCTCGCTTTGCCATTTCGAAGCGGAAGGTTGCTGGTCGGCGGCGATTTCATGTCGGCCTGGAATCGTGCACTCTTGTGAGCGTCGGGGCCATCGCCCCAACTCACGCCGCCGTTGTCTGAAAAGAAGACCACGATCGTATTGTCTGCGATTCCACATTCGTCCAGAGCGGCGAGCACTCGGCCGACGCCGTCATCGAGACTCTCGATCATCGCCGCATAGACGGGGTTGCGCTGGGGGTTTCCAGGGTCGGCCGACTTCCGATACTTGGCGACAAGTTCATCCTTGGCGTCATAAGGGGAGTGGGCGCTGAATTGCCAGTAATTCGCATAGAACGGCCGGTCTTTGTTTTCTCGGATGAATTTGACGACCTGGTTCGAGAGTGTGTCCTCGATATGCTCGCCAGGCTGTCCCTGGAGGTCCAGAACGGGGGGATATTTCCAGGGAGCAACATAACTGCCTGCCGGGCCTGGCCCCGAGTAGTGCGGCCAGTCGACGTCAAACCCGTGCTGCAGCGGTGAATAGGGCTCGGCGCCGAGATGCCACTTTCCAAAGTGCCCAGTACGATAGCCCGCATCGTGCAGGACCTTCGGCAACGTGACGTAGTCCGTTTTCAGTCGCGTGACGCTTTCGGCAACAAGCACGCGCGTATTCGGATTTCCCTTCGTGAGCCGTTTGTCCAAAATCACCTGTGGCAGGTGGCAGACAGGAGCTGTGATTCCCGTTCGAGCCGGCCACAATCCCGTAAGAATGCTGCTTCGGGTGGGAGAGCAGAGCGGATTTGCTGCATAGGCCTGGGTGAACTTCACTCCTCGGGCGGCAAGCTTGTCGAGGTTCGGTGTCTGGTGATAGGTGCTGCCAAAACATCCGAGGTCCCGAGCCCCTAAATCATCGGCCATGATGAAAAGGATATTAGGTTTTCTGAACTCCGCCGAATGAACCGAAGCGATCGGGATCAGCAAGAGTCCAGCGAAGATTGCGAAGTCGTGTCTCATGACGTTGCCTGACGATCTCGGAAAAGAAATGTTTGGATTGGGTTAGCAATCCTCTCACGCGTATCAAGTCGCTTCAAGTCGCGCAAACAACTTCTCCTTTTTCCCGTTTCCCCAAATGGAATTGGCGTCGATCCATATCAAGTCACTTAACAAGGTGAGGATTCGACAGAACCCTGATCACCAAATACAACCAATTGATTCGAGCTCGTTGCGATTGCCAATGACCCGTGAGGACAGTTCGCACAATCGGAGAAAACAAAGGGGCTGCAATGATCCCGGAAGAGTTTGAAGAGATTGAAACACAGAGGCGCAGAGAGCACAGAGTCAGAGGAGGGGGGAGATGATTAATTCTTTTTATAAGTTGGTCGTTCGTGCCCATCGTGAGTTTATCAACGGGAAAACCAATCCGCTTCGACTTTCTTTGCACAGATTTCTCCTCTTCCTCTGTGATCTCTGTGCCTCCGTGTTTCAAATCTCTTCTCAGGAATCCTTCAGTACCCATTCACGATTCGATCGACGCCGTCAACCAGCCTTTCCACATGGAAATTGATCAACAACCCAACGCGAAGCTCGAGTAGCCTCAGATGCGATAACGTTTGTGCGCGGTCAATCGGATGGATCGTCGATTTGGCTTTCAGTTCCACAACAACCAACGAATTCAAGATCAAGTCCGCCCGAAATCCGCATTCAAGTTTGATCTCATCGTACACGACTGGCACCGGTTGTTCTTCAACGACGTTGAAGCCCCGTTTTCTTAACTCGTAAGCCAGGCAAACCCGGTACGCCGACTCGAGCAACCCAGGTCCAAGACGTCGATGGACTTCGATCGCAGCACCGATAATCGCAGAGGTCAGTTCATTTGTTTCCATTGGTGCGGTCCGGAAAGAGTTTGAAGAGATTAAAACACAGAGGCACGGAGGACACAGAGCAAGAGGAGGGGCGGCGAGGGGAGGATGAATTCCATTTAGTTAATAAATCGCTCGCGCCCATCGTGACCTTTTCAACGGGAAACCTAAAGCGCTTCGATTTCATTTCGTCCAGAATTCTTCTCTTCCTCTGTGATCTCTGCGCCTCTGTGTTTCAAATCTCTTTTTGGGCCGCCCATGACGACCGTACTTGTTCGTCATTCCGCTGGCTTTGATGGCTGTGGCGGCTTTGTTGACTTAAGACTCGCTTCCGTCGTAACGGGCCGCGCGGATCTACGAAGAGCTCGAAGAGATTGAAACACAGAGGCGCAGAGAGCACAGAGTTTGAGGAGGGTAAGAGGGGGGGCCTTTGTGAATTTGTCGCTCACAACCAATGTGATTTGGTCAACGGAAAACCCTATCCGCTTCGATTTTACTCTCGCTATCGTTCCTTCACGATCAGGCTGTATGCCGTCTCCCAACAACTTTTTACCACTTCGTATTTTTTCTGGTGTTGTCACCCCTTCGGTTTTGTCAGGCTTGCAGTCGTCGTTCCGGCTGCGGGGTCGGCCGCGTCTGGATGCGGGGGATTGAAAAAAAGTGATTGGAAGACGAAAAAGGGGACTGGCGCCGAGGACGGCGCCAGTCCCCTTTTTTGAAGCAGATCATCCGGCGTTCACACAACATCAAAGGTAAACTCAAATGAGAATCTTCGTACTCAACACTGCCGCCGGTATTGTGGTGGCTGCACTGATGATGTTCACACCAATCATCACGCATGCTGCGGACGGACCGCCGAACATCGTGATTTTTCTCGCGGACGATCTCGGTTATGGCGATCTTGGTTGTTACGGGCATCCGATCATTCAGACGCCGAATCTCGATGCGTTCGCGAAGCAGGGGACCCGATTCACTCAGTGTTATGCAGCGTGCGCGGTGTGCAGTCCGTCGCGGTCGGCGATTCTCACCGGGCGAACACCGTATCGAAACGGCGTCTTTACCTGGATTCCCGAAGGTCGCGAGATTCATCTGCGGACCAGCGAGATCGCTCTGCCGAAGCTGCTCAAGGAGCGCGGCTATGCGACGTGTCATGTTGGCAAGTGGCATCTCAACGGACATTTCAACAAGCCGACTCAGCCGCAGCCGAACGACCATGGCTACGACTGGTGGCTGGGGACGCAGAACAACGCGGCTCCCAGCCATGAGAACCCCAGCAATTTCGTTCGCAACGGGCAGCCTGTCGGCAAGCTCGAAGGCTATTCTGCGCCGCTGATTGTCGAGGAGGCGACCGCCTGGCTGAAGCAGCATCGCGACCCGTCGAAGCCGTTCCTGCTGTCGGTGTGGGCCCACGAACCGCATTACCCGATCAAGTCTTCGCCCGAGTTCAAAGCCAAATACCTTGACCTTACCGACGACGTGCAGCGCGAGCATCATGCCAATGTGACGCAACTCGATCACGCGTTCGGAAAACTGATGCAGACTCTCGACGAACTGAAACTTGCGGACAACACGGTTGTCTTCTTCACGTCCGACAACGGCCCGGAAGGGGACGGCATCAAGTCACCCGGTCGCGGCTCGACGGGCGGCTTGCGCGGTCGAAAGCGAGCCGTTTATGAAGGGGGAATCCGCGTTCCCGGCATTGTGCGCTGGCCGGGCAAGACGAAACCGGGAACGACGAGCGATGTGCCGGTGATCGGCACGGACATTTTCGTCACGGCTGTTGGAATCGCCAAAGCGAAATTGCCAACGGACCGAATTCTGGACGGCGGCAACATGCTGGCCGCGATTGAAGGCCGAGCGGTCGAACGTTCGCGTCCGCTTTACTGGCGCTGCGTGATCGCACCGGGTCCACTGAAGACGGCCATGCGAATTGGCGACTGGAAGATTCTTGCTGACGAACAGCTCACGCGGTTTGAGCTTTATAATCTCCAGAGCGATCCGCAGGAAAAGACCAACCTCAGGGCAACCCAGCCAGCGAAGTTTGAAGAAATGAAAACCGCCCTCGTTAAACTCAACACCGAGATCGAAGCTGAAGGACCGGACTGGTGGAAGAACTACGATCAAGAAGAGAAGAGCGTCAACAAGAATAAAGAGTAGGACGAGGACAAAGGGGACAGGCACCGAG
>CAIULL010000246.1 GCA_903899985.1 uncultured Schlesneria sp.
CCGTGCCACCCGCCACCACCGGCCCCAACGAGGACGCCGGTGGTCGGCGGTCACCGTTACGGGATATCCCGGCGTCGCCGCAAGAGCTCGAGCGACCACGCCACGCGCAGCAAAGCCGAGAGCCACCAAGACCGCCAAGCCAAGAAACGCCAGCCCATTGAACACAATCGCCGTTTCGCCAAACTGGCCTCGCCAGCCGCCGAAGGCTCCCAGCGCTAGGACAATGATGCCATCGAGCACGAGTATCTGACCGGCAAATTCACTCACCGGCCATCCAACAGAAAAACACCACCCCGTGATGGGGTCTCGCCGAATCGGAACAAAGGCAATCACGACGAAGAGCGTCAGAAGAAGAGAGAAGATTAAATTAGCGAGCGCCATGTGAACGCCTCCCTTCTGCTTGTCCGGCTCTTGCCTAATCTATGTCGAAGCCATCGAGCGAGCGAGTCTGGTCAACGACTCATTCGATGGCTCAGCCGGAAAGAACAGTGCGAGCCGATCCGCCAGCCAGCCAAAGCGTTCGTCGAGACGCTGGGCGACCTCGTCAGGTGAGCCCACGACGGCAAGCAGTTCGACCATTTCATCGTCGACGAGTCCTCCCAACTCCCCAAAGGCACCGGCTCGCACGCGCTCGGCGGCGTGCGCTTGGACGTCTTGCTTGCCGATTGAAGCCAACACTCTCGTGTAGGCCTTTGTCGACGAGTAAAAACCAAGGAGGGCTTTCACGTTCTCTATCGCCCGGATCTTCTCTTCGGCACTCTCGGCAACCGCCACGATTGCTCCACAGACGATTTCGATCTCGCTACGACTGCGACGGGCGTTCGCAAGGCCTTGTTCGACAGCCGGCGCGGTCACGCTGCGGAGCAAGGATTCAGAACAGAAAGGGAGGACGGTTAACCCATCGGCCCGCTCAGCGGCAAGACGGGTCATCGCCGGACCCAATGCGCCAAGCAACACCGCAGGAACCTCACCGGTCAGAGGTGCAGGGGAAAACATTGGTGTCATCAAGGTATGGGTGTAGTAGTCACCCTCATGGGCGAGCGGCGCGCCGTGTTGCCAGCTGGCAAAGATTTCGTGCAGCGCATCGATCAACTCACCCATTCGACCAACGGGGTTTGACCAAGGAATACCAAAACGACGAGTGATATGCGCCGCCACCTGGGGAGCGATCCCCAAGGAGAAGCGACCGTTCGTTAACCGCTGAAGGTCAAAGGCACTATGGGCGAGGTGAATAGGGTTGCGAGGAAAGGCAATGGCCGCATTGGTCATCAGCCGGAGCGAGGTCTTTTCTGCGGCCGCTAAGTAGAGGGGGGCAAAGACATCGTGGGGGCCTTCGGCCGTGAAGACTCCCTCGATGCCACAGTTGGCCAACTCACGAGTTCGCTCGCCCACGTCTTCAAGGCGGGCGGACATGATGGAGACATCAAACTTCACCTTGTCACCTTACCGACTTGAACACTGACCATTACTTTTTGATCGGCCGAAAGGACGTGTCCCATCCTTTCGAGGCCTCCTTTAGGCTGATGAGCATGACTCCTGGATCCGTCACTATCGCCAAAGTCATTGACGCACCCAGCGCCGTCGTCTGGGCCGAACTCTCCGCGATCGAAGATCACGTCGAATGGATGGCCGATGCCGTTGCCCTCACCTTTCACAGTGAACAACGAAGCGGCATCGGCACATCGTTTTCGTGTCTCACGAAAATTGGTCCCTTTCGCACGACTGATGAAATGGTGATTGATCAGTGGGAAGAGGGGACGGTAGTGGGTGTCACGCACCATGGTGCCGTCACGGGCACGGGTACCTTCACCTTGGTCCCAAACGGCGGGCACACCACGGTCATCTGGTCAGAGATCTTGACCTTCCCTTGGTGGCTTGCTGGCCGGCTCGGCGCACTGTGTGCGCAACCTATCTTTCATTGGATCTGGAAACGCAACCTTGATCGATTGGCCAACCGAGTGAGCAGCAACTAGACGCGCAGCCGCCCCGGCGCTGAACCGAAGTCCATCACCGGGGCGACAGCAATAACTCTTGAAGCGCTGCGTTATTCCGCTTTTTTCAAATCATGGCGGATGAAGAAGCCGCCAAGAACTTCCATGACCCCCATCAACATGAAGATGATGCCAAGGACCCACACCAATGTGGCAAGTGACTCATGAGGGAGTGACACCACGATGATCCCTGCGGTTAATGAGATCAGCCCGAAGAGAAGTGGCCAGACTCGCGAACGTCCTGGCGTGCCGATGATGCCGGCCAAGAGACCAACGATGCCTTGGATAATCCAGACAATCCCGATCCACAGAGCGATCAAGGTCTGGGTGAAGCCAAGGTGGCGAATGAAGACCACGCCAATGACGACTTCAACGATTCCGGCGATGGTCAACCAGACACGGTGATGCTCGAATCGGTCAAGAGCTCGAACGAAGTGGAAGACTCCACCCATGATCAAGAGCAGTCCCAAGATCACGCAAATAACGTTCAGCGCACCGTCCCCGTGAACCGTCAAGATGATTCCCAGAATAAGGGTGATCACCCCAGCCAGGAGTTGGAGTTGCCAAGAGACCGCTGACGGCAAGCCGCCCATGTCCGTTTGGTTCATTGATGGTTGTGACATAGATGTTCCTTTCAACATTCCGCCCGATCCAACGCTAGCGAAGTCACTCCTTGACACTGGGGATGGCGCGATGGAGAGAAGTTAGGCCTCATTGTCTCCGAATCCTCCCCGAGGCGGCGAGAACGGCCTTTCTCCCGCATTCTCAACAACTACCCAGGGTAGAAGGGGCTAATTGTTGCGAGAGAAGTAGG
>CAIULL010000247.1 GCA_903899985.1 uncultured Schlesneria sp.
ACAGAAATTCAACACACCATCCGCCGTCGTCTCGGACACGAAGCTCAGCAAAAAGTCACACTATGCCCGTGACAACTTTGGATTCGGACTCAAAGCCGACGCCAACCTTAACCAACTCGAAGAAGCCTTCGCCTGAGATTTCCCCTAACCAACAACGACACTCTTTCAAATTCAATTACCATCAATTCGATTGCATCGTTAGAAGACTAATCATGACAGCTCCACAACGTGTTTTGGTAATCACTTCGACCTATCCAAGGCACGAGGCCGATTATGCGGTTCCCTGGATGCGAGAAATCCATAAACAAATGAAGGATCGCGGACACCACGTCACTGTTCTGGCTCCCTCCTACAAAGGCTTGCGATCACACTCTCTCGACGGAATCGAAGTTTGCCGTTTTCGATACGCACCCGCTTCGATCGAGCGATTGACCCACGAAGAAGGGGCCAGCTACAAGATCCGCAAGGCCTACATGCAGTTGCTGGCAATTCCTTACATCATCTTCGGCTGCATTGCAGCCGCCTGGCTCGCCTCGACCCGAAAGTTCGACGTCGTTCACGTTCACTGGCCGTTTCCACACGGCCTGATGGGCCAGGTGGCCCGGTTCTTCAGCGGTGCCCCGCTCGTGATCATGTCACACGGCGCCGAGTTCTCACTGGCTCGACGAAAGAAATGGGTCGGACCGTTCTTGAAACAATCGCTACGCTCTGCCGACCTGCTGATCTCCAATAGTTCTGACACCGCTCGCATGGTCACCAAGCTAAGCAATCGTGAGTGCCACGTGCTCCCCTACGGAACAACTGTCTGTGCCGCGAAAGCCGAACAACCCAACAATGCAATCCCTCGAGTCCTGTTTACCGGACGACTCATTGAACGCAAAGGACTCGAATATCTGCTGCAAGCCGTTCCTCAAATCCTGGCAAAACACCCCGCTCAATTCATCATCACCGGCGACGGAGACCAGCGACCAAAACTTGAGAAGCTCCATCAGGAACTGGGCCTGGGAGATTCTGTCAAATTCCTCGGTTTTGTGACCAACGAACAACTCGGTCACGAGTACGCCAACTGCGACATCTGGGTCAATCCCGCCATCGTCGACAGCTGGGGAGATGCCGAAGGACTCGGAGTCGGTGCCATCGAAGCTTACACTTACTTTAAGCCGGTTATTGCTGGCAACGTCGGTGGAATCCCCGACGCGGTGATCGATGGAGTCACCGGTCGACTTGTCCCCGAAAAAGATTCGAATGCCTTGGCAGACGCCATCTGCGAACTACTGGCTGACCCGGCAAAACGACAACGGATGGGGCGAAACGGCTTCTACTTTGTCCAGAAGGCCTTCTCATGGAATCGAATCGTCACCGATCTTGAATCACTGTATCGCCAGGCTAATCACTCCCCACGCACAACGCAGGCTGCGCAAGCAAGTCACGCTACTGTGAATGGGAAGAAACACATCCGGATCGAGAAAGATTTCACCCAAGTCGCCTGATAATCCTCCGCGGACTCTCACCACAACAGTTGCGGAAAATGAAAATAACCAATGCCCCGTGCTTCGCGAGAATCACGGGGCATTTGGCATTTACAATCATTTGAATTGCCAATCCCGCAACCGCCTGCGGCCTCGTCAAACCACATCTCGCGCTCCACGTTCCAGCAAATCCCCCTTCTGCCTGTTCCACGACCAAATTGACGCCGACCAATCGGACAATTCGAACAATTGAAACTGAGCTGACGGCGACCCTGAAACTGGCCTGCAAGCGACGGCAAACGAACGAATCGATCAACTCCTGCGGCAATCAGGGCCTATTTTCGATCCTGTAAGACAAACCGGATCTGCGAACGCTCATCCACACCCGCCAAATGCAGTACAATTTACAACAAAAACTACCGTCATCGAGGAAAAACGCGGTAAAAAACGACAGTAAATCAGGTTTTTACAGTATTCACTACAGCCATTTTCTTGTCGCGACTCCATCCAGTACGTCGATTTTCGCTATTTTTGCGCTATTTTTCCGGAAAAATTAAATCTTTTGCGTTTCCTGTGTTTGGCACGGGACTCGCGATGACATGAAACATCGAAAGCGCCAGCGACAGATAGTTCTAACCCAATAAGAAACGGAGACTTAGGATGATTCGCAGCACCACATCTCGACGCCCTCACCAACCACGACATGCCGACGAAGGCTATCTTGCTGACGAAATCGTCTCGTTCGACGAAACTCAGCCAGCACTGAGCTTTGTGATTCCGCTGATGAACGAAGAAGCGACCCTCGAAGAGCTTCTCGCTGGTATCCAAAAGCAAGCAGCAAAATACGGTCACTACGAAGTCATCTTCATCGATGACGGCAGC
>CAIULL010000248.1 GCA_903899985.1 uncultured Schlesneria sp.
CTGGCATCCCTCCGGGATGCAAATGTCTTTTCCCTGACCGTGATCCGGTGGTGTCGCTGACGCTCAACCACCGGCTAATCACTGAAATGCCTTCGGCATAAGGAATTATGGGTGTTTTGACGACTCATGGTTTCCCCGAAGAATCCTTCACGGCTGTGCCGGACGGGGCAAATCTGGCAGGGGACCACTTGCAAATCACTGCCGACCTGAGAACGACCGTCAAGCATCGGCACGGGGGTTCGGTTGAACAGCGTGATCTGGAAGAAAAAATGCGTCAGGGCGTTACCAATCGGAAACGCCCCGCTGGCCGGTGCCGCCGATGTTATTTCCGCTTGCGCTTGAACGAATACACCAACGCCACCAGGCCCCCCAGCCCGGCCAGCATCGCCGTGGACGGCTCGGGGACTGATGCGGTTGCGCCTGGAACGGTTAATTCTTGGCTGATGCCATATACATTACGACGGTTGGAGGGGCGAGATTCTGATGAGAACCCAATCCAAATGTAATTTGAGTATGCGGTGGCGCCGATTTCCACGCCAGATGCCCCCAGGGCAAGGCTTGCCCCTTGATTAGTGGTAGCAGCGACACCGGATGTCGTCGTGCCAGTGTAAGTATTAACATTGCTTGTCGTTGTCCCGGAAATAAATTCGTTGATCGAGTGGAGGATGTTGCCTGACCAAAGACCTGATGTTGAATCGGTGCTTGCCACCAGTGTTCCGTCGGGGAGATACACGGCGTCACCCGTGACACCAATATGGTCGATGGCATTGACCGAGGACGTCGAACCAATGGCCTGCCAAGTGATGGTGGCACCATTATAAGTTGCCGAATCGGCCCAACTCGTCACAAAATTGTCGTATGTGGCGATATTCGATGAGGTCGCTACGATGCCGCCCTGCGTCACAAACGCGATGCGGAAATGATCCCCTGGATTCAGCCCAGCCGGTGTGGAGATGATCGTCCCGGCAGATGCGGTCCCTGCGGCGATCGATGTGGCGGCAATCAGAGTCAAAGCAAAGCAAAAAAATTTCGCAGTCAAAATTCCCTATTACGAGCACATTTGGCATGCCAACGCCGAAAGCCTCGAAAACCAATTCGAGCAACGTTGGCAGTTCTGTATTGATTCATTTTCCATCACAAAATGGACATATGTTCTGATTCTGCGATTTTCGAATGAGGACTCGTGAGCTTTTTGCGCGGTGAAAATATCCACTCGGTCAAATTTGGGCAATACGATTCTTAAGGTTCCAAAAAAGTCGGTTGCACACGGGCCTCATCAGATAAATGGAATTTCGAGAGCCAGATCTCACACGTTTTTTTTGAAAAAGTGGAAAAAAAGAAAAAAAAGGGGGAAAATGAGTGGTTTGCATCGCAAAGCCCGGCGAACCGACTCAGCCGGTTGATGCACGTCGCGCGATGGGTTTAGAATTCGTCCGTCGTTCGCGCGATAGACGATACGAGCAAAACCCAGGCGAGCCGGGGTGCGTTAGCCCCCGGACTCTTTATTCGACGATTACGGTCTGCCGACTGCGATACGTGAAATAGTAAATCCTCGTGGTTCACCCGGTAGCCGAGCGCGCGGACGAAGAGTCCGGGGGGCGGGCCGAAGCGGCAGAGAGTAGTTTGGAGATAGTAGTGGGTAGAAAAAACATAAAGTGTCCGGGGGCTAACGCTCGCCTCGTTCAACGCGCGAACGATGATCCAATTCTGGACCCATCGTCCGACGCGCATCATCCGGCTGGGCCGGTCCGGGGGCTTACGCACTCCGGCTCGCCACGTTGGGGATCGCCTCGTAGAGAATGACACGTCACAACAACTTCGAACTGCAATTGAGGGCTTGAGAACGTGGAATTAGACCCGGCAGGGACCGCTGGCAAACTTGATCCCTTTGATGAGATGTGCCGTGACTACGAAAACGCTCGTGTCATCGGTTCAACCTCTTTGATGGCGACATTTCTCGATCGACTGCCGCAAGAAGATCGCGCCGAAGGAATGTTGGCGCTGATTGCGATTGATCTCGAAATTCGACTCGCTCGAAACGAAGAATCAACCGTCCAAGTGTATCGGGATCAGTTTCCCAACGAGCGGGATCTTGTCGAACGATGTTATCATCAGGTCCAGCATGAATTGGCCACGTCACGGACAGGTCGGCATCGTCCGCAAACCAGTCTTGCACAAAACGATCATGTCCCCTCCTTACCAAAGCAGATTGGCGATTTTCGAATCCTTCGTGAAATCGGTCGCGGGGGAATGGGGGTGGTTTATGAAGCTGTCCAGGAGTCGCTTGGGCGGCGAGTCGCATTAAAGGTGCTGGCGACGAACGCGGTCAATCGCCAAATTGTCAGTCGATTTGAGCGTGAGGCCCGGGCGATCGCCAGACTGCATCACAGTCATATCGTCGAGGTTTATGGCGGTGGCGAAAATGAGGAATTGCCCTACCTGGCGATGCAATTCGTTGACGGTGCGGGTTTGGATCAGGTCATTCGAACGGCAAAATTGTTAGTGGAAGCGCGACCGCAAAGTGCGACCAGTTTGCGGCAAATCGAGGCAGCCCCTCGAAATCCCCTCCACCAGGACAGCCCTCGTTTGCCGCCGTCTGTCGTACCGCCGTCAGTATTGCCAGGGTCTGTCTTGCCTCAGACTGCTCGCCCATCAGAAACCAGGCAGGCCGAAGGGGAGATCCCCCGGCAACCGGCCGTTGTCGGATTGCCGACGGCGGAATCAACCCCGTCAGACGATTTTGCGATGTCGACCCTGATTGCCACGTCATCTGATTTCATGGACGACCCTTCACAGATACAAACGCCGCGCCCTACTGCAACTTCAGAAGCGTCATCGGTTTCAGCACCAACACCAACAAAGACTGCGGCCCTCATCAATACGTTCAGTGAGGTTCAGCCACGATTGATGACAGCGGCCCGAATTGGCTACGAGATCGCATCGGCTCTGCACTATGCCCACCTGCAGGGGGTGTTGCATCGCGATGTCAAACCTTCGAATATTCTGGTTGATCAGCACGGCACGTCGTGGTTGTCGGATTTCGGTTTGGCCAAACTGATGAATGACACTTCTGACGGGACAATGACCGAACCGGGTGACATCCTTGGCACGCTGCGGTATATGGCTCCTGAAAATCTGAAAGGCCACGCAGACGCCCGAAGCGACGTCTACAGTCTCGGAATCACTCTGCTTGAACTGGTGACACTCGAACGGGCATTCAATACGTCGGACCGGAGTGAACTCTTGAAGCTCCGTTTGTCTGGCACTCGGCCGCGTATCGACTCGCTCGCGTTAACGGCACCGATCGATCTGGCGACGATCGTCCAAAAATCGGTCGAAGACGAACCGGCACTACGTTACCAGACCGCGGGAGAGATGGCTGATGATCTATATCGATATCTTCATGACGAACCAATCCGTGCGCGTCGGGCATCGTATGTTGAACGTTTCAGTCGCTGGGCCAGGCGGAACAAAGCCCTGGCCATGCTCATGACATCCATTTCGTTGCTGATCACGCTCATTGCGATCAGCGGGACGATCGCCGCCGGCTATTTTCAGAGCCTGAATGGGACACTCAAAACCGCCGTCAACAGCCTGTCGATCGAAACGAAGAAATCACGCGAACTTGCCGAAGAAGCCAGGACGGCTCGGAATGCGTCCCAGACAGTCGTTGCCGACATGCAAACAGAACGTGGTTTACTCTCACTGAAACAAGGTGACACCGCTACGGCAATGTTGTGGTTCGCCAACGCCGCAACACAAACACCGCACGATCCACAGCGACAGGCAGCGAATCGCCTGCGTGCTCAAAACGCGATGAACGAGAGCGTCACGCCAGTTGCGTCGATTGCATCGTATAGCGCCTTTACACGTATGCGTTCAGGGGAAAAACTGCGATTCGACTTCCAGCCTGATCGTCCATTCGCCGGTCAATCACTTGACGGTCAGGGAGATATTCGTGACTTGCTGCTGGTTGTTGATGACGGCGGCGTTCAGATTTGGGACTGGCGCTCAGAGCAAATGTTGTCCTGGACCAGGGAGAATCGAAGTCTTTTTGCCGATGCGTGTTGGATGCCGGGGGGTGATCGGATCGCGGTCGGACTGAACACGGGAGAAGTGCAGATTCGTAAAATTCCGACGGGAGAGATTATTAAAAGTTTTTCATCGAAGGAAGCAGTCCTGACAATCGCCTGTACCTCGGATGGAATGCGGCTGGTCATTGGCGGGAATACCGTCCAGGTTTGGAACATCGGGAACGAACCCGTACTCGAACACGTCTGGCCCCATCCTGAGAAGGTCTATTCATTGGACTTCGATCAGTCCAATACCAGACTCGCCAGCGCGTGCTCGGACGGTTTTGTGCGTGTCTTTGCGATTGGCAGCCAGTCGGAACAGAACTCGCCGCTCTTCAATCCCGTTCCACATGCATTTTACAATCCTGGTGCTCCTGCATTCCTGCCGGGCCAAGTGCTTGTCACGTCAAATTTCGACAGGAAGAGTAATCTATCGCACATCGAATTGCGCGACGCAACAACAGGAGCCAATATCGAAGACATTGGCAGCACGTCAATACTGGTGCCCAATCGAATTGGGGTTAGCCTCGATGGCTCGTGGCTGGCCATCGGGACGTATTCCGCTTGCGAGTTATGGGAAATCGGTGGGAATCGCTTGACCTTGCCGCATCCGCATCATGTGTATGATGTGGCGTTCGGCCCGAATCGTGAACTATTAACGGCGTGCGTCGACTGGAATGCTTATTTGCGAAAATCCGTATCGAGCCAGGAATCGCCAATCAAGATTCCGCAAATGGAGACCGCGCACCGGTGTGCGTTTTCCGCTCATGGGAGTTTTGTCGCGGTTCGTGGCAACGATTTCATTCGAGTGTGGAAACTACCAACCCCGAATCGAGTCAAGATTCCTGCAACCGGCTGGCCTGCTGCCCAATGGCGACCACGTGTCAGCTTTGATCGAAAATGGGCGACTCGCGGCCGCTGGCATGCGATGCCCTACACGATGCTGGATGAATTGTCGATTCTGGAGACGTTAACAGGCCAGAATGTTGGCCCGACGATTCACCTCAAAGGGATGGTCGATTCCAGCTTGTGCGCAGATGGAAGTTCCGTGGCCATCATTTCACATGAGGATAACACCGGATGGTTGTCACTCTACAACGTCTCTTCTGGTGAGAAAAGCCGACCGCCGATCGAACTTCTTTCCCTGCCGCACAGCGTTGCCGCGCGCCCGGGGCATCCTCAAGTCGCCGTCTTGTGCGAGAACGGAGCGCTGCTGGTCTTCGACACTCGGGACGGAAACTGCTTGCTCAACCTGACACATCCAGAGTGGTTGTGGGGAAGTCCGTTTGACACAAAAGGTGCACGGGTTACGTGGACACACGATGGCAGCGGGCTAATAACTGTCACGTTTCGCGGCGAGGTTTTTGTTCGGGACGGGGATACGGGTGTCGAACGGTTTGCACCGATTCGCTTGAAACTGAAGCAAGGCTGCTGCGTTGCGCTGGATTGCTCGGCCGATAGCCAATTCCTGGCCACCGCGATGACAGGTGAGAACGCGGTAGACATTTGGGACTTGAAAACAGGAGCCGCGTGTTGCCCTTCGATCCCACATTCCGGTGACTTCTGGGGACTATTCGCCGTTAAGTTCAGTCCGGATCGACAACTGGTCTTCACGGCCAATAAAGATGGACGCGCCAGGCTTTGGGACTGGCGTACGGGAAAAATGGTCTGCCCTCCGCTCCAACACGACGCAGAAGTTTATGATGTGGAATTCATTGCCGATGGCAAATACGGTCTGACCGTCGACCGCTCCGACACGGTCCACATCTGGGAACTGACAACAGGAAAACGCATCGCCTCGCCGATTCATTATCCGAACGGGGAAAAAGGCTTTCCATTATCGCTTTTTAACGTTGCCGTGGTTGGTGACCGCGCTGTATTGGGAGCCGCTGACTTCCCGGTGCTCGATCTGTCTCAACTCTTAAGCGAACCCGAACTCTCCACGGAAAAACTCAAAGCCATCGCCGAACTTTCCTCGGCTCACCAGATCGCACTCGGTGAGTCCAACGCGATGACGTCGGAGCAATGGCAAGAATTGTGGACTCGAACCAAATCCGGGCAAGCCGGGGTGCGTTAGCGCCCGGACCGGCAAAGCCGGATGATGCGCGTCGGACGATGGGTTCAGAATTGGATCATCGTTCGCACGTTGAACGAGGCGAGCGTCAGCCCCCGGACTCCTCATCCGTCACGCTCATCTAAAAATAGGCAATAAGTCGAATTAATAAGGATTTGCGGTGGCTGATTGCCATTCTCAGGCAACTTGACCGCTTCGATTTATTACTACCACGAAGGACACGAAGAGCACGAAGGAATTTGAATACGAAACGCTTGATGTCAACTTTCTGCCTGATGCCGTGATCGTCGATTCGTCGCCCGATCATCACGCGAGACCGTTTCATTTCATTCAATCACGTGATTGGAAAGATC
>CAIULL010000249.1 GCA_903899985.1 uncultured Schlesneria sp.
CGCGTTTTCTTCGGTCTTGATCCTGGTTGTGCTACTGCTTCGCAGTCTTCGGAGAAGCAGTGTCTTCTGTTTCTGTCGGTGAAAGAGCACTGCATGACCGAAGACGGTCATACAGTGGCACGGTTTTTCGTGGAACACGCGTTTTCTTCGGTCTTGATCCTGGTTGTGCCACTGCTTCGCAGTCCTCGGAGAAGCAGTGTGTTCTGGTTCTGTCGGTGAAAGAGCACTGCATGACCGAAGACGGTCATACAGTGGCACGCTGATTCAAAAGATTGACTAAGTACGAGTAGGTTTGTTTTTTTCGATGAGGGACGTCCGTCCTTCTCAAACTGATTTAGGAGTGATTACAAGGTGAAGGCCATCAATCGTGTTTCTGTCATCTCGAAGCTGTTTGTCATGCTGATCATGGGACTCCTGGCACCGGGTTGCGGCGGACGGAGCGGACCGCCGCTCACGAATGTCACAGGGACTGTGAAGCTCGACGGAAGCCCCCTTTCGGGAGCGCAAGTGACGTTTCAACCGGTATCAGGAAAACGTCCCTCGTTCGGAATTACCGACTCGAACGGGTTTTACAAGTTGAAATTTAACCAAACGGCAATCGGAAGCGAGGAAGGTGAGCATGTCGTGCGCATTTCCACCTTTGCGCCCCCCGTTGATAACGGAAAGATCACCACTGAGGGTGAACCTGAAAAAGTTCCAGCGGCGTACAACGACAAAGCTCAGGATACGCCGAAAATGAAGGTCGAGGTCAAAGGTCGCGCGACAACGGTCAATTTTGACTTGGACTCGAAGGTCGGCCCATTGCCAGCCCGTCCGAAACTGAGGGTCGCAAAAAAATAGTCCCCCAAGCGACAACCGTGACGTGAGCCCGCGCTCTTTCAATCGCCTGACGAGCAAGCGAGGGAAAGAAAGGTAACATACTCGCTTGTGTGTCGGGATAATGGAGAAATCCGAAGTCAGGCGAACCAATCCACTGGCGGCTGTTGAAGGCTGCCAGTGGATTTTTCGTTTCAGCCCCGTTCTCCGCGACATCAATAATGAGTCGTCCCCAAAACTCGATGATCGTCTAATTGTTCACAGCATTGTTCAGTCTTCTTCATCCGCTTCGGACACGACATTCCGATTAGGAAACAAAAACATATTGGGGGGGATGCGGGGAGTGGGTGTTTTCTCTTGACTGTCCTTGATCGGACCGGCGATACTCTTGCGCAATTTTTAATCGTGACAAGGAATCCATCGAACTTTTCGACGTTTTCCGTGAAATGAAAAATACATCTGAAGATCATCTCGATTTTTTTGCCAACGAGCTCTGCGTGCTCAGGTTTGTAGTGTGTCAGGTTTGATGAATCGGATGTCGATAAGAAGGTTGACAGAATGCTGCTGACGAGCTGGCTGCGCGAATTGTGTCGAGGTTGTGTCCGAGTTCACTCGTCGACGGGCCGTCGACGAAACAGGTTAGCGCAATCGCTGGCACCGGCCGTGATGTCGCTGGAAAATCGCCTGTTGCTGTCTGCCTACACCGTGTTGAATACCAACGATTCCGGTACCGGCAGTTTGCGCGATGCAGTCAATCAGGCGAATGCCGACGGCAACGCCGACACGATCACTTTCGATGCGACGGTGTTCGCGACGGCAAAGACGATCACGTTGACGACGGGTGCGATCAATCTGAACGACAACGGTGGCATTTCGATCGTCGCGCCGGCGGTGGGTGTGTCGATCAGCGGTGGCAATAGAACTAGAATTTTCAATGTTGAGTCGGGAACGACCGCCAACCTGACCGGCGTGACGATCACAGGTGGTCATAACCAAATCGGCGGTGGGATATACCTCGAATTCAAGGCGACGGCGAATTTGTCGAATTGCATTGTCAGTGGCAACAGTGCAGATAAATTTGGAGGCGGAATTTACTGCCTGTTTGCTAGCCATCTCACGCTGATTGACAGCACTGTTAGTAGCAACACTTCTTTTGACGGCGGCGGTCTCTTCGCGAGCGGCACGTCCACCATCTCAATTTCCAACAGTACTGTTAACGCCAATTCAAGTTTCCAAGGCGGCGGCATTGAAACCTCCGGGACGTTAACAATGACCAACGTGACGGTCAGTGGAAACAGCGCGAGCGGCGATGCCGGTGGCTTAGAATTGGATATTGGTGCTGTTGTGACCCTGACCAATGTGACGGTCAGCGGTAATTCTTCCGGGGATCCTTCCACACTCGCCTCCGCTGGTGGAATCTCAAATAGAGCTAATCTGACGTTAAATAATTCGATTGTCGCAGGAAACACCAACGCCAGCGGTGCCAGCGATATCCCTACGGGTTTCCCGCTGACGCCGGTTTCCGGCTCGAATAACCTGATCGGAACGGGTGGTTCTGGTGGGCTTATGGACGGCAATAATGGAAACCAGGTCGGTGTCGTGAATCCAGGATTGGGTTCGCTGGCGAATAACGGCGGTCCGACCCAGACGGTGGCACTGTTGCCGGGCAGTCCGGCGATACACGCGGGAATGGACGGCACGGGCGTTCCCATGACGGATCAGCGTGGCGTTCCACGCGTCGGCGGAGTGGACATCGGCGCTTACCAGGTCGCGTTTTCAGGGCCGCTGGTCGTGAATACGACGGACGGTGGAAATCTCAATGTTCCGGGCAAGCTGACGCTGTTCGAGGCGGTCACGTTGGCGAATTACCAGCCGGGTGCCGACACGATTACCTTCGATCCGACAGTTTTTGCAACCCCTCAGACGATCACCTTGACTGCCGGCCAACTGGAACTGACGGACAGCGCCGCCACGACGATCACCGCTCCAATGGCGGGTGTAACGATCAGTGGCAACAATACCAGCCGCGTGTTTCAGGTGGACGGTGGTGCGACGGCAGATCTCAATGGCCTGACGATCACGGGTGGTTACAGCGACGGGTATGGCGGCGGGGTATTCGTCACGTCTGGTAATGCCACGGCTAATTTGACGAACTGTACTGTCACTGGCAACACGGCAGCTCAAGGGGGCGGTGTTTGCGTCGATCGAAGCAGTCAGGTCACATTGATCGACAGCACTTTAAGTGGCAATACTGGCGGCGGTATCCGAGGCTATACGGCCAGTTTGACGCTCTCCAGCAGTACTATCCGTGGTAACACCGCCACTCAGGGAGCGGGGGTTCACGCGAACGATTGCAATACGTCAATGATCAATGTGACGATCAGTGGCAACACCAGCACGGGGGCAACTGGTGGCGGGTTGTTCGCCAGCTCCGGCGTGACTTCCCTGACCAATGTGACGATCAGTGGCAATACCTCGGTTCGTTTCGGTGCCGGGATCTACAACACATCCGATAGTACCAACTTGACGTTGAATAATTCGATTGTTGCAGGGAATTCCAGCGCCAGCGGTGCAAGCGATATTTATTTGGGTGTCACACCCGGGGCCCCGCCGCGGATTTCTGGTTCGAATAACCTGATCGGTACGGGTGGTTCGGGTGGGTTGGTCAACGGCGTTAATGGAAACCAGGTAGGCGTCGCGAATCCATTACTGGCTCCCTTAGGAAATTACGGTGGTCCGACGCAGACGGTGGCGTTGCTGCCGGGCAGTCCGGCAATCGATGCGGGTAATACGTCGCTGGCAATTGGGACGACAGATCAGCGCGGCAAGCCTTACGTCGGTACGGTCGATATCGGTGCTTTCGAGAGTCAGGGATTTACGCTGACACCGGTTGCGGGAAGTACGCCACAATCGACAATCCAGCGGACGGCTTTTGCGAATCCACTGGCCGTCACAGTCGCCGCGAACAACCCAATTGAACCTGTGAACGGCGGGGTTGTGACTTACACGGTACCGGGTAGCGGACCATCGGCAACGCTGGCGGGCAATCAGGCAACAATCGCTTCCGGAACCGCCAGCGTGACAGCCACGGCGAATTCGACGTTAGGTAATTACAACGTCACGGCGACGGCCACCGGTGTGGCCACAACAGCGTCGTTCGCATTGTCAAACGACGAGACCTCCAGCCTGGTCGTGAATACGACGAGTGATATTGTCGATCCGTTTGACAGAAAGACCAGTCTGCGAGAGGCGATCATTTACGCGAACACTTTCACCAGCAGTCCCCCCACGATTACGTTTGACGCGACGGTCTTCGGATCGGCCCAGGTGATTACTCTGACTGGTAGTCAGTTGTCACTGAGTGACACGAGTGAACCGATCACGATCACCGCTCCGACGGCGGGATTGACCATCAGCGGAAACAACACAAGTCGAGTCTTCGAGGTTTTCAAGAACGCCACGGCCAATCTGAACGGACTGACGATCACCGCAGGCAATGCGGGTACCAAAGGGAGCGGTGGCGGGATCTATGATTACGAAGGAACGGTCAATCTGACGAATTGCACGGTTACGGGAAATACGGCTCAGTACGGGGGAGGGATTATCGTTTATGGGGCGGGTTCAGCGGCAACACTGACCAATTCAACCGTCTCAAATAATACTGCGTACTGGGGTGGTGGGGCCTATGCGAGCTACGGCGGATCGCTGACTCTCGTGAACTGTACCGTTTCGACAAATAGTGCAACGGACGGCGGTGGAATTGCGGCCTATCACGGTAGTTCGCTGACGGTGACCAATTGCACGGTCAGCGGGAATTCGGGATCGAGATACGGTGCCGGGATCACCGTGGTCAATAATAGTCACGGAACGTTAACGAACGTCACCGTCAGCGGAAACACGGCAGCGACGGGTGGCGGATCGGGATTGTATGTGCTGAATAGCAGTACGGTCACGTTGAACAATACGATTGTTGCAGGGAACACGAATGGTGACATCGCCGTCAATCAGGCCAGCACCCTTTCGGGCTCGAATAACCTGATCGGAACGGGTAGTTCGGGCGGACTGGTCAACGGCACCAATGGAAATATCGTTGGTGTGTCGAATCCGCTGCTGGCTCCGTTAGGAAACTACGGTGGTCCGACGCAGACGATTGCTTTACTACCGGGCAGTCCAGCGATCGATGCGGGAAGTAATGCGTTAGCGATCGGGACGACCGATCAGCGCGGTAATTCCTACGTGGGGACGGTCGACATTGGTGCCTTTGAAAGCCAGGGCTTTACCTTGGCGACCGTGACCGGCAGCACTCCACAAACGACAAGTCAGGGGACCGCTTTTGCCAATCCACTGGCCGTGACCGTGACCGCGAAGAACGCGATTGAACCGGTGAATGGCGGGATCGTCACGTTCACGCCACCGTCGAGTGGCCCCACCGCAACCCTCTCGTCGACAACCGCCGTCATCGCTGGAGGTAAGGCGTCGGTCACCGCCACGGCGAATAGCGCGCTGGGAACATACACCGTTTCGGCGAGTGCCAGTGGGGCGACATCCCTGACGTTCAGCTTGAAGAACGTTGAAGCTCACAGCCTGATCGTCAACACGACCAGCGACGTGGTCAATCCGACCGATGGTCTGACCAGTCTGCGCGAAGCGATTGCGTACGCGAACACGTTTACCAGCAGCGCACCGACAATTACGTTCGATTCGACCGCTTTTGCCACTCCACAGACGATTACGCTGTCGGGCAGTCAACTAGTTTTGACAGATACGGTTGAACCGATCGCGATCAACGCTCCTGTCGCAGGGGTTTCGATCAGTGGCAACAGTAAGAGTCGCGTATTGAAGATCGCCACCGGCGTCACCGCCAACCTGAACGGCTTGACGATTACGGCCGGCTCCGCCGGGGATGGACTTAACAGTTATGGCGGCGGGGTTGAAGTGTTGGGTACCGCGACACTGACGGGCTGCACCGTCAGCGGGAACTTCGCGAAGTATGGCGGAGGCGTTTACGCCAGCGACTCGGGGTCGGTCACGCTGACAAACTCATCTCTGACGAATAACAGAGCGAATTTTAATGGTGGCGCAGTCTACGTACAGCACAATGGGGCGGCGAGGTTGACCCATTGCACGGTCAGTGGAAATTCGGCGGACAGTGGCGGCGGGTTATACGGTAAATCCCAGTCAACGTTGACAGTGACTGACACGACGGTCTCTGGTAACACTGCGGATGGTGCCGGAGGTGGGGTTGCCAGTCTCGGTACGCTGTCAATGACCAACAGCACCGTCAGCAACAATACGTCACTTAACTTCTCTGGCGGAATTCTCGCCGAAGGTGTTTCGACACTGACGAATGTGACTGTCAATGGTAACTCGGCAAAGAACCGCGGCGGCGTCGACTTCGTTAATGGCACCCAGACACTGACGAACGTCACGATCACCGGCAATTCTGCGAGCCAAAACGATGGCGGAATTTACTCCGGACCTGGGGAACATCTGACATTGAACAACTCGATCGTCGCCGGGAACACCGATTCAACGGGAGCCCGTGACATTGACGGACCATCCAATGTCTCTGGTTCGAACAACCTGATCGGAACCGGCGGTTCGGGCGGGCTGGTCAACGGTACCAACGGAAACATCGTTGGCGTGGCGAATCCTCTTCTGACGCCGCTGGGGAATTACGGTGGCCCGACGCAGACGATCGCTTTGCTTCCCGGCAGCCCGGCGATCGATGCGGGAAGTAATGCGTTGGCGATCGGGACGACCGATCAGCGCGGTCTGTCGTATGTGGGAACGGTCGATATGGGTGCCTTTGAAAGCCAGGGCTTTACGCTTACTCCCGTCGTTGGGAGCACGCCACAAACGGCGGTGACTGGCAATTCGTTTGCGAATCCACTGGGCGTGACCGTCACGGCCAAGAACACTGTTGAACCGGTTAACGGGGGACTGATTAACTTCACCGTTCCATTAAGTGGTCCTTCGGCAACTCTTTCGAGTCCCTCAAGTACGATCGCGAGTGGGCAGGCGAGTGTGACGGCCACGGCGAACACGATCGTGGGCGGCTTTAACGCGGCGGCGTCTGCCACAGGAGCGACGACAGCCACCTTCAGCCTGAATAACATCGCTCCGCTGTCCCTGAGTGGTCTGGGTGGAACGGTGATTTATGTTCAAGGAAGCAGTCCCATCCAGGTTGCTCCGGCTCTGGTTGTGAATCAGAACCTCGGCTTGAATATTGTGAATGCCACGGTGGTCTTTACAAACCTGCAAGTCGGGGATCGCATTGATTTCAACAACCCGTTTGCGCTCCAGCGATCGCTCGTGCTGAGTCCCGATGGAACCACGGCGACGTTGACCTTTACCGGGGTCAGCTCGGCGGCCAACTACCAGGCGACACTTCGAACAGTCGTCTTCTCGTGTGTCGCAGCGAGTCCATCGACGGCACCGCGAACGGCCACGTTTATTGTGACCGACGCCCTGACGAACACGGCCACCGGATCGCAAACAATCAATGTGACGCTGACGAACCAGCCACCGTTGTTGTCTGGAATCGAAACGACGCCGTTGACGTATCTGGCGAACTATCCGACGTATCCACCACAGGTCGTCACGAACTCGTTGTGGATCTTCGATGCCGACAGCAACAATCTGACCCGCGCGAAGGTTCAGATTACTTCCGGTTACCAGAACAATTCGAACAGCCATGACCTGCTGTCGTTTACACCTCAGTTTGGTCTGACCAGTTCATTCAATTCTATGACCGGAACGTTGACGCTAACGGGGTCAGCAAGTGTGACGAACTACCGCATCGCGCTGCGGTCGGTGACGTTCAGTTCGTCTGGTCCTGCGGCCAACGGAACACCGCGAACCATTTCGTTCACAGCATACGATGATTCGACGCCGACTCCACTCGCCAGCAACACGGTGTCGCGAAATGTCAACATGCAGTTGACGGTCGCTCCACCGACACTGTCCGGACTGAACGGAACAACCACATTCACTCGGGGTGGCAGCCCCGTGCCGATCGCTAGTACGATCGGGGTCAATCAGCCCTTGGGTCTGGATCTCGGTGATGCGACCGTAAAACTCACGAACCTGCAGCCGGGCGATCGCTTTGAATTCCATAATCAGTTCGCGTTGCAGCGATCACTGGTTTACAGCCCTGACGAGACCTCGGCGACGTTGACGCTCAGCGGCTTTGCGACGCCTGCTCAATATCAGACGACGTTGCAATCGATCATTTTCTGGAACGTGGCCGGCAATCTGTTTACTGCGCCGCGAGCGGCAACATTCGTCGTGACTGATGCAGCAGGCCAGCCATCGGCACCGGGGGTACAATACTTTACGGTCGCTCCATCGAATCAGCCACCAGTGCTGTCTGGGATCGAGCAAACACCGCTCGTCTACCAGGCCAACCATCCTGAATTTCCACCACAGCGTGTCACGAGCACGTTATTAGTGACTGATCCTGACAGTAATAATCTGACGAGCGCGACGGTGAAGATCACATCGGGCTACCAGAACAATACTGGCGGCCATGACGTGCTATCCTTCGTTAATCAGTCTGGTATTTCCGGTCTGTTCAACGCCGCGATGGGGACGTTGACGCTATCGGGATTGAGCAGCGTGTCGAACTACGGAGTCGCGCTACGATCGGTCACGTTCAGCACGTCTGGCACGAATGTCGCACCGGGAACACGAATTGTGACGTTTACCGCGTTCGACGATACGACGCCGACGCCACAGGCCAGTAACCAGATGAGTCGAAGCGTGCTCGTCACGACCACGAACGCATCGCCAGTGCTATCGGGACTGACTCCGGTCTCACTTTATGTTCAGGGGGCACCGCCACTGCTGTTTGCATCAAGCCTGCAAGTCGCCGATGTTGACAGCCCGGTCTTAAATGGAGCAACGATTTCGTTCACGAACTGGCAGGTTGGGGATCGGCTCAGCTTTTTCAACCAGTTTGCCTTGCAGCATACGTTTACAGAAGACCTGGTGGCTCATACGGCTTCGTTGACAATCACGGGTCCGACGTCGATTGCGAATTACCAGACGATGTTGCGATCGATCGGGTTCTATAACGTCGCAGGAATTCCATCTGTGGCGACGAGGAATGTCAGCATCATCGTGAACGACGGGTTTTCGAACAGCAACACCGTGACGGGAAGCATTAACCTTCGTCGAGTGTAATCCGACCGTCTAGTTTCTTCGTGAGCCGGGAAGACTTGTACCGTGAGGCAACGCCGGGAAGGATTTTACAAAGCACCAACCCCACCGCCCCCTGCGGCGGTGGTTAATGGGCCTTTGCCTTGGGAATTGACATGACATTGTGTGTCGGTGAGTGATGGTTCGGGCTGGTGCAAAGGCCCGGTAAACATCGCCGCAGGGGCGGTGGGGTTTCGTCGGATCGCCTGATTTACCGCAATTCTCGCCGCAAAATCCTGACGTTGCCCGAGAGGGCGAAGCTCCTTCTGAGCCGCGAAGCAGGTACACGCATCGACTTAGCGGCTCGGCGGGAGCGTCGCTCTCTCATAGGGTTGCGGGCGCAGCCCTTGTCGTGATAATCACACTGAATGGACCGGTTCATTTTTCTAGCGATCAACAGAAGCGAGTTTCTTCGACATGGCCGAAAACGACAGACCCGAACCGGCAGAAACTATCGCTGAAGAACAAGCAACTGGCGCACCACCTGTGGATACGCGTCCATTACATGCAGTCCACACACCTAACTTTCCGGGGCTGCTTCGGCAGATGAATTCGTCGCTGCTGGTCACCACGTACCAGGCGGGTAAGTTAGTGATGCTTCGCGACGAAGGGGATCACTTGAATGCTCACTTTCGCGTCTTCCAGGCCCCGATGGGGATGGCGCTGCAGGGCGATCGGCTCGCGATCGGCACGACGATTCAGATCTGGGATTACGTGAATGTTCCCGATGTGGCTGCGAGGCTGGACCCACCCGGCAGCCATGACGCGTGTTACTTGCCTCGATCAAGTCATGTCACGGGCAATATCCAGATCCATGAAATGGCGTTTGCTGACGACGGTGAACTCTGGGTGGTGAATACTCGATTTTCGTGCCTGTGCACGATCGATAAGTCAGCCAGTTTTACTCCGAGGTGGCGTCCTTCGTTTATCACCGAACTCGAACCGACCGATCGTTGCCACCTGAACGGCATGGCGATGGTTGACGGTCGGCCTCGTTATGTCACAGCACTGGGTGAGACGAACACGGCAGGGGGCTGGCGTGAAAACAAGGCAAAGGGTGGCTTGTTAATCGATATCGATTCGAACGAGGTGATCACTCGCGGGTTGTCGATGCCTCATTCGCCTCGCTGGTATGGTGGTCGGTTGTGGGTTTGTGAATCAGGAGCGGGGACGCTTGGTCTGGTTGATCTGCAGACCGGCAAATACGAGCCGATCGTTGAATTGCCAGGGTTTACACGCGGAGTCGATTTTGTTGGTAACTTTGCCTTCGTCGGACTATCGCAAGTTCGTGAAAGTGCCGTTTTCAGTGGAATCCCGATCACGCAGCGGCTGACGGAAGACGAGCGGCGATGCGGCGTCAGTGTAATCAATCTCTTGACCGGTCAGCTCGTGGCACTCATGCGGTTTGAGACCGCTGTGCAAGAGATTTTTGCCGTCACCGTGTTGCATGGCCGTAAGTTTCCCGACCTCATCAATGAGGATGACACGTTGCTGCAGAACTCGTTTGTGGTTCCGGACGCGGCGCTGGCCGACGTGGCCGCATCAGTGCGCGGTGGGCGAAAGGCTTAACGATGTCTTTGATGCCCGGTGCCACTGCTTGACCGTCTTCGGTCAAGCAGTGCTCTTCGTTTGCAGGCTAGCAACACAGACACACTGCGTCGGAGAAGACTCCGATGCAGTGGCACGTCAGGTCGCGGTCGTTTTGAAAAGTCTTTCGCGACGTTGCCGATCCCCGCTTCGTTTTTTTGGGACACAACTCGAGAAAAAACATTCTTTCGATTGCCCATTGACTTTGCGATAGTGCATTACTATCGTAATACACGTATGCAACCAACGTCGCTTGAATTCGCTGTGCAGCCGACTTCCGGGGTTCCCATCTACCGGCAGCTGATGGACCAGATCCGGGCGCTGGTGGCGAGCGGGCGGTTGAAGCCGGGCGACCGACTGCCGAGCGTTCGTCAGATGGCGGCCGATCTGCAGGTTAACATGATGACCGTTTCGAAGGCCTATGCGAAACTTGAGTCTGACGGGGTACTGGAACGTGAACGTGGTTTAGGGATGCGCGTTCCGGTGGGTGCATCACATGAGGGGGCGGCCACAACCATGGTGCCCGTTGACGAGAGGCAGCAAGAGCTGCGGCCGTTCGCCGAAGAGCTCGCGACACGGGCCTGGCAACTGAAATTGACTGACGAGCAGACGCTGGCCGTTGTCCGATCTGTCCTCAAGGAACGCAAGTCTTAGGAACTGAATCAGGAGAATATCGTGAACATTCTGTGGATCGTTTTTGTTCCATTCTTTTTCTTCTTTATGGTGATCTTTGGCGTCTTTCGGCGACCGAGCAATTGCCCGGAATGTGGCGAGCGGTTATCGCCTTGGCAAAATCCTTTCAAGAAAACCAGGCGACAATGGTTGTTTGGCGGATACACATGCAAAAAATGCGGATGCGAGGTAGATCTTGAAGGAAACGCCGTTTCCAAAATGAATCGCTCGTCATTGCCATATGTCGCCGGGACGATGTCCCTTCTCCTTCTTTTAGCCGGTATCGGATGCGTGTTGAGCATGCAGCTGATGCAACACTCCGACGTCTCGTCATTGGCGGCAACTCCGATAAAGGCGACGCCACAAGTTCGTCCGTTCGATGATAAGTCCGAATCCGACGCTTCGTCGGTCATGGACATTGTTCCCGAAAAGTGACGACGGAGTTACGACCGATCAGGACGAACCAGGAGCACTGCTTGACCGATGACGGTCAAGCAGTGGCACAAGATTAACGGCACGGATTGCCATATCGGTCATTCACCGAACTTCGAATGAACTCGCTCCGAAATGAAAGCAGTCATGACATGACAGACCCTGTGATTTCCACCAGTCATCTGAAGAAGTCGTTTGGTTCGAAGACCGTGCTGCAGGATGTTGATCTGAATGTCCCGGCAGGTGCGGTCGTGGGGCTTGTCGGCACGAACGGTTCCGGCAAATCGACCTTGATCAAGTGCCTGCTTGGCCTGCTGAAAAAGACGTCCGGCTCGATCAGTCTTTTCGGGGAAGACCCCTGGAACCTGAGTGCCTCCGCCAAAAGTCGTCTGGGGTACGTGCCACAAATCGTGAAGCTCTATCCCTGGATGAAGGTCAAGCACATCGTGGCCTATACCTCGGCCTACTACGACGCGTGGGATCCTGTCTGGGCTGAGACACTGCTTGATCGCTGGGAGTTGCCGCGAGACCATCGGATCGGTCCGATGTCACCCGGTCAACTGCAAAAACTGGCGCTGGTGCTGGCACTCAGTTATCGTCCTGAACTACTGGTGCTTGATGAACCGGTGGCAAGTCTTGATCCCGTCGCCCGGCGTGAGTTTCTGAGCTCCCTGCTGGAAATCTGCCAGCACGAGCAGCACACAGTTCTATTTTCGACGCACATTACGTCCGACCTGGAACGGGTCGCTTCGCACCTCGCGATTCTGAAAGAAGGACGCATCGTCCTATTCGATGAACTGGACGCTGTGAAAGATCGGGTCAAGCGATTACGGATCACAGCAGCCAGCGACCTGCCGTCGAATTTCACCGTCCGCGGTGCTCTGCGTAGTGAATTCTCAAACAACCGTGCGATGGTTGCCGTGGGGGAACTCGACGATCGTCTGGTCGGTGAACTGGAAGAAAAATGGCATGCAGACGTGGCGGTCGAAGACTTGAATCTCGAAGAGATCTTTCTGGAGCTGCACCATGAATAATCAAACGACAAAAGTGATTCGTCGTCCCAGCCGTCTGGGTGCGGTGTGGCTGTCTTATCGAACTCGCTGGTTGATGTGGGTGATGGCGGCCGTCGCCTTAGGACAGCTGTCCTTATTGGTCAGGGGTATGTGGCCAAATCTCACTGGTCCCATGGTCGTTGTGAGTCCGGAAACGCGTGTGCTGAAATCGGCCGAACCTTCGATGCCGAATCCGTCCCCATTCGCATCGGTTGACTACAATCAGGGCGGTGGAAAAACAGACTGGGCGAACGTGCGCAGCCTTCACGTCATGGATCTCAATCAAAGCCCTCGATTATTGGAGAAAGGAGGAGTTCCGAAACTCGAATCGCTGGCAATTTGTTTCTCGATCACCGATCTTCAATTGATCCAGTTGTGTGAGCTTTACGACTTAAAATCGCTGATGCTTTACGATGCGAGTTTACTGACGCCGACAGGTCTCAAAGCATGGAAGAACGAGACGAGTCTGAAGTACCTGCGGTTATTAAATTTTCGGCTGGCCTACGACCCTCGATCACTCGATTGGCCACCCAATCTGCAGACCTTAATTTGTGATGATCCCTACGGAATCAAGGTCGTGCGATTGGAAGAATGGCAGCAATTGTCAAATTTGACATCCCTTTCCACTCGGCTGATCCCACGAGAAACAGGCCTTAACCCGGAAGTCTTCAAGTCTCTCAAACGCTTTCCTGCGTTGAAGCGGTTGTTCGTTCAGGAACTAGGGCCGCAATATCCGCATCTTGTTTCGGAACTCCAATCGGCATTGCCGAATGTCCGCGTACGCCCGAATTCCTATGATCCCGTGATCGGACTACGGGCAGGGACAATCCTGGTTAGTGGATTGCTTGTTCTCGTCGTCCTTTCGGTACAGATGTCCTCTCAGTTCGCGACAACAGCAAGTCTGCTGACCCCCGGATTCGCTCGATCACACCTGGCGCCAGTCATTGCCGTGATATTGTTGATGGCTTTGCTTTCATTCGGTTTATATTTGATCGTGGGTTGCTCGGTTGTCGGATCGCTTGGGCTTTGCGGGGCGTTCGTGTTGATCCTGGCATCAGGTACCAGGGTCATCCGTTATCTGTTGAACCAGAACGGGACTCCCATGCCGGGTTTCAATAATCCGCAGGCGATTTTCGCGATCATCTTTCCTCCAATGGGCCTGCAGTTCCTGATCAATTTTTGCGGACCTGAACTTGACTGGTTTTTGCGGGGAGGACACCCCTGGTTTTCGGTGGCACTGCTGGCTGGTTCGATTTGGGGGGCCATCGATCTCTGCCGCTGGCACATCGGATTGAAACGAGAACTTGAAGAGTCGGGAGGGGGTAATGTTCCGTTGGGAATGTTGGATTATGGTGGTTGGTACAATTGGGGTAAGGACTTGGCGGCATTGCGAGCAGGCGAGGGAAAAAGAGTCCCGTATGCTCAGCGATGTATGGACTCAAAAAATGATCGCTTTATCGAACAGTTGCAGGGTGGTCATCCGATAACGACCTTACAGGTATGGCGTATTGGTTGTGTTGCCAGTTCTATGGACTGGTTGCGGGCGACCACCGTGGTCATCGTGGCGATCTGGATCGCAGCGGCATTTCTGGTTCCTGATTCGTTATCGCAATTTAAACAAATGCCGGCATTTACCGGATTTCAGATCCTTGCTATGGCCTTGTTGCTACCATTGGCCTTTGCCTTTCAGCGTCGTCCCATGCAGGAAATCGAACTGCTTCGACCGGTCACACGTCGCGACTGGGTCACAACGTGGTTTTACGGCGTTGCGTCCGAGATCCTGCCTGTGCTGCTCATCGCACTCGTGTTCGGGGAAGTCATGTTGTGGTCGGGAACAATCGGAGTCTGGTCGATCACCGATGCCTGTCTGGTGACCGTGATCTTTGTCGGGATACTGTCGGTTGTTTTCACGTTTGGAATGTGGGCGTTGACATTGAATTCGCTCTGGAAAATCGCACTGGCGGGATTCCTGGGGTATTGTGCATTACTGTCCTGTGTCATCACGCCGATCGGTCTTCAATTCCAGAGAATTGAATGGTGGCATACGCCGACAATCATGGTTCCGTTGATCGTCGGATTGTATCTCGCCGCCGGCGTGGGTTACTGGATCGCCCGGCGCAGCTGGATGAACTGGGAAGTCGGTCGCTCGATGTGATGGCTTCGAATTTATCTACCTCGCACAGACTGCTTCCGCTTTTAACCAGACGACCACGTGGCAGGCTGCGCTCACCGTAAGGACGATAAAAATCACCACCCAGACAATCGGGGCATTGGTGTCCGCTCGAAGTGCTCCGAAGATGGAGACCGAAAGGAAGAGCGAGCCGATCGAGACGGCGATTGCCAGAGGAAAGGCGCCCCAACTGACAAACATGGCCAACGCCGCCGCAGCGTGTGGGACAAGAATCAGATGCGAGACCAGCCAGATTGCAGCTCCCCCTGCTTCAAAGAACTCCGACACGTTTTGAGGGCCGTAAGGACGGGCGATCATGCCCAGGAGAAGGCAGACCGGACCGGGTAACCAGCCAAGTAACGCCCCAATAATCTTTCCGTATAGAATCATCCCCGTTGATTTGGGAAGCAGCATCAGTGTGGCCAGTGTCTGTGAGCGGACCTCCTCGTGAAGCGAACGCGAGACGACCAGTGCCGCATCAAGCGAAACGCCGAACATGGCGAGTACAAGAAACATTCCGTGAGCATGCTTTTCCGTATTTCCGACACTCCCTCCGCCAAAATAGCCGAACATAATCAACATCGATAATGCGTAGAGTAATACGTAAAGAACGAATCGGATCAAGATGGCTCCGACGCCTCCCGTGACGAAGTAAAAATCCTTCCAGATCATCGGCTCGGACCATGGTCGACTCGGTGTGAACAGCTGAAAAGTTCGGGATCTTGTCAGTAAACCTCGCGTAGCGGCTTCGGTTGCCGGTTCTCGGACCGCGAACCCAAACAATGCCCACGATAAAACAAACGACAACACCCCGATGCAGAGATTCGTGACAACCTGACGGCTCCACAATGTTTCATGAAACCCTGTCGTCAGGATCGTCCCCATCTGAATGAAAAGACACGACTCACCGATGAACGAGAGGGTTTTTGACAGGTAGGGGACTTTCATGCCGATCTGGAGAAGCAGTCGGTTACTGAGCAGCGGGATCAGCCAGTAGACAACGATCAACAGACTCAATCGAAACGACGCCGAACGATTTCGGTGTGCGATGGTTGAACACAACAGGCCGACTCCTGCCAGCATGACCATATACGCGAACATCCCGATATACGTCGACCAGACCTGGTCCTGAGTGACGCCGCCCAAGGTGACGGCCAGCAGAGTGAACGGGTACTGGACGGCAATCAGGAGCAAAGCCTGAAACAGCCGTCCGCCCGACTTTCCCATCAGGATTCCCAGCGGGCTGATCCCCGCCATCAGCATTAAGCCGAGCGTGTCTTCTTCTTTTTCTTCCGTTACGGCAGTCGAGAAAAATCCGATTCCCAGCAGTGTCATGAAGACCAGGTTGAGGTACCCGATGCTGGTAAAGAATCGCAGGCCGGGGGCACCGAAGATGTTGCTCGTGGCAGACGCGTAACAGACCGCAATATAGATCGCGGCCATCAACCCAAATCGGGCGAGGTGCGGTCCCCACGCACGGGCATCGACCCGCAGCGAACGTTCGAGCAGTGCCAGCACTCCGGTGAACATGGGAGTTTCCTCGATCAACGGAAATCAGCGGAGGAGTGGAACAGACATTCCGTCATTGTAAATGCAGCGAGAATGCCTTGTCACGCGTGGATGGGTTCGATGTTTTGTCGAACGGCTCGAACCTTGTGCCACTGCTTCGGAGTCCTCGGAGAAGCAGTGCTTTCTCATTCTGCTGATGCAAAGAGCACTGCTTGACCGAAGCGGTCAAGCAGTGGCACGTTAATCC
>CAIULL010000250.1 GCA_903899985.1 uncultured Schlesneria sp.
CAAAATTGGCCAATCAGGCGACCTCATTATGGACAGGACTTTCAATGGCCATTTTTGAAATTTGAACGCCCGATCCCCTCTTCGACGGCACTGCGACCAGCAAATTGTTTTAAGCGGTCTCTTTTGCGATTCGCGAAGCGCAGCTGTGAAGATTCTCGGTCCTAAGCGCGAGCGTGTGATCGATTGAACGCGTGAGAAACACTTTCGAAGAGCACTGCTTGACCGAATACGGTCAAGCAGTGGCACGGGGAAATGGCAACGCGGCGAACTATTCCAGCTTGTCCTCGGGAAGTGATTTTTTGTTTTCCCGCTTCCCGACCAGACGCGTCACTAAAGCGGTCCAACCAGTCTGATGGCTGGCTCCGACACCACGTCCGTTGTCTCCGTGAAAGTATTCGTAAAACAGCACGAGATCTTTCCAATGGGGATCACTGGCAAAATTCTCGTTTTTCCCGTGCACAGGACGATGACCATCCTCACCTGGCAGAAAGATCGAGGCCAGTCTTCGGCTGATTTCCTGGGCAACTTCTTTCAGCGACATGAATTTGCCTGATCCGGTAGGACATTCCACCTGGAACGAGTCACCATAGAAATAGTAGTAACGTTCCAGCGATTCGATGATCAGATAGTTGATGGGGAACCAGATCGGGCCACGCCAATTCGAATTGCCGCCAAACAGACCCGATGTTGATTCTGCCGGAACATATTCGACACGATGTTCATCGCCATCGACCCAGAACGAAAACGGGTGCTCGGCATGAACTCGCGAAAGTGCCCGAATACCGTATGGTGAGAGAAATTCGTTTTCATCAAGCAGATAACGTAGAACTCGCTCAAGACGTTGATGAGACGGGATTGCCAGCAGCCGATGCGTGTGGGTCGTACCGTCGTCACATTCGAGTTCGCAATACGAGATCTTTCTGGCGAGATCCTGTCGATTGGACAGGAACCAATCCATCCGTTTTTGAAAACCGGGTAATGTTTCCAAAAAGTCCCCTTCGAGGACCAGTACGGCAAACAAGGGAATGATCCCTACAATTGATCGAATCTTGAGTCGATGGACCTGGCCATTGACTTTCAACTGATCGTAATAGAAGCCGTCCTCTTCATCCCACAGTCCCGTGCCGCCCATACAATTCATGGCATCGGCAATCGCGATAAAATGTTCAAAGAACTTGGACGCGATATCCTCGTAGGCCGGGTCCTCGTGTGCCAGTTCCAGGGCGATGGCAAGCATCGTCAAGCAATAGAATGCCATCCAGGCGGTGCCGTCAGCCTGTTCCAGTTGCCCTCCGGTCGGCAATGGTCGGGATCGGTCGAACACACCGATGTTATCCAGACCGAGGAAGCCACCAGCGAAAAGGTGCTGCCCGTTAACGTCTTTACGGTTAACCCACCAGGTGAAATTGATCAGCAGCTTTTGAAAGACTCGCGCAAGGAACTGCCGATCACGACCACCACGTGGTCCTGTCATCTTATAGACTCGCCAGCAGGCCCAGGCATGCACCGGCGGATTCACGTCTGAAAATCCGAATTCGTAAGCAGGGATCTGCCCGTTGGGATGCATGTACCATTCACGAAGCATCAGGATCAGTTGCGACTTGGCAAATTCCGGGTCAACCTTGGCCATGGGAATCATATGGAAGGCAAGATCCCATGCCGCATACCAGGGGTATTCCCATTTGTCGGGCATCGAGATAATGTCGCGATTGAACAGGTGCATCCAATCCCGATTTCGTCCCAATTTTCGATCGCCGGGAGGAGGCGGCAAATCCAGGTCACCGTTCAACCATGGTTCGACGGCATAGTGGTAGAACTGTTTACTCCAGAGGAGTCCAGCGAACGCCTGACGCGAAACGAGCCTTTCGGCATCATTTGTCGCGTTCGAAATTTTCGACCTGTAAAAGTCGTCTGCTTCGACAATCCGTTTCGCAAAGATCTCGTCGAAGCGTGCGTCAAACGGGGATCCGTCGACAAGTCCTTCAGCGGTGAGGCGAAGCCTCACCGTCACCTGCCCGCCCGCAGGAATCTCGAACACGTAGTGAGGAGCGGCTTTTGTTCCGCGAAATCGGGGGTTGACGGCGTCTGACTTTCCAAAAACAACAGCATCATGAAAGGCATCTTTCGCATAATGCCGATCACCAGTCGCCCCGAACAGACGACTCGTATTCGTTTCGTTTTCCGTGAACAGAAACGAGACGGGGCGTGCTTTCGAACTTTGTTCGCAATACAAACGGTACCGTCCGAGTGTGACATGGTCGGCTGACAGTGATCCGTCGGCATGGCGAGTAATAATTGGTTTTCGTTCGCACCCTTCGTGCGTACAACCCCAGGACCAAGTGTTTCGGAAGAACAAGGTCGGCAGCAGATGGATCGGCGCTTTCTGGTCGGCCCGGTTTGCAATTGTAATCCGAATTAACACGTCATCGGATGAGGCCTTGGCATATTCTGCGAAGACGTCGAAATAACGCTGGTTTTCGAAGACACCGGTATCCTCAATCTCGTACTCGGGATCGAACCGTGTTCGCCGGCGATTCTCTTCAATCAGTTTTGCATACGGAAATTCCGCCTGCGGATATTTATAAAGGGCTTTCATGTACGAATGCGTCGGGGTCGAATCAAGATAGAAGTATGTCTCTTTGACATCTTCGCCGTGATTCCCTTCCGGCCCGGTCAGACCAAACAATCGCTCTTTGAGAATCGGATCTCGACCGTTCCAGAGTGCGACCGAAAAACACAAGCGGCACTGCCGGTCACAGATTCCCAGCAGACCGTCCTCCCCCCAGCGATAAGCTCGGCTTCGCGCGTGCTCATGAGTGAAATAAGTCCAGGCGTCGCCATTGGGTGAATAATCCTCTCGGACGGTTCCCCATTGTCGTTCTGAAAGGTAAGGCCCCCAGCGCTGCCAGTTCTCGGATCGTTCACGAGACTGTTGCATACGTTCGTCTTCAGCAAGCACAGGTATCCCCGATGTAAAATCAAAAGGTAACCGTTCATGGGCAATACAGAGGGACCGACACATTTTCATAGGCAAATGATGAATCCGACGTCATTTGCTTATCTGGTCTTTTCGTTTTTCGGCACGAAAATGCGTCAGTCCCCGACCCCTGTCCGGTCACGATTAAAAGGTAGTTCAACCTTCACTTTAACCATCGCTGGTGAACTCGACAAACGGATCGAGCCCCAGCGGGTTCATCGTATCCGATCGACGCCGTTCGCGAAGCTGTAGCTGGCTGCGTTCCTGTTCGGCTCGACCCTCGAATAACCGCTGTGCTCGCTCGAAATATTTGATCCATCGGGGTGGAAGTTCACCACTGACAAATCGACGAGCGAGTTCCTTCAATCGATGGACGCGTGCGACACCCAGTATCGTTAACAATTCATCATCCAGCGAAACAAACGCCTGGCTGGAACCAGGGTCACCCTGACGAGCCGCGCGCCCTGCCAGCTGGCGATCAATTCGCTTTGATCGATTCATTTCTGACAAGATGACGTGCAATCCGCCAGCATCGCGAACTGCGGGATGAAGCTTAATATCAGTCCCCCGTCCGGCCATGTTTGTCGCCACGGTGACTCGCCCCGGCTCCCCTGCCACACGAACGATCTCCGCTTCGTCCCGATGATGCCTCGCGTGCAATACCCGAACGTCGATCCCCAGTTTTCGGAGTCGTTCAGCGCAGTATTCGCTACTTGAGATCGAAGTCGTACCGACAAGCGCCGCTCGGCCTGCCTCGACAAGTCTGGCCAGATCCTGAGTGATCGCAGCCCATTTATGTTCGGCGTCAATAAAGATTTTTGCCGGAGATTGTCGAAGTTGACAACGGTGATGAGTCGGAATCGGCATCACTCGAAGCCCGTATGTCCGCTTGAGTTCTGCACGAGCGTCGGAGGCGGTTCCGGTCATTCCACAGAGAAATCGATATTTCTGTAAGTAAGCCTGAAGAGTGACGCGGGCGGCACTGCCAGTGGAATCACTTGGTTCCAGTCCGGCTCGAATTTCGATGGCTTGCTGCAGTCCGTCCCGCCATTTTCGTCCCGGCAAGATTCTGCCGGTCCCCTGATCGATGATTTCGATTCGCCCGTCGATCACCAGATATTCCCGGTTTTCGTGAAAAAAATGACGAGCCGCCAGAGCGCGCTCAACTTGTGAAAAGAGAACTTCGCCAGGTCGTCGAGCCACGGCTGTTGGCTTTGCAGTCAGCCTCAGCCTGCGCACGCCTCGCTGTGTCAACCGGACCGACTGAATTCGCGGGTCCAGCAAATAGTCTGCGGTGACAGACAACCTGTCAGCAAATTGTTCGCTCCAATGGAACAGCGTCAATTCTTCTTCCGTCACCGGTTGTGGACACGAGATAATCAGCGGAGTACAGGCCTGATCCAATAGAATGCTGTCAGCTTCGTCAATCACAGCAAACGCATGCCCGTTCTGGATTGTCGACGCGGGTTCGTGGTCCAAATAATTGGAGTCATTTCCAAAGCTGGAAACACGATTAATCCGGTCTCGTAAGAAATCGAATCCAAATTCTTTTTCCGAACCATACGTCACGTCTGCCTGATAACACTTTTTCCGATCCGGTTCCAGCTGATCCGCCACGAGCACGTCCGCCGTCAGGCCAAACCAGTGCAGGACGGGTTTGGCAAACTCGCAGTCGCGGGCCGCCAGATAATCATTCGCTGTGAACACGTGACATCCTTGCCCGCGAAGGGCGAGAAATGTCACGCTCATGAGCGACGTCAGCGTTTTACCTTCACCGGTTCTCATCTCGGCGATCCAGCCGTTGAGCATCGCCAGTGCGCCTTGAACCTGTACCGGAAAATGTCGGATTCCGTGTTCGCGTCCGGCGATCTCACGAACGATTGCACAAACCTGGACCATCGTTCGTTCATCGAACGCAGCAATCCTGGCCTGGTTACGACATTGTCGAGCCAGTTGCTGTAGTTCCACGGTTGTGATCGCATGCAAGCGATCAGATTGATCGACAATTCGCTCAGCCATCCGACCCCATTGCCAGCGGCACCAGGCCTTCGGCAAGATCGACGAGGCTGGCTTGGAGGGTGCGTTTATTGACAGTTCGTGCATGGCATCACCTGATGACAAACAACCGATGAAATTCGTCGGTCAACCAGGCCCCGATCGTCAGTGTCGGACGATCAAATCGGGCTTTTCCCTGCATACCGGATCGCAAGGGAAAGCTCATCTTGTCGAGAATAACCGTCGCCCGGTAAACCGGTTCTAATGGCTGTTCGCCTCCCGAAATCGACTTCGTCACGAACGGCCCTTGAGATTTCGTCGAAAGTTCGGCGGGGATGGTCGCCTCATTTGCAGACCCGATCGACGACACTGTTCCCGAGACGATCGTTCCAGAGTAAGCGTCAAGACGGACCTGAACTTTCTGCCCGGATGACAGATATTGACGATTTTTCTGATCAACCCAAAGGCCTGCTTCCCAATTGTCCGACGGCGCGATCTCACAAAGACACGTTCTTCGCTGCAAATACATCCCGACCAGTCGGGAATCGAGAATCCCCGGTGATTCCAGTTGCGTCTCGTTCCGTGAAACAGCGACGCTGTCGATTGAGCGTTTGGCCGAAACGATCGTACCTGCGAGCGGCGCTCGAAGTTGAAGCCGATCCTTTTCGGAACGGGCAAACTCAATTTGTTCAGCAGAAGAATGGCTGGCAGTCTTCACTTGCGACATCAAGTCCGGGTCACTGATCGCTTGAGCCAGCCGGAAATCGGTTTCATGGAGAACTTGCATCCCTTCCAGCGCGACAAGTTGTCGATCCAAGTCGAGATTCTCCATTTCGATCAGGATTGTTCCTGCCGAAACGGCATCTCCTTCACGGACACAAACAGCACGGACCGTTCCCGACGTTTCCACGTAAACCGGCTGAGCCGACCTAGGTTCGATCATCACCGAAGCGGTCACAGTACTTCGCAACGGACAAAACCAGACTCCTGTCATCAACGCGAGGCTAGCTCCAAGCGTCATCGCAGTATGCCCCCATAAACGAAGGCCCGTCTTCTGCTGCTTCCCAACGTCGAGTCGCCAAACAAGGAAACGCCATCCGTGGACGATGACGATTCCTGCGAGATAGATCCAAAAGAGGGACGAAAGACCAAACGGCTGCAGTAAATTGTAGAGGAAAAAGCCTAAGCCAAGCAGCATCGGCAGTTGATAGGCGATCGAGGCAAGACCATAAGCCACAATAATTGACCGAGGCTCATTGGGATTTGTCTCGAGGTCATCGAAAGTCTTCAGGCCCAGCAGGTATCGTGCCGACAATCGCCGAATGGCCTGGCGACTTCGCTGGTAAAGATTGGGAATTTCAAGCAAATCGGCGATTACGAAATAACCATCAAACCGAAGCAGCGGATTGGCGTTCAGCAGCAGCGTCGAAACCGAACCTGCCAAAAACACTTGAAGACAGATTTGATGAAATAACCCCGGTGTCGAAAACCACCAAAGCCATAGCGCTAATGACGAGATAAACAGTTCAACGTAGACCCCCGCGAGTGACACCGCAATACGATGCGATTTACGTGGCAACATCCATGCGTCGGTCACATCGCAGTACATACACGGGCTGAAAAACAAAAACGCCAGACCGATCGACTGACATTCGGCGCCAAATCGCTCGCACGCCAACCCGTGAGACAATTCGTGCAGAATCTTGAGCGACCCCACCACAATCCACAGCGAGATGATGCCATTCCCCGCCAGAAGGCTGGACATCGTCGGTAACTCGCTCAGAAATGTTTCTGCATGTAGCACAAGAAACATCCACGTTCCAACAAAGAACGCGATGACGGCGCAAGCGACTGGTAACGAGTAAATCCATGCCAGTTGTTGTGCCAGACGATGTAGTACTTGCCGCGGATGCAGTCCCGGAAATCGGATGAAAAGCGGATTGCGGACAAAACTCCAAAACTTGCTACGCTCAGACGCGTCTGCCTGATCCAGAAGCGATTTCGTCGTGCCAGGCCGTTCGCTCCAGATCAACCGCTTTCGGGCCAGATCCAGGATCAATCCGAAGATTTCTGCCGTGGTAACCGCTGCGGAATCGCCAAGCTCTTCAACTCGATTCTGGATTTCCAGCAGTGAGCTTCGACCATCCAAGGACTCCAGGACCCGATACTGCAGGAGAGGAAGCCGAAAATATTGCAGTCCCAGAGGGTCTTTGACGACGACATGAGTCTCATCGCGAAACGACATCGTACTGATTTGCAGATCCGATCGACGAACCAGCGGAATCGGGCGATTCGACGATGGCAACAGCATCGGCGAGGACTCATTTCACAAGTTTGATGGTAGACGACGGACCAAACGGTTCGGTTCGTATACCGCAGTTGGAATTCCAGGTAAATAGGAATCCCGTTTCTCCAAAGTGGCATTTCATGGGTGTTGTCCAGTACCATCATGCTTCCAGTTTCCGTCTGTTAAAAAACGATCCTTATTGTTGGACTGTACATTTCATGTCAAACGACGATTTCCATTCGCCGACGGCCCACAAACATCGCATTCTGATCCTTGGCGGAGGTTTCGCAGGTGTGCATGTGGCCATGCACCTGGAACGACTGCTGACTCAGGGAGAACGACACGAATTCGACGTCGTTCTCGTCAGCAATGAAAACTACATGGTCTTCCAACCACTTTTGCCCGAGATGGTCGGAGCGACGATCGCGCCACAACACGGAGTCATCCCCATCAGACGGTTGCTGCGTTCAACGCGAGTGTTTATCCGCGAGATTGAATCGATCGATATCTCTGCAAAAACCGTGGAACTGTCACCGGGGTTTCAGCCGCATACGAAAACGCTTGGTTTTGATCAATTGGTGGTTTGCCTGGGAAGTCGACTTGATTTCTCGAAAGTGCAAGGGATGAAAGAACATGCCATCCCGTTCAAATACCTCGGCGACGCAATGAGACTGAGGTACGAAGCGGTCCGTGCACTGGAAGAGGCTGATATCGAAACGGACCCTGATGAAAAACGCAAACTGCTGACATTCGTGGTGGCGGGAGGTGGATTCTCGGGCGTCGAATGTATCGCGGAACTGCACGACTTTTTGGCACATGCAGTATCGGCGTACCGTAATTTGAAGAAAAGTGAAATCCGTTGTGTGCTGTTACAAAGTGCGGAACGAATTCTGCCCGAGGTCGATCCCGTTCTCGCCCAATACGCTCATCAAATTCTGGAACGACGCGGAATTGAGATTCAGGTCAATGTCCGACTGAATGCCGTCTCTGACAACGCCGTCGTCGTTACCTCGAAAGTCTCGCCCGATTCCCAGCGGATTCCGACGCGAACCGTTGTCACAACAGTCCCGTCGGCACCGGACCCACTGGTTAGCGCTCTCCCTTGTAAACGCGATCGCGCGGGTCGAATCATCGTCAACGAATTCCTGAATGTGCCCGACTTCGAAATGTTATGGGCCGTCGGAGACTGTGCTGCCGTCCCGCAGCCTGATGGAATCATGTCGCCGCCGACCGCACAGCACGCCGTTCGACAGGCAAATACCTGCGCCGCAAATCTGCTGGCAACATATCGAAAACAGAAACAGTCGAAATTTATGTTTACCGGCCTTGGCAAGCTCGCCTCACTGGGACGTTATTCTGCCGTTGCCGAAGTGATGGGTATCAAGATGCGGGGAATCCCCGCCTGGATGGCCTGGAAAGCCATTTATCTGATGAAAATCCCCGGCTGGGACCGCAAAGTTCGCGTCGCGATCGACTGGATCATTGACGTCATTCTGCCGCGCGACATTGCCCAGTTGCGACTCCACGAATCCGAATCCGTCCGACAGCTCTTCTTCAACAAAGGCGAAACGATATTTAATGAAGGGGATTTTGGTGACCTGTTGCTGGTGATCGTGAAAGGCGAAGTCGAAATCATTAAGGACGGGAAGCTACTCAGTTCGTTGAAAGAAGGAGACATTTTCGGCGAGTTCGCTCTCATTTCCAACCACCCGCGAAACGCACAGGCCAACGCCAAAACCGACGTCCATGCGGTCGCAATCTCTCGTGACGCCTTCCAGACACTGGTCGCTCACTTGCCGGGTGTCCGTCCCACAATCGATGCGATTATGAAATCCCGAGGGTTCAAACCACCTGAACCAAGTTCGCCAGAGAAAGAGTAAACCCTCAAATTAACACAAATATTAATGTGATCGACATCAATGATGATTAATCGCTCGATGCCATAACGGAGGGACTTTCCGCCGTGAATCAAGATCGTTAGAAAAGTATCGTCTTAGCAAAGGACTAACATCCAAATTGCGTCAATTGGCTCGTAACGCTGCAATCCATTAGAATTTCCGACGTTAAGAATGCGGTTATAGATTGATGAGATAGAGCGCATGGTCGATTCGGTTACCTCCAACGCCTCAGATGTGTCTGATAAGACAGTTGTCGACCGTCAAGTCGTCTCGCCCACAGAAAAATTACCAGAGCGGATTGGGCGATACCGGATCGAAAAGCTCTTGGGAAAAGGGAGTTTTGGCGTCGTCTTTCTGGCGCGCGATGACAGCCTGGATCGATATGTCGCCATCAAGGTTCCGCATCCCCATCTTGTCGCCACGGCGGATCAGGCCGAGGAGTATCTGAAAGAAGCCCGGACGGTCGCCAATTTAGATCATCCCAATATTGTTCCCGTGCATGATGTCGGTAGTACTGAAGAACACCCGGTTTTCGTTGTTTCGAAGTATATTGATGGTACGGATTTGGCCAAACGGCTGAAAAAATCGCAACCCAGCGTGTATCAATCGGTAAAACTCGTAGCAACGATTGCCGATGCACTTCATCACGCCCACAAACAACGGCTCGTTCATCGGGATATCAAACCCGGCAACCTTTTGCTGGACCAGAAAGGCGAGCCGTTCGTTGCGGACTTTGGACTGGCACTTCGAGAGCAGGACGTCGGGACCGGACCGCGATACGCGGGCACTCCAGCGTACATGAGTCCTGAACAGGCTCGAGGCGAAGGACATCGGGTCGATGGCCGCAGTGATATTTTCAGTCTTGGCGTCGTATTCTACGAACTACTTACCGGTACGCGACCGTTTCGAGCCGACTCGCGCAATGATTTACTCGAAATCATCACCGAGGTTGAACCTCGTCCTCCGCGCCAGATTGACGACCAGATTCCAATCGAAATTGAGAGAATCTGCCTTAAAGCAGTGTCGAAGCGCGCCACGGAGCGATTTGCGACAGCAAAAGACATGGCCGACGACTTGCGATATGCATTGACTCAACACGCTGCCCAGATCGGGATTGGAAAGGGGTCAACTCCGTTAGATCCCAGTTCTCCCCTGATCACGATGCTGAAAGAGGCGCAGCAGGGATCAAACCCTTCCATCAACGCAATTTCCGACAACCAGACTATCACCATTGTGCCGAAGGGATTGAGGTCTTTCGACGCCCACGATGCAGACTTCTTTCTGCAACTGCTTCCTGGCCCTCGAGACCGGGACGGCTTACCTGACAGTCTGCGTTTCTGGAAAACCCGAATCGAAGAAATGGATCCGGACAACACGTTTTCGGTCGGCCTGATTTATGGCCCAAGCGGTTGCGGAAAGTCATCACAGGTCAAAGCGGGCTTGCTCCCGATCCTTTCCGGAAATGTGGTTGCGGTTTACGTTGAAGCCACGGCTGATGAAACAGAGACTCGACTTGTAAACGGACTGCGCAAACGCTGCCCCGCGTTGCCGGGCAACTTAAGCCTGAACGCAACGCTTGCGGCGCTTCGCAAAGGCCTTGGAATTCCACCAGGCAAGAAAGTGGTCATCTTCCTCGACCAGTTTGAACAATGGCTGCATAAAAGAAAAACGGATTCAAAGTCAGAACTGGTACAGGCCCTCCGGCAATGTGATGGCGGCCGGTTACAATGCATCCTGATGGTGCGAGACGACTTCTGGATGGCAACCACCCGTTTCTTGACGGAATTGGAGGTGGACTTGCTGCAGGGCCACAATTGTGCCGCTGCTGACTTGTTCGACATTGATCACGCAAAAAAGGTATTAACGGCATTTGGCAGGGCATTCGAGAGGTTACCTGCAACCAATCGAGAAATAATCCCCGAGCAGCATCATTTTCTGGACCAGGTCGTCAACGGATTGGCAGAAAATGACAAGGTGATCTGTGTCAGATTGGCACTCATTGCCGAGATGATGAAAGGCAGACCGTGGACGCTTGCATCGTTGAAAGAAGTAGGCGGAACGCAAGGAGTCGGCGTCGCATTTCTCGATGAAACATTTTCATCTCCCTCTTCAAACCCTAACCACCGCGTCTACCAGAAGGCGGCTCAAGCGGTATTGAAGTCGCTGTTACCGGATACTGGAACCAATATCAAAGGCCACATGCGATCGTCGGCACAACTGGCCAACGCTGCGGGCTATGACATCTCTTCGCTTCAGTTTGATTCCTTGCTCCGCATTCTCGACAGTGAAATCCGGTTGATCACACCGACCGATCCCGAAGGAATTGATGAAACTGGAATCACCATCGATCAACCGGAAGGGTCAGTGGAATCGTCTTCACGTTATTATCAGTTGACTCATGACTACCTGGTTCCTTCATTGCGAGAATGGTTGAACCGTAAGCAGAAAGAGACTCGACGCGGTCGAGCGGAATTGTTGCTTGAAGACCGTGCCAGCGTATGGAATAAACGGCCGGAGAATCAGCAATTGCCGTCGATCTGGCAATGGATGGGTATCCAATGGTTTACGGACGAGTCAAACTGGACGCCGGGCCAGAAAAAGATGATGTCCAAAGCCAGAAAGTATTACGCCTGGCGCTCGATTGCTGCAGGATTGCTACTGGCGGGAACGTTATACGCCACGCTGGCATTCAGGGAGAGCATTTCCGAGCAGCGACGGATGACTCTTGCGGAAAGTCTCGTGGAACAGGTGCTTGTCGCCGACATCGACAATGTTCCTGACATCATTGCTGACATGGTCGAACATCGGAAACGGGTGACCCCGTTGCTGCGCACGCACTTTAATGAAACCCAACATGCAGGGAAAAAGTTGCATGCAAGCCTGGCTCTCCTGCCCGATGACCGTGGCCAGATCGAATATCTTTTCAGTCGTCTACTGGACGCGACCCCGACTGAAGCCTTGGTCATTCGTGACTCTTTGTTGCCTTACAGAGATCAATTAAACGAGCGTCTCTGGGCTGTGGTCGAAGCACCAGACAAGAATAAAGAGGGACAGCGACTTCGCGCTGCAGCGGCATTAGCCGAATCGGACCCAGAAAATCCCCGCTGGGATCAGATTCAGACATCTGTTGCCAACGATCTTGTCAAAGTTCCAGCAGTGCATCTTGGAACATGGACGCGTGCACTTGGCAAAGTGAAAGCAAAACTTGTCCCTCAGCTTTCGGAAGTGTATCGAAACCCGACGCGAGGGGATGTTGAACGATCTTTGGCGACGGATGTTCTCGCCGACTATGTCGCGGATGACCCAACCGAGCTTGCGAAGCTGTTAATGGATGCCGACGAACGCCAGTTCGCGATCATCTACTCAAAGGTTGACGCGCATGATCGAGAGACGTTGGACGTTTTGAGTAGCGAGATTGACAAAACATTGCCGGAATCGGCCGACCTGAAAAAAGAATTGCTCGCGAAGCGACAAGCCGCAGCGGCTGTGGCCCTTTTAAGAATGGGTCACTCCGGGAACGTCTGGCAATTGCTCAAACACAGCCCAGACTCAAGAATGCGAAGCTATCTGATCCATCGATTCAGCCAGTTTGGCGCAGACCCCCAGATGATCCTGAATCAATTGAAGAAGGAAACAGACACGACAATCCGGCGGGCTCTGCTGCTCAGTCTCGGTGAGTATGACCCGAAGCAATTGTCACAAGACGAACTTAATCCTCTGATCCAGGATCTGGAATCAAAGTTCCTCAACGAGCCCGATGCTGGTCTGCATGGAGCGTTGGAATGGCTCTTACGCATCTGGGGTAAAGACAAAAGACTGGAGCAATTGACCGAGGAGAAGTGGCTGAAGCAACCAGAGGAACGGAACAAACGACTTCGCGACATCCAGGCACAATTGAAAGCGAAAAACGACCATCCGCTCCATTCCTGGTACGTGAATGGTCAAGGTCAAACGATGATTGTCATCCAGGGTCCGGTCGAATTTCTTATGGGTTCACGACCGGAAGAGAGCGATCGAAGAGATTTCGAGCACCAGCATCGCAAACGTATCAGTCGCTCTTTTGCGATCTCATCGACGCCGGTGACATGGGAACAATATCTTGAATTTGCAGAAGATTTGGGTGAACGAGAAGAAAAATATTCACCGAATGAGAAATGTCCTGCGAACTACGTTAATTGGTATCAGGCTGCCAACTATTGTAATTGGCTAAGCAATTACGAAGGTATTGATCAAGACCAATGGTGTTACGAGACGGATGGTCCAATCACCAGGTTGCGGGCCAACTACTTAAGTCTCAAGGGCTACCGTTTGCCAACCGAAGCGGAAATGGAATATGCGACGCGTGCGGGGTCAATCACAGCACGCTTCTATGGCGAAACTGCGGAACTACTCGAAAAATACGCCTGGTATTCGAAAAACTCTCAGGACCGTACCTGGCCAGTCGGGCTTCTGAAGCCGAACGATTTCGGATTATTCGACGTTCATGGAAATCTATGGACATGGTGTCAGGAGAAATTTGGGCCGTATCGAATAGAGAATGACGGCGAATTTGACGACGATCAGGAAGATCATTTGATCGTTGACAGAACGGTAAATCGACTTTTTCGTGGAGGCTCGTTCGGTGATCGACCTGCACTGGTCCGTTCCGCGTTCCGGAACTTCAACCTCCCCACGAACCGAAATCTGAGTATCGGTTTTCGTTTGGCGAGAACATTATCGCATTAAAGCGCGTCCATTCAGCTCGGGCAACCCGATTCATTCGGGAGCGACCGATCTCTGGGTTCAGTGAACTGAATGCATCGATTGGCTCTCAGCGAAGCAATCTCATACAATTTTGTTGGTCGCGAAAATTGTTGCTTATGAGATGCCATCGCCATGAACAATCCGGTTAATGCCGACGTTTCTCAAATGTCACATCAGACACTGAATGACGCGGAAGACGTTCATCAGTCCGACGGGACCGTGGCCGAGAAGCAAAATGCGAAGCAGGTTGAGAAATTGCCGGATCGCATCGGCCGTTATCAGATCGAGAAACTCCTTGGCAAAGGAAGTTTCGGTATGGTCTACCTGGCCCACGATGAAACACTTGATCGCTCGGTCGCGATCAAAGTTCCGCATCCGCACCTGGTTGTCAACAAAGATCAGGCTGAAGAGTATTTATCGGAAGCTCGCACGGTAGCCAACCTGGATCATCCCAATATTGTGCCGGTATTCGATGTTGGCAGTACCGACAATTGCCCGTTTTTCATTGTGTCAAAGTACATTGATGGAGTTGACTTAGCCAAACGATTGAAAAGATCTCGGCTGAGTCTCGATAAGGCCGTCAACCTTGTGACAAAAGTTGCCGAGGCTCTTCACCACGCTCACAAACAACGGCTTGTGCATCGAGATATCAAACCCGGTAACCTGTTGCTTGACGAAAAAAATGAACCCTTCGTGGTTGACTTCGGTCTCGCACTCCGAGAACAGGACGTCGGAAAAGGGCCGCGCTTCGCAGGTACTCCCGCTTACATGAGTCCTGAACAAGCGAGAAGCGAAGGGCATCGAGTCGATGGCCGAAGTGATATCTTCAGCCTCGGTATCGTCTTATACGAACTCCTTACCGGAGTACACCCTTTTCGAGCAGAATCCAGGCAACAACTCCTTCAACTCATCACGGAACAAGAACCGCGTCCTCTCCGCCAATACGACGATCATATTTCGATCGAGCTGGAACGAATCTGCATGAAGGCCTTGTCAAAAAGGGTCACGGACCGTTACGGAACTGCGAAAGACCTGGCAAGCGACTTAAGGCTCGTTTTGGGAGAACTCGGGGGTGAAAAAGCGACCGGAGTCACCTCGACTTCAATCGAACTGACTCCCGAACAACTGTCGAGATTAATCGAAGAGGCAAGAGCATCGAATCCGTCCATCGGCCTGGGTTCTCAAAACTCTCAGAACCAGACTGTCACGATCGTGCCGAAAGGCCTGCGGTCTTTTGACGCGCAAGACGCGTCCTTTTTTCTGGAACTCTTACCTGGCCCACGCGATCGCGAGGGTTTATCCAGCAATCTGCGGTTCTGGAAAACCCAAATCGAAGAAAAAGACCCGGACAACACGTTTTCGGTCGGACTGATTTATGGCCCGAGCGGCTGCGGGAAATCATCGCTCGTGAAGGCGGGGCTGTTCCCTGTCCTTTCCAGCAATGTGATCGCGATCTATCTCGAAGCAACCGCTGGCGAAACAGAAGCCCGTATTGTAAACGGACTGCGAAAAAGATTACCCGATCTACCGGGCAACTTGAATCTGAACGAAACTCTGACGGCAATTCGCCAAGGACAGGGAGTTCCAACCGGAAAAAAGGTCGTGATCTTTCTCGACCAGTTCGAACAATGGCTGCACGCCAAGAAAAATGACCCAAAGACCGAGTTAGTGCAGGCACTGAGGCAATGCGATGGCAGTCGGTTGCAATGTGTCGTGATGGTTCGAGACGATTTCTGGATGGCTGTGACCCGATTTTTGACCGATTTGGAAGTCGAACTGGTACAAGGCCGCAATTTCGCCGCAGCCGATTTGTTCGATGTTGTCCACGCCAGAAAAGTGTTGGCCGCGTTCGGAAGAGCGTACGGAAGGCTTCCGGAAAGCAATCGGGATTTCAGCCCTGAGCAACGCGACTTCGTTAAGCAAGTTGTGGATGGACTCGCGGAGGACGGCAAAGTGATCTGTGTCCGCCTGGCGCTCTTTGCTGAAATGATGAAGGGAAAAGCCTGGACGCTTGATACATTAAAAGAAGTGGGGGGAACCCAGGGGGTCGGCGTCGCCTTCCTGGATGAAACGTTTTCATCCCCCTCTTCGAACCCGACACACCGAATGTACCAGAAGGGTGCCCAAGCCGTTCTGACTTCGCTGCTGCCAGATACGGGAACCAATATCAAAGGGCACATGCGATCGTCGTCCGAATTAGCAGAAGCGGCCGGGTATGCCATCCCGTCCACACAGTTTGCATCCCTCATTCGCATCCTCGACAGTGAAATCCGGCTGATTACACCCACCGATCCTGATGGAATCGATGACGAGGAAAAAGAAAAGAATGGAGCAAACAACAACTCGAATTCATCGTTACAATATTACCAGTTGACTCACGATTACCTGGTTCCATCGCTGCGTGAATGGTTGACCCGAAAACAGAAAGAAACGCGACGAGGCCGAACCTCACTGCTCCTGGAAGACCGTGCAAGCGTCTGGAGCAAACGGCCG
>CAIULL010000251.1 GCA_903899985.1 uncultured Schlesneria sp.
ATCCCGAAACTTGACTCAATGAGTCAAGTTTCGGACCTGAAGAACTAAAAAACCGTAGCACTCTCTATCTTCACTTGGCAGCACGACGAAGCTTTTCATCAACCGTTCAACGCTTACTTGCTGCCCAGTTTCTGGAACGGACCGACCGTCGTCCCAGACGGAACGTTCAGCGGTCCTTCCAGGACCGCATGAGGACCGATCTGACAATTATCGCCGATCACGACTGCACCGCTGATATGCGTAAAGGGATGGATAACTGTATCGGCTCCGATCTGAACCTGAGGATCGATAAACGTCTGCTCGGGAACGACAATTGTCGTTCCATTCACCATCCAGCGCGACATCGCCGACTGGAGCAACGTACGGGTGACTTGCGCCAATTGTTCTCGCGTGTTCACCCCCAGCGCTTCGACCATATCGAAGGCCTCAAGAGCCACGATCGTTCGCCCTTCATCTTTCAAAACGCGAGGGCAATCGGTCAAGTAATATTCCGCCTGGCTGTTGTTAGGACGGATCTTATCGAGCGACGCGAGCAATCCTTGCGAATCGAAGGCGTAGCAACCGGTATTGATCTCCTGAACTTTCTTTTCTTCGGGTGTCGCGTCTTTTTCTTCGACAATCTTTTCGAACTGGCCTTGTCCGTTTCGAATAATTCGGCCAAGCCCGAAATTCGCCTCGGTCACGGCAGTCCCGATCACGCACGCTGCCCCTTGTTCGCGTTGCGTCTTAAGCAGTGACTCCAGCGACTCACGCTTGAGCAGCGGCGTATCGCCTGCCAGTACCAGAACGGGACCGTGATGCGAGCGAAGCTGCTCCTGGCACATCATGACGGCATGTCCCGTCCCTTTCTGCTCGGACTGCAACGCGAACTCGATATCGCGATGCTTCGATAATTCAGCCTGAACCATCTCGGCACGATGTCCGACAATGGCCACGATTCGGGTCACTCCCGCTGATCGAGCCGCGTCGATGACATATTCGATCATTGGTCGGCCACAGACATTATGCAGCACCTTAGGGAGCGCCGACTTCATTCGCGTGCTTTTCCCTGCCGCCAGAATGATCGCCATCGAACCAGACATTTCTCAGTGCTCCTGAATTAATTGACGAGTTTTACTGAACAAGTTCTTGAGGGATTCGCTTCCGAGCTGACCATAAAGTCGCGGCACCTCGAGGCCGAGTCCCATTTCATGATCAAAAACTTCTTGAAAACACCCGAAGAGAGCGGAGCTTGCAACCTCCCCTCCCCTTCAAGAAGTCGCGAATCTTAGCAAAGTCGCTGCTAATAGAAGAGAGTCGGAAACAGTTCGAATTAATTCAAAATTTCTCATCGGCAACTTCCGGCTTGCGTTGCGCTCGCGGTTTGTTGAAGATATCAATATCTGCCGATGAATCCGCCTTGAATTTCGCTGTCAGACAGCTTTCGCCCGCTTGCGAAACTGGATCTGACAGCCCCGCCGTCGTTCCTCGCTGAGCTTCGTATGAATATGACTTACGCAACTTCGAAGATTCGAGCTATTTTCTTTTCCTGTGCCGTGCTGTCGGCTGTCCTCAGCTACGATGTGGCAATCGCCGATTCCAACTCTGCCACAGGGTCGCCACCGCCAAACCCGTCGTTTGAAGCAGACATCCGTCCGATCCTGAAAGCGTACTGCCTCGACTGCCACGGGGGTGCCGAAAAACTTTCAGGAGGATTAGACCTCCGTTTACGCCGATTTATGGTAACCGGTGGCGAAAGCGGTACAGCGATTCAGCCAGGAACGCCCGCTGACAGCCTGATCTTGCGCCGTATGATCTCTGGAGAAATGCCGCCGGGTGAAAAGAAAGTTCCCGCCGACAAAGTTCAGATCATCGAACGCTGGATTGCTGCTGGCGCTCCGACCGCGAAGGAAGAACCACTCACACTGGACCCCGGAATCGGCATCACGAGTGAAGAACGAGCCTACTGGGCCTTCCAACCGATCCGCCGACCTGATGTTCCCAGCGTCAAAAGTGCAAACCTTGTGAAAACGCCAATCGATTCGTTCGTACTCGCCAGGCTCGAATCGATCGGGCTGAGCCTGAATCCAGAAGCGGACCGATTCACCCTCTTGAAGCGAGCCTATTTTGACTTGATCGGTCTCCCCCCTTCACTGGAAGAGACTCAGGCATTTCTGAAAGACGAGTCACCCAGTGCTTACGATGCCATGCTCGACCGGCTCCTTGAATCCAAACATTACGGCGAACGGTGGGGGCGGCATTGGCTGGATGTCGCGGGATATGCCGACTCAGAAGGAGACGGAAACACCGACACCGTCAGATCGTATATCTATAAATATCGCGACTATGTGATTAAGTCACTGAACGCCGACAAGCCGCTGAATCAGTTCGTGATCGAGCAGCTTGCCGGAGATGAACTGGTCGCTCCACCATTTAAGAACATGTCTCCAGAAACGATCGAAACGTTGATCGCTACGGGGTTTCTTCGGATGGCGGCTGATCCAACAGCCAGCGGTCAGGGCGATCCAGAAACGTCACGAAATCTGGTTGTCGCCGATACCCTGAAGATTGTTTCATCGTCGCTATTAGGACTTAGCGTCGGGTGTGCCCAGTGTCACGACCATCGCTACGATCCGATCCCGCAGTCTGATTATTACCAGTTACGCGCCGTATTTGAGCCGGCCCTGAACTGGAAGAGCTGGGTCATTCCGCGTGATCGAGTCGTTTCGCTTTATACCGATGCTGACCGGGCAAAAGCGGCCGAAGTTGAAGCGGACGCTGGAAAATTACAGGCTGCCTACAACGAGAAACAGGCAAAACTGGTCGCGGAAGCATTCGATAAGGCGTTAGAAAAATTCCCCGAAGACCAGCGGGAAGTTCTGCGAGAGGCATTCAAAACACCCGACGACAAACGGACAGACGAACAGAAAAAGCTGGTCGCCACAAATCCCGGGCTGAACGTGAACCCTGGCGTCCTGTACCAGTTCAACGCCGCGGCGGCAGAGGAACTGAAAAAGGATATGGCGGTCATCCAGGCCAAACGAGCGGAAAAACCGGTCGAAGATTTTATCAGCGTGCTGACTGAACCCGCCGGACCACCGCCAATCACAAACATTTTTCATCGGGGAGATCATCGCCAGCCGACAAGCATTGTGAAACCGGCTGATCTGACGATCGCTTCTCCTGTGGGCCAGCGGTTCGAAATTCCTGAACACGACCCGGTGCTTCCATCGTCCGGTCGTCGGCTTGCCTGGGCCAGACATCTGGTCAATGGCCAGCACCCTCTCTTGGGACGAGTTCTTGCCAACCGCATCTGGCTGAATCATTTTGGTAAAGGGATCGTCGACACACCGGGCGAATTGGGCGTGCTGGGAAGTCGACCGACGCACCCCGAATTGCTCGACTGGCTCGCCGACGAACTGGTGCGCCAGGGCTGGAGCCTGAAACGTCTGCATAAAGTGATCATGACATCGTCCGTCTATCGCCAATCCTCGCGCCGGATTGATGCGACGGCAGCATCCATCGATTCTGATGGAGCACTCTATTCCCGCTTCAGCGTCAGGCGACTGGAAGCGGAAATCGTTCGAGATCGGATGCTCGCAACAAATGGTCGACTCGACAAAACTCAATTTGGTCCACCTGTGGAAGTCGTCGAAGACTTTGCCGGTCAGGTTCACGTCAAAGACGATTCTGCCCGGCGCAGCGTGTATATCCAGAGCCGACGCAGCAAGCCAGTGTCGTTGTTAACCGCATTCGATGCTCCGGTCATGTCGGTCAATTGCGACCGGCGAATCAGCAGTACAGTTGCCCTGCAGTCGCTGATGCTGATGAACGGCGACTTCACGATGAAACAAGCTGATCAACTGGCAAAGCGATTGCGGCTGGAAACCCCCAATGATCTTGACCGCGACTTAACCCGCGCGTTTGAAAATCGATTCCCCAGCCGACAAGCCGCCTGGCAATATGGCTATGGAACAGTCGTTGATGCCCCGTCGGCCGGGCCGGCAGCGTCCGCGACCGTCCAGTTTCAGCCGTTCGCTCACTGGACGGGTTCGCAGTGGCAGGCTTCAAGTGCGTTTCCTGATTCCGTCGTCGGGCATGCGTTTCTTCACACGTCAGCCGGACACCCTGGTAACAGTCAACAACGATCTGTCATCCGTCGATGGACCGCCCCCGAAAGCGGAATCGTTTCCATGAAAGGGTCACTGAAACATCATTCCGAATCTGGTGATGGGATTCGATCAAGAGTCATTTCCAACCGCGCGGGTCTCGCGGGGACGTGGTTGTCGAAAACAAACACCGTTGAGACCAGCGTCGCCCGGATCGAGGTTCAGCAAGGAGACATTCTCGATTTCGTCACCGATTGTCTTGAGGCTGATACCAGTGACTCATTCGACTGGGCCTTTAGCCTTCAATTGACTGACAATGCTGGCCAGGAACGAGGCCGTTGGGATTCTACGGCCGATTTTCATGGTCCTTTGACCACGTCGGCCCCTCAACAGATCGCGTATGCGTGGCGACTTGCTTACTGCCGCCCGATCACGGCGGACGAATTGGAAATGGCCTGTCAGTTTCTCGACCAGCAATTGCAGACATTACGAGCGGTCGCAGCCAAGGGTGATCACGAGTTGATTGCACTTTCCAGTCTGTGCCAGCAAGTTCTGAGCAGCAACGAGTTTTTGTATATCGATTGAGTAGGCCTCACGACAATCCGAGAAACCTCACGCACAAGAGTGACGTCCATGACGAATGATTTACCAATGAACACGACGAGCCCTTGCTGTAGCACGCGGCGTCAATTCCTGGCGACCAATGCATTCGGGATCGGCAGTTTCGCACTCGCGTCACTGCTTCGCGAGGAAGGGTTGCTGGCCTCGCCTCCCGGAAAGCCTCGCGAATCTCAGGCAAACGATATGAAGCGGCGGTCGCCTCCTTCGGCACCGAAGGCAACTGCCATGATTTCCATGTTCATGCACGGCGGACCCGCTCACATGGACCTGCTGGACCCCAAACCGGAACTGACGAAACATCATGGTCAGGACTATGGTGGCGAGGTCGCATTCAGTTTCGTCAACCGTGCCAGCAAAAAGCTGTTCGGCAGCCCCTGGAAATTCGCGGCACATGGACGATGCGGTACCGAAGTCTCGGAACTTCTGCCTCATACGGCGGGGATTGTCGACGACATCTGTGTCGTGCGGTCGATGCATACCGGCCACAACGGGCACGAGGTTTCGATCCGATATTTTCATGGTGGCATTCCCGCAGTGACGGGTCGGCCCACGATGGGAAGCTGGATCGTCTACGGACTGGGGAATGAAAACCAGAATCTACCGGCGTACCTTGTACTGGCTGACCCCGGTGGTCATCCGGTTGACGGGACATTGAACTGGTCCAGCGGATTCATGCCGCCGTTATTCCAGGGAACCGTGTTGCGGGCTGAAGAACCACGGATCTTCAATCTCGACCCGCCACCGCAATTACGTGGTCCGCTGCAGCGACAGAATCTCGATTTACTGGCTCGACTGAACAAGAAGCATCTGGAACAACATCCCGGTGAATCGGATCTCGAAGCCCGCATCGCCAGTTACGAACTGGCCGCTGCGATGCAGACCGAAGCGAAAGAAGCCTTGGATATCAGTCAAGAGCCTGAACACATTCATAAGTTATACGGCCTTGATCAGCCTCATTCTCGGGAATACGGAACGCGCTGCCTGATCGCTCGGCGACTGGTCGAACGAGGAGTTCGGTTTGTGCAGTTGTTTCTCGGCGGCCAGCCGTGGGACACTCATAGCGATATCCGTAAAAACCTCCCCGCAATTTGCCAGCGAACGGACCAACCGGCCGCAGCACTTGTCACCGACCTGAAACAGCGTGGGATGCTCGATTCCACCATCGTCCACTGGGGTGGAGAGATCGGACGTCTGCCAGTCAGCGAAGGGGATCTTACTGACGGAAACGGCCGTGACCACAACGGTCAGGGGTTCTCGATCTGGCTTGCGGGGGGCGGTTTCAAGCCAGGAATGACGTATGGCGAAACAGACGAAGTCGGCCACCGGGCCGCCGTGAATGTCGTCACACCAAACGACTTTCAGGCCACGATTCTTCGTCAACTGGGTCTCGATCATTCGAAGCTGTTGTTTCAATTCAACGGCCGCGAACAACAGATCACCGACGGAAGAACTGCTCGCGTCGTTTCAGAAATCCTGACGAGCTGATTTTGAAGGTCGTCCAATTTCGATTTGATCTCGCGCCGCGTGACGAGTTTTGGTATACTACTCTGCGGTGGGTGGACGCCTGTGTTCGCAAAGACTCTTTCTCTCCCTGCAGGAGATTTTCTGATGATTTCATCTCGATTGCTACAGTGGACTGCCGTCCTCGCCATGATCTCGGCAGTGATCATCTCGCCATTGACCGTTGGTGCGTGTCCGTTTTGTTCGGCACCATCGCTGACGCTGTCCGAGCAGGTCGCTCAATCAGACGCCGTTGTTCTGGTGAAATGGGTCGGTGGCCAGGCTGCGAAGGTCTCTGACGCAGGGTCGACTGAATTCGAAGTCGTCGACGTCGTTCATCAGCCGGACGGTGGCAAGCTGGCCAAAGGAAGCAAGATCAGCCTCGTTCGCTATCGATCAGCCAAACCGGGCGATCAGTTCATGCTGTTCGGGACAAAAGTCGAATCGGCCATCGAATGGGGTAGTCCCCTGGAAGTCAGCAAGGTCGCGTACGACTATATGCGAAACTCGCCCAAACCAAGCCTGCCCGCTGGGGAACGATTGGCGTTTTTCCTCAAGTACCTGGAAACCGATGACAAGATGATTTCGGACGATGCGTTCGGCGAATTTGCCAACGCCGCCTACGCCGATGTTGCCAAGTTGGCAAAACAACTCCCCCGTGAAAAACTGCGAAAGTGGTTGACGTCGAAAGACGTCTCGCCAGGACGAACCGGCCTGTACGGCATGATGCTGGGGCTTTGCGGTAACGCCGACGACGCCAAACTGATGGAAGAAAAGATTGTCGAACAGACTGACGATTTTCGTTTGGGTGTCGACGGAATCATGGGTGGCTATCTGCTGCTGACGGGCGACAAGGGTTTGGAGCTGATCGAAAAACAGAAATTGACCAACGCAAAGGCCCCTTTCAGTGAGACTTACGCCGCCATGCAGGCGCTGCGGTTCATGTGGCAATATGGTGATGGTCGCATCTCGGTCGATCGATTGCGTCAGTCGATGCGACTGCTGCTCGACCGACCGGAACTGGCCGACCTCGTCATCGCCGATTTGTCACGCATGAAGGACTGGTCCGTGCAGGATAAGTTGATGTCGCTGTACGACGCCCCGGAAAATATCCCCTCGGTGAAACGAGCTATTGTCCGGTACATGCTGTCGAGTACCAAAGACACGGGCGAAAAGAAGCCCGACGCGACGGCCGCAACAGGTGCCTCGTCGGGTCCCTCTGCAGCGACCAGCGAACCTGTCGAAGTTCCTGCTCACGTTTTGAAAGGGCAGAAATGCCTGGAAGAACTGGAACAGAAAGACCCGAAAACCGTCAATGAAGCCAAGCGGTTTTTCCTGTTGAAGTGAAATCAAGAGCGACCACCACGCCACCCATTACACTGGGGTTCAAGATGCCAAGGAATCGGCGCTTTTCATTGATTGGATTGATTGCCTGTATCACGGCCGCTACTGCGTTTGCCGTTCATGCGTGCCCGTTTTGCCCGCCGACCGATGCGACGCTCAGCGAAAAACTCGCTCAATCCGACGCAGCATGCGTCGTGCAATTTCTGAGTTCCGTCGACGGTGAGGAACTCTCCATGCAGAAGACGACGTTTCAGGTCCTTAAACAATTGCGTCCTTCGGATTCGTATAAGCCTTCGTCAAAAATCGAAATCCCGATCGGTGTCACAGGAAAACCAGGCGATTTGTTCCTGTTGATGGGCCAACTGAAAAACGACGAAATGGAATGGAGCCTCCCCATCGAAATGGATGAGCTGGGTCGTGAAGAAAAATACCTTCGGAACGCCCCCTCTCAAGAAAGTCCGCCCGTCGAACGACTCGCCTATTTCCTGAAGTTTCTCGACGACAATAACAACACCATTTCGACCGACGCGTTCAGCGAATTTGCGAAGTCGAAATTCGAGGATGTTGAACAACTCGCTCCGCAGATTTCGCGAGCCAAAGTCAGAGCCTGGCTGGAAGATCCGAACCCTCAACTGATCGTTCGTCGTGCGTTCTACGGGATGTTGCTTGGACTTTGTGGTAACGACGCTGACGCTGAATTTCTCAAGCAAAAAATCCAGACGATGGACGCCAATAACAACCGGATCGGCGTCGAAGGATTGATGGGGGGGTATCTGCTGTTGCGAGGTCAATCAGGATTGCAGTCAATGATCGAACAAAAAATCGACTCTTTACCTGCAACGTTGTCGAACGATGATCCCCGGCTTTCCGATCTGAATGGTTTTCGGATGACGCTCAGTTTTTTGTGGGATTACCGGCGCAGCCAGTTTGGTGAAGAACCTCTTCGAGCGGCCATGCGGCGATACCTGAACCGGCCCGAATTTGCCGACCTGGCGGTCGTCGATCTGTCCCGTTGGAAAGACTGGAAACCACTCGATCAATTGATCGCCGCCTACGGTCGTGCTCCCTGGGATTCCCGATCGGCGAAAGAAAAAATCGTCGCCTATGCACTCAGTTGCCGCAAAGACGTCCCGGCCGGGGCCGGTGCGAAACTGCCGGATCACGCATTAAAGGCTCAGTCCTTCCTTGACAGCCTCGACCCCGAATTCGTTCAATCGGTGAAACAAGCGGGAGGTGGATTGGCACCGCCAGGCAAAACACCACCGAAAGCCAATCAGCCCGACGCGACATCCAATTGAAGCCGCCACTGAGCACCTGATTCAGCGTGACGAGAAGAAAAATCCATGTTCGATCTCCCAGCGATTCAAGCCGCAATCCGTGACAGTCAACTCGACGGATGGCTCCTTTACGATTTTCGATCCAGCAATATTCTGGCGCGACGTATCCTGCAGTTTGCAGACGGGCCAGCCGGATCACGTCGATGGATGTATTTTATTCCCAGTGAAGGATCGCCAAAAAAACTCGTCCATCGTATTGAATCCGGTGCGCTTGATCATCTGCCTGGTGACAAACTGGTTTTTCTCAAATGGCAGGAGTTTGAAGCCGGCGTCGCCAGCCTGGTCGCAGGCCGGAAACGGGTGGCGATGGAGTATTCTCCACGTAACGGCAATCCCTATATTTCACGCGTTGACGCGGGAACCGTCGAACTCGTGAAGGCCAGTGGAGTCGATGTCATTCCCTCCGGTGACCTAATTCAGTTGTTCGAAGCGGTCTGGGATGACGCTCAATGGGCCATGCACCTTGAAGCGAGTCGCCACACCGATTCGGCCTATGTCGCGGCATGGAGTTTCATCGCGAGCGAGATCCGATCACGGGGTGAGACAACCGAAGCGGCCGTTCGCGATGTGATCATGGCCCATTTCGCGAAACACGGCTTGACCACGTATCACCCGCCGATCGTGGGTGTGAACGCCAACAGCGGTGATCCCCACTATGAAACGGGAACGGCACCGATCCGAAAGGATGACTTTGTCCTCGTCGATTTGTGGGCCAAGCTCGACAAGCCACGAGCCGTTTACAGCGACCTGACCCGCACCGGTTTCGTCGGTGACACTGTCCCTGCAAAATACGAAGCGATCTTTCAAATTGTCGCAGCAGCACGAGATGCCGCCATTCAACTTGTTCGTGACCGTTTCGCTGCCAAGCAGGTCTTACAGGGTTACGAAGTCGACGACGCATCGCGACGAGTCATCGAAAAAGCGGGTTACGGCGAATACTTCGTTCACCGAACGGGCCACAGCATCGGCCAGGAAACGCATGGTAACGGAGCGAACATCGATAACCTGGAAACCCACGAAACCCGTCGAATCCTCCCCGGCTGCTGCTTCTCGATTGAGCCGGGAATTTACCTGCCCGAATTCGGTGTCCGCAGCGAAGTCGATGTCTTCGTGGATCGAAGCGGCCAAGTCCACGTCACCGCCGGCGAACTTCAAACATCGGTCATCCCGATCTTGAAAGATTTTTGAAGTTCGATCGAAGCCACAACAACGCTAAAAAACTTGCAGCGAACCACAATCGACGGAAATTCTGCGCGTCAAATCGCATCACGCGTGTTGAGACTGCTGAGGCCGATCAAATCTGCCCTCCGTGATGGTTGCGGCTGACAAAATTTCGACCACCTGGAAATTCTCGGCCCATTCACAGGCCATTTCCGCGAGATCAAGAAGTAACGAACCGCTTCTTTTTGGCTTTGCCGAAATACAACTCAGCAGAATTCATCTTCGCAGCGAAGGAAGAATTTTCGCCCCTTGGGAAACGGCATCAATTTCGCACCTGAAGCCTGAGCCATATCTTACAAGTGAAAAATGGGGCCAATCATGTCGCGTTCGTTTTGGTTGATACTCTTAACGGCCTGCGCGTCGTCATCTGGTGTTTCGGCACAGGACCGGCTTTTGGGAAAGCCAGTAGTGGTCATCAAAGATAAGGCCACGCTCGAGGTGGGCGGCAAACCCTCGCGAACAGTCGTGGAAGGCTCGGTCTTTTTCGTCGACAAAGTTGATGGGGAATCGCTTTGGATCAACGCCGAACGAGCCTATTTGCGTCGAGCCGACGTCATCCCATTCGAGGACGCGCTCGCCCACTACACGCGAAAGCTGGAGACTGACAAAACAGCCAATAATTATCGGCATCGTTCCGAGATCTGGGGACGGAAAGGTGAATTCAACAACGCACTCGAAGACATGAACGAAGCCATCCGATTGAATCCAGCATCGTCGACCTTATTCAATGCCCGCGGAGTTCTGTGGGAACACAAGAAAGACTTGGACAAAGCGATCGAAGACTACAGCGAGGCGATTCGTTTAGACCTGAACAACGGCCTCGCATATCACAATCGCGGTAGTGCGTGGGGGAGAAAGAGGGACTTCGAAAAAGCGATCGCGGACTATAGTGAGGTATTGAAGCTGACGGATCCGAATGCGAAATCCGGTGTGTCGACCGAGCTCAATTTCACTGGTGGCGATCCGGTTTCCATTGTGAACTTGCGTGCGCGAACACTGAACCTTCGGGGTATGGCATGGGAACACAAAAGCGATTTCAACAGGGCAATCGCCGACTTCAGCGACGCGATTCGTTTAGACCCGAATTACGGCAACGCATATCTCAATCGCGGGATCGCGTGGAGCAACAGGAATGACTTTGATCAGGCGATCGCGGATTATCATCAGGCGTTAAAGTATACGAACCCGAATGAGAAAACTGGGATGTTCACGGGGCTGAAAGGCACGAGCCGGGATTCGGTTTCTGCGGTGAACTTGCGAGCGTGGACGCTGCAAAAACGTGGCGAGGCGTGGGAACATAAAAAAGATTACGATAAAGCACTCGCCGATTTCGAAGAAGCAATTTTGTTTGACCCGAGATTTCCGCTTCCACGAATTCACCGGCGCGGCGTTTGGCTTGCGTTGAAAGCCTGGGACAAACTGATCGTGGATTGCGATCTTGCCATCCAGGAGAACCCCACTGACGCCATGCTTTTCTATACGCGAGGCTATGGCTTACATCAAAAGGGTGACTACGACAAAGCACTTGCCGATTACGAAGAAGCAATCCGGCTTGATCCGAAGTTTCAGCTTCCGCGATTCAAACGACGCGAAGTCTGGGGTACGTTGAAAGCCTGGGACAAACTGTTCGCCGATTGTGATCGGGCAATCCAGGAGAATCCCAAAGACGCCATGCAGATCTGTTCGCGAGGTTTGGCCTGGGAAAACAAACATGACTACGACAAAGCGCTCGCCGATTTCGAAGAGGCGATCCGCCTTGATCCAAAGCTTCAGCTTCCACGTATGCATCGACGCAGCGTCTGGTACGCATTGAAGGACTGGGACAAACTGATCGCGGATTGTAATAGTGCCATCAAGGAGAATCCCAAAGACACGATGCTTTTTGAACTCAGAGGTTTCGCAACACGGCATAAAGGTGACTTAAACAGCGCGATCGCAGATTTCAGCGAAGCGATTCGCTTAAACCCGAAGCTCCGCAGCGCCTATGACAATCGTGGAGACGCATGGAGACTCAGGCATGACTTCGACAAGGCGATCGCCGACTATAACGAAGCATTGAAGCGTACAGAACCGGATGAGAAATCCATCGCGTTGAACGAGTCTGAAGAAACTGGGGGTGAGGTGTTTTCCACGGTTAATGCTCAAGCGCTGCTGCTGAACAAACGCGGCCTGGCATGGAGACACAAAAAGGAATACGACAAAGCGATTGTCGATTATGAAGAAGCAATCCGGCTGGACCCAAAGTTTCAGAATCCTCGAAATAACCGTCGCGACGCCTGGGTGGCGTTGAAAGCCTGGGATAAGCTGATCGCCGATTGTGATAGTGAAATCAAAATCAATCCCAACGACGCCACGCTGTTCAATTGGCGAGGTTCTGCATTCCAGCAAAAGGGTGACTTCAACAAAGCCCTTGCCGATTTCGAAGTAGCAATTCGGCTCAACCCGAAGTTTCAGCGACCTCGAAGCAACCGACGCTACATTTGGGAGACGATGAAAGCGTGGGACACGCTCATCGCAGATTGTGATCGTGCGATTCACGAGAACCCCAACGATGCCGAGTCGTTCGATCAGCGCGGTTTCGTGTTTATGCACAAGGGTGACTACGACAAAGCGCTCGCCGATTACGACGAAGCAATCCGGCTTGATCCGCAGCTTCAGTCTGCTCACACCAAACGACGCATCGTTTTGGGTGCGATGATGGCCTGGGACAAGCTGATCGCCGATTGTGATGGAGCGATCAAAGAAAATCCCAACGATGCCACGCTGTTCTACTTGCGTGGAATCGCGTTTCACTCAAAGGGCGAAAACGACAAGGCGCTCGCCGATCTGAAGGAAGCACTTCGGCTGGATCCAAAAATTGAACTTCCAGTAAGCATTCGACTTGTCGTTTTGGGTGCGCTGAAGTCATGGGACAAACTGATCGCGGATTGTGACCGTGCGATCAAAGAGAATCCCAATGATGCCACACTGTTCAATTGGCGAGGCGTGGCCTGGGAAAACAAAAAAGATTACGACAAAGCGCTTGCCGATTTCGACGAAGCAATCCGGATTGATCCGAAGTTTCGGCTTCCTCGATTCCACCGACGCGAAGTCTGGGGTGCGTTGAACGCCTGGGACAAGCTGATCGCAGATTGTGATAGTGAGATCCGATTGAATCCCAACGACGCCGCGACGTTCAACTTGCGAGGCGTGGCCTGGGTAAACAAGAAGGATTATGACAAAGCGCTTGCCGATTTCGACGAAGCAATCCGGATTGATCCACAATTTCAGCCTCCTCGAGGCCACCGACGCCAAGTTTGGGGAGCTTTGAAAGCGTGGGACAAGCTGATTGCCGACTGTGACAGCGAGATCCAATTGAATCCCAACGACGCCGTGATGTTCAGTTTGCGAGCTGCGGTCTGGTCAAACAAAATGGACTACGAAAAGGCGCTTGCCGATTTCGACGAAGCAATCCGGATTGATCCAACCGATCAACTCAATCGAAGCCACCGACGAAACATTTTGTATACATTGAAAGCATGGGACAAGCTGATCGTGGACTGCGATGCCGCGATCAAAGAACACCCCAAGGACGCCACGCTTTTCAACTTCCGTGGTGTCGCTGCTCAACAAAAGGGTGATTACGAGAACGCGCTTGCCGATTTCGACGAATCGATCCGACTGGACCCGAAGTCTCCGCATCCGAGGCGCTACCGACGCGATGTCTGGTTTGCATTGAAAGCCTGGGACAAGCTGATCGCAGACTGTGATACTGCGATCAAAGAGAATCGCAAGGATGCCACATTATTCAATTTGCGCGGCTTAGCTTGGGAAAAGAAAAAGGTTTACGACAAAGCTCTTGCTGATTACGAAGAGGCAATACAGCTTGACCCGAACGATCAATCCCCGCGAAGCAACCGACGCGACGTGTGGAATGAATTGAAAGCATGGGACAAATTGATCGCGGACTGCGATCGTGCGATCAAAGGAAATTCTGAAGACGCCACGTTATTCAATTGGCGAGGCGTGGCCTGGGAACGAAAACAGGATTATGACAAAGCCCTCGCCAACTTCGAAGAAGCGATCCGGCTGGACCCTGGAAACCAACTCTGGCGAAGCAACCGGCGTGACGTTTGGGGAAAACGCGGCGAGTGGGACAGGGTTGCTTCCGATCTGGAGGCAACGTTGGCAGACGGGACATCGACAGCCGGAACATATAATGAACTCGGCTGGCTGCGAGCAACATGCCCCGTTGAAAAACATCGAAATGGTCAACAGGCCGTTGAATATGCCACCAAAGCATGCGAACTAAGCGAATGGAAAGACTCCGGTTTTATCGGGACTCTTGCCGCCGCATACGCAGAAACAGGCGAATTTGATAATGCGCTCAAGCAGCTCGACAAAGCGGTGGCAATGGATCCGACAATCTATCCTGAAAGCCGCCGCGATATGCGAAACGCCTTCAATGAAAAGAAGCCGTATCACAGGTTGCCGACGAAATGAAATTGCAATTGGTATTCGCTGTTGCTCGACGATGCCTCGATTCCTTACTTCTTGAAATCCAGTCCCGGATCGTCTGGTGCTCCGCCGTAAAGCTTGAAGTTGAAGCCATTGTCCGACAGCACGACAAGACCGGGCATCTGAGCACCGTCGGCTCGCTCAAGGACGAGGACCGCACCATCCACTGAGTATTTCCCGCCGAATTCCTGCTTCTTTCCTGCTTGCTCGTAAGACCACGTGAACTTTGAATCGGTGGTCAATTCGAGGGAAAAGGTTGAACCATCAGGTCGCTTGGCGGTCCATTTGCCAACGATCTTTGCCGCGTCAATCGATTGTGGCGCGACAGGTTGATCGCCAGACGCTGTGGCATCGGGGGGCTGAGGAGTCGGCTGGCTGGCCTCTTTTGAGGCCTGGTCTTCCCCGACGAGCTTGAGAAGTTGCGCCGACAGCTGATCATTCGGCAGCAGCTCCACAACATGCGCGTACTGTTTACGAGCTGCGTCGGGGTGCCCACAAGCAAGATAATGGTAAGCCAGAACGAACCGTCCTTCGGCGGCGGACGGATTGGCGTTGGTGTAAGCCTCGAGCGCTCGTAACTGTTCCGTATAAGTCGTTACGCTGGCGTACATACCACCCAGGGTCGTCCAGTCCCATCCGGGTCCGGCTGACAATACGGCGTACAATGTTGCCGCGGCCTGCTTGTAGTCTTTCGTCGCGAAGAAAATCAAAGCACGAAATTCGTGCAAGGCGGCGTCCTTCGGCAGGGCCTTGATCGCCGCATCGATTTCGCGTGATGCCGTCGCATAGTCTAACTGCTTAAATGCCGTGCGAGCCAATTCCAGGTGGGCTGTCCCCTCCTGCACTTCGGCGGACGTCGACTGATTATTGGCAGCAGGCACAGCAACACCAGAGGCGTCCACGATCGTCGCGTCGCCGGGCTGCTGGTTGATCACCGTGATTGGCTGTGAATAGTCGTAATACGCGGAAGTGCCGCCGCTGCTGACATAGTAGGGATTGCTATAACTTGCATAGCCTGAATTATACATGATCGAGCCGAGTGCCCAGGCACCAAGCCCCCATGTGATCGGTGCGGCATACCACGGACGTCCCCAATATCCGCCCCAGCCACCGTGCCAGTAACCACCCCAGCCACCATTCCAGTAGCCGTGGTTGTACCCATTGGCGTAACCGTGTGCCCAGCCATTCCAGTACCCGCCACCCGCAGGGTGGTTCCAGTTGCCATTCCAATTGCCATGCTGCCAGTTGTTGTAGTACGGGCGATTGGAGGCGATGTTAATGTTGTTGTGAATGTTGTTGAAATTATTGTTACCGATCTGGCCGATGTTCGTACGGTTTCCGATATTTGTCCGGTTACCGATGTCCGTACGATTGCCGATTCCGCCCCCGATATTCGTGCGGTCGCCAATCCCTCCGTTGACATTGGGGCGCATCCCACCTTGATTTCCCCCCGCAAATGGGTTGCGCTCGCCATTTAATCCGCCGCCGAAGCGATTTCCGCCACCATCGAACTGGGGCCGATTTCCGCCGCCGAAATTCTGCTGGAAAGATCCTCCACCGACGGGATGACTGAAGGAGGGACTATGATTGGAGATATTGCCAATATCCGGTCTCGCACCACCTCCAAAGTTCGACCCTCCACCAATTCCGCCGCCCCCAAAGTTAGGCCGCGCGCCACCGCCACCAAAGTTGCCTCCGCTAAAACCTCCGCCCCCACCCCCGCCGAAGTTGGGTCGTGCTCCACCACCGCCGCCAAACCCGCCGCCACCACCACCAAAGCTGGGGCGAGCTCCTCCACCACCACCAAAGCCGCCCCCGCCACCACCTCGACCGCCGAAACCGCGCGCGAAGACCGCTTCAGAGGGTATTAACATCGCCGCAGATAACAAGACGGCACAGACAGAATTGATTCTCATGGTTTGATTCTCTTGATCAGTCCGATGCGGTTGAATTCGTAAAAGCTGTCAGGCACCTATTCTGCCGGAAGCGGAGGCCGTCGTTTGACAATAATCTCTTGAATGTCTTCGATCGATTCGCCATCGATGATGCGGTCGATTGATCCCCAGGCGGTCGTATCAGCGTCGATGGGCCGGTAATAATTCGTCGACGAGCCCGTTTCGCCGTTTGCGGTTGCTCCCTGCATTTTCACAATCCAGCGGTCTCCAGCGTTCACCCAGAATCCTGTGGAATGCCCCCCGTGCGAATCAAAGATCCATGATTGAAACTGCTTCGTCACTGCGTTCCATCCAATGCGGACCGTTCCGGACATGGCAACCTGGCCAGCAACGTTGACCTTGAAATCCTGCATCAGAAAGTTGCCATTGTCGTGCCATCGGCAGACGGTGTGCACCACGGAGTCGGGGCCTTCCTGAATCCATTCGCCGACCAGCCACGAGAGATCTCGTTCAAGGTGGTCATGGGGAGTCAAAGCGGCGGGCGGAGCATTCCAGTCGCGAACACAGGCAAGTTGCCAATTCCCGTCGACCTTCACATGGATGGCAACATAGACCGTGGCATCTTCAGGATCTTCCTTTGAGTCTTTCGACCGTGCCGATCCTTCCTCAATGGCCAGCATGGGTGTCAGCACGCGGATCGAGGTGATATCGACCTCCATCGAGGCGTCAGGAAAATTCTTGAACACACTCGCGAATGCTTCTTGGATCTTCTCCCGCCCCTTCACGACGCCGTCGTTCTCATCGATCATTTCCGCTTTCGGTGAAAACAGCGACGCCAGCCCTTTGGAGTCGTGCGCGTTGTAAAACTTTGTAAAGGCTACGGCAGTGGCGCGGATCGCGCGTTCGTCCTGGTCTACGGGCGTCGTCGCGCCCCGGGCGATAGCGGGGTCGGCAGGCTTCTTCTCCGCGTCGGCGGGCTTGTTGCCGGCGTCGACCTTAGGAACCAGTTGAATTCTCTTTTTGACAAGTTCTGGCGCTGCGCCGCCGGCTGCGACTCTTGGCTTGATCAAGTCGACCGCAGTGTCGACCTGTTTATCACGATCCTGCGCCCGGGCGAAGTCACCGCCAAACGCAACAATGACGATCGAAGCAAACACAATTCCGCGATTGATACTCATGGTGCCCGCTGCAAAAAAGGGGGTTCGAAAAGACCAGGAAAGTGCAGATGCGACACGGCCCTTAGACGCCCCTATTATAATCGTGGCGACCGTGCGAAGCGAGGATCGGCGGCGTGATCAAACTTGCAGGTGTCAGCAACACGCGTGATTTTTTAGTATGGGATGCAATCGCTCGTTCGATCTTCGTCAGGATCACATGTGGTGATCCAACCTGAGTGTCGGCCCGCCCGGAAAACTCCCCTTCCGTCCCGACCTGATCTCGCCCTGGACGACAACGGCCAGGCCGCTTCGATATCGAAAAGCCTGTTCAATTTACTCTGGAGACCACATCGGGTTCGTTGGAGCGAGACTCGGCAGTGGCCACTGGCGCTGCCGAGTCAGGTACTGGCGTGGTTGCGGCCACTGGCGGGAAGATCGGGTTCATGAGCTGGTCGACGAGGGAATCCGACATCGCCCCTTGAATTCCGTAATCCGACGGCCATCTGGCAGGCAGATAAAGCGTCCCGAAAAGCCAGTCGATCCAGGGCCAGGTCGCACAGTAGTTGCGGTCGATCGGCCCGGATTTGGTGTGATGCCAGTGGTGGAACGCGGGGGTGGAGATCAGCCACTCAAGCGGTCCGAGCCGCCAGTTCAAGTTGGCGTGAATAAAGAACCCCCAGACAATCCCGATCATTTTGACAGCGAGCGCCACGTCGCTTCCCCCCTGCTCCCTGGTCGGCCCCGCCAGACCCAGTACGTATAACGGAACCAGGCCACAGAAATGGCCGAAGACTATGTCGAACGGATGAGCCCGACTGCTGACCAGGAAGTCCATCTCCTCGGCGCTGTGGTGAACTGCGTGGAACCGCCAGAGGAATGGTACTTCATGGCACCAGCGATGGCCCCAGTAATAACCGATATCCACAAAAATCAGCCCCGCGACAATGCGAGCCCAGGGGGGCAACGACCCTGCGGCCTCGAGCATAAAGCCTGGAACGTAACGGTGCGCCAGCCAGGCGAGCGCACTGACCGGGACCGCGAGCAGGACGGCCGGGACGAGACCGCTGATGAAGTAATACGCCAGGTCAACGCCAACCCCCTTGCGAAAAATCTTCTGAGGCTGGACCGAAAAGATTCGCTCCAGCGGGACGAAGATCACGACCAGAATCAACAGCCACGCGCTGAGACGAGCGACATCAGCAACGACGGAAGGGACTTGCGTCATGGTTCCTGGAGCCTTTTCTTTTGAAAGGAGCGGCTTTTCCAGAGGGCAGGGCTTCCCCGCCCCGACGGTCACCATCGGCAGGGCAATCGCAGCCCTGCGCGGGACGCTTCGACCGGCACGGGACCGGACTGAGACGCGCGGAACAGCGAGACGAGGAATTCACGCACGATCATACATAAAGGCCGGTTGGAACGAAGCCCCAAACGGCCTTAAAAGAAGCCTGACTTGAGTTTCGACCGATGTCAGGCCTTCGCGGCTTTGAATCGCCGACGAGCGTGTACCGCGCCGACCCAGATCATGCCGAGAGCTGTCAGGGCCACTGTGGAAGGTTCGGGAACGGGGTTCATCGTTACGCCATCCAGGTAGGCGATTGGCGGCTGAGCGTTCGGGTTGCCACTGGCCGCGACCGACAACCCGACTGCGTAAAAGCTTAACACTTCGCTTCCGGTTGTATCGGCCGTGAATTCCAGTTGTTGCTGCGTCCAGGGTGTCGAACCTGCGCTGGGGTTGTTCATCAAAGACGAAGTCTGAAAATTGCTCTTGCTGAGGGCAAGGGTGTCGCCGAGACCAACCTGCCATACATCCGTCGTCGCACCGTGAGTGTTAATCTGCTGACTGGAGGCTTGATAGAAGCTGATATTGTACGTTTGCCCCTTCACAAGGCCGTCGACAGTCTGGTAAAGCGTGGTACTGTACTTCGGTCCCGAGTCCACCATGAAAAAGTTACTGCCATCAAAGTTGCCCCCTGGAGAGACGCCAACCTGAAGATAACCGGTGCTTTGACTGTCGTTGTTCCCCGTGACGAGGAACGCCTTGGCAGAGGAATTGATATCCAGGGTCCAGTTGGGAATGACCGCGCCGGGTGTTAAGACAGTGCCATTCGGATTGAAGGTTTCCAGTTCTGCCTTGCCATTCGCGGGAGCACTATTTTCGAAGCTGCCGTTAATCACGAGGTTTCCCGCGAACGCAGCGGATCCACCCACCAGCGCTACGAGAGCAGCAATCACAATCGCGATTGAGGCAAATTTCACACGTCTCATGACTCTTCTGCCTTCACAGAATCATTCAACTCACTCTGTTCGCGCGGGCGTCAGAATCAACATGATTCCAACTGAACAACACGCGCGGATTACTTCGCTTGATTTACGGGGGTCACCGCCAAGCCCGTCCAGCGACAGGAACTCGGTGCGGTTTCAACTTCAGACCCGCTTCAAGAAAGCGATCCAGAGCAATCCATGCCGAACAGATCGGTATGGCCTGAAGAGTGATGTTTCTCGGTGTCATTCGTGTGTCCGAGTTAACATAGTCATAGACAACTGGTCACGTGCGGCAATGGCGAAACTCAAGCAAAAATGAAAAGCGTTCACCTTTTGGCCGACTGCAATAATGCCTGACGAGCTAACTGAGCCAGAAATCAGCTCGCTTCATCATGCCTGGACTGGACTTACGTGACAGGCGAAGGCGATCTCTCTTTGGATGATGCGGAAATGAAAGAAGCCGCCCAATCATGAGCGGCTTTTTTGATTTCGAATTCTCATTCGCATTCGGCGGACAGACCGGTCCGCCATCGGTGAATACCGGCTGCGACATCGATTCTACTGAGACCCGAGAGGCCTGTGTTGTGGGAACCAGCTCCGAAGCCGCCAGCATTGCTCATCGCAATTACGCAGCCTGTTTCCGGCCTCGGCGATAAGCCCCGATTGCCATGGCAAGTCCACCAATTCCAATCAGTGCGAGAGAGGAAGGCTCGGGAACTGAGGTCGGCTGTGAAGACGACGATTTTGAGAGAACAACGGTATCACTTCCACTTGTTGTCCCGAAATCCAAAACAACGTTGCTGAGCGTGCTTGAGGCGGTAATCCCGGTGATGTCGAACGTAAACGTTGCTGTATTCAAGACACTCGGACCATGTCCTGTGATGGATGAATTGGCGTTATTATAAATCCCATTTTTATCACCGGGGCCGATAATTAACTCATTCGGCTTGCCTCCGCTGAGCGTGGTAAGACTAATTGCCGTTCCTGTTTCTGACGCCGCCCAATGTGTGAGACTAATTGGACTACTAGAAACGTCTGTTGCCACAGACCCCTTAGTGATCGTCGCAGTTGTACCGAGGCTTGACTTTAGTGTCTCACCGGATGCTCCCGTGACGTTGAACGTAATTCCGTTGATCATCTGACTGTCTGCCGTCGGGTCAGCGGTGTAGTTCGTCAGCGTTAACGTCAAAGTGCCATTTCCGAGTGTGAAATCGGCTTCTCAGCTCACACTGCCACCACCGGTTGTCGAACCGGTTGGCGTGACGTACTGAATCATTCCAGCCCCAGCCATCTGGCCAAAGCTGCAAACAAACGCCAATCCCAACAACCACATATTCATTTTCATTATCAGCCGACTTCCTGCATTTCCAAGTGATGTTTGACGTTCACTTAACTTGAAGCACCGAGAAGGTCTCCTGCCGATCACTTTGATCGACAGAAACTCCGTGCTGTTTCGACATCAGAACCGCATGAAGTTATGCGATTCCGGTCACGCCACGCCCTACGTACCGGCATGGCTTAAAGATTTTTGTTCTCGGACGAATTAACATGCCCGAGCTAGATAGGTTCTAGACAGACATTCTCAGCGAGCAATGAAGAAAATCGAGAAAATAAAAAATAAATCGCGTATCTGGAAAACCATCTGGCCGCGATTGAAGTAAGCAGGCTTTCCGAAGGGAGAAGCCAGTCGCTCTCGATGCGCTCGACATCAAAGTAAAAAGCTTTATTCGTAGTCCAAGAAACCAGGATGTCCCCTGCGTCTACAAACAGCCGACAGCGTGGAGAGACGAGAATCACAAGGATTTCAATCCGTTTGTGGCCTTTAGATAGCGAAGCACACTTGATTATTTCTGCCGAAGTTGCCCCCGGCCCTCTTGCAGATGTGACTGAATCAGTACCAGGGAGCAGGCGCATGGAGTGGAAATGAAAGAAACCGCCCATCCGTGGGCGGTTTCTTCCATTTCAAATTGTCAAATGCAGATTGAAGGGGGCATTCATTGGCCGCCGGTTGACACCAGCAACACATTTCAGAGCAATCTTCAGCGCGTCGTTCGGACGCCACTTAAAAAAAAGTTTACGCGGATTTCGAATGACGTTCCCGACAGCAAATTTATCAGACACTCTTTGTCGCGCGTCGTCGAGCACGAACCGCGATAAGACCAAGAACACCCAACGCCGAGAGAGCCAATGTTCCGGGCTCGGGTACCGGGTGTAAATCCACCGACACCCCGTCAAGAAGGACGAAGGGGGGAACACCGTCCGGCGAACCGATCGCCAGAAAATTCAAGACGTCGCTCGTCGAATCGGCCGTAAAGGAGAATCTCTCCTCCATCCATCCTGTGAAACCATGGGATTCATTATTCACAACTTGCGTACTTTTCACCTGGCTCCCAAAGCTCACCTGAACCTGCTCCGTAGTGGCGCCGGTAAAACCCTTTTGTTGAGCACCTGCCCAATAGAATGTGACATCGTAACTCGTACCAGATGTCAAGCCATTGATCGTCTGCGAAATCCCGCCACCCCGATAACTCTGCCCAGCGTCGAGTGCCAGATAATTCCCACCATCAGGACTCGATGCTGTGAGGCCGTTATTAACGCTTCCACCGCCAGTTCCCGGCCCCCAAAGGTAGAACGTGTTACCGTATTGTGGGCTGTGTGATCCTGTTGTGTCGGCTGTACCTGACCCCATCAGGAAGCCGTAGGTCTTATCCGTGACAGTCCATCCGGTTAGTGTTGTATAACCAGCTCCGGAGTTCGAGGGATTGGCAAGCTGAGAGGGGTCACCATTATACCCGCCGGTGAAACTAGTAAAATTGCCGTTGGTGACCAGCAGATTACCCGCGTGGCTCAAATTGGCAGGACCGATTGTCAGAATGATCGCTGCAATACCGACGACAACCTGTCTTCCGAACGATGCTCGCATCTTACAAGCTCTTTCCATCTTCTTTTTACTGACACATCTTTCACTGAGTCTTGTCTGTATGCCACGTTGACAAACAGATTCTCCGTGTTTTCTTTATTTAGGTGAGGCGTTCGACCAATTCGAATAGTCGTAACACGTCAGACTTACGGCTTCGGGATCCTGGGTTCCCTGGACCGTTCATGAGCATTTTCGTGAGAGTTACAATTCCGAGCGCAAGAACCGCTTCGGCACGCATACTCTCACAGAACGTTGTTGTGTATGCGGGAATGGAATGCTGAATCACAAGAATGTGAGTCAACTGGGTCGAGCAGGACACCTACGCTCAACTCCCACAATCACATCGTTTTTTTCATTTCAACCTGGTTACTTAGTTTATTAATCACATACGATATTCACTTGCCTTGATTCACTGAGAGTCTCCTGCCAACCACTTTCGCAGACAGAGACTCGGTGCTGTTTCGAGGCGTGAAACGGTTCAAGCCAGCGACCGCGATGTCGCCGCTGCGCACAAATTCGAAATTGTTTTAAGAATTAAATTCTTGGTGATCTCGCTGTGTCGGATCACAAAAGGTTTTAGACAGCCGCTCTCATACGGCCACGAAGAAAACGACAGAAACACGAAATATTTTGCACTTTTAGGCAAACGCGATCATTGTCGGTAAAACGACCGTTGCTCAAGAAAAGGTAAGTCGTCGCATTTGTGTGTCGAACCGCAATGAGAAGGATAGAGGGCACTCGAAAACAGCACCGCGGCAACGTGTGCGAACCATTTAAGGTAGCGAGTTTTATCAATAGACGACTAAAGTTACCGTGCGGAGAGTCGCGTCTACAATTTGAGGCAAAAATGTGATTTGCCTGCCCTGCGGTGCATTGATCAATGCCATCGATATCGGCCCGGCGAAGCGAGTTGAAAAATCGCACTCATTTCGACCTCAATGATATCGAAAAGCCGGTGCGGACGAGTCGACTCAACAGACGAAGTCGGTACGTTTTGCAAAGACGTCGTTCGGATCTTGATAAAAATCAAAAGCCTTCGTGCGGTACTCAAGCACGAAGGCGTTACGACATCAACGATTGAATCACATTATCGGGGATAAACCCATGTGGCCTGGTCACGATCAGTCAAGGTGGCGATCGCGCAAAAAACCGGTTCAACTGATAAATGGATAAATGATCAGCAACTCTTCCGCTGGCTAACCCAGAAGCCGAGAAATGCGCCCGAGATCGCACCTACGCAAAGGCTCGCGGCAATCGCACCCGGGATCCCCGAGGATGTGTATCCGACAGAAACCGAGATCAGCCAAAGTGCGAAAAGCACGATGATCAAAAGATGGTCGATATCCTTTTTCCGACTGCCGAAACCATTGCCGCAATTCACGAGATCATCATCAACGTGAAGAACAAGCCAAACTGGAAATAGTGCTGGAAGGAGAAAAGCACCAAAGGCCGAACCGATCACCATTGAACGAGTCAGTCCCGAAACATCTTCCAACAACTTTTTGTTCAACGATTGAGAGACAGAAGAAATCACTGAAGTAAACCCTGTAATGAAACGCCCGCGATGAAAAACACTCGATGCCGAAACGCTGGAGGAACTTGACGCTGGACTTGTCTTCTAAGTTCCTCGTGTTCAGGGAGCGGAAACTCCTGGCAAACCGCTTGCAGCGGCTCTTGTCGAAGCGTTCTAGGCACAGCCAGTTTGTGCGGCCAGCTCTTTTCTCAAGGAAATGGTTAGTTTTACCACTGGATTTGCGTTCACATCTTCAGCTGACTTTCATTATCGCTTGTACCCGACCGTCCTGTTTCGGAAATCGACCGTTCGCAAAATGTCGGCTTATTTCTTTCGAATCTGCATCAGGCCAGACTGAGTGCCAACGTGCAATCGACGTTTTCGTCGGTCGGCAGCAAGAGACGATGTCACGCGCATGGCGAACATCCAAAATCAACATGTCTGATCCGCGAAGAACTCTGGTCGGTTCGATCAGCGTCGGAATAACCAAAAAAATTACGGCGAATTACTGGCAAAAACACTGCCAACAATTCGCCGTAAGTCTAATTACCCGACCAGGATTCGAACCTGGACAAACAGAACCAAAATCTGTTGTGCTACCGTTACACTATCGGGTAAGCCGGTGGGTAATCTATCGAATGGACGCATAGAGTGGCAAGGGGAGGTCTGACGGCAAAACGTCTGATTTTTGGATTTGAGCCCATCGAAGACTGAGTTTCGTCAGATTGGACTGATCCCGGCTTGAATATCAATTGTTATCCCACTACGATGTGTCCCCCCGTGAGGCGGCTCCCTGTGAGGTTTGAGCCGTCCGTTGGGGCGGACCGGTATTGTAGGCTCATGCTCAATTTAGATCGCCAGATAGGCGGGAGTGATTCGTTGTGACCATCGATAAGAGTTTGAAGCGGAAGGGGCGTCTGGCTCGCCTTCGCAGTGTAATGACGCGGGATGAACGTATTACTCAGATGCAAACCGACGAGCGTTGGGCCGACGGCACCAGCCCGTTTGGTCTGCCAAAGCTGCGCGTTGTCCGTCTGGTTGTCGGCAAGAAGAAGAAAAAGAAAGCCGCCGGAGAGGACAAGAAAGACGACAAGAAGAAGGCCGCCAAGAAGAAGTAAACCTTTGGTTTGCTTCGGATCTGGTTTGTCCAGACCGGCGTATTGCGAGGTTTTTCGCAGTCGCTCTCTGATCAGTCAAAAAGCAGACGGACGACTTGAAAAAGGTCGATCCGTCTGTTTTCGTTTTTCGTCAGCGAGGAATTGCGGTGGTTTCCGTGGAACAAACCGTGAACGGACTTGTCCTTCCTGTGAAGGCTCAGCCGGGCGCCCGACGGAATGGTGTGACGGGAGTGCATGACGGTGCACTGAAAGTTGCCGTCAGTCAGGCTCCTGAAAAAGGAAAAGCGACCGCCGCAATCATCAATGTCCTGGCGGAATCTCTGGGGATCAAGAAAAACCAGATCGAATTATTGAGCGGCCAGACTTCGACGCACAAAAAATTTCTGATTCGGGAAATCGATCTGGATGATCTGACGAAACGAATCTCAGAACTTCTTACCGAGTCGGATTCGGCTTAATCGTGAAGCGGGAATATTTTTTTCGGTCGACTCAAAAGCCGCCGCAAGCAGTTCGCCAGGAGCTTCCGCTCCATGAACCTGAGAAACTTCAGCAAAGCTTCGAACGGCAAGTTACTCAAATACATTCCGGCCTGCTCGAGTACCATCGCATCCATCAATCAAAATCCGTCAGTTGTTTTGGCGCGCGTGCCGCACGCAAGGCATTCAAAACGGCGAGAAGATCGATGACTTCCTGGGCGATGGCACCAGAAATTGGCGGAAGAAGTCCACTCGCGGCGAGAATCATGCCTCCCACGCTCAAAACCATCCCTCCCACCGCGCTTTCCAGCACGATCCGTCGCAACTGTTGACCGATATGTAATAGCTCGTCCACTTTGCTTAACGAACTATCCAGGATCACCGCATGAGCCGCTTCGGAGGTAATATCCGTGCTCCCTCCAAGCGCGATCCCAACGGTTGCGGCCGTTAAAGCAGGCGCATCATTGATCCCATCACCCACGAACACCGTCTTCGCGAGTCTGGTCTCGTTCCGGATCAGTTCGAGTTTTTGTTCTGGTGTCTGGCTGAAATGGACCTCCTGAATTCCAATCAGATCGGCCAGATACCGCACTTCGGATTCACGGTCGCCCGAAACAATCATCACTTTTTGAAAATGATGTTTGGGAGATAAATGCTGGATAAAGGGGGCGCCATCCGCTCGGGGCTGGTCACGAAATCGGCAGGTGACGGGAATCTGATCATCAATAATGGCGATGCATTCCATGCCGGCCACCTGCAAAGGCAAGCTCTCTAGAATCTGAGTAATTCCTTCGTCGGAAGAGTGCCTGGCCAACTTGGCTCGACTGGTCACGCGCACACGGCGACCGGCGACGACTCCGGTCAAGCCTTCCCCTGGCAGTTCGTGAACTTCACTGACGTCGTGCAGCGGCACGTGTCGTTCGCGCGCCAGAGTCATAATCGCCGAGGCGAGCGGATGCTTGGAATACCGTTCCAGGCTGCCCAGCAGCGACAGCGCTTCGTCTTTGCTGAGCCCGGGACCGGGGATGATCTCAGTCAGTGCTGGCCGTCCGTACGTCAACGTGCCGGTTTTATCGAAGATCGCAACTCGACAAGTCGCGATCCGTTCCAGAACGCTAGGATCACGAATAATAATTCCCCGGCGGGCTGCCAGCGAAATCGATCCGATGATCGCCACGGGAATCGCAATCAGCAGCGGGCAAGGGGTCGCAACGACTAATACGGCCAGAAACCGGGTGACGTTTCCACTGAGCCACCATGCGATCGCCGCCAGCGCGATCGCGAGCGGAGTGTAGAAGGCTCCGAGCGTATCACCGAGCCGTCTCATGCGAGGTCGATTTTCATCGGCCGCCTGCATCACTTTCATCACTTGAGCGTAACGGGAATCGACCGCCAGCTTGTCCGATCGGATCGTCAGGGCGGCTTCACCGTTCATCGCGCCGGACAGGACCATGGAACCCGCCGACTTTGGCATCAGGTAGGGTTCACCCGTCAGAAACGCCTCGTCCATCGAGCCATTTCCCGCCACGACGGTTCCGTCTACGGGACAAATCTCGTGCGGAAACACCACCAGCGTGTCACCAATCACAACTTGATCGACAGTGATGTCCTGAATCACTTCCCCGGACTTGCGATGAGCCTTCGTCGGCATCCGACGGGCCAGAGCATCCAGTACAGACGACGCGCTTTTGACGGCAAATGCTTCCAGTGCCTCACCGCCAGACAGCATCAGGACGACAAGCGTTCCCGCAAGATATTCTCCCAACAGAATCGATGTAATGATCGATAACCCTGCAAGCAGGTCCGAACCAAACTCAAAATGAACCAGTTTCCAAAGCAGTTCGGCGACCAGAGGCAACCCGCCAAAAACAAGTGCGACGATCAATGGCCAGTCCATCAGCCTGAGAGGGCCGACCATGGCCAAACCGCTCGTCGTGAATCTCAGAGAAAGATGAACGACGATGGCGATCGATGCCAACAGCGCAATCCACTTATCGAAGTAATGTTCATCGTGCATGGGAACCGGACCAGGGGTGGATGGCATGCGATGTTTTTTCCAATCGCGTCAGAGGGCTCGTGAAACAATCGATCACTAAGTTTATAGCGGCTGATGTTTGTCGTGACGAACGTGAACTAACCCAATTCAACTTCAACCTGGTGACTGCGCCGGTCGTCGCTGAGCGCAATCAGACAATCATTCTGATCCACACCATCAAGCGTGACTCGTTTCACGGATCGACTCGGTTCGGGTTGCAGAACCGTGATGCGATAAAAGGTCTCTCGGAAGCGGTACTGGATCGTGTACGACTTCCAGTCGGCGTGAAGACAAGGGGCAATTCGCAGCTTGTCCACTTCCAGATGCAATCCAAGCAGTGATTCAGTAATCAAGCGGTACATCCAGCCGGCAGAACCGGTGTACCACGTCCAGCCGCCTCGTCCAATATGAGGGGCGACTGCGTAAACATCAGCGGCAACGACATACGGTTCAACCTTGTAGACGGCGATCTGTTCAGAAGTCGAACCGTGATTGACAGGGTTGATCAACGAGAACAATTCCCAGGCTCGTTTGTGGTCACCGAGTTCGGCAAAGGCCATCACGGTCCAGATTGCGGCGTGAGTGTACTGGCCTCCGTTCTCGCGGACTCCGGGAACGTAGCCCTTGATATATCCCGGATCGAGTGCCGAATGATCGAACGGCGGATCGAACAGCTGAATCAGACCACTGTCGCGTCGCACGAGCCGTCGATCAACGGCGTCCATCGCCATTCGTGATCGAGCGGGGTCACCCGCTTTCGCCAGGATGGACCAGCTTTGAGGGAGCGAGTCGATCTGGCATTCGATATTCGTCGCCGATCCAAGCGGCTCGCCATTATCAAAGTAAGCACGTCGATACCATTCGCCATCCCAGGCGTGCTCTTCGATATTTCGAATCAATTTTGCCGCCTCGGTTTCGCAGCGTTCCGCAAAATTCAAATCACTCCGTGCCCGCGCAATCTTGGAAAACTTCTGCAAAATGTCGTAAAGGAAGAACGCGAGCCAGACGCTTTCCCCGTTCCCCTTTTCACCGACCAGATTCATGCCGTCATTCCAATCACCACAACCGATTAACGGAAGTCCATGGGCTCCGAACGACAGTCCATTGACGATCGAGCGAACACAGTGCTCATAAAGCGTTGCCGATTCGTTCGATCGCGTGGGAAGATCGTAATAGGCATCTTCATCCGGCTTAACGGGACGACCTTCGATAAACGGAACGACTTCGTCCAGAACTCCCGTATCGCCCGTTCCCATCACGTATCGACAGGCAATCAGCGGCAACCAGAGAAAGTCATCTGAAAAGTGAGTTCGGACTCCCCTCCCCTGCGGTGGGTGCCACCAGTGCTGGACGTCCCCTTCCCCAAACTGATGCCCGGCACAAGTCAGCAGATGCTCGCGTATCAATCGGGGTTCGGTGTGGATCAGCGCCGCAACATCCTGCAATTGATCGCGAAAACCAATCGCTCCGCCTGATTGATAGAATCCGCTTCGCGCCCAGAACCGGGAGGATAACGTCTGATACAACAGCCAGCCGTTGGCCATCAAGTTGAGCGCCGGATCTGGGGTTTCCACACGAACAGCGCCGAGCGTGTGGTTCCAAAGCCCCCAGACCGATTCCAAAGCATGTCTCGCCGGCTCATGGCCCCGAAACCGCTGGACCAGCGTACGGACATCGTCAATGTCCCGCCCCACTCCCATCGTGAATACGATTTCCCGTTCACGGTTGTCGGCCAGTTCGAAAGAAACCTGCATCGCGGCACAAGGGTCCAGACCCGCGCCAACCTTCCCCGAAAGCCGCATGCGGGACATTGCAGCCGGCTTCGTGGAATTTCCGTTCCGTCCAAGGAATTCTGCTCGATCTCCCGTCACACTTCGTATGGGATCACTCACGTCGATGAAGGCGATCCGTTCGGAAAATTCGATGCTGTAGGGATTGCGTGCAACCAATGCTCCGCACTTTGGATCGACTTCGGTCACGACGTGCATCAGAGACTTGGATCGCATTTCTGCCAATACCCATTCAGAATATGCGGTTGCCGACAGTCGTCGCGATCGGCCCGAGGTGTTTTTAACCTTGAGAACGGCGAACTTGATCGGAGCGTCAGTCGCGACATAGATCCAGAGTTCCGATGTAATACCGTTTTCGGTGTACTCGAAGACGCTGTATCCAAATCCGTGCCGGCAAACGTAAGGCCTGGTACCGCGAGCGGGCTGTGGCGTCGGTGACCAGTAGTACCCGCTCTCTTCGTCACGAAGGTAAAACGCTTCCCCGCTGACGTCCGACACAGGATCGTTATTCCACGGAGTCAGTCGAAATTCATGAGCGTTCAGTCCCCAGGTATAGGCTCCGCCACTTTCGGAAATCACGGTCCCGAAATTCGGATTCGCAATCACATTGACCCATGGTGCCGGTGTGACCTGGCCTGGTTCGAGACGGATGACGTATTCACGTCCGTCCGTCGTGAATCCACCGAATCCATTAAAAAACAGCAGATCTCGCGACGAAGTTTCGACATTCGGCATGACATCCATTCGACGCAACCGGCTGGGCAAAAGCTCGGCAACCCGCACGTCGGTACGTGCTCGACGTTCAACCTGCTCGGCCAGCGTTCCATCGGTATCAACGATGATGACTCGAGCGACGGTTTGAAACAGGATGCGATCTTCGTCCGACATCTGTTCAGCGCGACGAACGAAAATTCCGCCTGGTCGGTCGAGTGTTTGAACGCCGATCCCGGCTGAAATCACCCCGATGATCAGATCCTGCAAAACCTGCCGATAACCGGACGAGTCTTCGTTCCAGATCACAAGATCAACGGCGAGGCCCTTCAGTCTCCAGTAGGCTTGCGCCTGGACAACCTGTCGAACAAGGTCGATCTTCTCGGCGTTTGAGATCCGCAAAAGCACGATGGGTAAGTCGCCCGAGATGCCATAGCCCCAAAGTCCCGATTGTCCTCGCAGATTCTTTGCCAGAATCGTTGAATTTGCTCGACGGGCAGAAGTGGCGTAAATGACTGAACTGGCCAGCCGACCGAACAACTGAGCATCCGATTCACTGGAATTGAGCTGCCGCAGCAAAACCTGCCCATGAGTCCAGGCCATATCGAATACGCGGTCGGCAAGATGTCGATCGTGATATTTGTCGATCAGTGTCAAAGCCCCATCACGCGACTCAGACATGCCGACGACAAGATCAATGATCACCGCTTCGTCAGGTGCCAGCGAGATTCGTCGGCGGATGGCAGCGATCGGGTCGAGGACCGAGCCATCACTGTTAGTCAGGTTTCCAGAACGCCCCATGGCCAGCGGAGCTGCCGTTGTGCGGTTCCGACCGATGAATTTGGATCGATCTGTTTCGTACGAAGCATCGCCGACCGACGGCCCGCGCACGTCCAGAATATGCATCATCCAGGGGGGCTTTTCCTGATGCGATCGAGGCCTGCGGGTACAGAGAATCGCCTGTCGTTGTTCGAGGATTTCGGTCTGAACGAACAGATTTGAAAACGCCGGGTGCGTCGCGTCGGAATTCACGGCGGCAAGCACGACCTCTGCATAGCTTGTCAATTCGATCGTCCGGATGACCTTTGAACGATTCACGATCGTCGTACGACGAATTTCAATGTCATCTTCGGGCGAAACGGCAATCTCGGTATGAAGTTTGATCAGGCTGTCTCGACGCCGGAATTCGGCTCGTGCCTGTGAGAAAATCGCCTCGTAACGTTTGGTTGGTTGAAGTGTCGGTTGATGCGATGTCGACCAGACTTCGCCGCTGTTGACATCGCGGAGATAGCAGAAGATTCCGGTGCTGTCGCGTGTGCTGTCTTCGCGCCAACGATTGACGGCAAGATCTTTCCACTGGCTATATCCCCCTCCACTGTTCGTCACCATGACATGGTAGCGGCCGTTCGACAGCAGATGAACTTCGGGGCCTGGAGTGTTCGGTGTCGTAAAGACACGAATCAGCGACTCGCGATCACCAACTGGCGGACGATCGGATGAGACCTCACTCGCGTGCGGAAAACACGGAAGCGCTTGTGGAATTCGCTCTTGCAACAACAGATCCGTTGCCTGGAATTCCGGGTCTGATTCGAACCGTTTTTGCATCGGGCGATTGAGCAGCACGTAGGCCAGCGAAAGAAATGTCATCCCCTGATGATGAGCCATATAAGACTGCACGACCGCGTACGATTGTCCCCTGGACAACCGCGATGGCGTGTAATCAACAGCCTCGTGAAATCCATATGTTCCCTGAAAGCCTTTGACGGTCATGACCTGCAGGTTGGCGCAGGCCTTTCTCGGGGCCACCATCAAGCCCATCGCAGCAGCGTAAGGGGCGATGACCAGATCGTCCGCCAGACCTCGCTTGAACCCCAGACCCGGTACACCAAACGCCCGATATTGATAATTCAACTGTGCGTCGGTCGCCTGATAACCCGATTCCGAAACACCCCAGGGGACTCCCCGCTGTTTCCCATATTGGATCTGGCGGTCAATTACGGCATGATAGGTCTGATCAAGCAGGGTGTTGTCATATGTTGGCATGACCAGTAACGGCATCAGGTATTCGAACATGGAACCACTCCATGACAGCAATGTCTGTTGACCGTGCAACGTCGTCAGTGACCGCCCCAAAGCGAACCAGTGTTCCTGTTCAAGCCGTCCCTGGGCGATTCCGACAAAGCTCGCCAGCCGCGCCTCCGATGCAAGCAGGTCATAAAAACTGCCGTCACGCCGCATCTCACTGACGTTAAACCCAATCGCCAAAAGACGACGTCGAGGGTCGTATAAAAAGTCGTATTCAATATCGGCGAACTCGCGGCACTGATCCGCACGTTCATCGATATCCAGCAGGACTCGATTCGCCTGCTGGATCGATGCATGCAGGAGTTCTCGTAACTGAATCAGCCATGTCAGTTCGGCTGGTTCAAGCGACTTGGCTTTCGGCACAATGGCCGAATTGGAAAGGGAATCGGGACCCAAGTCACCGCATTGATCATTAATGAATGGGCCTGCAATCATCGCATCGATCTTCGGGAGCAACAGGCTCTCGAAGCCTGCGATGTCACGTAATGAGGGAATTTCGTCCAACTGTGTGAAAACCGCTTGCCATTCGCTGACCTGCTGAAATCCGTTGGCTGATCCGTACGGTTTTACGCTCGGCAATGTCGTCGAATGGGTCAACCACAAAGCGTTGGACGAGAGATCGGCAAGCTGATCAAGACATTGTTGTTCGAGATCTCGCACGACCACGACGACAGGGTTTTGATCGATATCCGACGAGCCCTTCAGAAACTTGGCCGCGGCGCTCTGGATCTCTTGCAACAACTCGCACGATGTCGTGAGCTTCTGCGTAACGGGGATTTTAGTATTGTTTCGACGCAAGAGGATCATCAGCTCATCATCCGATCGAAGATCGCGATGGGGCGGTGTGACGGTGGCATCGTTCGACGGTACGACTGAATCGGAAGATAGCCCGAAACGCGATCGAGCGGCCTTTTCCTTCTTTCCGTTTACATCAGCCTCAAGGATTTGAAGCGTCATCGGTAACGACTTCCAAAACCCAGATGAGATCAGCTTATTATCACCCAGCTCGATAAGTCCGCGACGTAACGTCAACAGGTGACCCGATAGATTTCCACTGTCGACGGCAGAGACGTATTTGGGAAAGAGCGGTTGCAGCGAACGGGTGTCGTACCAATTCAAAAAATGACCGTGAAATCGTTCAAGTCGGCCCATCGATCGCATGACATTGCTGGTCCGATCAAGCAATTGTCGAGACGTAATAAAGCCAAAGTCATAGGCAGCAAGATTCGCCAACAGCGAGAGACCAATATTGGTCGGTGATGTCCGATGAGCGACGACGGGTGTGGGAAATTCCTGAAAGTTATCAGGCGGCAACCAATTGTCTTCCGGTCCGACAAATTTTTGAAAAAATCGCCAGGTCTTCCGAGCCAGACCGTGCAGAAATAACGTCTGCTCAACGTCGAGCACGTCGTTTCGTTTTGGAATGGGCTGGCTGATTTTCCAGGCGATAAAGGGAGCCATCATCCAGGCCACAAGTATCGGCGCAGCGATCCAAAGCGATTCACGGCGAAAACCCATCAAAATTCCGCCGACAACGATCGACAATATCGGTGCAATCCACATTGTCCGATACCAGTCAACCACCCCCCCCGTTCTTTCGCGTTCGGCGTCGCTGGAGGTCTTCCATTCAAGCATCCGCCGGTGCGTCCAAACTCCCCGGACAATCGTTCGCACAATTGCATCAAGACTGAAACAGGCCTCGTAGGGAAGAAAGGCGATGGTCAACGCCGATTGCATCAGGCTGGTGCCGAAGGAATTGAACGACCTTCGCAAATGCATGGCGAGCGGAAGTTCCGCCGCTTTTCGAAACGATGCCACGAATGACACACAGAGCGAGGGGATCAACATAATCCCGACGACAACCGCCGTCACGAATCCAGGTCGTGTCAGGTCGAACCAGGCCAGGATCAATATCAGAATGACGGCGAATGGAACAACACTTCGTCGCAGGTTATCCAGAATTTTCCAGCGAGAAAGGAGGCTGATGGGATTGCCGCTTGATGGCAACAACCATCCAGCGATTTGCCAGTCGCCTCGAATCCAACGGTGCCGCCGACTGACATCGGACTGATAACTGGAGGGAAAACTTTCAAAGACGCAGATGTCACTCACCAGCCCAGATCGAGCATAGCAACCTTCCAGCAAATCGTGACTGAGAATTCGATTTTCCGGAAATCGCCCGTCGACAGTCGCCGAAAACACATCGACGTCGTAGATCCCTTTGCCGATGAACGAGCCTTCGCGGAAAACGTCCTGGTACACGTCTGAGATTGCGCGTGTATACGGGTCAATGCCGGGTTCACCGCCAAACAGTTCCAGAAACCAGGAGGGCCTCGTTTTCTCGAATCGGACTGCAACCCCGGGTTGCAGGATCCCGTAACCTTCAACGACGATGTTCCGACGGGGATCGAGCTGAGCCCGATTAAGTGGATGGGCCATCGTTCCCACAAGTTGTCTGGCCGCGTCGCGCGGCAGCAGAGTGTCGGTATCAAGTGTGATGACATACTTCACGTCAGTCAGCAGCGCGACATCACCCACAACCAGCGAAAATCCATCGGTCGAGCCCTGCAGTAAAAGCTTGTTAAGTTCGCCAAGTTTCCCTCGCTTTCGCTCATAGCCCATCCAGACCTGTTCCTGGGGGTTCCAGCGACGCGGCCGATGTAACAGGAAAAAGAGATCGGTCGGTAACGAATCAGTATCGTCTCCGTTGTTCTGGCATTCCGCTTGATCGCGATATTTCGCATTGAGAGATTCAATCCCCGCGCCGGCCAAAGCGATTAAGGCGTCGTCTTCGGGCAGGACCTGCTCGACCGCGTCGCGGACATCTGTCAGTAAACAGAAACGCAAGTGAGGATCGCGATTTGCAAGATAGCGAACTTCAAGTCCTTCCAAAAGTCGTTTCACACCGTCATGCGTGACCAGCATCGTGGGAACTACCGCGAGAGCACTGCATTCCACGGGAATTCCCTCAGAAAAATCCATTCGCGGCAAACGATTCGGCCTGACGAACATCGTCGTCAACCAGTTCACCAGCCCAACCCCCAGATGAGTCGCGCTGACGAAGAGAAGCGCGGCGACAAACCATAAGCCGAACCGCTGACCGTGAAGGATTGTCGTTCGTTCTAAAACCCCAGCGGTCACCAGAGTTGAAATCAGGCCGATCCCACCGACATAGAATAAAAGAGGCTGCTTGCTTACCAATTGTGCCGCAAAGGTAACGATGGAATGACGCATTTGAGCTGCGCGTTCCAGTTGGGGCAGTCCCTTGTCAACGAGATAGAACCCGACATGTGACTTCCGATCTGATGCTCCTTTTTCTAATTCCGATCGTCGCGCCAGGTGAATTGCTTTTGCCGCAACGTCGTGTTCGGAAAGCGGACTTCGCTTGGCCATGGCTTCGATCACGTGACGATATTGGTCGCGCGTGCTGAAATCCATGTTTGAATAGACACCAGCCGGATCATCCCGCAACGAATGCTCGACGACACTCAATCCTTCAACGAAATCGCGCCAGTCAATCGCTTCGAGTTCACGCAAACTGTTAATGCTGTTACCAATCGAAACCTGATCGACCGCCTGCTGATGTCCTTCGATCTGAACCATATTTTCAATGGTTTGCCCGTTTTCCGCCAACCGCTGCTCGACCCAGGTGAGTGGAAATGCGAGTGCCGGACTTTGGCGTTGAAGTCGCCGCGCCAGTTCCGCCACAAACGCACTGGAAAGAACAGGATTCGGTCTCGCCATATCGGCCAGGCACAGCACCAGATCTTTAGGCGAGGTCTCGACACATTGAATGAACTGATCGGCCCAGTGAGCGGCCGAGTCACGATCAAGGCGACCCGTCGCGATTCTTGCGGCGACGCGACGCAAATTCTCGATGAGCGCCTGCCGCATCATGATCGGCACGGCCCAGAGCTCACCCAACTTGAGCGGTCGCCGTCGCTGATAGGCCGCCACATACGTCCGCAGAGTTTCAGCATCGATCCTTCCATCAACGTGCGAAATCAATTCGAGCGCCAGATCGTAGACGCAGGGATATCCCGCGGAAGGACCGTTCATCAGCCGAGGCAGATCTCGGCTGTACTTGGTCGGCAGATGTCGTCGAGCGGTCCGGATCTGCTCTTCGATCAAATAGTAGTTGTCGAGCAACCACTCCCCCGCCGGCACGATGTGTCGATCATGCTGCACAGCATCGAGCATCAACTTGTAAGCTTCTCGCAGAATGTTCTGGTTATCGGTCAGCCGAACCAGCAACCGGTCTGGTCCCGACCGAGGGTCGATTTCATGCCATGCGGCCAGCGTCTCGGCATGTTCCTCTAACTGGCTTAGACTGAATAACTCTGAGCGTAAGGGTAAGTCGTTTCCAAATTCCCGGAAAAGACCATCAACGCCGATCCTTGCTTTTAAACGCTCGATTCCCTGGCGAATCGTCTTGCTGCGCAGCTTCAAAGGTGATTCCTCTATTCAAAAAAATAATCGTTAACAGGCCGGGGACTGACGCATTTTCATGGCGATAAACACTGAACTCATTTGAGTCACTCAAGCCTGACTCAATCTTTGCCCATGAAAATGGGCTGTCCCCCTGCATTTCCCGTAAGCGATTACAAAAAAATAGGCCGACGCATCGAAACCTCTGTTACGAGGTTCGTTGCGTCGGCCTACTATTTACCTAGCCAACCCGAGGGAATGGCTCTTGAAACTAGTCTACCGAAACGTTGCCCACACATACCGCGAGCAAAATCATTCAACCTGATTGAGTATAGGTTACTGCGCAGGGCGTCTATTCTCAACTGGCTTATCGCAACTTATGCACTTCAATGCCCATCTCATTGTCGTCAACCGCGTCTTCGATACCTTTCTTCAGAAGTTCTGCCTCCGTGCGAATTGGGAAATAAAGGCCCGTCCAATTTCGATTTTCAAAGTTGCCAGCATACAAACCAGATTCAAAGAAGGGTTTTTGGCAATCTGTGAGAAACAACCATGAATTTGAAACATGCGTCGTGGCGACGCTCAATTTTAAAGCTCTCCACCGACCTCGCGTCGGTGGAAGCAGCGACTGGGAAGCTACACGCGGCCTCATCGCAAAATGGCAAGCTCTCCACTGACCTTGCGTCAGTGGAAGCCACGACTGAAACGCTATTGAATGTAAAACCAGGTTGTTTGCGAGAAGACTTAGCTTGAAAGTCGCTGCTCCCACTGGCGCAGGGTCGGTGGAGAGTATTCTCCGTTAACACATCACGTGATTAAAGCTGTTTTTCAGGCAAAAAAACTTCTACATCGATTGTCCCCTCAAGCATTACCCGTGAACGATTACCGTTCGTTAGGCAACTTTGGAATCTTTGGGCAACATTGGACATTGACACCCTTGCGTGGCAACTCCGGGTGCCACTGGCGTGCATCTTTGCTCGCCAGTGCTCTTGGTTTCCGCCCGGTCCGCAGTGAAACATCGATTCAAAAACGTTGAGCAACTCTGGAATTTTTGCGCAACTTTGGACATTGACGCTCTTCCGTGGCGACTCCAGGTGCCACTGGCGTGCGTCTTCGCTCGCCAGTGCTCTTGGTTTCCGCCCGGTCCGTTGTGAAACATCAATTCAAAATCCGTTGAGCAACTCTGGAATCTTTGCGCAACTATGGACATTGACACCCTTCCGTGGCGATGAAATCCGTGCCTCCGCTTGACGGCCTTCCGTCAAGCAGTGCCCGGCGACACAACAACCGTCATTTCAAAATCCGTTGAGCAACTCTGGATTCTTTGAGCAACTATGGACATTGACGCTCTTCCGTGGCGATGAAAACCGTGCCACCGCTTGACGGCCCTCCGTCAAGCAGTGCCCAGCGACGCAACGACCGTCGATTCAAAATCCGTTGAGCAACTATGGAATCTTTGAGCAACTATGGGCATTGACGCTCTTCCGTCGCGATGAAATCCGTGCCACGCTTGACGGTCTTCCGTCAAGCAGTGCCGAGCGACACAACGAACTTCGTTTCAAAAACCGTTGAGCAACTATGGGTTTTGACACTCTTCCGTGGGAACACAGGGAGCCGGATGCCACTGGCGTGCGTCTTCGCTCGCCAGTGCTCCTGCTTTCCGTGAAATCCGCTGTGAAACATCAATTCAAAAACTTTAGGCAACTATGGGAAACTATGAGCAACATTGGACATCGATTGCCCCTCCGCACTGCCCATGAACGGTTACCGTTCATTAGGCAACGATGGTGAAGTTTGGGTAACAATGGGTTCTGCTCGCTCATACACGCTCCGTGGGCGGATTCAGAAGTGTCGGTGCCGAGGGCTGAAAAGTCTCGCGCGGAATCCGATACGATTTGCTTTGATATCGACGACCACAGTCTGTTCCGCGGTTATCCAGAAGGGATAATCAGGACTTTGAACAGAAGGCAGCAAAGTTAACGAAGAAAGAGTTGGAAGGAGCCGGCTGTCTGTTCAATCCAGATTTGCCACCGGCGGCAACGTCCTTAAAACGCTGTCGACCAGTTTGATTTGACTTCCGCGAGATTCCCTGGATCTCCAATCATAACATCAGGCCGGATCGGTCTTATGCTTCCTGCCCCCTTCGTTACCTTCGTTGACTTCGGTTCAATTCCCCGGTTTGAAATCCCGACAAATCCATAATCCATCCTTCTCCATTCAAGCTTCCGTTTCAACCTCTTCGGTCTGTTTTTTCAGGTCACTCGGCAGAAACCAATACCACTTTCCACGGCAAATCCCAAACACTCTCAACACACACCACATCTTAACATATCATTACGACAACGCAAACACAACACAAAATCAACACAGATTCTTAACGCTTGGAAGATGCTCATGGGAATGGTCGATTTAGGGCAGCGGTTGGGGACAAACCCCGTCTCCCCCGGTCTGACGAAATGCTGACGTAGGCGAGCCTAACCCTCGTTCTATATTGCGTTAGAAAACTTCCTCCGATAACTCGCGGCCTGGGTCGTTCGTCCTGTTCTTGAAAAGGCCAGCACCCCCAGCGCCACGCAATAATCGATCGTCGCGATTAAACGCAGGTTTAAGCATTTGAACGCGGGCTTCGTTGAAGCCTAATTTCGCGGCCAAGAAAATTCCAATACTTTTAGCGATTTTTCTTTGACGGAATCTTGTCAACCCCGCGCGAGATGCGTATAAACACAATCCGTTTTCACTGTATTGTATTTTCAGAGTAGACATCATGCTCCACCGTGCCGCCCAAGTCATACGCGATTGCGAGGGACAGCTCCGTGGACTTATCGCCGAAGCATCAGCAGCCGGCGATTACGATGCCGTTGATCAGATTGCAGCTTGGGCTCGCACTCTCGCTGCAATGAAACCATATTTACCTCGCCATACCGATTCGATTCCGCCTGCCTCCTTGGACACGCGGAATGGATTTGGCAAAGACTCGAACGAGCAAAATAACGCCGCACCGAGCCAAATTTCTTCTCCCCATCCAAGGCGGCCTACAGCGAAAAAGGCTACATATCCAAAGTTTTCCCGGCAACGGAGTGAGTTAATAAAGACCGGATGGTCAAAGAAAGAAAAACAGGAATATTCGCATCGTGCACCGTGGACCGTAGTCGAGGTGTTAGCCAGCCGAATAAACCAATGTCGGGGCCGCACATTTACTTCTGAAGAAATTTTTCCTTTGTCTGATCCGAATGGGGTCGAGATCCCGTCCTATCAAGCATACCTTTGCTTAGCTTGGCTCAAAACCGAAGGCTTGATTGTACAGGACGGCCGTCAGGGGTATTACATTGCAGTGGATGGTGATTTATCAACGGCGGCTCAGGTTAATTGGAAGAAGATGACATAGAACCCGCTGCAAGAGCCTTCGATATTCAGCCTGAATTTTGAGCGTATTGCATTCACGTCCTCCCACACGGAGGTCCCAGAGTATTGGAGAATTAAGTGCCAACACCATGGAGTTTCGAACAAAGATCTCGTCGATCCGTCAAACGCGATCCATTCGAAGCGGAATTCTTCACAGGGACCGAAGATTCCGAGGAAATCTTCGGTCGTACGGATGCACTTGTCCGCGAGGCGGTCCAAAACACTCTGGATGCTAGAAACCCGAAGGCCAGTGGACCTGTGCGTATTCGTTTTGCTTTAAGCAAGCCGGAAGAGATTCTTGGCTCAAGCAGTGCAGAGCCATTCCTTAATGGACTTATTCCGCACCTCAACGTCCTGGGCAATGAGGTGGTAAACACAGCCAAGGGTGTGCCTGCAATGCCGTTCCTGACGATCGAGGATTTTGGTACTCAAGGATTATGTGGAGATCCAGCAAGGAGCTTGGACCCGGAGAGCTTTGACCCGAACGATCCTCAATTCTTCTACTGGTTTTGGAGGAACATTGGCCGGTCGGGAAAGGGTGGAGCAGACATCGGACGGTGGGGCCTTGGAAAGACAGTATTCCCTGCAACATCGAAGATTAATGCGGTTTTTGGATTGACTGTGAGGAGCACCGACGGGCGGAAACTGCTTATGGGCCAGGCCATCACAAAGATCCATAGGATCGGCCAGGAGGAATATGTACCTGAGGGTTTCTTTTGCGATCCAAACGCGAAGAACGAACTCCAGATGCCCTTTGAAAACACGGCTATTGTCGATGACTTTGAGAAGAGTTTCCGATTAACTCGTGGGAACGAACCAGGGCTCTCTGTGGTTGTTCCATTTCCATTCGACAGAGTCAAATCTTCCGAATTGATGCGGTCACTGATCCTGCATTTCTTTCTCCCCATCCTTCGAAATCAGCTAATCGCCGATTTTAGCGGCCCCGAAATTGGTGATTTGCGAGTGGACGCTCAGACCATACGTAGCCACGCTGCAACACTCGAATGGAAAGGACCACGCCGAGAAAAAAAAGACAGACCACCTCCATTTGATTTCGCTGATTGGGCATGGAAAAAACAAGCTAAGGACGATTTGGTCCGCTTGATTACCCCCACTGACGCAAAGGTTCCAATGTGGGGAGATCATCTTGTCGAACCTGAAGTGCTTGCAAAATTGAGGGCGGCCTTTGAAGCTTCCGAGAGAATCGGAATTCGCGTTCCAATGACAATTGAGAAGAAAACTGGCGCAGTTGAAAACACGTCCTTTGATGTTTTCCTTGAAAGGGATTCCGATGTGGCCCGCAGCGAGGATCATTTCATCCGTGAAGGAATGACAATTAGCAGCATCGACACGCTTGCCGGACATAAAGGGACGCGAGGACTCGTGCTGGTGGACGAGAAACCGTTGTCTGGCATGCTCGGCGACGCGGAGGGGCCTGCACACACCGACTGGGGCACGGGTGAGTCGAGACCGGACGCAACTTATCTCCGATGGAAAAAACGCGTAAGCTTCGTTCGGCTGAGCATCGCAAAACTCCTGTTAATTCTTTCTCCTCCCCCGAAAGGCTTGGACGAAGATTGGTTGCAGGATATCTTCGCAATTGATGACCCTAAACTTCAGGGGGCGAAAAAAGCGAAAGGTAAACAAAAGAAGCCTGGACCGCCGCCTCCTCCACCACCCCCTCCGCCATCAAAACCAAAGCCAATCCGCGTGGTCACATGTCCGAATGGGTTCCGCATACTCGGAAATGAAGTGATTTCGGAGTTGCCAGACCGCGTACGGGTACGCGTGGCCTACGATATGCCCTCTAAAGATCCGTTTGCAACTTATAGCGTCTTTGACTTTCGGTTCGAGCCGGGCAAGCATAAGCCCCTGGATATCACGCTGACAAATGCAGAATTCGTGCAGTGCGAGAACAATCTAATCGTGTTCGCGCCGAAATCTGCTGGCTTCGAGCTCCAAGTCACCGGATTCGATATACATCGAGATTTGATCGTCCGTGCCGAGCATGAGGAGTTCGAAGTATGATCCGACGATTCAACTACACCGGAAGAAAGCCCATTCCATCAGAAAACGTGCACATTCGTCTCAACGCTGATCGAACAATTGATGTAAATTGGAATTTCGAGGAAGGCTTTTTTCCGTCTTCGGCGTTCGTAATTGTTGAGGCATTTTCAGGTGGATCGTTATCCGGCGAACGATTTAGGTTCGGCACCGTCGGCACACGCATAATTCCATCTGTCCGACAGCTAACGGATGCCTTGGGAGAATCTCCGTTTTTCAAATTCAAGGTCGTCGATTCGACCGAGGCCGTGGGGCAGCTGCTTGGGATCGCCGAGATGATCCGTCCTAAGCGGGAAGGCGACGACGATGGCGCTGCACAAAGGTCAATACTACCAGTCAATCCGACGGATCTAGAGGATCAGGTTTGGCGACTCACATTTTTGCACGGACGACCTTGGTTAGAGGTTAACAGCCGCATCGACGGCATTATGCAACTGACTCGCTCTGATCGTCGGTTTTTTTCATTGGTTTACGCCTCGGTAGTTCGAGAAATTCTCACTCGTATATTGGTAATTGAGCAATTTACGGACCCGGATGGCGATCCTGATGATTGGCACGTTCAATGGCTAAGATGGGGGATTCACTGGCACCCAGACAATGAACGCCCAGCAGAAGGTGAGCGAGACAAGCAGCTGGATACGTGGATCGAGTGGATTGAAGAGGTCTGCTCTGCCTTCTGCAAAAAGCACGATGTACGTAGGCATTTTGAACTGGTTGATTCAGCGGAGGCGAAATGATGGGCGATCAACTTCGTCGATTGAACGAAAATGGTATTGCGATCTTTAAGGACTACCTTGCGGACGCACGTAAGGACGGTTCTCTTGCGGCGCCATATCACATACTCACCTCGCCAGAACTCTCATCCTCAATAACTGGAGCGCCGCTAATCGAACGTCCGGGATTCACCACAAAAAGGGACGCCGCCGAATACTTGGCATCAGCACTTGCTCCGATTGACAAAGGAGACCCTGTTCGCGATGCCGGCCTTTGGACATGGCTAGCACTATTTTTCTTTGATGACATCTGTCCAAAGTCTTCCAGAGGAATTCGTAAGCCCAACGCAAACCCTCACTATATTCTGGACCCTAACAATTCTCAGCGAAGTTACCGCCACCTTCTTGCGACGCCCTATCGCATCCTAAGAGCCCTTCCCGATCACAACCGAATCTTTCTCGACGCGCCCTTACCAATACATGGCGACCTCGTGGAACAGACAGTCGGTCGTCTATATGTGATTCGCAAACCTGCAGTGAGTGAGCTTATCGATCGTCTCTACTTCGACAAAAAGCGAGGATGTCAGAAACGAGGAATCCTAAACAAGACAGCAAAGCCAGGGGACTTAAGGAATAGATTGCCGGTTCGGATTGAACAATTGGAAATGACGTACGACATCGATTCATTAAGCGGAGACCAGCTTCTCGGTCTTCTCGGAGCGGAATTTGCAAGTTGGTGTTCGAACTGACGACGCATGTCTCCGGTTCGGGGCCTAAGATGAACTCGACCAAGTCATTATTCCGGAATTGAATTGCGTCCATGGGTAATCTGAATTAACCGTCGCTCCAGCTTTGCCGACAACCGACTTACCCCTGCAGTTTCACATTCCCACACGACTATAACGATCCAGCCGAGATTCTTGAGTTGCCGTAGTTTCACTCGGTCCCTCTGAACATTGTCTGCAAACTTCTTGTTCCAGAACTCAATTCGGCTCTTCGGAGAATATGCGAATCGACATCCTCGGTGCCTATGCCAGAAGCAACCGTGGACGAAGATCGCGGCGTGATAACGAGGGAGAACGATATCGGGCGAACCGGGCAAATCCTTTCGGTGCAATCGGAAGCGGTAGCCGAGCCGGTGAAGCAATGACCGAACAACAAGTTCCGGCGAAGTATTTTTACTTCGTATCCGCGACATGTTCCAACTGCGGTGTTCCTTCGTTATCCTGTCGACCATGAGTTTAACTTGCCCGCCTTCAGTAGTAGGCTCGAGACCGAACGCGCAATCTGGTACGCCAAGTACGGTGGAACTGCGTTTCCTACTTGTACGCATTGCGACGTGCGTGGACCACAAAAGTAGTAGTTATCAGGGAACGTCTGCAAGCGTGCTGCTTCTCTAACGGTCAGGCTGCGGCACTGCGTCGCATCCGGATGGATGAAATAATGCCCGTCTTTGGATATGTGCGACGTGATGGTCGTTGATGGCAAATCCGCGACCTGAACCCGAAAACGATCTTCAAAGTCACCGGATGCCGCGTTGTCGTGATCTGGCTGCAAATCAACGGGAAAATCGCTTAGTCTCGGCGAAATTCCATGTGTCCCCGCGTAGCATGCCGCGAACAGATACCGGGCAAGATCGCTGTCCATATGTGCCCGGGTTTCATGGTTGCAGACCCCTTGAAGCCGTTTATCTTGATACCACCATGCAAGCGGATTTTTTTTTGATGGCGTGTTACTCGATTTGACAAAATTACCTCCACGGTCATCCACTGGGACTTCCAAAGCTGTGACGACATTATGAATCTCGTCGTAAATCATGGTGTCATCTCCGTCCCCGAGCGTCTTCAACCATCCGGAATCGTGGTTTGATCCATTAACCAGCGTCTGTCCATTGATTGTCTCAATCCATTGTTGAGCGCCGTCACTCAGGGTGACGTACTTTGCCCCTTCGCGTCTACGCGACAGCCCGCTTCGTAGTCTGGGCAGATCCCCAATGACCTCGTTGACGGTCGGGGCGCGTTCTTTTGAAAGTGGCGACAGATCGACGTCGCCGAGATCCTCGCGAATTCCAATCAGAATGACACGATGTCGAACCTGCGGAATGCCGTATTGTTCGCAGGCCACGATGAAGTCCGTCGGTTCGTACATTTCTTTCAGTAACGATGTTCCCGTGGAGACGACCGGAACGATGCGATATCGCTGCGACGCCGCAGATCGCTTTATTTCGCCAAAGGCGGACTTTGGCGACTGAAGGTCACCAATGATGGCGTCGAACACTTTTTTGTTGTTTACAACTGCGGACAACAAGCCTTTCACATTCTCCATCACAAAAACCGCCGGCCAATGATCCGCGATAATCCGGAGGTACTGCCGATACAATGACGAACGGTGGTCGTCTTCAATTCGATAGGACGCATTACCTTGGTTACGGACACGACCGACAACCGAATACGCCTGACAGGGCGGTCCGCCGATCAGCACCCAAGTTTTTTTCATCTCGCCAATCGCTTCGCGAATTCTTTTGGAGATCGCCAGATGCTGGCTGTCTGACGCACCAAGTTCTGCATGAAGAGCTTCGTGTTCTGCGGCCTGCCATCGTGTGTATAAATCCGAAGAAATCTCTTTCAGACGTTCGGGCAACGTGTGGAGCGGCAGCTTCTGTCGAAGCACTTGGTAATAAAGCTCGGGTACATCTTCCGTTTGAAACTGACGGAAGAAGCTTCGCAAGCGAAGCGTCTCATGCGCGTACGCATCTTTTTCAATCGAAAGAGCTACTTTGAACGAGGGGCAGCCAGAATCAGGGATGAATGCACTGAACCCTTCTCCAAGTCCCCCTGGGCCCGCAAAGATGTCGACCACCGGAATCGTCCGCGAAACGGGCATTCAAATTTTCCGAGTTAAATAAGATTTCAAAGAAACAATTTGGACGGGATGATACATGCGTTTGCCGAGCGACACCCGAGCGGAATTTCGAATTGCTGTCGCATCCTAGCAGATCCCCACCAACGCACCATTAAGCCAGTTCCATAATGGCTTTCGCCATCCATTTGCGGGCATCTTCCAAGTTTACAGTAGCCTTTCCTTCGCTCGCGCTGTCTTCGTCTGTCCATACCCCGTTTGGATCGTTCCAAGTCAACCAATCAATCAATTCCGTTCGGGTCCCGTCGCGAAGCAGACTTTGCTGGTGCTTTGGATCGTGGTTTTCGAATGGCGGTCGCATCCCATGTGATTCTGCCAGAATAGCAAATGCTTCATCGGCACCAATTTCGTATGGAAGTTCGTCCCCAAGAATCGCAAACAATCTATCGATTGATAATTCGAGGATATCGCACTCTGGTCCGGTGAGAACCTGCTCCCCGTCATCACGAGTATATTCTTTTGCTCGAGTGTCGAGGTGGAAGCCGCCCCCAAACTCACGGACAAGCTGCCTCAACCAAGCTGAAGCGGTGTCTGCCGTTGAATCAATTGGAAGATTGAGGTTCATTGCGTTTCGCCTTGTGTACTGATTTTAGAAAGTTCAATCACGCGCAGTCTATTCGTTTCGTTTTGAATGTCGCCAAGTCGCAACCACCGGTCGCCGGCTTTTTGAACGACATCGATTGGGACGTCGTCATTTTCAGCTTGTAGCAGTTCCCGTTGGACGGTATCCGGAGTAAACCCAAGCCATTTGCCCCACCCGACGATGTGCCGGTATTTCGTGGTTTTCACGAGCCGGTCTATTTCGATCATGTTTGCCTCGTATTCTGCGGCGTCGGAGATCTTTGGTATGACTGACGATGTATTGTTGCCTGCAGATTGAGAACCCATCATTGTTGCCTTTAAATTTGCCAGGTTAAACGGTGAAGTCGTCGAGCTTCAATAGACTTCTTTGGTAAATTCAACGTTTGGCGTCCGTTTCTTGAAACACCGATCGTCTAACCAATCTCCCCCTTGTCCCCTGCGCTATCCGCAGTCAAACGGGCAGAACCGAAACGTTGATTTTAGTGATCGGCTCAATGAAGTCGATCCGGTGTCGCATTCATTTTGGTTCATCGACGAATATTATAGATTACAAATTTTATCCGTAAAGTTGAGGATTCAGAAATTCGCAGTCTTGTTGTTCATAGCCTCGTAACTCATCACATTATCGCGGGTGACTTGGACGTCGTGCGCACAGTGTGCCAGCACAAGCCAGAAGATTGTAGCGAATGCAAGTTTCGTACAAGACAAGATTTCGCCAATCGCCTTGAACCGTCGCGTGCGACCGTTTTGGTCTTCTGGTCGAACTCCTGCGCGGCGAATCCCTCACGAGGTCGAAACCAGATGTTTAATTAGCCATTGGAGCCGCGATTTCGCCAATACCCTATTCGGCGACGAGCGTGAGCGACGGCAAGGATAACAGCCTCGGTCTCGCATAGCTCAACGATGATTGAATAGGGAAACCGCTTCAAGTTCGATCGTCGGATGTCTCGTCCCTCGGACGCGGCCTCATGCGGAGGAAGATTTTTGGGATCATTCTCGACGCGCCGCAGCGCGCTTTCGTAGGACAGCAGGAATCTTAGCCCGACTCCGACTTCACGTTGTTCGTACCAAGACGCCGCCTGGTAGAGTTCTTGTTCTGCTTCCGGCCGAATAAGAACCAACACTACCGATTCTCACTTTGAATTCTGTGACGAATTCGCTGAAGCGATTCATTTGCGTCAATTGCTTCCGATGGGTTAACGTGATGACGCTCCGAACGGGCGAGTATCTCAACCTTCCACCCGGCGTCGATTTCGGATTGAGAATCAGCCGACGTCAGACTCTCAAGAAGCTCGACCGCGAGCAACTCACGATCATTGTCGTCCAATTTCAACGCGCTTTCACGAATCTCTTTTAGAGTCATGGTTCACGATCCAGGTGATAGGCAGACTGTTACCAGACTTGATTCTCAATCGCGTTCACTGACCTGTCAATATCCCAATGAGCGGGAATCATTAAATACGCACGTTTGCCAGATTTAATTCCGACTCCGCCAACACAGCTATTTCATGTTCCGCTTGTGAATGGCTGAGAGTGTATCGAGCTCTCGTCTTGAGCAGCGTCAGCTGATCAACTTGTTGGAGAAGACGGTCCATTTCAACAAGTTCGTCTGGGGTCAGTGGCTGTTCGCGTTTACTTGCAAGCAAGTCATCCAGTCGAGCCTGGGCGGATGGTGCCAAGAGACTGTCCGCCAACGCTTCTAATTCGTCGATACTCAGTTCCGTCAATAGTTCCGAGGCTCGAACCACGAGGCGTCTCCAGGAAATTACGTGATCTTCCAGTCATTATTGATTGGGCTTAATTCGCTCCAAGCTTCGCTCGGTCCCCGAAACAATCACCTGATCGGCGATGATGCTGCGTAAAACCGATGCGATCTCGTTCGCCCGTTAATTGTCTCACCGACTTGAATGATCCGCAACACCGATCCGATCGCCATCCTACAGAAGCCAGGTTTGGCAGACCAACGCGTCGATTTCGCGGTTCCAAATTCGCTTCCACTTGAACGAGCCAACATGGAAAGCAGAAAAAAAGTGGTCAACGGGCGACGAGTTCTCTGGTCACCGAATTTGCTTCTGCCGGGACAAACCAGGGTGGAAAGCGAGGGAGTTCGACCGATGAAAACCGATGAAAAAACGCGTTTGGCGCTGTGCAGATAATGTGGACGGTTTTTGCTGATCGGTTCCGACGCTGGCAGCGTCGGCCACGTGGCCGATGCTGCCAGCATCGAGGCCGATCAAAGGTTTGATATCGAAAATGTGCAACTTCAAAGGCGGG
>CAIULL010000252.1 GCA_903899985.1 uncultured Schlesneria sp.
ATGAACGGTTTGCTCCCTATGTCGAAGCGGTGGCCCGCGGAGATCTCAACGCGCTGCTGCCTGCATCCGAAAAACTATTGCGTTTCACGATCACCACTGGAACGACCGGCACGCCCAAACTCAATCCCATTACAACCACCTGGTTGCGAGAGTATCTGGCATCGTGGGACTTATGGAATATTAAGCTGATTCTCGATCATCCATCCGTCGTTGGCCGGAAGGTTCTGCAACTGGCGGGAACGTGGGACATGGGACAGACCCCCGGCGGGCATCAAATCAGCATGGTCAGTGCCCTGATGTCCCGCAGTGCAAGAAGAATTGTTCGCCGTTTCTATGCGGTTCCGACTGCCGTCGCCAGCATCTCTGATCCGCTGGCAAAGTGCTATACGATACTCCGACTGACCATGTCCCAGAATATCGGACTGATTGCCGCGATTTCTCCCGGGTCGTTGCTGCGCATGGCGGAACTCGGGAATTCCGAATCGCAGAACCTGATTCGAGATATTCACGATGGGACATTATCCTCGGCCTTCGACGTACCGGATTCGATACGTCAACAGTTGGCACATCACGTAAGCCGTCCCGCTCCACGGGATGCGCAGCGACTCGAGCAGATCCTGAATCGCACGGGCAGCCTGTTTCCCCGCGATTATTGGCAGAGACCGGTCATCGGGTGCTGGATCGGCGGAACGGCCGGTTACCAATCCAAGGCACTGCCCGAATATTTTGGTCAGTCGCCGCTCCGCGATCTAGGGCTGGTTGCGAGTGAAGGTCGACATACAATTCCCCTGGAAGACAGCCTGCCAGCAGGCGTGCTGGCCGTCAGCACCAATTACTACGAATTTGTGCCGTTGGGCGATCGAAACGCCAGCCAGCCTATTACGCTTGAGGCTCACGAGTTGGAGGTCGGGGGCGAGTATTCATTGTTGATGTCGACCTCCGCGGGGTTTTTCCGGTATGAGATTGGCGACGTTGTGAGGTGCCACGGATTTCTCGGAACGACTCCGATTCTTGAATTCGTGCAAAAAATCGGCAGATGTGGCGATCTGGAAGGGGAAAAGCTGACCGAACATCAGATTGCCCAGTCTGTTCATGAGGTGGCTGCGGAAATGAGTCTGCCGCTGAATGAAATCACCGCTGTTCCCTTTCGTCCCTCAGGAGCAAAGCCCTGCTATGTGTTATTGGCCGAGATGAACCAGTTGCGAGACTGTCACGTGGCCACCCGATTTCTGGACGCTGTCGACCATCGATTGGCGCAAGCGAACTTTCTATATAAGGGGAATCGTCGGGCCGGGATTCTGGGACCACCCCAACTGTGGCGGTTGCCGGACGGCACCTGGAGTTCTTACCAGAAGTCCGAACTATCACGTCGAGGTACCGGTGATACTCAATACAAGCACCCGGCCTTAATGGTTGACGCTTCAATTCTCAAACGGTTCAAACCGCTGGATGTCATCGAATTGCCGGAATCGGGAAACCTGGCCGCGGCATAGTTCACTGTCACAGATTGATGAGCGGGTATCGCTTGTTTGTTGATCACCACTGGCCGCCGGCAGCGATACTCCCCTACGCGCAACGCTATGAAGCATTTCTACGACTCGATTGTCG
>CAIULL010000253.1 GCA_903899985.1 uncultured Schlesneria sp.
CTCGCTTCGAGTTAGGAGATCGCCCGTTGGCGATGGGCCGCGATGCGCGCAATGACATTCGCATTCTCGACAGCGAGGTTTCCAGGAATCACGCGACAATTCAGCGTGTCAAAGACAATTTTGTGCTGACGGACCGCAACAGTTCCAACGGGACAAGGGTCAACGGAACCGCGATCCGTTCGCACTCACTGGTTGACGGAGACCAGATTCAGCTCGGCAATACGTTGCTGTTATTCAGCGATGCGTCACGCGACGGGTGGAAAGAGAACGCGGCCGACCGGGTCAATTTGCTGAGGCGTCACGATCCCGCCGATCGATCGAGCATCGTCACGCACATGGGCCAGGAAAATGCCGAGGCCGCCATACCTTCGAAGGATGAGGCGGCTGACTCGCCGAACAGCCTGTCTGTGCTGTATCGAATTGCCGAGGAGGTCGCCCGACCCTCGTCATCGCTTGAGCAATCCTTGCAACGAACGCTGGACCTGACAGTTTCTGCGGTTTTCGCTGACCGGGGATGCGTGCTGTTGACCGACCCTCAATCAGGAGAAATCCGTCCGCAGGTCACGAGTCAGCGCATCACAGGAATTCCTGGGGCGCGCATGCCGATCTCGCGGACAATCGTGGATTACGTGCTGAAGTCGAGCCAGGGGGTTCGTACGACGGATGCCCAGCATGACAGCCGATTCGATCCAACCGACAGCATCTTTCAGGCGGGAATTCGTGAGGCAATGTGCGTCCCCATGCAGGGACGCCATCAGTTAATGGGGGTCATCTACGTCGATATCACGACTCCTGCGGATTCATTGCTGATGCCACGCGAGAAAAACTCCGGATTTCGGGAGGATCAATTGCGATTGCTGATTGCGATCGGTCGGCAAACCGCATTGGCCGTCGAGAACCATCGCTATCAGCATGCGTTTGTGAAAGCCGAGCGGATGGCAGCGATGGGGCAGACGATCGCCACGCTGAGCCACCACATCAAAAACATTTTGCAGGGGGTTCGCGGCGGAAGCTACTTGATCGACATGGGACTTAACGACCACAACGAAGAACTGGTTCGCAAGGGATGGCACGTCGTCGAAAAGAATCAGAACCGGATCTACAACCTGGTGATGGACATGCTGACTTTCAGCAAAGAACGAAAGCCAGCCTACCAGCAGGCACAGCTGAATGAGACGGTCCATGAAGTGTTTGAACTGATGCAGGCTCGAGCCGTGGAATGTTCTGTCGATTTGCGATTTGAGCCTGCCGCAAACCTGCCGCTGAGCACTTTTGATCCGGAAGGGATTCATCGTGCGATTCTGAATATTGTGACAAATGCAATCGACGCGGTTGAAGGATCGGACCACGCCACCGTCAAAATTGAAACGGGTCTCGACACAGAATCGGACATGTTCTGGGTTGCCGTCGCGGATAACGGGCCAGGAATCGTCGAAGACCAGTTGCAGCGAATTTTTAACGTGTTCGAGTCGACCAAAGGGGCTCGTGGTACCGGGCTGGGGCTTGCGGTCAGTCAAAAAATCATCCGCGAGCATGGCGGCGAAATTAACGTGGAAAGTCGTCTCGGAGAAGGGTCGCGTTTCGTGCTTGCATGGCCAAGATTAGAAGACGCCATGCCCGCAGGTGCGCAAACCTTGTCCTGAATAAAAGAATGGGAATGATCCAAAGCATAAGCCCCATAGGACCGACAAGTCCTATGGGGCTTATTTTCTTTCGGAATCACGCTTTCATTAAGCTGCGCCTGATTTCCCCAGTTTTCCTGATGTTCTTTGTGCTGGAGCTCGCAAAGCGGCTTCGCGATTCACCAACCAAAGCAGCACAGGGTTGGCGATATACACGGTACTGTAGCAGCCGGTGATCACACCAACGATCATGGAGAATGCGAAACCATGAATCCCTTCACCACCCGCGACGTAAAGCACCAGTACGACCAGGAACGTCGTCAAGGCGGTGAGCAACGTGCGTGAGAGCGTCTGATTCACGGCCAGATTGATCATGTCGTAAGTAATATTCGGGTTTTTCCCCTTGATTTCGCGGATACGGTCGAAAATCACGATCGTGTCGTTCAACGAATAACCGACGATCGTCAGCAAACAGGCGATCTGGTTCATGTTGATTTTGAAGTCTTCCAGCATGAACAAGGGGCCAATCGGAGTTTTGCTGAGGTAAGCACCCAGCGCGATTGCTCCCAATGTCACCAGCACGTCGTGTGCAAGAGCAGCAACGGCAGCCAGACCGAAATAGACTTTTTCAAACCGGAACCAGATGTAGATCACAATCATGACGAGACTCGCCAAGACAGCCAGCAGGGCGCTGGTCTTGGTTTCATTCGCGACCGATGTGTCAAACGAGTTCAATTCGTCCAGAACGGGCTCAGTCTTCAGTCGCTCTTGAATCAGTTTCAGGCCGTCAGCCAGGTCATTTTCAGCGATTTCCGGTGTCGCTTGAATAACAAGTTCGGTGTATTTACTTGGGGTCTTGTGTTTGGCGTCAACAGGTGTGGCAGGACCCGCTACCTCAGTCACTCCCTTGATTTGAAGCAGCGACGCGGCGGAAGAGTATTTCTTACTTGCTGCATTGTTCGTTTCAAGTGTTTCTGTGACATACGCAAGGAATGTTTCAACCGACATTCCGCCATTTAATTTCACTGTCGCCTGCGGACCTTTTGAGAATCTTGCCGAATCTCCGGTAAGATTTTCGCTGATCGACATTGAAATATTATCGACGCCCACACGAACAATCGCATGCTGATTGTCTGCAAAAGCCTTGTTGATCTGTTCAATCACTGTCTTACGATCCGTCTCGGAAGTCCGGATGCGGTATCGCCTGCCATCTTTCTCGTCTTCACCTGCGAGAGTCAATTGTTCCAGGCTGACACCTTTTGGAAAGGCGGCCTCAAGACGGTCGCGAATATCAGCAATCCCTTGCTTGTCCACAAACTCGAGCGTTGCCATGGTACCACCGGACATATCGATATCCATATTGGCGCTGCCACGGACAAAAAGTGCCGCAAGACCTGCCAGAATCAATGCACCTGAACAGAAAAACGCAATCCCCTGATAACTCAGGAAGTCGACCTTGGTTTCGCCGATGAATTGCATCATCGTCAGTTTCTTGACGAGCCGTTTACGTTCGATGATATCGAAGGCAAGATGGCCAAAGTACAGCACCGAGAACAAGCTTACGGACAGCCCGATGAACAACGAAACGGCGAACCCGCGGATGAGGTCAGTACCGATCATGTACAGGATCAACGCCGTGATCAATGAGGTGACGTTACTGTCCACGATCGCAGCAAACGCCTTTTCAAAGCCGTTTTGAATTGCCATTCTCAAGCTGGCGCCACGGGCAAATTCTTCACGCATTCGCTCGTAGATCAACACGTTTGAATCGACAGCCATACCGATGGTTAATACCAGGCCGGCAAGTCCAGGAAGTGTAAATGTGGCCGATATGAAGGCCATTGAACCGACGACGAGTAACAGGTTCAGCACCAGACTCAGTGCAGCAATCACACCTGCCAGCCGATAATAGAAAATCACGAAGATGAAGACGACCAGAGCAGAGAAGAAAATCGCATACATGCCCTTTTGCTGAACATCGACACCCAGCAACGGGCTGATTGTGAATTCTGAAATCGGAGTCTGCTTCAGTGGCACTTCTAATGCACCAGCGTTCAATACCCCTACAAGTTCCGTGACTTGTTTGATGTCGAACCCCCCGGTGATTGTCCCGACATCGGTGATTCGGGATTTAATTCGAGGTGCCGAATGAACTTTTCCGTCGAGCAGAATCGCCAGGTGACGATGAAAGCCGTCCGTCGTGTCTGGCAGGTTCTCGCCAGTCAAAGCGCTGAACAACGCCGCCCCACGAGGGCTGAATTTGAACATGACTGAAGGATTGCCGCTTTCGTCGCGGCTCGGTGATGCACTTGTCAAATACTTCCCTGTGACGGTGTAGTCCGCCGGTTTATGAAGAATCAGGTATTGCGAAATCTTTACCGCTTTTCCTGTGACTGGATCGGTCCGTTCCACTTGTCGAACGGCCTGACGTTCACTTTGGTCAACTTTGTCTTCAACGATGTCTGTCCACGACGCAATCACTCGTTGGTCAGAGTTGCGAACTTCGTTTTCGCCCGGAGGACGCCGCATGGCATCTTCGATCAGGCGTTCGTTGTCTTTGTAGTTAGCGACAATGCCGAATTCGAGGCTACCGAGCTTGGTAATCAATCGTTTCTTTTGTTCAACCAGGTCGGGATCAGCACCCGGAATAATGACTTCGATGCGATCGTTCCCAACGCGACGGACGGTCACTTCTTCCGCACCTGACGGATTGATACGTTTCGAGATTGCCGTCACCATTTTGTCGATCGTGGCGACGGGAATCGATTTGCCAGGTTCCTTTTTCTGCTGCCGTTCGGCCGCTTCAGTGTCAACGCCATAAACGAGGTTTGTTCCCCCGGCAAGATCGATGCCCAATGGAATCGCACTTTTCCAGGATTGCCCCTGGCACATGACGAACAAGAACGGTGCCAGCGAGGCAAAAATCGAGAACAACACGACCCCGATGCGAGTTGAAAGATCTTCCAGGCGAAGTAATCGCGCGATCCCCGCCCCCAAAATAAAGGGCAGAATGAAGACAACTGCCATAAACAGCAGCACCCACCACAAGCGATTTGATGTGTCCGCTTGCATCAACAACAGTGATTGCCCGATTCCATCCATTCGTGATCCTGTCCCGAAAATGTGTCAGCGTCTGATTCTCATTGCACGAGTGGGGATGTCCCGAACGCTCGTGAGAAGCGGAAAAACAAGATTGGTCGAGCAAACTCTCTGAGAGTTGCTCGTGCCACAACTTTAAATTTACAAAGGCTTTACGACGTCTGGTGTTACTTCGCCCGATACGACCTCGGCAATCGCCGAGCGACGAAATCGAATTCGTGTCCCATCGTCGACTTTCAGAGTCACTTCTTTGCCATCCTGGCTGATGTTCGCCACGCTCCCCAGTATTCCACCGATCGTTACCACGCGGTCGTCCTTCTTGAGATTTTTCATCATCGCTTCGCGCTTGGCTTTTTCGCGCCGTTGCGGTGAATCCATCAAAACGTACAAAAGCATAATCACTGCCAGTGGCGGCAGAATAATCCAGAAAAAGTTATCATTCGCGGGCGCTGCTTTAGGGGCATCCCCTTGAGCGAGTACCATAAAAAGGCTGAAGCAGTTCAACGTTGTTCCTGTCTTATTGGATCGGTGCCCGACCGTGATTGCCACGATTTCAGGCTGAAAAATCACAAAAACAGCCGCGATTTCGCCGATGCATTGTCGCGATCATGACCCGTATGTCTGCGGAATTTCGAGAAATCCCGATACAAGAGGGTTCGGCATCTTAAACGGATCGATTCCATCGGGCAAGTTGATCTGTCCGGAACTCCGCAGAACGCCCTTCCCTGATCGCCGCGCGCAAGTCCTTTAACATTCGCTGGTAGTATGCCAGGTTGTGCCACGAAAGCAGAATCGGGCCCAACATTTCGCCTGCAATGAAGAGATGACGGATGTAGGCCCGGCTGAATTGCTTGCAAACGGGGCAGTCGCAATCTGGGTCAACCGGTGTCGGATCGGTCCGATGCTTGAGGTTCTTTAATTTCAGCATGCCGTCATGGGTAAACGCCGTGGCGTTTCGACCATTCCGGGTGGGCATCACACAGTCAAACAAGTCTATTCCGCGCAAAACCCCTTCCAACAGGTCGACCGGTCGACCGACCCCCATCAGATAGCGCGGACGATCCTGTGGCAGTAACGGAACAGTAAAATCTAATGTGTTATACATCTGGTCGGGTTCTTCGCCGACACTTAAGCCGCCGACTGCGTAACCGGGAAAATCGAGCGGAAGCAGTCCTGCGACCGACCGTTCACGCAGCGACTGGTGCGTTCCCCCCTGAACAATCCCGAATAAAGCCTGATCGCTTCGTTGCTGGGCATCGCGACAACGAGCGGCCCAGACCCTTGTTCGATCGACCGCATCCTGAATTTTTTCCACCGGAGCATCATGCGGCGGGCATTCGTCCAGGCACATGATGCAGTCGGCACCCAGTTGCTCCTGGATTCGAATACATTGTGCCGGGGACAATTCCAGCAGGCTGCCGTCGATATGGGACCGGAAGACCACTTTGTCCTCGTACAATTTTCGCATGGGAGCCAGGCTGAAGACCTGAAACCCGCCGCTGTCGGTCAGCATCGGACCATCCCAACGCATGAACCGATGCAATCCACCCATTTCAGCGACAACATCGGCACTCGGTCGTAACGCCAGATGGTAAGTGTTCGCGAGCACCATCTGGGCACCAGTCTGCCTCAGTTGATCGGGCGTCAGGCCCTTGACTGTGGCTAAAGTTCCCACGGGCATGAATGCCGGGGTTTCCACCGTTCCATGCGGAGTGTCCCAACGCCCCACACGAGCACCGGTCGCCGGGTCGGTGGCATCCAGATGAAAACGAAACAAACTCACGTAATCCAATGCTCCTGTAACAAATCAATTTGTAGGCGGAGCATCCATCAGTCTGGTTGCAAACTCACCAACAATGTCGCCGAACCAGTTGCGAACGAGAATCAGGACGAATGTCGCTGTCGAATTTTCTCTTGAAGGTCGGCGGTCAGGTTCTGAAGCTCTTCCAATGACTTTCCCTCAAACTCCAATTCGGTGCTGAGTGGAAGCTGCAAAATCTCTTGAAGCACGCGAATCAATTCCTTCTTACCTTCGATTTTCCCTTTGATTTCACCCTCGATCACTCCTTCCCTGCGTGAGGCGTTAAGTGCCCATTGCTGATCTCGGATTGCCTTTTCTCGTGCATCGTACATGGCTTTATCCTCGGTGATTTCTGCAATCTTCCTGATCGTCTGTGTCGCCTGCTGGATAGCCGCTTGCGGAAACAGCTTCAACAGTTGGCCTGATTCGTATTCATGAGCACGAAGCAGCCAATATAACCAGCATTCCAATAGACTGGCAGTGGCTAAATCCTGTTCACGCAGATCATACCGTCCCAACTCGAGCGTGTGAATTTCCAGTGTGTTATTCAAGGTTCGCCCTGATTCCTGATCCGTGAACTGGAACATATGGTGTACCTTTTTGGAATCGTTCCAAAGAATCCCGTCAAGCAGGCAGATTGAGTACGCGGGCCTCAGTTGATGATAATCGACCCCCGCCTTCAATTGTCCGGCGTAGATCTCGCAGCCATAAAACACGATCCGCTGGATCAACCCGCTGAAAATCGTCAGCTGCATTTCGATATCGTAAATTACGCCCGATTGATCGACCGCTTTTACGTCGAGAATCGAAAGTTTGTCGTCCTTAAAATCCTGCAGATTGTATGGATTTTCAATCGTGACATCGATAATTGGCGTTGGCAAATTCAGTATTGCGTTGAGCAGGCTGATCAAAGCCAATTTGTTTTCCGGACTTCCGAAGATCTTTTTGAACGCGAAGTCGTTGATGGGGCGAATACCGATCGGCATGATGTTTCATCCATTACTTGATCCGTCTGAAACAGACCGCCCGCTAAAATATCTGATATGACAAAATTTCGCGAGTTGACGACTGACTGCGGTATGCAATCTGTATTCCCCTATGCTTCGTTCTGTCGCTTTTGGTCAAAGGACCAAACGCCGTGAGAACAATAGAATCGTGACGCGCAACGACGTGCCGTCTAAAGGTTGCTTTGAAAAACGATGCGATCTCAATTGGAAAGTCCCCACCATGCGAATCACTGCAGCCCTGATTTTCGTCTTGTTCTTTGCTCCGACCTTTGCCTGGGGTGCGGATGGATCGCAGTCAGGTGACAAACCAAACATCCTTTTTTTATTAACGGACGATCAGGCTGTTGACACGATTCGGGCACTGGGGAATTCGGAAATCCAGACCCCAAACTTCGACAGGCTTGTTGCTGCCGGGACGACGTTCACTCATTGTTACAACATGGGAAGCTGGTCACCTGCGGTCTGTATTGCCAGTCGATCGATGCTTCTGACCGGTCGTTCGGTCTGGCGAGCGCAATCGATTTACGATTCGGCGGAACAGGAGCGACAAGCAGGTCGCTGGTGGCCAACGTACCTGAAGGCCGCCGGCTATCGGACATACATGACAGGAAAATGGCACCTCAAGGCGTCATCTGAAAAAAGCTTCGACGTTGTTCGCCATGTCCGGCCCGGCATGCCAAAAGACACGTCCGAAGGTTACGACCGTCCTCAGGCTGGCAAGATCGACGTATGGTCTCCGTTCGACGTGAAATTGGGGGGATTCTGGGAAGGTGGGAAGCATTGGAGTGAAGTTGTTGCCGAGGACACTGTCGATTTTCTGAAACAGGCGGCGAACGAAGCAGATCCGTTCTTCATGTATGTGGCATTCAACGCGCCGCATGATCCCCGGCAATCGCCCCGGGAATTCGTAGAAATGTATCCCCCCGAGAAGATTTTATTGCCGGTGAATTTCCTGCCGGAATATCCGTTCAAGGATCTGATCGGCTGCGAACCAACGCTACGAGATGAGAAGTTAGCCCCCTTCCCTCGCACAGCCGACGCGATCCGCGTTCACCGCGCTGAATACTACGCGATTGTCTCACATCTTGATCGGCAGATTGGGCGAATTCTTGATGCTCTGCAGGAAACCGGCAAAGCCAAAAACACATGGATCTTTTTTACGTCCGATCATGGACTAGCGGTAGGTCGGCATGGCCTGGTTGGCAAACAGAATCTGTACGAGCATAGCGTTCGCGTGCCGTTCGTGGCGGTGGGGCCGAAGGTGGCTGCTGCTGAAAAAATCAACATACCGGTCTACATGCAGGACGTCATGCCGACCGTGCTGGAACTTGCGGGAATTCCCAGGCCAGGTCATGTCGAATTCCACAGTCTGTTGCCCCTGATCGAAAAACGCCAAGCCAAATCATCCTACGAGGCGATTTATGGGGCATATCTTCAATTACAGCGAATGATCGAAGCCGACGGCTACAAGTTGCTCGTCTACCCGAGGGCGAATCGTGTGAGGCTTTACCATCTTGATAAAGATCCCTTCGAGATGACGGATCTGGCGTCGGATCCGCAGTATCAGTCGCGAATCGTACAGCTTGCCAAAGCGCTCAGGAATGCTCAAAAAGAGAATGGCGATCCTTTGTCGCTCGGTGGGATTCTGCCGGAAAACTGAGTGACTGACAGGCAGCGACGCGCAGGGTTTCGGCGTTATTCGACTTGGCGCGGCTTAAGATTCTTGTGTCATCCTTCCAGGATGCAAATTCAAAAACCATACGGTCGCCCTGTGACGTTGATCGCATTCCTTCGTTACCAAAAAAAATTCGATCTTTTTTGATTTTGAAGTCATCCGAAGCGGTGACTTCTGCGTTAAGGCATTATCGAGTGATCTCGTACGATGGAAACGCGATGAAAAAGGTCATTTCATGAGCGAAAATAATGAATCGCTGCCGGTCCTTTCGACCGATTCAAACGAGCGAATGTGGGCCATGTTCTGCCATCTCGGCACTCTTGCCACCTGGTTCCCGTTTGCGAATGTCATCATTCCGTTAACGATCTGGCTGGTCAAACGCGAGACGTCTCCGCTCGTGAACGATCAGGGCAAAGAGGCTCTCAATTTTCAGATCACGATGTTTGTCGGATATGCTCTCTGCGTTCCTTTGTGCTTCGTGCTGATCGGAATCCCTGCCATCATGGCCCTGTTCCTGTACCACGTCGTGTTTTCCATCGTGGCCGCGATCAAGTCGAACGAAGGACTGGCCTATCGCTATCCCTACACGTTACGGCTGATTGACTAAATAAGACCCGACACACGCATGAATGCTTTGTTGAATGTCAGAAAATCCGGAAACAATCACCAAACTACAAATTACCGTAGCATCTCGGCTTAATCGGTTTCCGTTGATTGTAAATTATTACAATCTAAAAATATCGGCGGGTCCATCAGTCGGGATTGGTCTTCTTAAAAAGAACGCGCGAAGGCAATAGTATTACTTTCGGAACAATAAGCGTGGCTTATAATTCAAGCGACATCTGTGTTATCAATAGCATTAAAGCAATAGCTTTTGTAGCGGCGTGATGACAGCAAATACCAGAAAAAGCATTTATTACCAAAAGCGACAACGAAATCGCAGCAGTCATTGCGAAGGATTCCAGTCATTTCGAGTTAACACAAACTCGTTCCCACGTAATTCGTGGGAACGAGTTTGTTACCGTCGTCGTCCAACATCGTAACGAGAGCTCGGACACTCAATTCCATTACGTCGGCAACAATGGTGAAAGGCTGTTATTTGCGACGCATCAATCGGGGAAGACCAACACAAGCAATGCCCGAGAGAAGGATTGCGACAGCGGAAGGTTCGGGTACTGGAATCGCCGGCGTGGTCAGTGTGGCGCCGGTAGAAACTGCCTGGCCGGGGCCGCCTGCCTGGTTCAACGAGATGATCATCGTCGCGGTATTTCCAGTAATTGACGAGTCGAACAGGATTCCTGGTGTGAAAGTTCCTTGCAAGTAGGCCGTTAGTGCGTTGGTGCCATAGTCGATTTCCGAAATCGATGTTTCCGTGAATGTTCCCCACCCAGAACTCGAGATCGTCCAGGCTGTGGTTGGAGTGCCAGTATGCAACTCAAGTGTGCTGCTGCCAGGAATTATTGTGAAGGCGGGGACAGCCATGAAATCACCCGTTCGGTGGTCCGTATCGCCGAAACCGCTCCAGGAGACACTTGTCGCCGTCGTCACATCATTCGTACCACCCAGCGCCGTGCCTCCACCAGCCAGTGCTTCTGACCCGACGATTGGACCAGCTTGGGCCGACTGACCCAGCGACAATACCATCGACACCAAAATTGCGCCTAAACTGAATCGCATACTTTTCCCCTTTGCCGACGTATAGCGGCTTACTAAAAGGACAGAGCTCATGCACGCGAAAGCCTCGCGTCTAAGCACGACTTTTAAACACTGACGCAAATTTTACCGCGCCGTTTTGTAAATGCTATCCTAAATTATACAGATTCACTCAGAATTAACGGCGTTAAGAAGTCTTCGCCCAAGTCCATGAGGAAACGGGGCGCCGTCGTATGTCCAAGGGCCATCGCGAATCCAAGTGTGGCGCAAGGTTAGACCTAGCCACTCACCATGGCGCCAACGCACGCGTTGTGCAGGCCGCTCATAAATCGAAGTGCCCTTAATTGATTCGCCGGTTCATACCTTGTGCTATGAAATCACAGGCTGATGTGGTGACGAACCTTCGCACTTCTTCGGGGAGGCGAAAGTGAAGTTGAACGTCAATCGAGAAGTCGAATTCTGCTTCGCGGAGTCAGAGACGACGAGCACGGTTGGACGCCGTCCTCGCGGGAACGGGGAGATCCCTAGAACGTCCCTCATGTTAGAGATCTGTCGGCGAAGGCGAGGCGCCACAGCAGTGACATGGATGTTTCCAGTAAGTCAGGCAGTCTCATACGAGCTGAGCAGTGGACGAACAAAACAGGAGAGTCAACGGTGGCTAAGGTTGTAGAGAACAGGCGGCTGTCCAAGGGGAACGTCGAGCAGCCAATGCGGTGTCAGACATGGAGCCAGGTTCCCCGATCGTGAAGCCGGTTCCGCATACAAGACGCAGGTGTACGCGAAAGGTCGATGTGGTTCGGCAATCTTCTGAATGACAGGGCGTTGGAATTGCTCGCAGTGAGTTTCTTCGGTTTGAAAAACCAAGTTACGCCGGGTTTTGATGGTCGCTTGGGGCGCCGTGCTTTCTGCCGTGAGAACGCAATTTGGATACTGATCTCGTCAATCTGATTAATCGTTGATGACGGTGCCTTCCCTTTAAATCACGAAGACCAGTACCTGATTGACTTTAGTGAAATGGCAAGCAAGCCGTGTTTCCTCGGTTCAGGGTCTTGATGATGCAACTGTGAGGCAGTCCATCTGGCTGAAGACCAAAAAGTCTCGAGCAATGCCGTGAACCGCAATCGGTAGACGGACGAAATCGTGAGGAGCAAGGCTGCCGTGTCCCGATCGACTCAAAATCAAAAGTAAGAACCGAACGAGGTCATTCTGTGCGGACGGATTTGCGCGGGATAGTCAGTGTTGGCGACCGCGATTCTCCTTGCGCTGTTCAAAGCGCCCATTGAATCCCGCAGATCTTGCGCTCTCCGTTTGCGAAATCTGCCATGAGTCACTTGAAACAGGAGTTCTGGATGTTAAAATCCGAATTAGCGTGATCAGTCCTGAGAGGGCTGTCAAAATGACCCCGAAGTGGCTCGGTTTTAGGGTGATGATCATTATGCGATGCTTCAAGATCAGCAGGTCGATTGTGTTTCTTTCGACGATTTTTGCATTTGTCTCTGGCGAAACAAACGCCGGCTTTGTCTGGACGATTGATGACAATGCTGGCCATTCTGTGAACCTAAATGACACCGGCTCGACTGGACAAATTACGTTTAATGGAACTGTCGGCGCATACACGATTTCTGGAACAGCATATTCAAAGCCCCTCGTCGGTTCCGCGACTAATGGGATCATGAAATTCGCGCCGCTGCAGATTAGCACAAGCGGTGCGGTCGCCGCTCCACTGACGATCAAATTGACTGACACGGACTTTCCCTCGACGAGCGCTGGGCGGGACGGCCTGTCCTGGATCGGATCGATTGCTAACGGTAGCGTCACGGGAGATGCTTACTTCGATCCAGCAAATATTAATTTTGGAACCGGCGGGCTGCATTTGGCGTTGGCGACTGTCACCGCAACTTCAAGCCCCGTCTCACTTAATTACGGTTCAGGATTTCAAGATTTTAACTACGGGCAGGTTCAATTCAGTGAGTTCATTGAGCTCGACGTCAATGCAACGGGGGCATTGAATCTCGGTCTGACGGAAATGCAAAGTCCGCAGATTCCTATTCCCGAGCCCAGCGGTCTGGTCATTGCGGGCATCGGCGGTGTCTTTCTCGCATTTCACCAGATCTTCAGGCAGCGTCTGTCTGTCTCAATAGTCACTGAATGATTGATGAGCCGTAGCGATCGCTGCACGTTCAGTGCAGCATCGCTTCCCGCTGCAAAAGAGCTTCAGGCTCTTGTTTTTCACATTTGATGGATTGTTACGGAAGTTTGACTTGAAGGCCTGCCACGTCGCGACACCGGTTGGCATCCGTGAAATGTCGAACAAGTCGCGTCCCTTTTGTCGCGATTGAGGGCGAGCATGAACGGAGTCGTTGACGAATCGTTGTTTCCATGGGAAGGAGCAATGGAGAGCGGGGCAACGACCTTTGCGTGTATTCGCTGACCATGAGTGATCCTACTGGAGCAAGTCCAGCGGAAATCCAGAGGGGAATCGATCCTCGGCGTTTTGGCGCCTGAGCATTTTGTCGTAATTTCATAGCTGCCGTTGAGTTTGCGCTGCGATAGCAGAAGCGCTCTCCAGGTAAATCGAACATCACTTTCCCGTTTTGTCTGTATTACCGAATTGCTTGACCGTCTTCGCCGTCGGTTTGTGGCAGGAAAACGATTCCAGGAGTGCATTCCAAACGTTAAGAAGGTATGTCTCTCTTTTCATTGACAACATATGAAGAATCTTTTAAAAATATGTCGGTAATATGGTTTGTGTGTCAAAAAAATTTTATAAGCACTAGAGATAGAGAGGTGCGGTTGAGTTTAACGACGTTGGTCCGAAAGGGCCGCTTGCCTGAGGATTCGTTTTTTGAAACGGGCTAAAGCCGATTCTACGGCTTTGGAGTCGACTGGAGTTCGTTCGTCAAAACCTGGCGACGACAGTTGATCTTTGACATCTTGGGATGAATTAGAAACGGATCGCCCCCGCCACTATCAATCGTTGCGGGCTGATCAGTCGAGGTTCGTCGTTTGGAACGAAAGCGGGACGGGCACCTTGAAGCTTTTGGCCAGTCCCGGTTTTGTTCGCAGTGTGTGTGGTCGAGTCTATGCGGGGGCATGCAATGCTCTCACGATAGACTGCATTTTTTTGTGTTTTTGTGATCCTCGTTTTGATTTCGCTTTCCTTGAATTTAAGAGGTAAACCAATCACGAAAGCACGAAAGTTCGAAAACACGAAAAAGACAAAGGTGAACTCGCGCGAACTCGCGCGAACTCAGGCGAACTCAGGTGAACTCAGGTGAACTCAGGTGAACTCGGGTGAACTTTTTTGCGATGAAAAAATCACAAATACCCTATGAATTACGAGGAATGGTCGAAGTCGCGCGAACTTTGACACCAGATTTTGTGGCGACATGCTGACAGGCGAACGGATGAGAAGATTTTTGAACAGAAGGGCGCGAACGTAAGGAAGTGAAGAGAATTAAGATGGGAACGCGATTTTTAACCCGGTTGCGAGCGTTAAGAATTTTGGTCAGAAGAGTTTAGCCACGTATAGCACTGATGGACACGGATAAGACGACAGGAAATTTGTCATCGGTTTTGGGATTTATCGGTGCTCATCCGCGTTATTCGTGGTCAAAATTCCTGAATCGAATTCGAACTTTGTCGTACCGATGTCATTTATGCCCATCCATAGTTACCCATTAGAACTGCCTTACCATTTTGAGACACGAGCCGATTGTTTGCCTTCAGGGTGGAGTGGGGTGGGGTCTGTGCGGGGCATGCAATCCGCTCACCACAGACTGCATTTTCTCGTGTTTTCATGATCCTCGTTTTGATTTCGCTTTCCTTCAATTGAAGAGGTAAACCAATCACGAAAGCACGAAAGTTCGAAAACACGAAAAAGACAAAGGTGAACTCGCGCGAACTCGCGCGAACTCAGGCGAACTCAGGTGAACTCGGGTGAACTTTTTTGCGATGAAAAAATCACAAATACCCTATGAATTACGAGGAATGGTCGAAGTCGCGCGAACTCGCGCGAACTTTGACACCAGATCTGTGGCGACATGCTGACAGGCGAGCGGAAGAGGGGATTTTTTGAACGGATGGTCACGACGGTAACAAAGTTAAAAAATGACCACGTTGAACGACTCATTTCGAGTTTTGCGAATTGCGCCGGCCGCGGCGGCAGAGAGTCGTTATCAAACAAAAAAACGGAGGCGACTCATCCGGCTCACCTGCGAGGTATTATCGGGGTTCGAACTCGATCGAACTGCATCGAACTCGTACACGGTAAAAAGACGACGAAAACCCTAAGAATTATGGGAATTGTCGAAGTCGCTCGAACTCTCGCGAACTTTGACACCCAATTTCCTGGAACGGTGAAATCGGCAGAACACGAAAGAAGACTTTTGAATAGAACAGGTGAAGTTGACCAAGTTGACCAAGTTCGAACCGGCAAAAATGCCTGCGAAATAAGGAAGTTGGTCAACTTGGCCAACTTTTTTTCGATGTTATTTGTCAGTCTTGAGGGGAATCTCCTGGACTTCTGCCTGGACGGCGTTTGCGAACGAAACGGTTCGGCGAACAATAAAGCCGACGTCAGTGACTCATCTGGCTTCACCGTTTTTTGCCATGAACGTGCGTCAGTCTCCACCCCGTGAACGGTTACTATAAGATCTGAGCGACTTCGAGGACTTACGGAAGTTGTTCCTGGTTCGGATGTTAATGTACGGTTGCTATCTGAAGAGCGATTTGGTCCAGTGTTTCCATCGTAAAATAGACTGGTCGGGCTGAATCCCAAGCGACGATGCTGGCGTTGTTTTGCAGAAGATCACTGGCTGGTGCGCAGCTCAATTGGGATCATTGTTTATTGACGGAATCAAGTGATGACAGATGACAACTCGGATCGTGTTCAACAGCTGAACGAACAGATTTCCCATTGGGATGCCGAACATCAGCACGAGATGCAGTTGAAGATCGAAGCTCAAGAGAATTTAAAGGATACGCTGGCACTATCACTTCACGTTGCTACGGTCAGTTCGATCCCGTCAGCGGTCTGGATCATTTGCTGGGCTGTCGTCACCAGTGTCAATACGCCGACGGTTTTTCAATTCATGACGTCGATTGGAGCATTGGCCATTTTTGGAATCATTCTCGCCGGCGCGGCACGTGCGAGCGGTTTGCTGGCTCATTGGTGGTTTCACCGTTCGCTGATTCAGGAACGCGTGGCAGCCACTGTTTGTTCCCTGCTGGCGGCTGCTCTTCTGTTTGGCTGGGTGATGGTGTTTGCCAAGTGGTAGCGTTGGTGCATTGTGCCACTGTACGACTTTAGTCGCTCATGGGGTGTTCTTCGAATGCCTCGAAAAATGAGAAGACACTGCTTCTCCGAAGACTCCGATGCAGTGGCATAAGAGGTCGGCAGCAACCGACGATGCTAAACCGTAGCACCCGACTTTTTGTGCTGGCGGCGTACGGCAGCGTTGTCCAATCTAGAATTCGGCTGCCACTGGATGATTGTCTTGGGTTACCGAGTGTTCTTCGAATGCCTCGAAAAATGAGAAGACGCTGCTTCTCCGAAGACTCCGATGCAGTGGCACATAACCCGAAATTTAGGTCTTAACAACGCACTAGTAAGGCTGTGCGACCCCTTGGAGAGAGCCGAGTTGCGTTGACGAGACAGCCGTCTTGCCGATGCGCGGTTCGATCGAGAAGCCCAGTCCAACATTGTTTTTGCTGACGTCGTAATTGCCGCCGAGATGGAACAGCAACCATTCTCCGACTCGAGTGAGGGTGAACCCCTGACCTCGGCTCATTCCTTCACCAAGATCGTATGCGGTCGTGGCCGTCGACACCCATTTCGGGCTGAGGACATAGCTGTAGGTCATCGTCGCGATCTGGCTGTCGAGTGTTCCACCCTTCACCTGACGGACGCCGACATACAGGCTGCCGCGCAAGCTACGCTGGTTCAGCATACCGACGCTCCAGAGTTGCTGGCCTTCGGGGAAGAAGTCGTACAACGCACTGGCGAGTATCGACGTTCGGTCTCCGACGTGCCAGGCATATCGGGCGTTCGCCAGACCGATGGTCTGTCCGAAGTTGTCTCGGTTCGCATCAGGGAAGATGGAGGCGCCAAGATCGAGAGTCATCCAGTCTTTGATTCGTTGCCGTTCGGGAGGCCCGACCTTTGTCTGCAGTCGCTGGAACCAGTTCAAGCGTAAAACCTGTTGACTTGCGACCAGTTCGTTATACGGAGCGGTCACCGTTGCGCCGGCCCCCTGACGAACCGCGTAGAAACGAGAATCAAACTGTGGTGGCAGGACTCCGCCGAAGGTGTTGTCAACCAGTCGCATGCGGAAACGTTCTTGAGCGTTATCGTCGAATTCGTTCCATTGCGCAATGTTGGCTAATGACTGTGTCGAACTGGCGAACCCGTATTCCGCCGTCAGCAACGACTTATGAGCCAGCCCGTTCAGATTGAAGATATCGCTTTGGACCAGGGGCATAACTTTTTGGAATGAGACGCTCGCCCGGAATCCCGCACGCCCGTACAAGCGGTCGACAGAATTCCCTGTAAAACTGTCGCCCCAGAATGCGGCTTCACCCAGGACGAATGGTGCGACGCGGATCACTCCGAGATTGAATGGTAATTCGACCTCGTGGCGAGTCTGAGCGACCAGCCCTTGCCCGTTGATCATCCAGGGAAGAGGGGTCGCGATGTCGTTCGGGTCGGTGGGGTTTGACGCGAGGTTCGTCACGGCATAGCCAGCCGACGAATGACTGCTGTAATTAATGTGCTCATTCAGCAGTGGCTCACCCAGGAAATAGAGGTCTCCACGAGGGAGCCATTGCGTGTTGTTTTCGTACGCGTTCAGTTGCGTGCGGGCGAGTAATGTCGCCGCGGCATTGTCGCTGATCCTCTGATTGAGCTCGGCTTTCGTCTCAAGATCTTTATTTTTATCGAAGTCCTGTCGCCGGAACGCTTCGCGGAAGTTTCGATCGCTGACGTCCGAAATTTCACCGAACAAGGTTGTGCCGGTACTGGCCAGGTCGTAACGATGTTCCCACTGGAAAATGCCTCGGTTGACGTCTTTAGGAACCAGTGTCCGGCGGCCAAGACCCAGGTTATCCAATCCGCCGTCATTCACATACAAACCGAACAGGGAGCCGGCATAAGGATTTCCATCGGCATCAGTTCCGAGATAGCTTCCGTTGATTCCGGCACCCGGGCCACGCTTGCTGTAGTAGTCGGCGAGCAGGCTGAGCTTCACATTGGGATTATCAGGTCGCGTGATACCAAGTAGCGAAAACGCATCCCAGGTCGTTCGGACGGATGCTCCAAAAACGCGGTCGACTCCGACCTGCACTCCTTGCAATGGGGTATTCGCACTGATGTTTTCGACAGGAACGCTGACTTGTGGAGCGGTGAAGATCGGAAATTGATCGACGAGGAATTGGGAATTCAGTGATGTGATCCAGTAGTGATCCTGAGGGACAAGGACTCCCGTTTGCGGATCGATCCGGGGTGGGGTGTTATCTGCCAGCAATCCCTGATCACGATTTTCGATGAAGATGTCGCTTGCCTGGACGCGATACCCGGGCAAGCCGTACTGACTGGTGGTGACCCAGGCATTCTGGGCGTGGTAGTTTTTGATCGAGTTCTGCCGAATTCGCTCAGCTCGCATGCGGATCGAACTGTCAAGCTGTGTTGAATAGGTTTCAAGTTCGGCATCGAGAATCAGCGCTCGATTGTCTGTCGCATCGTAGAAGGCCCGTGTGGCCGTGATTTTATTGTTCAACTGGCGAACGCTGTCGCGCTGGCGAATGACAATGTTACCTTCGAGGTAAACCTGATATTTCTGTTCGGGGCGCTGCAGCTTGTCGGGACTGAAGTCATCCGTCCAGATAACGACTCGATCAGCCGAGAGGTCGATGACGCCGAGGTCGATGCCGTTATCCAGGCCGACCCCTTCCACCAGGATGTTGACGCCGCCCGTGATTCGTGTGATTTGTTCGGGCGGAGTCGTGTCGGTAGAGGGGTCCGTTTCGAAGTTGAAGGGACGTCCGAAGCTGCGAGGCGAAACGCGGATACGGCGAAGTCCCGTCGGAGTTTGCATATTCACGGGTCGCCACATGGGGTCGACATCTTTTGTCACAGGGACGGTAAATTGTGTTTGATGAAGCTTGCTGCGTGAAGGTCCGGATTTCCGTTGTACCGCTCGTTTGAATAGCGGGTCGTCCCGTCCAGGTCGGTCAGTAGCCCGGCCTCGAACTTTCAGTGTGATGCCTCGGGTGGCGTCAATTTCCAGCCAATGCGACTGATCCGTTCGCGAGCTGTTAGGCTCTTCAATGCGGACGTCCCCTTCGAAATAGACGGTTAATCGCTCGATGTTGCCAGGATTCCCTTCAGCCTCGTGTGCCCAGACCACCATGCTGTCGGCGGTATAGGTTGATCCCCCCTGCTCGATACGGCACTGCCCACGAAACAGAGCAACGGTCCCCTGCTCTTCGTGCCACTCCTGACTCCATTCCGCTGCAATCTTGATCGGTGAGACGGGTCTGCCGACAAAAGTTTCGTCGGACGCACCTTGAATCGGTGCGCGCGTCAACGTCACGGCGGCCATGATGATCACAGCCGACGCCACGAGTAACCAACCGGTAGTGAACTGGTGGTTCTTGCCCGACACGGGCGCTCCCGAAATGAAGGGTTTAACAAAAACGAAATGGGTTTAGATTCAATTCGAACGATACGATGGGCGGAAGGTTCCGACCACGAAGGGGCCGGGAGTATAGGCCGGACTGAAAAACCGGTCAATTTGGCTTCCGGCAGCGGTTGCCGAAAGTTTGAAACGAATTTTTTCTGCAGGGGCTCACGAGATTTGACTGTCTGTATATGACTGTGCTGTAAAGACTTGCGTTGTCATGGTGTTTCGTTGATCCGATTTCGAATCGACGTAACACTCGCATCCAGATCGCTGGTGTTTGTATCCAGATCGATGGTTGAGTGCAGTTCGAGCGACGTCAATGGTTCTGCCGTGGCCAATTGATGGTGAAGAACTGTGATGTCGGCATCGGATGGGTCATGGCCAATTTGGTGACGTTGAGAGACTCGTTCCTGCATGACGGCCACTGGTGCGTGGCAGGCTACGATGATAAACGGAACCCCCAGTTCTGTGGCGAGAGACGCAAATTCAAGGCGATCTGATTGTTTAAGAAATGCCGCGTCGATGAGGACTGGATAGCCTGACGCAACGACGGTTCTGGCGAGTGACTGCAATTGAAGATAGGTCTGCCGCGATGTTTCGGACGAATACATTTCGTTGCCGGCTGGTGGAATCGACGGATTTGTCGGCCAGGCACCCATCAGTCGCTTTCGTTCGACGTCCGACCGTATTTGCACAGCACCGAATGTCTCGGCAATTTTTCTTGCGACAAATGACTTACCGCTTCCAGAGACCCCGTGCATGATGACGATTGCCGAGCGTCCAGAATTCGTCAGAGTTGTGGCGAGTTCGACATAACTTTTCAGTAAACCAAGCTGTCGCTGCTGTTCTTCGGACGATAGCTCTGATTGCCGGAGTCGAATCGAAGCCACCTTGGCTCGAACCAGTGCCCGATACGCTAGGTAGTATTTCAAAACATGCAGACCCTGATAATCACCTGTCTGTTCGAGCCAGACGTTCAAGGCTCGCCATGCCAGACGAGATGCACCCCGGTCATGGAGATCCATCACGAGAAAGGCGACATCGCTTATCGCGTCGATCCAGCGAAGATTGGGATTGAATTCGAGACAATCGAACAGCGTCGGTTTTCTGCGATACATTACAATGTTGCCTAAATGAAGATCACCGTGGCATTCGCGAATCCAGCCTTGTTCCTTTCGCATTAGAAACGACGAATTCAAACGCTGCCATTCTTCCATGACCCAAACATTCAAGGGAGCTAATTGTTCGCGGACATCATCGGATAAGGAGGTCTTCGCCAATTCATCAAGGCAGGCTTGAACGGTTGAACGAATCAGTTCTGGCGAGCCGAAGTGTGACTCAGGTGAAGCGACAGCAGCCAGCCGATGCAGTTCGGCGACGGCTTGTGCCAAATGATCGACGGATTCGACGGTCAATTCGTTTCGGGCGAGACATTGCTCGAACAGGTCGGCTTGAATGAACTGACGCATGCGGACGGCGTATTCGAGAATTGTCCCGTTGCCGCCGAACTGTGGCCCGTCGAATCCATCGACCAGTGCCACGACTCCGTCGTACAAGGAGGGGGCCGTTCGCCGATTGAGTCGTACTTCTTCGAGACAAGCGGCATGACGTCGTTCAAGTGTTGAGAAATCAACAAATCCGAAATTGACCGGCTTTTTCAACTTGTAAGCCCAGTCGCCGGTCAGAATGACCCATGAAATATGCGTTTGAAGCAACAGGATTTCTGACACGGGATGCGGATAAATTCCCGGGTCATCGATCGAGTTCAGCCAATCGGGATGCTGCGACATAGGTATAATGTCTTGCTGGTCTACATAAATCGAGGCGCCAGCACAGGCATTGTCACTGGACGCAGGATCGGTTGTTCTTTCGGGTCTCGGTCGCGGACGCTGAGGACCGGGCAACGAGCATGTTGCAGAACATATTCTGCGACGCTGCCGAAAAGCAAATGTTTTAAACCTGTTCGACCGTGGGTCCCCATGACGATCAAATCGCATTGGCGATCCTGAGCGATCCAGCAGATGACTTCACCAGGGGGGCCTGCGTGCAAAAGTCGCTCGATTTTGTGTGAGTGAGGTGAATCAAACAGAACGCCATCGAGTTCTTGCTGAATTCCGGGATCGCGAGGATGCTCCTGTCCGGTCAGCGTCCAAGTTGAGGGAGTATCAAAAGCGTGGAACAGTAACAATTCGGCCTTCGAATCAATCGCAAGTTGCTCGGCATAACCGACCGCCTTTACAGCGGTGTCGGAAAAATCGGTCGGACAGAGGATTCGTGTGATCGATTGCATGATTGCTTTCTTTCAGATGTCACGAGCGAAGCGATGGGGTTGTTACTGACTTCGAAATCCCATTCGACGGCGGGAATCCTTGCCTGAGTCGTGATGTGCGTGAGAGAGGCAGCCATTCAAATAGGATTCCAAATCAGCCTTCAAATGTGGGTCGATCGATTCTCGACAGAATTTCAATTCAAAATCAGTTCGGTCACTGTGGTTGTGCCGATGACAGGTCCATGCGTCAGAGTATTCCTGTTTGAACAGGCCTTCCAGCAAAACCTGTATTGGCTCAACGATTGCTGGCGAGAGAGCGAGGTCATCTCGTTTCTTCCATTCGTGCTGCTGCTGTGTATAGACCCAGGCGGAACTGGCGGTTTTTCCTTCATGCACAATTCGAACCTGCATGCCGGACTCTCCTTCCCGAATTGCTTGAGTCAGTCGGTGGCAAAGTTCACGACGAGCGTCGTCGACTGATGCAACAGGAAGGGCAACTTTTGGGGACATCGTATTCTCCGAATCGGATGTGTAAGAACAGATCGACGTGGAGCACGTGGCATTCCACTAACTCGCAAAATGGGCAAGCGATTCGCGTTTCAACATCATTAGACGCAATTTCTTCGATCAAGCGGAAGCTTTGGTTCGAGTTCAGTATGTCGGAGGATCTTAAGTCGCGGGGAATTCAAGGGATGACGGGCGGAGGCTTCAGTCAGTGATCCCTGTTGAGGAAAAACGGCTGACGCTGAACTTGTTTTATGGGGGTGGGGCAATCGAATGGAACTTATCCAGTTGGCAGAAAATCGCCAGTCAACGTTCTGAGAGCGTGAGGAAATTTGAGTTTTCCAATTTTGCGAGATATTCAAACAGAGGCGGGCGCCTGAAGTCGTTGTTTTGTTGGAGATGAGGTCCGGGTGGGTTGTTCAGAGATCCGGTCGATGCGGCTTAACACGTTTTTTTGTTGAATTCGGGTGGCTGGCGAGATGGAATTCATTGTCGAATCCGTGTTTAATCCTCGACCACGATGGATTTATCCATTTCCTTTACTGGTTGCGTGTAAATTTCGGAGACGGTTTCGATGTCTGGCGAAAATATTCAGAGTGTTCTTCAGGAAACTCGTTCATTCCCACCCACAGCCGAATTTGTCAAACAGGCCAATATCAGCACGGAAGCTCAGTATCAGCAGATGTGGACACAGGCGAAAAATGATCCGGCCAGCTTTTGGGGTGAGTTGGCCAGCAATCTGCACTGGTTCAAGAAGTGGGATCACGTGTTGCAGGGTGAAATGCCTGAGACGAAGTGGTTCGTAGGTGGCAAAATCAACGCCAGCTATAACTGCATTGATCGGCATTTGACCACGTGGCGGAAGAACAAGGCCGCGATCATCTGGGAAGGGGAACCGGGCGACACTCGCGTACTGACTTATCAGGACTTGCATCGCGAGGTCTCCAAATTTGCGAACGTGCTGAAGAAGTTAGGGGTCACGACCGGAGACCGCGTGACGTTGTATATGCCGATGATTCCCGAGTTGGCGATTGCCATGCTTGCCTGTGCTCGAATCGGTGCGACGCATTCGATTATTTTCGGTGGGTTCAGCGCGGACGCCGTGGCCGATCGAAATAATGATGCTCAAGCCAAACTCATCGTCACAGCCGATGGAAGCTGGCGGAGGGGCAAAGAGATTCTGCTGAAGCAAGCGGTCGATCAAAGTCTGGAGAAGTCACCCAGCGTACAGCGGGTTGTTGTCGTGCGTCGGACAGGGATGCCAGTTCATATGGTTCCGGATCGCGATTATTGGTGGCATGATCTGATGTCAGACGCTCCCTCGGATTGCGATGCCGTGGAACTTGATGCCGAACATCCGTTGTTCATCCTCTACACATCGGGCAGTACGGGCAAACCGAAGGGTGTGATGCATTCGACCGGTGGTTATACGCTCGGCACGATGATGACATCGAAATGGGTGTTTGACCTCAAAGAAGAAGACACATACTGGTGTACCGCCGATATCGGCTGGATCACTGGTCATAGCTACATCGTTTATGGACCGCTCGCCAATGGTGCAACAACGGTGATGTACGAGGGGGCACCAAACTGGCCGCATGACGGACGATTCTGGGAAATCATCGAACGCTACAAGGTCAATATTTTCTATACAGCACCGACGGCGATTCGAGCTTTCATCAAGTGGGGGGATCACTGGCCGGCTAAGTACGATTTATCAAGTTTGCGATTGCTGGGCTCGGTTGGTGAGCCGATTAATCCTGAAGCGTGGATGTGGTATCACAAGGTGATTGGACAGGAGCGTTGTCCAATCGTTGACACCTGGTGGCAGACGGAAACCGGCGCGATCATGATTTCGCCACTTCCTGGAATTACCGCGACCAAACCAGGCAGTTGTACGCGACCGCTTCCGGGTGTTGTGGCGGACATTGTTAATAAGGATGGCGTGAGTCTGGGGCCGAACGAAGGTGGGCTGCTGGTGATGAAGCAGCCGTGGCCATCGATGCTTCGGACTCTGTATGGCGACCACGAACGATTCAAGCAGACGTATTTCAGTACAATTCCAGGTTGCTACTTCGCGGGTGATGGTGCTCGTAAGGATGAAGACGGATACACGTGGGTGATGGGGCGCGTAGATGATGTCCTGAATGTGGCAGGTCATCGGTTGAGTACGATGGAGGTTGAGTCGGCGCTTGTTGCTCATGCAGAGGTCGCTGAGGCGGCCGTCGTCGGTTTTCCTCATGAGATCAAGGGAGAAGGCATCTGTTGTTTCGTGTCACTAAAGAATGGTTCCGGAAGTGATTCGTTGGAGAAGGATTTGATTGCGCACGTCCGAAAACAGATCGGTGCGTTGGCGACCCCTGACAAGATCCGATTCACACCGGCGCTGCCAAAAACCCGAAGCGGTAAGATCATGAGGCGTTTACTTCGCGACATTGCTGCCGGTCGGGAATCAGCGGGCGATACAACGACGCTCGAAGATATTTCCGTTTTGGCCAAACTGCGCGAGCAAGAAGAATAGGATTGAAAAGGAAAGGTTCCGCCCTGCGCTTTATTCCCTTCGGTTGAACGTTGATCGGGGTTTGTTAGTATACGGGTAGAATTTTTGGTTGTTGTCGTCGGCAGACGATAAATTTCCAGAAGCAACCGGGCCGATGGTGGTTCGGAGTAGAGTGGTTTGATGGCAGTCGTCAGACGGCTGTCTGTCGCTAAACGATTCATTTCGTGGAAGAGCCAGGATGTTTTCATTTCTTGGCGATTTGTTCGGCCTGTTGATGGCATATCTCTGGAAATGGTTCCAGAGATCCGTGGAAGGACTTCACCAAGCCGTCGCCGGCTCGGTTGAGTTTTTCTTCGTCTGGCTGTACGGACCGCACAATTCGCCTCAGCAAACGATAGCCTCGGCGCGATCGTCAGTGGGTCCTCCCGGGGATACATTGGCGTGGCTGTGGTCGTTCGTTCGGCCGATTCCTCTGGCGTGCGTTCGTGTTCCAGCACGTCGCTCGATCCGCTAATTTTCGTGATGCTCGGCCAATCTCTCTGAATAGCGACGCGTAATTTGCAATCGCGCATCGTCGGCGAACGCTTCCGCCGAACGAGTCCTGCGTTTTGCGTGAGGTCCGGTGGCTCTGTTGCCAGGATGATGAAGGGCGCTCACGTATGGATGTTATTTCGATTTTGCTGGGGCTTGCCGGAGGCGGTGCATTTGGTTTTTTTGCGGAGCGATTGATTCGCGGCTCCGCGTTTAAATCGCGGGATGAGATTCTCGAGCAGGCCAAACGTGACGGCGAGAATTTACGCAAGACCGCCGAACTCACTGCGAAAGAAGAGGGGCTTCGTCGTCGTGAAGAAGTTGAAAAGGATTTGAATTCCCTGCGGGATGAGATTCGAAATCAGGAGAGAAAACTCGATAAGCGGGAGTCAGGCCTGAAGGATCAGCAGGACGACTTCGCTAAAAAAGAGCGGATGCTTGAAGCCACGCAGTTGAAGTTGTCTGAACGCGGCAAGGTTGTCGATGCTCGTGAGCGGGAATTGGAAAAGATCATCAAGCAAGAGCAAGAGCAGCTCTACAAGATCAGTGGTCTCGATCAAAAGACTGCGACTGCCATGTTGATGGATCAACTCGAGCGAGAGTTGAAAAACGAAACAGGGGCGCTCATTCTGAAGAATGAAGCGGAGCTGAAACAGCAGTCTGAGAAGCAGGCCCGCGAAATCATTGGAATGGCGATACAGAAGTACGCTTCAGCGCATACGTCGGAAACGACAGTTTCGACGGTTGACATTCCGAACGATGAAATGAAGGGGCGAATTATCGGCCGTGAGGGGCGGAATATTCGAGCCTTCGAGAAAGCAACCGGCGTCGATGTCATCGTCGACGATACGCCAGGGGTCGTTGTTGTTTCCGCCTTCGATAGTGTCCGTCGCGAAACGGCAAAACAGGCGATGGTAAAATTGATCCAGGACGGTCGCATTCACCCGACTCGTATCGACGAAATTGTCCTTGAAACTCAGAAGGAAATGGAAGAATTCATCCGGCGTCAGGGTGCAGAAGCAGCGCAGGAAGCGGACGTACCGAACCTTCACGAAAAGCTGGTTGATTTGATGGGACGACTTTACTTCAGGACCAGCTATAGCCAGAACGTGTTGCGGCATTCGATCGAAGTTGCTCATTTGACTGGTATGATGGCCGTGCAGCTGGGATTGAATGGAAATCTCGCTCGTCGCTGTGGATTTCTTCACGACATCGGTAAGGCGGCTGACCACGAAATGGAAGGTGGCCATCCTGCAGTTGGTGCTGAACTGCTCAAAAGATATGGCGAAAAAGGGGAGGTTGTTCACGCTGCCAAAGGCCACCACGACGATATTCGTCCAGAATATATCTATACTGTCCTTGTTGCTGCGGCCGATGCGTGCTCGGCTTCGCGCCCAGGAGCACGCCGCGAAACGCTTGAGAAGTACGTTCGCCGTCTCGAAGAACTCGAAACTCTTGCCTGTGGCTTTCCTGGAGTTGAGCAGGCCTTTGCCGTTCAGGCAGGCCGTGAGATTCGCGTGATTGTCAATCCGGCTGACGTTAATGACCGGGAAGCTGCTAAACTGTGTCGTGATCTGGCGACTTCGATCGAACAACAATTGACCTATCCAGGTGAAGTCAAGGTGACAGTGCTGCGCGAGACACGCGTCATCGAATATGCGAAATAAAAAATGAACAATCTGCCTCCCGGAACGATCTCGCGCGACGATCTGGCCTTGAGATATCTCGATTCGCTTCCTTATGTCCCTTATCCAGTACAAGAGGAGGCGTTACTGAAGTGGTTTGAAACGACTCAGGGGGTAATGGTTTGTGCTCCGACCGGAACTGGAAAGACGCTAATCGCTGAGGCAGCAGCTTTTGAGGCTCTCCACACGGGACAGACGATCTATTACACGACTCCTCTGATCGCCTTAACCGATCAAAAGTTTACGGAACTTCAGGATTCGGCTGAGCGATGGGGATTTCGACGTGATCAAGTCGGTCTCGTGACAGGCAACCGGCGAGTGAACCCGCAGGCGAACGTTCTTGTCGTGGTTGCCGAAATTTTATTAAACCGATTGCTGACCTCTCACTGGGCGGCTCACGAAGAAGCGACAGCCGAAAAGGTACGTCAGGTTGCTGCGGCTCATCTCAAGGCCGAATCGGCCAAGGACCACGGTGGAGCACTGCATTCCTACAAGGATCTGATTGGTTGGGACGATGAATTAGTGGAGGAACTGGCTGAGGAAGCGGCTAGCCCAGTCAGTGCTCCTTCCCCGCTCGCGCTTGATTTTGATCGTGTTTCAGCCGTCGTGATGGACGAATTCCATAACTTTTCGGACCTCGAACGAGGTATTGTTTGGGAGTTTTCGTTAGCGCTGTTGCCGAAGCATATTCGGTTGCTGTTGCTTTCCGCGACGATTGGCAATTCGGGTAAATTCGTCACTTGGTGTCGCAGGACTCACGATCGTGCACTTGAGCTCGTGCAGAGTACCGACCGGCGAGTACCGCTCCAATTTCATTGGGTTGGTGACAAGTTTCTGACGGATCATTTGGAAGAAATGGCCGGTGGTGATGAAACAAATCGGAAGACCCCTGCGCTAGTTTTCTGTTTCAATCGAGACGAATGCTGGAATGTTGCCGAGGAGTTAAAGGGAAAAGCGATGCTGGCCAGCGGTCAGCAGAAAAAGCTGATTGCAGCTCTGGATAAATACGAATGGGCTAAGGGAGTTGGTCCAAAGCTGAAACAATTGCTAATGCGTGGCGTCGGCGTTCATCATGCAGGGTTATTACCGAAATACAAAAAGATCGTTGAAGACCTGTTTCAGAAAAAGCTGCTGACCATTTGCGTTTGTACCGAGACGCTCGCCGCAGGAATTAACCTTCCCGCGCGATCGGTCGTCTTACCTTCGTTAATGAAGGGGAAGCCGGGCGATCTGAAGCTGATCGACCCGAGTTCGGCACACCAGATTTTTGGACGCGCGGGACGTCCACAATTTGATACCGAAGGGCATGTCTATGCCTTGGCACACGAGGATGATGTCCGGATTTTGAAATGGCGTGAGCAGTATGATTCGATTCCTGAGGACACTAGAGACTTTGGTTTAATTAAAGCGAAGAAGGCATTAAAGAAGAAAATGCCGACGAGGAATCCGAACCGCCAGTACTGGAATGAACAGCAGTTTGAAAAGCTTCGATTTGCAACTCCGGGAGATCTTGCCAGTCGCGGTCCCTTACCGTGGCGTTTGCTGGCTTACATGTTGCAGCTCTCGCCTGAAGTTGATCGACTTCGCAGACTCGTCCAGAAACGTCTGATGGAACCCAAGCAACTGGACGCGAGCGAAAAACATCTCGAACGAATGTTGATCTCGCTTCATGCAGGCGATTTTATCAAGCTGACGCCAGAGCCCCCTCCTCCCCCAACGGTTTCAAAAGCGGAAGCAGCCCCCCCTTCACCGCCGGAAAACGAAAAGAAGGCAACCTGGTTATCGAAGCATTTGCAAAAAGCCGTTGACGAAAAGCAGGAAGCAAAAACGGGCAAGAAAATTGATCACGCAGCCGAAGAACGAGAGAAAAATCGCTATCGACCGATTCTCGCTGAGCCAACTGAACGGCTCGAGCAACTTTTTGCCTTTCGAAGTGTCAATCCGGTCTACGGAATGTTTTTATTGGAACATCTCGGTTTGGCCGATTGGACTGAACGAATGCTGATCTTTGAAAGTGTGTTGGAACTTCCGCGGGCGCTGATTCGTCATGTTCGAGTTCCCCCGCCATTTCGGCTTCCGCCGGGCCCGCTTGCTAAGGAACGACTCGACATTGAGATCGTGCAAAGGGGTTTGATACCGGCAGGGGATCTTTACCCGGAATTCGACCCCGATATCCCACCTGAAGAACGAAAATATGCGCCGACCCTTGCCGACAAGCTGCGAATGTTATTCGATTCAGAATATCCTGATGTGACTGACGTTATGGTTCAGCCGGTGATGGTGGCCGCCGAATTATTGTTGAACTGGAATGGTAATTTCTTCAACTTCGTTTCGAGCCGCGACCTGACTCGACAGGAAGGTTTGATTTTCCGGCATCTCCTGCGGATGGTCTTATTACTGGACGAATTTCGGCAGGTGACTCCAATTGGCGTAGATCCGATTGTCTGGCAGGGAGAACTTGGCGAAACGGCAGAACGACTGACGGCGTGTTGCCGAAGTGTCGACCCAAGCTGGACCGATTCAATGCTCGCGCAACCCGATAATTCGGATTTCATTGAACGTTAGTTGCAGTTTGAAAATCGCGCATCCGAACATGTGGCGAATCGTTCAAATGTTCGTTTGATGAATGAAACAATTCGTCGTTTCAGAATTCCTCAGAAACAGATTTTGAATCAATTAAGGGTGTGTAAGAGTATCCACGACCTAGTAGGAAGATTTGCTGACAGCATCTTTTCGGGATGGAAAAATACTGAAAGGCGTTATCATATCAACCAGTGATACAGAGGGGGCAACGGCCTCACGATGACTGTTCCTGACCTATTGGAAATTCAGACATGTCGAACACAAATGATCTGCCAACGACCGTTGGATCGAAATCCGGTGTTTTTGGAAGCGGTTGCGACTCGTGCGGAAGGGGTATTCTTCGAGCTGTTGTCTTCGCGCCAGTAATTCTGATTCTAGGCGCTTTTGCTGCCTTGGCGATGTTTCCAGATCTTGCCGACTATGGATATCCGCTGATTGGTAATCCTTCCCATACCGGCTTTACGGGCGCACGCCCGTGCTCCCTTGCTATCGGTAGTTCTAGTTGCTCGGCGCAAGCGACTCTACCAGGTAGTTGTTCATTCCCGTCAAACCAAACACCTTTAAATTCGATTGAAACCGGCGGTTGTTGTCCCGTTAGTCGCGCGGGGCAGATTTCTACTAAAACGACAGTCGAATCCACGCCAGCAGCCGATGAAGGGGCCGACGATTTCCAGACGAAAGCGGCGATTTTTAATAAGACTCCTGCTGATGCCACATTACCTCTAAATCTTGTGGAATCTGAAGTTTCTTCGAATTGAGTTGATCGGATCAGTTTGATTCAACGATCGCTTTCTGACAGGTGGATTGAGTGATGCGGGTGGGAATTTACGGAGGGACGTTTGACCCCATTCATTTCGGGCACCTCGTGCTCGCAGAACAATGTCGAGAGCAGTGTCAGTTGGATGAAGTGTGGTTTGTTCCTGCCGCGTTGCCTCCCCACAAACTCACTGCTTCAATCACTTCTGCTGAGACTCGATGTGAGATGATTGAACTCGCCATCGCAGGGAATCCCGCTTTTCGACTAAGTACGATCGAACTCGATCGAATTGGACCATCGTTTACAGTAACGACGTTGGAGCATCTTCATGCGCATCAAGCATTACACGAGTTTTTTCTGTTGATCGGAGCGGATTCTCTGAAAGATCTGCCTCACTGGCGAGAGCCGTCTCGAATCCTCGAATTGGCGACGGTCGTTGCCGTCAATCGTGGTGATCGGCCGCTTCCAGACCGGAAAGAATTGCGAGAGGTGGTTGGACCCGCAGCCGATCAGCGAATCATCACGGTCACAATGCCGGGAATCGATATTTCCTCAACCGATATTCGCGGTCGAGTCCACGCACGACGAAGTATTCGATATCTTGTGCCGCGTGCGGTCGAAATGTACATCCAGCACCAGGGATTGTTTCGAACAAGAGATTCAGGAGTCAGCGAATGAGTTACGGTGATCCGCGGTTCGACCGCCGATATGCTCGCGAGTACGAGGGTCAGTACGGGAGCGGGAATCAGATTAACATTGGGCTATTGGTGCGACTGATTCCAATCCTCTTTGGAGTCTGTGCTGTCGGTTTTACGATGGTTCGTGGCTGTCAACAGGGACCTTTTGGTCGCGTTCAGATTGTGGCCATGAAACCGGCGCAGGAAGCCAAACTTGGAATGCAGGCGTTTCAAGAGGTTTTAAGCGAAGCGCGAGTCATTAAACGCGGTCCTGCTGTGGATAAGGTTCGCGAGATTGCCAAACGCTTGATACGCGCGACAGGCAATGAAAGCTTTCAAAAACTGATTGGAACTTCAATGCCTGAATTTCAGTGGGAATTGGAAGTCGTCGATGATCGCCAGGTCAATGCTTTCTGCCTGCCAGGAGGCAAGATTGTCGTTTATACAGCTATTCTTCCCGTTGCAGAAACGGATGCCGGATTGGCCACTGTGATCGGGCACGAGATTGCGCATGCGCTGGCCCACCATGGTGCAGAACGTATGGCTCAGCAGCAGATGGTTCAAATTGGGCTGACGTCTGCCAGCTTCTCCATGGGAGATATGGATTACCGCAAACGACAGCAGCTGCTACAGGTGTTGAACGCGGGCGCGAAGTTCGGCATTCTGAGCTACAGCCGAAAGCATGAATCGGAAGCGGACCATATGGGTTTGTTGCTGATGGCCGCAGCCGGTTACGACCCAAGAGAGTCAATTCGATTCTGGGAACGGATGTCGTCAGCGACAGGAAGCGGATCAGCTCCGCCTGAATTCATGTCGACTCACCCGAATCACAAAACCCGGGTCCACGATCTGACTCGCTGGCTACCCGAGGCGGAACCCCTTTATCAGAACAGCGAATCAAAGTCGAAGACTCAAGTCTTACCACATTTTCGTTGAGATACGTTACTTCTACCGCTATTCAATGAGTTCGATCGGCGATCGAGATTCATTGGTAGAAATCGTGGTCAATTTTTAGAGATCAAATCCCGCTTCCATCTTCAAAATGGTGTGGAAATTGTTGATCCATTTCCTGCGCGGGATTCTTTGCGCTGTTTCGAGCGACAATGCGTGCCGGAACCCCTGCAACAGTGCAATGAGGAGGAACGGCATCCAGGACAACACTCCCAGCCCCGATTTTCGCTCCAGCACCAATTTCCACGTTTCCGAGGATTTTTGATCCTGCTCCAATCAAGACCCCTTGTCGAACCTTGGGGTGTCGGTCGCCTGATTGATTACCGGTTCCACCAAGCGTTACTTCATGAAGTATCGAGACGTTGTCTTCGATGACCGAGGTTTCTCCGACGACAATTCCTGTCGCATGGTCCATCAGGATTCCGGAACCAATTCTGGCGGCAGGGTGAATGTCCACGGCAAAGATTTCGGAATTTCGGTTTTGAAGGAATACGGCGAGAAAGCGACTGCCATGATTCCAGTGCCAATGTGCAACCCGGTAAGCTTGAAGGGCCTGGAACCCCTTGAAGAATACGAACGGGCGCAGGTATCCCCCTGCGACTGGATCGCGGTCGACAATCGCTTGAAGATCATTTCGAATGGCAAGTCGAATCGACGGGCTGGCTGCAAATGCTTGCAAAATCAGTGACTGTATTCGATCTTCGGTGATCGTTCCCGTTGCAAGCTTTGAAGACAGGATTCCGCCCAGAGCGTCTTCCATGTTCGCCAGTTCCAGAACCGCCTTGTTGAGGAACAAACATAAACACGAACATGCCTGTTCTTCCGCCTTGGCTTCTCGGCGGATCGCGGCCCAGATTGGATCGGCCGGTTCCTGTTTTTCTTGAGGTTCAGTGGTTCCCTTCACTCCGTTTAGCGAGGATGATCCGGCGCAACCTAGCGAATTAATGACGGCGGTATCGGCTTTCATGCCATTCAATCCCTGCAATGTCATGACCGAAGTCAACAGATTAAAGCGTTATACAGGTTCGTCCGACGAGCGTGCGAGGCTTTCGATCGACTGGACTCAGTGTAGCTCGTTTCATCTCACTCGATCTGAATTATCTGCTTTCGGCGGTTCTTTCGTGTTGATAGGCCGGGCTGTTACGAGGCTGTCGAATTTGGATGGATTCGACAACCGTTGTCACCCCCAAAACACGCTCGGCGATCCCAATTGCGATGGTCTTATCGTAATAGTGCGAGACAGTACCATACAACTCGACGATCCCACAGAAGGCGATCACCGAAACTTGAGAAAATCGAGAAGCATCGAGATTCAGAAGAGCCTCTTTAACTCGAGCTCCCGTTTCAAAATTCTGTACAGATTGATAGAGACCGTTGATTGCAACCATGAAATCACCTTGTGAAACTCAATTGCCGTTTCCTGGCACGTTCGAGATGTCGAACAGGACGCAGTGAAGATAGAAGAAGTTCGCGGTAGTCCTGGCCCCACGGACCAACATGACGTTCGTTATTCAAAGGATGTTGGGCCGACAACATCGATTCGTCATTGCGTCGGAACATCTCTCGTTTCGCATCGTCGTGATCGCAGCAACTGGTGGTTTCATCTGAGACATCCATGGCACAATCATCCCCTCCATTATTCGTAGAGGTTCTGGTCGTAACCGTTACTCGAGGCCTGTTGCTCAACTGGCAATATAAATATCACCAATAAGATATTTGTTTTATTCTCGGAATCGGATTTCATTTGTCAAGTGCATCATTGGAAAATCGTCGTTTGATCGTCTGGTGGTTGTGATTGACATCTCGTCTGCGTTGGTTTCTTATTAGTAAGCTTTTTTCCGGTATTGCTTTACGTATTTGTGGTTAATGTGCTGTCCCATGTATCTTCTTTTTTCTTAAAGAATATGAATCGGCTCGATTGACACTTAAAAATGTCGCCGATAATATACCACCCATCTGGTTGTTGTTTATTGCCTTGTTCGGTTTCGAGTGAACAGGGCATGGCGTGAGTGGGGGCTGTTTCGATGTCGTTGTTCAAAGACAATTCCGAATCGATTGGGCACACGCCTTTGATTCAAATCAACCGGCTTGCGAGCGGGCTTGGTGCACGAATTCTCGCGAAAATCGAAGGTCGCAATCCCGCATACAGTGTCAAGTGCCGGATCGGGGCCGCCATGATCTGGGATGCAGAAACTCGTGGCCTGCTTAAGCCCGGGGTTCATGTCGTTGAGCCAACGAGTGGAAATACCGGGATTGCATTAGCCTTCGTTTGTGCAGCTCGTGGTTATCAACTCACGCTGACAATGCCTGAAACGATGTCCGTCGAACGGCGTGCGATGTTGAGGTCATTCGGTGCCGAGCTTGTGTTGACGCCTGGTTCAGAGGGCATGAAAGGTGCGATCGCAAAGGCGGAAGAACTCTCGAAGCAAAATGGCTGGTTCATGCCACAACAATTCAAAAATCCGGCCAATCCTGGAATTCACTTCAAGACCACCGGTCCCGAAATATTTGACGATACAAACGGAAAGATTGATTACTTCATTGCCGGTGTCGGTACTGGTGGAACAATCACGGGCGTATCGAGGTATCTCAAACACCAAAAGAAACTTCCGATCAAGTCAATTGCGGTTGAGCCACAGTCAAGTCCCGTACTTTCCGGTGGTCCATCGGGACGTCATAAAATTCAGGGGATCGGTGCTGGCTTTGTTCCGGAAATCCTTGAAACCAATCTGCTCGATGAAGTGATTCAGGTTACCGATGATGAAGCGTTTGAAACCGCCAGGCTACTGATGAAGCTTGAAGGAATTTCGTGCGGGATCAGTTGTGGTGCTGCCATGGCGGCATGTTTAAAAGTCGCAGCCAGGCCAGAAGCGGCTGGGAAGACCATTGTGACTGTTTTGCCAGACAGCGGAGAACGATATCTTTCGACTGCACTGTTCGACAAAGAGGTGACCGGCTAACTGCAACTCGTCTCTTGCGACTGCTTCGAATCATCCGAGTCCCTTGACTTTCGGTCTTGAACGAATTATCGACCGTCTATAGGACGTTGTCGAAATCGGAATGGGAATTCGTTTCCATTCGCTTTGAAACATCACATTTTTGGGAAGGATCTCGGTGTCGGATAATCTTCTACAGCGCAGTGTGACGACGGCTGTCGCCCGAAATCTGGCGAATACGACGAAGACATCACCCCAGATGATGTCAATTACTCCGCGATGGCTGTTAAGGCTGTTACCGTGGGTCCAGGTCTCTGGTGGTACATACCGGGTCAATCGAACAAAGGTCGAACTCTCGAAAGCCGAACGGATTGATATCGATTCGGTCGGGGGCGTTGCCTCCGTTTCTCCAGAGGCTCTCCGCAGCGTCCCGTTGTTTGCGCGTTTGCCCGTGGATATCACGACGAGGATCGTCAGTCGATTCAAGACCGAGATTGTTTCCCTTGGTAACGAACTGGTTGTCGAAGGTGAAGACGGCAACAAGTTCTTTATCATTGCTGAAGGGCAAGTCGAAGTTTTGAGTAAAGGTGCTCACGGTAGTAATCTGCGAATCGCCTTGCTGACGGAAGGCGAGTTCTTCGGCGACGCAGATATCGTTTCCGAACACCGTTCGAACGTGACCATTCGAACGCTGACACCATGCGTGTTGATGACGTTTTCTCGAAAAGATCTCGATGCGGTTTTGAACGAAATTCCCAGCGTCAAAGGTGAGTTTCATAAGGCGATTGAAAAACATCTCGAACTCCTCTCCACAACCAACCGTTATGGCGAGCGTAACATCGATCTCGTCTCGGGGTTTGCCGAGAATGTTGAGATTCCTGAAACATTCGTCGATTACTCCCCTACCCCTAAAGAGTATTCCCTTTCCGCGATCCAGACAATCGTTCGTGTTCATACACGAGTGTCAGATCTCTACAATGGTCCCTACGATCAGCTTGAAGAGCAAATCCGGCTGACGATTGAAGGGATTAAAGAACGCCAGGAATGGGATCTCATCAACAGCAAAAAATTCGGATTGCTCCATTCTGCTGATCCCGCAATGCGTCTCAGTACGCGGTACGGGGCACCGACGCCTGACGACCTGGATGAATTGCTTGCTCAGGTCTGGAAGAAGCCTGCATTCTTTCTCGCACACCCACGGGCCATTGCTGCGTTTGAGCGAGAATGTACCTGGCGTGGCGTTCCCCCTGATACCACCTCGCTCTTCGGCACACCGATGATTACCTGGCGCGGGATCCCTCTGGTTCCGTGTGACAAACTCGAAATCGGAAAGACCAGTCGAAACCAGTCAGGACAACAGTTCGGGACCACAAATATCTTGCTCTTGCGAGTCGGGGAAGCCGATCAGGGGGTTGTTGGTCTACATCAAACCGGTATCCCCGGCGAGATCATGCCAAGCCTTTCCGCCCGTCTGATGGCGACCGACAGTATGGGTGTCGCATCCTATCTTCTCTCGCTCTATTCGTCGTGTGCCGTTTTGACCGACGATGCGGTGGGTGTGCTCGAAAACGTGGAAGTTGCTTACTACCACGATTACGACCATCGCAATCCATCCGGTTTCGAAGACGGTCTTGGAATCTGATCACAAATTCCCTCGAATCGAAAATAAAATCCCTCTACTTGCAAGATAAAGGAGTTTCTCAGAGATGTCCGATAATTTGTTACAGCGAAGCGTGACGACTTCCGTGGCCCGAAATCTGGCCACCACAACCAAGACATCGCCGAAGATGATGTCGATTACCCCACGGTGGATGCTCAGTCTGCTCCCTTGGGTTCAGGTCGATGGCGGCACATTTCGGGTGAATCGTACGAAGGTTGAGTTATCAAAGGCCGAACGAATCGGTGTCGAGATCAACGGCGAGGATGTTTCGTTTACACCGGAATCTCTTCGCAGCGTTCCGCTCTTTTCCCGGTTACCCGATGCGATCATTGCCCGTATGACAAGTCGCTTCAAAACGGAAGCGGTTTCTCTCGGCAATAAGCTGATCGTAGAAGGTGAAGATCGCAGCAAGTTCTTTATCATCGCTCAGGGGCAGGTCGAAGTCTTAAGTAAAGGTGTCCACGGCAGCAATCTGCGGATTGCCTTGCTGAATGAAGGAGAATACTTCGGTGAAACCGATCTCGTCTCGGATAAACCCTCCGATGTCACGGTGCGAACAATTACTCCATGTGTGCTGCTCACCTTTTCCCGTAAAGATCTGGATGCCGTTCTCAAAGAACTGCCCAATTTGAACGACGATTTCAAAAAGGCGATCAAAGAGCACCTCGAACTTCGTTCAACCGTCAATCGATATGGCGAACGAAACATCGACCTGGTTTCAGGCTTCGCCGAAAACATGGAGATACCAGAAACCTTCGTCGACTACTCCGCCAATCCCCGCGAGTACTCTCTTTCCGCTGTGCAGACAGTCGTTCGAGTTCATACACGGGTTTCCGATCTTTACAACGGGCCCTTCAATCAACTCGAAGAACAAATGCGATTGACGATCGAGGGGATCAAAGAACGTCAAGAATGGGAACTTATCAACAGCACGAAGTTCGGTTTGATCCACTCGGTCGACCCTGCCATGCGAATCAGCACTCGTTACGGCGCTCCAACGCCGGACGACCTTGACGAGTTACTCGCACTCGTCTGGAAGAAGCCCGCTTTCTTTCTCGCTCATCCGAAGGCGATTGCCGCATTCGAACGTGAATGCACCTGGCGTGGTGTTCCTCCCGTAACGACGGTCTTGTTCGGTACGCCCGTGATCACCTGGCGCGGTGTTCCACTTGTCCCTTGCGACAAGCTGGAAATGAAGAGTCGATACCAGTCGAATCAGTGGTTCGGCACGACCAGTATCCTGCTCTTGCGAGTGGGTGAAGCTGATCAAGGTGTCGTCGGACTGCATCAGGCCGGCATTCCCGGTGAGATCATGCCAAGTCTGTCAGCTCGCCTGATGGGGACAGACAGTCTGGGGGTCGCCTCATATCTTCTCACGCTCTATTTTTCGCTGGCCGTGTTGACTGACGATGCGCTGGGTGTGCTGGAAAACGTGGAAGTTGGCTATTACCACGACTACGAAAACCGTAAACCCAAGGTGAAGTAGTCTTGTGGAAATCGGACAATCGTCTGCGTTGTGCGTCGCGTGAAGTGCTTTTTCGTATCTTTTGCAGGCTCGCATCGTGATGACAACGCGGTACTCGATCGTTGTTTCCGTTTTCATTAATCCGAATGACGTCTCCACAGGCTTTGGCTTTGCGAGTTTTTTAAAGGCGGACTCATGACTGAAGTCACTCCCGATTTGATCGCAGAAATCGCTACCCGTTTGCTGAATGACGTTCCGCAAAGCTCGACAGATGGGATTCCAGCATCCCCTGTGGTGACTGCCGTTCCTCAACAGCCCTTCTATCCGGCGAATTCGTACGTTCCTTCGGCATATCGAACCTCGTCTTCAGATTCGTCTCCGCAGGGTCGAGTCTCACCCATTGCTGTTGAACGCTATGCACCTGCGATTTTGCCTGCCCCTGTGAATCTAGGCTTCACGCCTGACACTCCCGTCGGGGCACCACATCATGTGGCGGATGTTTCTCCTGATGGGCTACGCAATTTTGTCGAGCAAATCAGAAATCCCGCTCCGCAACCTGACTGTGGGTTCGGATTTGGTGCATCTGGGGTCGCGTTTCTTAAGCAGATCCTGGCTCCGAATCAAATCCCCAATCCCGTCTTATCTGGTGGCTCCCGGCCGTTCGACGTTCCTTCAATTCGTCGTGATTTTCCGGCACTGAACCAGAGGGTTCACGGCAAGCCATTAATCTGGTTCGATAATGCCGCGACAACTCAAAAGCCACAATCGGTCATCGACTCGATCTCTTATTACTACGCCCATGATAATTCGAACATTCATCGTGCTGCTCATACGCTTGCTGCTCGTTCGACGGATGCGTTCGAGGCGGTTCGAGAAAAGGTTCAGCGATTCCTCGGGGCGGGCTCGTCGAAAGAGATTATTTTCGTGCGAGGGACGACCGAAGGAGTCAATCTGATTGCAAAGACCTACGGTCAAAAGTTCTTGCAGCCTGGCGATGAAATCCTGTTGTCGACTCTGGAACATCACGCGAACATCGTCCCGTGGCAAATGGTCGCGAAGGAAAAGGGTGCGATAATTCGCGTCATTCCCGTGAATGATCGCGGCGAAGTGATGCTTGAGGAATATCAGACACTTCTTGGACCAAGGACCAAAATCGTGGCGTTGACTCAGGCTTCCAACAGCCTTGGCACCATTTTGCCAGTCACCGAAATGACTCATCTGGCGAAACGCTATGGGGCACGGGTTCTGATCGACGGGGCGCAATCCGTTTCCCACATTCCTGTCAACGTTCAGGAAATTGGCTGCGATTTCTTCGTGTTTTCCGGGCACAAGATCTTTGGTCCGACGGGCATCGGCGTTGTTTATGCCCGTGAAGAATTGCAGGAAATCATGCCCCCCTGGCAGGGTGGTGGGAACATGATCAAGAACGTCACGTTCGAAGAAACAACCTATTCTGATCCTCCTAATAAGTTTGAAGCGGGGACACCCAACATTGCCGACACGGTGGGGCTTGGTGCCGCTTTGGATTATGTCCAAAGTCTTGGACTTACCAATATTGGTAACTACGAACATCACTTGTTGGAATATGCAACCGAGCGATTGCTGCCGATTGATGGGTTGCGTCTGATCGGGCGAGCACGGGAAAAAGTCAGCGTGATTTCCTTCGTCTTGAAGGATCGCCGCACGGAAGAGGTCGGAAAGTTGCTCGACCTTGAAGGGATCGCTGTACGCGCAGGTCACCATTGCTCGCAGCCCTCCTTACGTCGTTATGGCGTTGATGCTACCGTTCGTCCATCCTTCGCGTTCTACAATACGACGGATGAAATCGACCACCTCGTGGCGTCCGTCAAACGGATCAGTGTCGGGACAGTTAATGTTTCGACAACATCTGGCTCGGCAACCCAAAACCGTTTCCCTTTCGGCTCGGCAGTGTTCCGTTAGGCTGAGATAAAAGGTCGTTGCAATCGCACTTGAAATGAAGTCCCCAGATAACTTGTCTGGGGACTTTCTCGTTCAGTTGCTATTATCCGGCCAATATCCACGTTCTGCCGATTGGAAGAGGCTTGCCGATGGTTCGCGATTTCCTGAACGAAAGTCTGTCACACGATCCCATTCATGGGTACATTCCATTCATTGCCCGAGCCGGTTTGCCTGAGGGGGAAACCGCAGAACAGGATATTATCGATCATCCTTGGGTCCAGCGGATGCGACATATCCACCAGCTTCAAACAGCCTGGTGGGTCTTTCCGTCGGCCGAACACATGCGATTTCAGCATGTTCTGGGGGCCATGCACCTTGCTTCAGTCGCCATCGAACACTGGTATGAATCGTTATGCGAATCGTGTCGCAATGTTCCTTCTCGAGCATACGTCGAGAGCCTGCTGCGGATGGCAGCGCTGCTGCACGATGTTGGCCACGGACCGTTTGGTCACTTTTTCGATGATCACTACTTGGATCAGTTCGGCGTGACACACGAAGACATTGGCAGTGCCGTGATCGAGCAGGAACTGGCTGATATCTTGAGGCGAATTCGTCGCAATCCGAATGGTAAACTTCAACCGTTGGAAGAACTCGACCCTCAACAGATTTCCTGGTTGATTCGGCGTCCCAAGCCCGGAACACCTTCTGAGGAGGGGCATCCAGACTGGCTGAGGAAACTTCGATCGTTATTCAGCGGGATTTACACCGTCGACAATATGGACTTCGTCCTGCGCGATGCGTACATGTCGGGATACAACACCAAGGCGTTCGATCTGAATCGCATCCTGCACTACACATTCTTCACATCGGCGGGACTCACGATTCATTCTCGAGGGCTTCCAACGCTGATTAATTTCATCGAAACACGAGCCAATCTGTTTAGAACGATTTATTTTCACCGGACCGTTCGAGCAGTCGACCTGGCGCTGGAGGATCTTTTCCCTGAGACCATGACGCATCTCTTTCAGGGGAATCCGCTCGAAAAACTGGATTCTTACCGCAAATTCACCGAATCGACATTTATGGTCGATGTTGAGCGCTGGGCGGATAGCAATGATCCGCAGCTTAACGAGCTTGGCCAACGCTGGCGCAAGGTTATCTGTCGAGAGGTCCACTGGAAAATGGCGTGTGAAAGAACACTCAATTTTCACTCCGGGACCGCTGAACGAACCACGATCTTTTCGGAACCAGACCTTGTTTTGCGCCGAGTACGTGAACGGCTACCGCGTGATTTAAAACAGCTGGATCTGAAGATAGACGTAGCGAAGCACTATCACCGTCCTAGCAGTCGCCTTCCCGCGAGTGGCCAGAACTTCCTGCTTGATCCGACTGTCGGTACGCCACAAGGTCTGTCCGATGACGATCTCTTTCGAGCATTACCGATCAGCTTTTGTATTTTCCGAATCTACTCAAAAGACCATCGGCAAGATTCGGTTCTCAACACGGCACTGAATGCCGTAATCGGTGAAGCGAGCGACGCCAAAACGAATATGTGATCGTCTCTTTCCCTGAGTAAAACCGCGCTATTTCTTGCCGAAACAAAATACTTTTCCGTCGCGGCTTTCGATACCGACTACAAGTACTCCTTCGCCAACTGCGGGCGCGGCTGAAATCGGCTTTCCCGCATTGAATTTCCAACGCTCAGCCCCATCGGACAGGCCCAGTTCGTACAGGTTCCCCTCGTTGGAACCGATAAAGACCCGGTCACCGACAATCACTGGTGAGCTGTCAACTTTCTGTCGGGTGGGAAAAGTCCAGGCTTTTTTTCCGCTGTCTCGAAAGATTCCATGAACGTGCTTATCCCGTCCGCCGACCACTACCATGTTGTCAACCACTGCAGCGGACGAGTGAAACGGAAAGTCGCCATTTCCCGATTGATAACGCCAGACAACAGACTGCTTTCGCCAATTGACCGCCACCACTTCGCTCGCATAAGTCCCGACATATAGAATATCGCCGACCACAGCGGGGGAAGCGATCAGGTACGTTTCCAGCTTTAATTCGGATCGCTCTTCGCCGGTCAGAACGTCGATCGTTCTCAGGTGTTCGTCGCATCCTGCGATGAAGGTCACCCCGTCAACCACGGCCGGAGCACAATGCACATACCCCTGAGTCGCGAATTTCCAGGCCAGTTTACCGTCCATGTTCAGGCAATAGAGGTTGTTGTCGTATGAACCGAACAGAATCCGCCCATCGGTGACGGCGGCAGAACTGTAGATTTCGCCTTGTGTTTCGAACTTCCAAAGTCTCTTCCCTGATTTTCGATCGATCGCATGAAAAACACCTTCTTCATCGCCGAGATAGATGGCATCCGAAGTGACAGTGGGTGACGATTTAAATCCGGGTGCGAACGAGTTCGTTTCGACTTTTTCCACCGATTTGTATGCCCAGACCTTTTCACCATCCGATCGCTTGAGGCACACTAACTCTCCTGACAGGCAGGGAACGTAAACAAAGTCACCAACGATCGCAGCTGTGGCGAGAATCTGGTCACCTAATGAGACCTCCCACAATTTTTCGAGCTTCGCGGGGAGTTCAGACGACGCGACTCCTGTTTGATGCAGGTCATGTCGAAACGATGACCAGCTATGTTTTCCAGGCACAACGGCTTCTTCTGCGTTCGCCTGCGCGATGATTGTGATCAATGCCAACCACAGCGCAATCAGCTGTTTCAGATGCGAACCATGAGTTCCAGTTCGCAAATACGTGCGTTGAGTTTCTGAACGGCGGAATGTGAGCATGAAAACCTCAAATCTTTGACAAGAGTCTGATCCAGCATCACGAATCGAATGCGGCCTCGTATAATTCTAGCAGGCTCTTTGCATCAACAGGTCGCGGGTTAAACGTCCCAGTCCATTGTTTGGCAGCTTCTTCTGCCATTAAAGGCAACTTCAAGCGATCCACATGACATTCGCGAAGTGACGAAGGTAATCCAGCAATCGTGGCAAATCGGCGGACATAAGTTGCAATCAGTTCTCCCGCAACCGGATCATCGACGGAACAGAGTCCCAAGTCGGCCGCCAGGCGTCCGTATGCCTTTCCGACCACGGGAGTATTGTAGCGGATGACGTGTGGCAGCATGACGGCGATGGCAATTCCATGCTGAGTTTCAAAGTGCGCCGACAATGGATTTGCTAGAGCATGAGTTGCACCCAGCATCGAATTTTCAATCGCTGCTCCAGCAAGGTGCGCTCCCAGCAGCATGTTTCCCCGAGCGGCCACAAGAGTCGTTGGTGCTGGTCCATTCGACGTTTGAGGATTTCCAGACCCAGCGAAAACTTGTTTGGGGGACGTCACAATGGGAAATGCTTGAGCCAGCAACCGCCAGGCACGGCGGGAAAATAATTGCGAAATTGCATTTCGCTTCGTTGTCACATGGCTTTCGAGAGCATGACTGATGGCGTCGATTCCCGTTGCCGCTGTCACACTGTTGGGCATGCTTAGCGTCAGATCGGGGTCCAGAATTGCAACGCGACACGCAGCCTTTTTGTCGCCGCACGCCATTTTCATATGAGTCCTGGCATCTGCAATCAAGGCGAATGATTGAGCTTCACTGCCGGTCCCAGCCGTGGTAGGAACAGCAATCAGTGGCAGCATTGGTTTGGTGGCTTTACCGACACCCCAATAGTCCTTGATCTGGCCGCCGTTTGTCAGCAGAAAATTGATCCCTTTGGCGCAGTCCATAGCACTGCCGCCACCCACAGCCACAATCAGGTTAATGCCCTCTCGCTTGGCGACGGCGAGACCTCGATCAACATCGTCTGTGGTCGGGTTCGGTTCCACATCGTGAAACACGCTGACGTCAAGTCCCGCATCGGCCAGCGCAGAAATTCCATTGCTCGCATGCCCTGCCCGTTCGATACCCGGATCGGTCACGAATAGAACTCGGGTTCCACCCAGTTCTTTCGCAAGTTCACCGAGACGCCTCACGGTCCCCGACCCAAAAACGACACGCGTTCGCGGATCGAAATCGAAAGGAGGAAGGACATCAAGATCAGTGGCAGGATCCACAGCGGACATTAAGGCAGGACTTTCGGGCGGAGGGAATGCAAACCTCTCAAACGCGGCCCTTTTAGCGTAGCTTGAACGGCGCATTCGCTCAACGATCAGAGGGTCGTCTTCGCAGCCCTGTTTCAGAATTCACACAAAATTTAAGTGCGAAAAGCCCGGCATGAGGCATGCCGGGCGAATCTTTTGTCGGTTTTCGGGCCACGCAAGGAATTGGGGGGCCGACATGTCGCGGGCTAAAATTTTGCCCATTGACCGAATTATTTTCGGTGACGAATCTTGCTCCGCATCTTTCGCTTCTTTCGGCCTAGTTTCCGTCGTCCTTTTCCTGTCTTCTTGACGCCCATTCCCCGCACTCTCCCGTCGCAATTGCCGAAAAAATTGAAATCGTTCACCAGAACCACGAACGATAGCAGGCCAGCACGTTTCCTTCAAGGAAGAATTTTGAATCTCAATTTCGCCCCGTAACGCGGTCGCCTCCGGCCCCTTCGAATGGGATAATGCAAAACTCGCCTTTTGAGAAAGTCACATAAGTCTTATAGGTCTCATCTGTCCCATCCTTTCCCACGACAACGGATTCGGGCGAACAATATTGAACTGGCAAGCTTCCAAGCGATTCTTAGATCTTGACCGTTTTTCATTACCCACTGAAACATTGAAGAAAGATGGTCAAGTGGACCAACTTCCCTGTTTATAGGCATTTTTGCGGGTTCGAACTTTGCCAATTTGGCCAAATTGCTCAATTCGATTTGTGTCCTCCAGTTCAACAATCTTCTTATCTGCTCCGCCGGACCCAAGCCGCCGAGAAATCTGATCGAAAAGTTCGCGCGACTTCGCGCGACTTCGCGCGACTTCGACAATTCCCCGTAATTTACAGGCTTTTGGCGATCACTTTCCGTGTTTTCTGTCGTCGAAAAGTTCACCAGAGTTCGCGCGAGTTCACTTGAGTTCGATCGTCTTCCCAATTTACCACCAAAGCAATTTGAAGAGCTTTTAAGCACTGGTCATTCGGATGAGCACTGACAAGGCATATTGGAATCATGTTGTTCGTGGCTTTTCAAATCAGTGCCTATTGGTGGTATCCGTGGTTAAACTCTTTCTGATTCCTCTCTCTGCGAGTGCTATCCTGATGCGGCACAGACTCGATCAAAGGTTTTCCGTGGTTTTCCTCGCTTCGTTCATTTCGAGCCCGTCAGTTTAAAAATTCTCTCGTCTGTTCCGCTGAAATTTAGCCGCCGAGAAATTTGGTGTCACAGTTCAATCAAGTTCGATCGACTTCGACCATTCTCCGTATTTCATAGGATTTTGGAGATGTTTCCTTCATTCTTTCGCCGCGTACGAGTTCGACACGGTTCGACGCAGTTCGATCAAGTTCGAATCCCATCATCCTCCGAAGTGAGTCGGGCAGCCGAAGCGGCAGACAATTGGCGAGGTGCTCCTGTCCAGCCGCCACAAGCGGTTCCTCAGGACCTCTCGCTCAAACCAGCAGAGGAACTTTGAAGACACTTCCAAAATCAAGTTCCTCAAAGGCAGGCCGGACGAAAAAACGAGTTTGATTTCCTGATCCGTCCGCTTCACGCTTACTCAAAGCAATTTTCTAGCCGCTTCGGTTCGATCGGTTTTCAATTGATACCGGATTGTCAAAGATCAATTTCGTTGATGTCCGTCACATAACCGAAGCTGGCGTCGATCATCGACCCGCCATTCGAGTCTCGTTCTCCATGCGAACCGGGTAACGCCGGTGCTTGATGGATGTTTAAAAATAACGACATAAAAATACAAATAGTGTTGTGGCAGGTCAACAACAAAATCGCGGAATTTTCTTAAAGTTTGAAAGGTGCTCGTGAAATAATCTTGCACGAGCCAATCACGTGATCTTGTCCTTGTTGTTAACGCCTTTTTTGTAAAGGGCTTATGTTGACAATGAGGCGTGGTTTTATGTTGCGGTCGGATCACAGTCGGATCCGCAACTGGATCGCCTATTCCTTGAATTCTGTTTGACAGCATGATGCTGATCGCTGCCGGGATGGGCGTCAACATGACCGGGATGTTGATGGAGTACAACAGACTGCGCACCAGCAATCCAGCGAAAGAAACCGGTTTCAGCGTTGTTCGGACAACACGAATTCCTGAAAGACATCTGCTGGGGATTGGCCAGATCGACCTTTAAGATGAAACTTTACAGCGCAAGTCGGCAAGATCGATGCAACGAGGATTCCAAAGCAGGGGGAATGAACGTCAAGCGGTAATGTGATCAAAATCAAAGGGAAAAGAACCAGGCTAAAGGAGATGTTTCGCGGGGATTCCTCGTGAATCCCCCATTCCAAGCTATCTGCCGAATCGTTATGGGAATAATTGTCAATCGGCCGGTTCAGTCCGAATCTCGAAACGTACCCCCAATAACAATCAGAAAGCCCTAAGGGGCGCTAAAGTTCCCCGGAATGCTCGCGAAAACGGTGCCTGTCAACGCGTGAATTTCCTGACTCGGCCACCGCTATGCAGCTTCAAGAACGGCTGACTCAAACGAGTTGATCATTGATAAACGACATCCCGAAGTCCCCCCAATTTCGATTTTTTCCAGTGCGATGCGTCTTCGCTTGCGAGTGACATACTCGCGAATTTCAAATGGCGCTTGTTTTCGTTTGACCGTTCGACTCAACTATATTCGCAGTTCGAACGGCATGTTGTGATCGGCCGACGAACCGTGAGTTCTTGGTTTATCTTGCTTCGTCAGAACAATAATCATTGTGTATCGTCAGGTTGACGCCACGCTGACTTGATCGGACGTCGACAAGCGTTTTGAAATTGGCCCGCAAGAGGAGTGCCGGTTGTGTTTCCGATGGACAGTTTTTCAAACGAACGCCGTTTTCGTGCCGCTTGGGAAGCCGTGAAAATTGTCCGGGGTGTTCGGTACTCCTTGTTTACTTTCGGTGAGACGGACCTTCCATATTA